>NZ_JAVXSJ010000084.1:0-2189 GCF_036643215.1 Comamonas sp. | reverse complement strand
TGTGCAACCCGCCTTACGTCAACTCCGACAGCATGGGCAAGCTGCCCGCCGAATATCTGGCCGAGCCTGAGCTGGCCCTGGCCGGTGGCACGGACGGCATGGACTTCATTCGCCAGCTGCTGCAAGACCTGCCCGCGCGCCTGAACAAGGATGCCGTGGTGATTCTGGAAATCGGCAACGAAAAACCGTACTTTGAAGCCGCCTTCCCCGACCTGCCCATCTTCTGGCTCGATACCAGCTCGGGCGACGAGCAAGTGCTGCTGATTACCGAAGAAGCGCTGCGTCACTGGTCAAATAACACTCTACCGCAATAAAAATAAGCGCAAGCAGCTATCAAAATAGCAGCACCAGACAAAACAAAAGGCCCGGACTCGCCAGAGTACCGGGCCTTTTTCTATGTAGCGCATTGATGACTGCCAGCCGCGCTTAACCGTGCGCCAGCACCCGCGTCGCCAATTTAGAGATAGGTGTTCGTATCAGCCCCTCCACCCGTTGCGGCAGCAGCATGGGCTTGAGCAACATGCGCACCGCCAGATCCGCTGGCAGGCGGCTGCTGATCAGCTCGTAAATACGTTGTGCCATCTCTTCCAAAGGGACCGTTGTAGCGGAAAAATACGGCCCCTTGTGCGCCCAGACATGGCGCAGCGCAATCTCCGTATCGCTATCGCGCAGCTCCTTGAGCCGCCCATACAGCGCCTTGGCAATACGGGCGCGCCCCACCGGGGATTCATCCTGCATCTCTTTGAAGAACTTGAGAAAGTGCTTGAAGTGATTCACCTCGTCATTGCGAATATGACCCAGCATCTGGCTCAGCACCGGCTCGTCACTCAAATCGCGCAGCGTATGGTAGTAAGCCGTGGTACTGGTCTCCACCACGCAGCGCGCCACCAGTTCAAGACGCTGGTCGGGGTAGAGCTCTTCCATGGTGCACAGCTGCGAATACTCGGCAAAGAAGCTGTCATAGGCCTGCTGCCAAGGGAATGCGGGCCACACCGCCTCGACATAGGCCCGCAAGGCTCTGCCGTGCTGCAGCTCCTCTGCTTCCCACTGGGTGCTGAGCCAGTCCGCAATCTCGGGCCAGGCCGCGTAATGCTCGGCCAGATTAGCGGCATAGGTATCCGAGCCTGTTTCGATGAACGAGGCACTCATCAGCAAGAAGAACAAATCTTCATTGCCCTCAACGACTGTGCGATCAATGGCCGAAAAATCTATGTCCTCAACGCGCCAGTGTGCGGCGGTCTTTGGTGTGTGTGACACGTTTTGCTGCATTCGTTGCTGAACCCAGAGCTGTAACGGGTTAAAAGATACGCGATCTTGCCAAGACAAGCACCTCTATTGCGTCAGATTTCGCCGACATTACAGGCGAATAACAATTTTACCTACGCGCTATTGTTTGCCTTGCACCTGCGAAATCGACGGTTGAGCACTGCATCTATCACGACAGCCTATTTCACGGGGCCGCAGGCTGGCATCCAATCACTGGGATAATCACCCCCAGTCATGATCAGCCTCAAGAACATCACGCTGCGCCGCGGCACCAAAGTCCTGCTCGACCAGGTTAGCACCACCATCAACCCGGGAGAATCCGTGGGCCTCGTCGGCCGTAACGGTGCGGGTAAGTCCAGCCTGTTTGCTCTGCTCAATGGCAGCATCAGCGAAGACGGTGGTGATTTCTTCATCCCCCCGCAATGGCGCATGGCCCAGGTGGCCCAGCACATGCCCGAGACGGACGAGTCCGCTACCCAGTTTGTGCTGGATGGCGACACACGTCTGGCCGAGCTGAATGCCAAACTGGCTGCAGCCGAAGCGTCTGAAGACGGCATGGAAATCGCCCAGGCCTATATCGACTTAGGCGATGCCGGCGCCCATGATGCGGAAGCACGCGCCCAGGCGCTGATTCTGGGTCTGGGCTTCAAGGTCTCCGAGCTGAGCCACCCCGTCAACAGTTTCTCGGGCGGCTGGCGCATGCGCCTGCAACTGGCCCGCGCGCTCATGGCGCCAAGCGACCTGTTGCTGCTGGACGAGCCTACCAACCACTTGGACTTGGACGCTCTGGTCTGGCTGGAAGCCTGGCTCAAGCGCTACAGCGGCACGATGATCGTCATCAGCCACGACCGCGAATTCCTGGACGCCATCACCAACGTCACCCTGCAAATTCAGGGCGGCCAGATCAACCGCTACGGCGGCAA
>NZ_JAVXSJ010000083.1:0-2407 GCF_036643215.1 Comamonas sp. | reverse complement strand
ACAGGTCGGTCAGGTAGTCACGCAGAATGTTGCCGGTCACCGAGATGGTGTCCAGACCGCGAGCCACACGCTCCAGCGTGTAGCGCATGGCGCGCACTTGCGACAGGATGTGGATTTCCAGACCGGTGGTGTCGTATTCCTTCAAGTAGGTTTGCACCTTCTTGATCAGCTCGGCTTCGTGGGGACGGTATGGGTCCAGCCAGAAGACAGCAGGCATGCCAGAGTTGCGGGCACGGGTCACGGCCAGCTTCACCCAGTCGCGCACGGGTGCGTCCTTGACCTGGCACATGCGCCAGATGTCGCCTGCTTCAACGTTCTGGCTCATCAGGACTTCGCCAGTGGCGGTGTCAACAATATTAGCCACGCCGTCTTCGGCGATTTCGAAAGTCTTGTCGTGCGAGCCGTACTCTTCAGCCTTCTGAGCCATCAGACCCACGTTAGGCACGGTGCCCATGGTCTTGGGGTCGAAGTTGCCGTGCCACTTGCAGAAGTTGATCACTTCCTGGTAGATACGGGCGAAGGTGGACTCAGGCATCACGGCCTTGCAGTCATAAGGCTTGCCATCAGCAGCCCACATCTGGCCGCCCACGCGAATCATCGCAGGCATAGATGCGTCAACGATCACATCGTTCGGCGAATGGAAGTTGGTGATGCCCTTGGCAGAGTCAACCATGGCCAGACGAGGACGATCTTCCTGGCACTTGTGCAGGTCACGGATGATCTCTTCACGCTGCGACGAAGGCAGCTTTTCGATCTTGGCGTACAGGTCGGCCATGCCGTTGTTCACGTTCACGCCCAACTGGTCAAACAGCTTGCCGTGCTTCTCGAAGGCTTCCTTGTAGAAGATGCGCACGCAGTGACCGAACACGATGGGGTGGGACACCTTCATCATCGTGGCCTTGACGTGCAGCGAGAACAGAATGCCGGCTTCCTTGCAGTCTTCGATTTCCTTTTCGTAGAAAGCGCACAGAGCCTTCTTGCTCATGAACATGGAGTCGATCACTTCTGCAGCCTGCAGCTTGACCTTGTCCTTCAGAACAATAGATTGGCCAGACTTGGTCTCCAGCACCATCTTGACTTCACAGGCCTTGTCCAGAGTCATGGACTTTTCGCCGTGGTAGAAGTCGCCCTTGTCCATGTGGGACACGTGGGTCTGCGACCACTGCTTCCACTCGCCCATCGAATGGGGGTGCTTCTTGGCGTAGTTCTTGACAGCAGCAGGAGCGCGGCGGTCAGAGTTACCTTCGCGCAGCACGGGGTTCACGGCAGAGCCGATGCACTTGCTGTAGCGAGCCTTGATGTCTTTTTCTGCGTCGGTCGTTGGGTTCTCAGGGAAGTCAGGCAGAGCGTAGCCCTTGCCTTGCAGTTCCTTGATGGCTTCTTGCAGCTGGCCCACAGATGCCGAGATATTAGGCAGCTTGATGATGTTGGCTTCAGGCGTCAGCGTCAGCTTGCCCAGCGCAGCCAAGTTGTTGGGAGCACGTTGTGCTTCCGTCAGGAATTCGGGGAACTCGCCCAGGATACGGCCGGACAGCGAGATGTCGCTGGTTTCCACATTGATGCCAGCAGGTGCCGCAAAAGCGCGGATCACGGGCAGGAATGCGCTGGTGGCCAGGCGAGGAGCCTCGTCAGTCAAGGTATAGATGATGGTGGGTTGCTGCGTACTCATCTCGTGTCTCAGGTTATGAAAAAAGGGGGAGTGCCTAGGGCCGACATCCCGAGCTTGCGCAATGGGGCCTGACACAGCGGGACGACACTATCTTGATGCAATGCGTTCCCACAATACAAAATTCTAAGCGCAACCGGGCTGTTTTTTTCAAGTCTTGTACAAGACTCAAGGGTTTAGGTCTACTTTCATGGGGCATTTTCATTGGGAAAGTGCCAAAAACCCCTTGATTTTTGCCATGTAAATAATTTGCAGTGCAACTACATAAACTCAAATCTCGGCGGCCCTCTGCATCCGCCAATAAAAATTGCGTTGCGCGGCCTTTGGCACAAAGTTGCACGCGCTTTGGCACAAAGTTGCGCAGCCTTTGGCACCGAAGCTGACAATGCCGCAAGCAATCACTTAACGCAAGATGTTGCTTTGATGCTCAGCACTCTGTAGCGACTGTCTCTGATCGACCCTAAGGAGTCAGTCGAATACTGGTAGTTCACTGGTCTTGTTAGGCACTGACATTAGAGGGGAAAGCCTTAGCAGGTCTTTGCACTTTGTCTTTCAATGGATGAGTGATACCGCCATCGCCGTAGGTATTAATCACTTGTGAGATGACTATTTGATAGCCAGCTAGCCACTGAGTTTGGCGTTGCTTCGCCTGAATGTGCGAAGGGTGCTTCATGAGTGCCTCCAATGGGCGTTGTTGCATAAATCAGTCTGCGCGAGCCGCTAGGCTCGCCGCATGAGCAA
>NZ_JAVXSJ010000082.1:0-2469 GCF_036643215.1 Comamonas sp. | reverse complement strand
CACGTTCAGACGGCCACGGTGAGCCATACCGATCACGACTTCCTGCACGCCCTTGGCGCTGGCGGAGTTGATCAGCTCATCCATGGCGGCGATGAAGGACTCACCACCTTCCAGCGAGAAGCGCTTCTGGCCCACGTACTTGGTGTGCAGGTAACGCTCCAGACCTTCAGCAGCCGTCAGACGATCCAGAATGCGCTTCTTTTCGTCGGCATTGAAAGTAGGCTTGGAACGGATGGATTCCAGACGTTGTTGCCACCAGCGTTTCTGGTTTTGATTGGTGGCATACATGTACTCAGCACCCAGAGTGCCGCAGTATGTTTCGCGCAGAGCATTCATCAGCTCGCGCAGTGTCATGGTTTCCTTGCCGAAGAAGGTGTTGCTGGTGTTGAACACCACTTCCTGGTCGGCATCGGTGAAGCCGTAGAAAGACGGCTCCAGCTCGGGAATTTCGGGGCGCTCAGTGCGCTTCAGAGGATCCAGATCAGCCCAGCGCTGGCCCACATTGCGGTAAGCAGCAATCAGCTGCTGCACGGCAGTGCGCTTGCGACCCAGCTCGGAGTCGGCGCCAGAAGCCACGACCACCTTGGTGCCACCTTGCTTTGCACGTTCGGCAAAAGCATTGATCACAGGCAGGTGTGGGATGTCTTTATTGTCGGTACCGTCAACTGCAGGCACATGCTGCAGGGCGTCGAAGTACTCGCGCCATGAATCGGGAACGCTGCTGGGGTTAGCCAAGTAGTTCTCATACATCTCTTCGACATAAGGCGCATTGCCGCCGAAAAGATAAGTGTTGCCTTCATAGGCTTGATAGATCGTTGACTGATCGCTCATATTTCGCTGACCTCCGCTCTCCTTTGGAGAGCATTAGCTGGTTTGTAGTACCTTCCGCGACACGGCTGTACCGGTTGGCGGATGCGACTGTGGCAAGGGAAGGCCTGAAGTTGCGAGAGCCATTGTGCCACCGTTCAAAGCCCGAGTCTTATAAAAGACATGATGTTTACAAGCCGCGTACTCGCTTACATTGCGTGGACCCTACAAACAAGGATTCGCATGCCGCTTCTGCCGCTTCACAAACGTGCATTTATTCTTCTTTTGATAGCAGTCACCCTAGGTTTCGGCTTGGTTCTGCAGGAATATGCCGTAGCCATTTTCTGGGGCGTCACCTTTGCCATTGTCTTTGCCCCCCTGCACCGAAAGCTGCTGGAGCGCATGCCCCAAAAACCAACACTGGCAGCGCTTGCAACCCTGCTAATCAGTCTGGTAATGGTGATTTTTCCGCTGGTTTTGATCAGCCTGTCTCTCATCAAAGAGACTGCCGCCATTTACGACCGCATCAACAGCGGCAACCTGTCGGCAGGGAGCTACGTGGAGCAGGTCTTCAACGCCCTGCCCTCATGGATGACGCCCTGGATGGACAAGCTGCATCTAGGCACTCTGGCCGAGATTCAGAACAAGCTCTCCAATATTGCGCTGCAAGTGAGCAAGCTCGCCGCCACCAAGGCTGTGGGTCTGGGTCAGAACACACTGGGCTTCATCGTCGGCTTCGGCGTGATGCTGTATCTCATCTTCTTTTTGCTGCGTGATGGCAAAGCGCTGGTAGCCCGCATCTGGGCTGCGACCCCTCTAGCGCCCGACCACAAACGCGAGCTTGCTACCAAATTCATTACCGTCATCCGCGCCACGGTCAAAGGCAACCTGGCTGTTGCTGCGGCACAGGGTGCACTGGGCGGTCTGATTTTCTGGATTCTTGGCATTCAAGGCGCCGTGCTGTGGGCCGTGGTCATGGCCTTCCTATCCTTGCTGCCCGCCGTGGGGGCAGGCCTGGTCTGGGGCCCTGTGGCGATCTACTTCTTCGCCACCGGCGAAGTCACCAAAGGTGCCATTCTTGCCGCTTATGGGGTTGTGGTGATTGGACTGGTAGACAATGTGCTACGACCCTTACTGGTCGGCAAAGACACCAAGATGCCGGACTACGTTGTCTTGATCTCGACGCTGGGCGGCATGGCCTTGTTTGGACTCTCGGGCTTTGTCCTCGGCCCTGCGATTGCGGCCCTCTTCATGGCCGCCTGGGAACTGTTTACTTCCATGCAGGAGCAGGAAGAAAAGCAACTAAGCACTGAATTCGATCAAAAACGCGCAATCGAAGATAAGACAACAGAGACAAAAAAAGTCAGCAGACCACCTGAAATCAAGTCAGAAAATCCCGAAGTTGAGCCATAAATATTGATCGTAAACAACAGAAATCACTCCATAGCTAAAAGGTATGGCGGTCATTAAGAAAAACAAAAACGAATTAAAACAATCAAAGACGCTCAACCTTACTCAACAATTAAGGGTTTGTTACTGCTATCAAAAAAGGGCCAAGCCGTAAAATTTGCTTTCACATAAGCGTTCAACCGAAAAGGTACCCCACGATGGTCCAATTCTCCAGACGCCAGTTCATGAAAGTGACTGGTTCGACTCTGGCGG
>NZ_JAVXSJ010000081.1:0-2552 GCF_036643215.1 Comamonas sp. | reverse complement strand
TCTCATGCAGCTTGCGCTGAACCAGCTTTCCTCTCATCTGGCCAAGGGCTTGCGCTCGCTCTATGTGCTGCATGGGGACGAACCGCTGCAGCTGCAGGAAGCGGCGGACGCCATTCGCGCCACGGCGCGTGCTCAGGGATATACCGAGCGCAGCAGCTACACCGTGATGGGCGCGCACTTTGACTGGAGTGCGGTGCTGGCGGCGGGGGGCTCACTATCCCTATTTGCCGACAAGCAGATTCTGGAAATCCGCATCCCCAGCGGTAAACCGGGCAAAGAGGGGGGCGCTGCGCTGCAGCAACTGGCCAGCAGCGCGCAGGGCAATGACAGCACGTTGACGCTGATCAGCCTGCCGCGCCTGGATAAGGCCACGCGCACGGGCGCATGGTTCTCGGCGCTGGATGCACAGGGCGTCACCATTCAGGTCGAGCCTATTGAGCGCGGCGCGTTGCCGCACTGGATTGCCCAGCGGCTGGCGCTGCAAAACCAACGCGTGGCGGCGGGCGAGGAAGGTCAGCGCACGCTGCAATTCTTTGCTGACCGCGTGGAAGGTAACTTGTTGGCTGCGCATCAGGAGATTCAGAAGCTGGCGCTGCTGCACCCCGAAGGTGAGCTGAGCTTCGAGCAGGTCGAGCAGGCCGTGCTCAACGTGGCGCGTTATGACGTGTTCAAGCTATCTGAAGCCGTGCTCTCCGGTCAGGTCGCGCGCAGCATGCGCATGCTCGACGGCCTGCAGGCCGAGGGCGAGGCCGAAGTGCTGGTGCACTGGGCTTTGGCCGAAGATATTCGCAATATCAAACGGGTGAAAGACGCCATGGCGGGCGGCAAGCCTCTGCCCATGGCGCTGCGCGAAAACCGCATCTGGGGACCCAAGGAACGGCTGATGGAGCGGCTGCTACCCCGCGTCAGCGATGCGCGCGCTGCCCAGTTGTTGCAGTCGGCCCATGCAGTGGACGGCATTGTCAAAGGTCTGCCTAGCGCAGGCTGGCCGCGCGACAGCTGGCAGGCCTTGCGTCAGCTGGCCATGCAGTTGGCGCAGGCCGGGCGCTGATCTTCAGGCGTTGAGCTGGCCCTGTGCCTTGTCAGCCCACATTTGCAGATTGTCCAACAGGCCTTTCTGGCTGAAAGAGCAGCTTTCTTCGGTAAACAGTGCGCTGGATTCAAGCCGGTCCAGCAGATTGAACAAGACTTCGCTATAGCGCGGTGGCAGCGTCTGCAGCAGGGCTGTGGCGGCGCGCGCCTGCTGGCTGAGGGCGGCTGCCGAGATTTGCGCTTGCGCCAGTTGCGCAAAGCCGCTGCGCAGTTGCTGGAGCTGGCGTGTGGCTTCTAGAAGCGTGGGCGAGGTGGTGGCGGTCATGAGGTCTCCTTGCAATTTTGCTGCCCAGTGTAGGTGGCGGTTGCGAGATAAATACGCTCTTGCATGGGCTTGTCTGCGCAAAGCCCGCAACTCGGCGAAAATCACCGTATGAACGCGCTCAACACCGTCGAATACATGCACCACCTTGGCGTACAGGCAAAAGCTGCCTCTGCGCTGATGGCTAGTGCGTCTGCAGCTACTAAAAACAAAGCACTCAAGGCGCTTGCCCGCCTGCTGCGCGCGCATGTCGAGCCGCTGCAGATCGACAACGCCAAGGATCTTGAGCGTGCCGTGGCCAATGGCCTGGCAGCTCCCATGGTTGATAGACTGCGCCTGACCCCCAAGGTTCTGGAGACCTGCGCCGAAGGCTGCGAGCAGCTGGCAGCCATGCCCGATGCGATTGGCGAGATCAGCGGCCTCAGGCAAATGCCCAGCGGTATTCGTGTCGGCCAGATGCGTGTGCCCATTGGCGTGTTCGGCATGATTTACGAAAGCCGCCCCAATGTGACGATTGAAGCGGCCAGCCTGTCTATCAAGAGCGGTAATGCCTGCATCTTGCGTGGCGGCTCCGAAGCCATCGAGTCCAACAAGGCGCTGGCCAAGCTGGTGGCCCAGGCGCTGGCTGAAGCAGGCTTGCCTGAAAACGGCGTGCAGTTGGTTGGCACGACCGACCGTGATGCCGTGGGCCAGCTGATTGCCATGCCTGACTATGTAGATGTCATCATCCCCCGTGGCGGCAAGGGTCTGATCGAGCGCATCAGCCGCGAAGCCAAGGTGCCTGTCATCAAGCATCTGGATGGCAACTGTCATACCTATGTGGACGACCCCTGCGACATCGCCATGGCTGTGAAGGTGGCCGACAACGCCAAGACCAGCAAGTACAGCCCCTGTAACGCCAGCGAAAGTCTGCTGGTGGCGCGCGCCGTGGCGGCTGAATTTTTGCCCCAGATTGGCGCTGTCTTTGCCACCAAGGGCGTGGAAATGCGCTGCGACGCTGAGGCGCTGGCCATTTTGCAATCGGTCAAGGATGCCAAGCTGGCCGAAGCCGAAGAGCAAGACTGGTACGAGGAATATCTGGCTCCCATCATCAGCGTGAAGCTGGTGGAGGGTGTGGATGAGGCCATCGCCCACATCAACAAGTACTCCAGCCACCATACCGAGTCCATACTGACGACCAATCACCAGCATGCGCAGA
>NZ_JAVXSJ010000080.1:0-2869 GCF_036643215.1 Comamonas sp. | reverse complement strand
CATTGCAGCAACTACGCCATCACCGGCTTTACCAAAGCCGTCAGCGACGCCGATGTGGCAGGCATTGCGCACGACCACCAACTGCCCATGATCGTGGACCTGGGCAGCGGCACCCTGATCGACATGCGCGACTGGGGACTGCCCTATGAAGTGACCGTGCGCGAGACTGTGGAGTCCGGCGCCGACATCGTCACCTTCAGCGGCGACAAACTGCTGGGTGGCCCGCAGGCCGGCATCATCGTGGGCAAGAAGGAGTTGATTGCCCAGATCAAGAAGAACCCCCTCAAACGCGCCCTGCGCGTAGGCAAGATCACGCTGGCCGCGCTAGAGCCCACGCTGCGCCTGTACCTCAATCCCGAAAAGCTGGCTGAAGAACTGACCACGCTGCGCCTCTTCACCCGCAAGGCAGCCGACATGCAGGCGCAGGCTGAAAACTTGTTGCCGCTGCTGCAGCAAGCGCTGGGCCAAGGCTTTGTGGTGGAAACTGCCGCCATGAACAGCCAGATTGGCAGCGGCGCCCTTCCCGTTGAAAACCTGCCCAGCTTTGGTCTGAAGATGTATCCGGCAAGTGGCAAGCAGGCAGGCCGCCAGCTCACCCAGCTCGAAGCACGCTTTCGCGCCCTGCCCCGCCCTGTTATTGGCCGCCTGCATGACGACGCTTTCTGGCTGGACCTGCGCTGTCTTGAAAGCGCTGCGCAGGCCCTGTTTGTCGAGCAGCTTGCACAACTGGCCTGAAACAGCTCTGGGCCTGCGCCCACTGAGAACTTGATATAAAAATGCCTTGCAGCGCTTGATGTATAAGCGCTAGCAGCTATCAAAATAAGACTGACACTCATGATTATCGGAACCGCAGGCCATATCGACCACGGCAAAACCACCTTGGTTCGCGCCCTCACCGGAGTGGAAACTGACCGCCTCAAGGAAGAGAAAGCCCGCGGCATTTCCATCGAGCTGGGCTACGCCTACAGCCCCCTGCCCAATGGCGATGTACTGGGCATCATCGATGTGCCCGGCCACGAAAAATTCGTGCACACCATGGCCGCTGGTGCCGTAGGCATTGACCACGCCTTGCTCGTCGTCGCCGCCGATGACGGCGTGATGCCCCAGACCATTGAGCACCTTGAAATTCTGCAGCTGCTGGGCGTCAAGCGCGGCACCGTGGCACTCACCAAGGCCGACCGCGTTCTGCCCGAGCGCTTGCTCGATGTCCGCCGTGAAATCACAGCCATCCTCGCCGTCACCGCGCTGGCCGACAGTCCCATCTTTGAAACCAATGCCGCTCAGCCAGGCAATGCAGGCGTGCAGGCGCTGCGCGAGCACCTGCATGTGCAAGCTCAGATGATGAGTGCCCGCCCGAAGGATGGCCTGTTCAGACTCGCCGTCGACCGCGTGTTCACACTGCCCGGTCAGGGTACCGTGGTCACCGGCACCGTCTTCAACGGACAGGTCAAAGTGGGCGATACGCTGGTGCACTCGGCAAGCGGCCAGTCCGTGCGTGTGCGCAGTATTCATGCACAAAACCAGAGCAGTGACATTGGTGTGGCCGGTCAGCGCTGCGCCCTCAACATCGCAGGCCTTGCCAAAGAAGATATCGAGCGCGGCGACTGGATCATGGACCCGCGCCTGCTACAGGCCACCGACCGTCTGGATATCCATCTGCACCTGCTCAGCGAAGCCCCCGCCCTTGCGCAATGGACGCCCGTGCATATTCATCTGGGCACCAAGCGCACCACCGGCCATGTCGCCCTGCTGCAAGACGAATCCATAGAACCGGGCACCGAGGCCCGCGTGCAACTGGTGCTGGATGCGCCCGTCTTCGCCCTCCCCGGCGACCGCCTGATTCTGCGTAACGCCCAAGCCAGCCACACCATCGCGGGCGGCATGGTTCTTGACCCCTACGCCCCGGCCCGCAAACGCCGCAGCCCCGAGCGCATGGCCTATCTCGACGCCATGGAACAGCTCATCACGCGCCATGACTTCTCTGCATTGGTGGCGCAAGCCCCGCACGGCATTGCCCGCTCGCAACTCATACGCCTCAGCGGCCATGCGCTGAATGACACAACCATTGCCCGCACCATCCAGCTGCCCGTCGCCAATGGCGATGCACTGGTACTGGGTGAGCAGCGCTGGCAGCAGTTGCAAACGCAGGTGGTAGAGAGCCTTTCCCGCTTTCACGAAAAATCCCCCGATGAGCCCGGCGTCAACTCCGCCCGCCTGCGACGCATGGCTCTGCCCGGCCTGCAAAATTCTGGCTACGACGCGCTTTATCAAGGTCTCGTCGATGCGCTGCTGGCGCAAAAACAGCTCAGCAGCACAGGGGCCTGGCTGCACCTGCCGCAGCACACCATCCAGCTCAGCAGTGCCGAGCAAGCCTTGGCCGAGCAACTGCTGCCCGCCATTGCTGCAGCCCGCTTCGACCCACCCTGGGTGCGTGACTTGGCCCGCGACCATAGTGCGGGTGAAGAAGTGGTGCGACAGCTACTGAAAAAGCTCTCACGCCAAGGCCTGCTGTTTCAGGTCGTCAAAGACTTGTTCTATGCGCCCGCCCGCATGGATGAGCTGGCAGCCTTGACCACTGACATCGCTGCTCAAACCCGCAATGGTGAAGTGGAAGCCAGCGCCTTCCGAGACGCCACGGGCCTTGGCCGCAAGCGCGCCATTCAGATCCTCGAATTCTTCGACCGCATCGGCTACACGCGCCGCGTACGTGATGCCCACCTGCTGCGCCCCGATGTGCAATGGAAAAGCGCAGCGCATTGAGCTGAATACTGCACAGGGCTGGAGCCCATGCAGCACCTGCGGTTTGCACTATCAAATGGCGTTGTTGCACAAATCAATTTGAAGTCGAGTGTCCCCTGACCCGGGCGTA
>NZ_JAVXSJ010000079.1:0-3023 GCF_036643215.1 Comamonas sp. | reverse complement strand
CCCAGCTTTGCATCACTTCCTGGGCCTTGGCGTTACCGGCCTTGGCCTTGGTGGCGACGTCGTTGAAGAAGTCAAACATCAGCAATGTCTTCTTCAGCGCATCAGCGGCCACACCGGCGACTTCAGCGTCGTCCAGCAACTCAATCAGGGGGTGAACGTTGTAGCCGCCCACCATGGTGCCCAGCAGCTCGGTGGCCTTGGCCTTGGAGATGAGACCCACCTTGATATCGCCGTGAGCCACGGCAGCCAGGAAGGAAGCCTTGACCTTGGCTGCATCGTCCACACCAGGCGGCACGCGATGAGTCAGCAGGTCCATCAGGACTTCTTCTTCGCCAGCGGGTGGGTTCTTGATCAGCTCGATCAGGTCAGCAACCTGCTTGGCATCCAGAGGCAACGGGGGGATGCCCAGTGCGGCGCGTTCTGCCACATGGTCACGGTAGGCTTTCAACATGGGGGGTCTCTCCAATGGTTTTTGATAAAGGCTGCGCGGTTAGCGCGAATTACAGGGCTGACATATGTGCGATATGTCAGCCCTCAGCCTCGCGGGACTTACTTGTTGTCCAGCAGGCTAGGAGGCGGGTTCTTGCGGATGGCTTCAGCCACTTGTTGCTGCTCGGGGCTCATGCATTCGTCAGCCAGTCGCTGACCAGCCTTCTGGTTCATCAGCATCGACTTGTTGGCAATCTGCAGCCACACCGCACCAGCGGCCTTGTCTTCCAGGCGCACGGTGCCGGTCGAGGTCTTCACGGGGACCATGTGGTACTTGAAACCACGGCCGTCCACGATGAAGTAGCCGGGGTTGGCCGTATCAGCGTTCACGTTGACAAAAGCACCCAGTTCGCAGGCGATGCGACCTTTGTGCACACGCTCAGCCACGGCCAAGTCTTCTGTGCTCAACGCAGCAGAAGCGGGGCCGGCGGCCACGACAGCAGCGCCGCCCGCAACGGCGGCTGCAGCAACGGCTTTGCCCTTCTTGGCGACAGGCGCCTTTTTGGCAACGGGTGCCTTCTTGGTAGCCACAGCCTTGGCCTTAGCCTTGGTTGCGGTTTCGGCCACAGCAGAGTGGCTGATTGCCAGCAAAGGGGCGGCAATCATCAAAGTAGCGATCAGGGTCTTCATAGGAATAGCTCCTGCAGACTTGTTATGAGTTCGTTTTGGGGGTCAGTGCGAGGCAAACCAGGGTTGAACTTCAACCGGCAAGGCCTGCCCCGTCTGGTGAGCGCGCTCAAGCAACTGCCAAAAATAGCGGTAGCTGGCGCGGTCGTGTAGTACACCACCAAAATTGATGGGCGCCCAATTCTGCACTGCTGCAGCGGTAAGAATCTGTGCCGCTTGCTTTACTTCGTCTTCCGCAGGAGAAAAAGCGCGCAAGATGGGACGAATCTGATCCGGATGAATGCTCCACATGCGTGTGTAGCCCAGCTCGCGCGACGCTTTTTGCGCACAAGCCTCCAGAGCCAGGGGATTCTTGAATTCAGTCACGACGCAATGCGAGGGCACTTTGCCGTGGGCATGGCAGGCGGCGGCGATCTCCAGCTTGGCGCGTACCACCATGGGGTGCTCAAACTGGCCCTGCGCCGTCATGGCCGATGCCGGAATCGCACCACCGTGGGCCGAGACAAAATCCATCAGCCCGAACGAGATACTTTGCACGGCCGGGTGGGCGGCAATGTCAAAGGCCTGCTGCACTGCGGCAGGCGATTCAATCAAAACATGTAGCGGCACGCGCTTGCCTGTAGCGCGCTGCAGGGCTTTTTCGGCCTGAAGCACGTCATCCAGACTTTCGACCTTTGGAATCATGATGTGGCACAGGCGCTCTGCGGCGTTGCCAGCAATGATGTCCATATCCTGCTGAAAGTGCTCATGGTCCACCGCATGCACCCGCGCTGCCACGCGCGCGCCATGTGCCGCGCCGTTGGCCAGCTCGGCCACCAGCTTTGCATGCTGCGCTTCCTGCCCCACGGGGGCACCGTCTTCGCAGTCCAGCGTGACGTCAAACACGCAGGTGCCGAACTCTTGCATCATCTCGGCCTGCAACTGCAGGCTTTTGCGCATGCGCACTTCCACGCCGCTGTAGTGATCACAAACGGGCAAACGCTGGGCGCCACCTTGTGCGTCCAGCAAGACCTGAGCGGGATGAACCAATTCTTTCGTCATGACTTGCGCTGCGCCACTATGAAAAGTCGAGGAAAAGCGAGCAGACGCTGACCGTCAGCTCGCAGGGGGTAGGCCGCCTCAATGCGGCGCTCGTATTCAGCTAGAAACTCAGCTTGCAACGCGGCTGGCAGGCCTTCTACAAAGGGCTTAAGGCCCGTGCTGCTGAGCCACTGCACAATGGCCGCCGCCGAATCCATGGGGTGCTGGTAGATGGTGTGCCACACATCGACGCTTGCCACCTCATGCTTGGGCGCAGCCAGTAAATCGTAATAAGCCCCTATGGGCAAAATCTCGGTTCGCACCTGGTCTGCATCGCCGATGTACGGGGCAAACTGCGGCAATTGCGCGACTTCGCGCATCAGCCGGTGCGAGGGTTGCTGACGGTTGTCAGGCATCTGAATCGCTAGCACGCCACCGGGCGTCAACAGCGAAAACAGACGGGGAATCAGGGTTTCATGCTCACCAACCCACTGCAGGGCGGCGTTGGCATAGATCAGATCAGGCGCTGCTTCATTGGCAGCGGGGGTCCAGGTGGCGATATCGCCTGCCTCGAACCGGGCCTTGGGCAACTGCTTGCGAGCAGTCTCCAGCATGGCCTGAGAGTTATCGATACCGAGCACGCTCGCCTTGGCAAAGCGTGCGGCCAGCAACTCGGTAGAGTTACCCGGCCCGCAGCCCAGATCCACGATGTGGAGGCTGCGAGCCGGTTGCTCGACCAGATTCACCCGTGCCAGCAACTCTGCCGCTGGGCGCGTGCGCTCATTGGCAAAGCGCAGATACAGCGCGGGGTTCCAGTCTTGCATGGTGCTTATTACAGCAGGTGCTTGACGCCGTCTTGCTCGCCTTGCAGCTCAGCCAGAGTCTTG
>NZ_JAVXSJ010000078.1:0-3054 GCF_036643215.1 Comamonas sp. | reverse complement strand
ACCGATGACCTCTTGCATGCCATGCAAGCGCTCTCCCAGCTGAGCTATACCCCCTGAAGCAAAGAAACAGTGTTTTTCTGCTGCAATGCAAAAATTGTAGCACAGGCTTTTTAGTGCTTCAGGGAAAACGCTCAACAATTTATCGTAAACATAAAAAAGGGATGCAGCAAGCATCCCTTTTCACTTCAGCACATCAAGCGCATTAGTTCACAGCGCCGCCATCACGGATACGGTGCATTTCTCCAATGTCCACCGTCCAGACCAGACCATCACCGATCTGACCGGTGCGGCAAGCCATGACGATGGCTTCGCGAATCGGCTCCACCATGGACTCATCCACGATGACGCAGACCATGAGCTTGTCCGAAAAATCGGTCAACTCATCCTTGACGGTACGCTTGTCCACCGCAGCCGGGGCCGTAAAGCCCTCAGCCTTGAAAATGGTCACGCCGGGAAAGTTAGGAATGGCGCGCAGCGCAGTGCGCAGGCGCTCCAGACGACTGGGCCGCACAATGGCCCGGATTTCCTTCATCGGCATAGATTCACTCTCCTTTTTAGTATTCACGCGTCAAAACTGACGCTCCTCACGCAAGAAACAGCAAACAAGGGCTGCCCCACAGTGAAGCTGTTGTCCCCTCCCTAAAAGAGAAGGGGAAGGCGCGCAAAGCGCCTCAGGGGGTGCTTAAGCCTCAGTCGGCTTCTCATCAAACCAGCGGTACAGCGTAGGCAGCACCACCAGCGTCAGAAGAGTCGAGGTAATCAGACCACCGATCACCACAATCGCCAATGGGCGTTGGACCTCAGACCCAGGACCCGTCGCAAACAGGAACGGCACCAAGCCCAGCAAAGCGACTGTCGCGGTCATCATCACCGGGCGGAATCGCTGAATACAGCCTTCACGCACGGCTTGCGCCACATCCATTCCATCCTGTCGCAGCTGGCGAATGCTGGAGACCAGCACCACGCCATTGAGCACAGCAATACCCCATAGAGCAATAAAGCCCACGGAGGCTGGCACGCTCACATACTCACCCGTGACAAACAAACCGATCAGGCCACCAATCGATGCGAATGGCAGCACCAGAATGATCAGGCTGGCGATCTTGATGGAGTTGAACAACAGGAATAGCAGGAAGAAGATGGCCACGATGGTCAACGGCACGATTACCTGCAGCGTGCCCATGGCGCGCTCCATGTTCTCGAACTGGCCACCGAACTTGAAGTAGTAGCCATCAGGCAGCTTGACTTCCTTCTCGAGACGCTGCTCGACCTCGGCCACAAAACCGGCCAGGTCACGCCCTTCGACGTTGGCACCCACCACCACACGGCGCTTACCGCCTTCACGGCTGATCTGCGCAGGGCCGTCCACCAGTTCAATCTTGGCCAGACTACTCAACGGCACTTGCGCGCCAGCGGAGGTCGTCAACAAAGTTGCGCCAATTGCCTGAGCCGAGCCACGATAGACCTCGGGGAAGCGGACAACCACGGAGTAGCGACGCTCGCCTTCATACAACGTGGTCACGTCCTTGCCGCCAATGGCGGATTCCAGAACGCTTTGTACATCGGCCACGTTGAGACCATGGCGGGCAATTGCCTTGCGGTCAATATCCACCGTCAAAGCCTGCTGACCCGACAGACGCTCAATACGAATGTCTGTGCTACCAGAGACGCTTTTCAGAATACGCGCTACTTGCTCGGAGACATCCTTGAGCTCAGTCAGCTCATCGCCAAACACCTTGATGGCCAGCTGCGAACGCACGCCCGTCACCATTTCATCCACGCGCTCAGAAATAGGCTGCGACAGCACAATCTGCACGCCCGGAATCTTGGACAGACGCTGACGAATCTCTTCGTCGATCTCATCCTGCGTGCGTTCAGACTCAGGATCCAGCAGCACGATGGGGTCAGACTCATTAGGGCCGGCAGGATCAGCAGGCGATTCGCCACGACCCAACTTGGACACCACAGACTTCACACCAGCCACTTGCGCCACTTCCTTCATGGCAGCCATTTCCATGCGGATGGATTCATCCAGAGAAATGCTTGGCACGCGGTTGATCTGCGGCGTCAAGGCACCTTCCTTCATGGTGGGCATGAAAGACTTGCCCAGGAGGGGAAACAAACCCAGCGAGCCGATGAGCAGAGCCACAGCGACAGCCAGAGTCAGGCGATTGCGTGCGGTAGCACCATCGAGCAGGTTCAGGTAGTGACGCTTGAGGAAGCCAATCAATTTGGTATCGTGGTCCGCACCGCCCTTGAGGAAGTACGAGCACAGCACGGGCGACAGGAACAGCGACACGGCCAGCGAAATCGCCAGAGCCATGGCAATGGTCAGCGCCAGCGGGCCGAACATCTTGCCTTCAATGCCTTGCAGCGTCATCA
This sequence comes from Comamonas sp., assembly GCF_036643215.1. GTDB lineage: Bacteria > Pseudomonadota > Gammaproteobacteria > Burkholderiales > Burkholderiaceae_C > Comamonas. The sequence continues at coordinate 672 of NZ_JAVXSJ010000078.1, read as the reverse complement.
GCGGCAGGAACACCAAAATAATGATGGCGATACCGAAGATCGTGGGCGTAGCCACTTCCACCGTGGCAGACAGCACAGTACGGATGCGCTCACCGCGCGAATCGCCAGCCTGCCCCAGTTTGTGGAAGACGTTTTCCACCACCACCACGGTCGCATCCACCATCAGGCCGATGGCAATGGCCAACCCCCCCAGCGACATCAAGTTGGCCGAGATGCCGTACTTGTTCATCATGATGAAGGTCGTGAGCGGCGTAATGATCAGCGTCGCCACAACGATCAGGCTGGAACGCACATCGCCCAGGAACACAAACAGCACGATCACCACCAGGAAGATGCCTTCAATCAGCACCTTGCCCACGGTCCACAGAGCCGAGTCCACCAGATCGGTACGGTCGTAGTAAGAGACGATCTGCAAGCCGCCGGGCAGCATGCCCTTGGTATTGATCTCGTCCACGCGCTCTTTCACGCGGGTCACCACTTCCTTGGCATTGCCGCCGCGCATCATCAGCACAATGCCGGAAACGCCTTCGGTATAGCCACCCTTGATGATGGCGCCCTGGCGCACTTCGGCATCAATCTGCACCTTGGCCACATCACGTACATAGACAGGCACCCCACCCTGCTCCTTGAGCACGATGTTGCCAATATCTTCCAGCGAGCGAATCATGCCCA
>NZ_JAVXSJ010000077.1:0-3501 GCF_036643215.1 Comamonas sp. | reverse complement strand
TTACAGCAGGTGCTTGACGCCGTCTTGCTCGCCTTGCAGCTCAGCCAGAGTCTTGTTGATGCACTCTTGCGAGAAGGCATCAATTTCCAGACCTTCGACGATCTTGTATTCGCCGTCAGCAGTCGTGGTCACGGGGAAGCCGAACACGATACCGGCAGGAATGCCGTATTCGCCGTTGGAAGGCACGCCCATGGTGACCCATTCGCCGTTAGAGCCCAGAGCCCAGTCGCGCATGTGGTCGATAGCAGCGTTAGCAGCCGAAGCAGCCGAGGACAGGCCACGAGCCGCAATGATGGCGGCACCGCGCTTGCCAACGGTAGGCAGGAACACGTTGGCGTTCCATTCCTGGTCGTTGATCATTTCCTTGACCGACTTGCCGTTCACGGTAGCGAAACGGTAGTCTGCGTACATGGTGGGCGAGTGGTTGCCCCACACGGTCAGGTGCTTGATGTCGCCAACCTTGAAGCTTGCCTTGGCAGCCAGCTGGGAAGCAGCACGGTTGTGGTCCAGGCGCAGCATGGCGGTGAAGTTCTTGGCTGGCAGATCGGGTGCCGACTTCATGGCGATGTAAGCGTTGGTGTTGGCGGGGTTGCCCACAACCAGAACCTTGACATTGCGCGAGGCCACAGCGTTCAGAGCCTTGCCCTGAGCGGTGAAAATCTGAGCATTGGCAGCCAGCAGGTCAGCACGTTCCATGCCTGGGCCGCGAGGACGGGCGCCAACCAGCAGAGCGTAGTCGGTGTCCTTGAAGGCGGTCAGAGGGTCGCTGTGGGCTTCGATGCCGGCCAGCAGAGGGAATGCGCAGTCTTCCAGCTCCATGATCACGCCCTTCAGAGCGTTTTGAGCCTTTTCGTCGGGGATTTCCAGCAGCTGCAAAATGACAGGCTGATCTTTACCCAGCATTTCGCCGGATGCGATGCGGAACAACAGGGCGTAACCGATTTGGCCAGCTGCGCCAGTAACGGCGACACGGACGGGCTTCTTGCTCATGGTGAAACTCCAATATTGGAAAAAAGTGAGATGTTATGGGCGCGAGGTAACACCAGCGTAACCACCAGTAGCACAAGCTCCGCAAACATGCGGCAAGTGTACTGCTGATTTCAAATCCCAGTCAATTTGTCTTATGTCTTATATAAGATATGATCCTCACCTAGCGGTCAACGCAAACCTGCTTGTAACCTGTTTGTTTTTGCACATTGCATCGCGGAGGCGATCCCTTCAAAACTACTATGCCTACCCCTCACAACACAGCCCCGGACAACAACGCCAGCAATAACACTGGTGCCGGCGTATCTACCCCAGCATTCAGCCCTCTGTATCAGCAGATCAAAGGCCTGATCCTCCAGAGTCTGGAAGCTGGCGAATGGCGCCCCGGAGAACTGATTCCCAGTGAAATGGAACTGGCTGCCCGCTTCAAGGTCAGCCAAGGCACGGTGCGCAAGGCGATTGATGAACTGGCCGCTGAAAACCTGGTCATGCGCCGTCAAGGCAAGGGTACGTTTGTAGCCACTCACGCCGCACAACAGGTTCAATACCGCTTTCTGAATCTTCGCCCCGACGCCGGCGATCTGCAAGGCGAAGGCCGAGCAGAGCGCCGCATCCTCGAATGCCGCCGCCTTCGCGCGCCTGCCGAGGTGGCCCGCGCTCTGGCGCTTCGTACCGGCGACGCCGTCATGCATGTGCGCCGCATCCTGTCTTTTGCAGGAATTCCGACTATTTTGGAAGACATCTGGCTGCCAGGCAACGCCTTCAAGGGCCTGACTGCGGAACAAATGTCGAATTATCAAGGCCCAACTTACGCCATGTTCGAGCTGGATTACGGCGTGCGAATGGTGCGGGCCGATGAAAAAATTCGGGCCGTTCTCCCTGATGCAGAGCAGGCTCAACTGCTGAACATTCCCAGCGCCACGCCCTTGCTCAGCGTAGAGCGCACGGCTTACACATATAACGATGTTCCCATGGAGTTACGACGTGGTTTGTACCTCACGGACACTCACCATTACCGCAATGCTTTGAACTGAATCCCCCCGTAAAAGCGTTGATTGCGCCAATTCCCAATCAACGCTATGCAAATTCGGCTAACGGATTCTGCTGCATTGCAATAGAATTTTGTGTCGCTTCGCACTAGCGATTACAACGCAGTTACATCCACGAAAGTACCCTGCCATGACAGAGCAAAAAGCAAAACAGCGGCCAGAGTTCCGCAACATCAACTTCTTCTCGGACCTTCCGACGTATCGCCTGCCTCTGGCAGGCATCGTGTCCATCCTGCACCGCATCAGCGGCTTGCTGATGGCGCTCTTGCTGCCGTTCATCATCTGGATGTTCGACAACTCGATCTCGTCGGAAATTTCGTTTGATTCCTTCACCTCGGTGTTCGCCGGTCAATTCGGCTGGCTTGCCAAGCTGGTCTGCCTGGCACTGATCTGGGGCTATCTGCACCACTTCTGCGCTGGCGTTCGTCACCTGGTGATGGACGTGAACCACCACGCTGTGAACAAGCAGACTGGCAAGTCCACTGCTGTTGGCGTGCTGGTTATCAGCGTCGCACTGACCGTGGTGCTGGGCGCCAAGCTGTTCGGTCTGTACTGATCGGCCCCGGTTAACAACATCCCACGATAAGGAAACAACCATGTCCGTGAATTACGGCTCAAAGCGCACCGTTGTCGGCGCGCACTATGGCACCCGCGACTTTCTGGCCCAACGCTCTACAGCTGTCCTGATGGCTCTGTACACCGTGGTGCTGCTGGTTCGCTTTTTGACAGTCGGCGGCCCCGTGGGCTACGAGCAGTGGGCTGGCATTTTTGCCCCCCAGTGGATGAAATTTCTGACCCTGGCCCTGTTTGTGGCTCTGGGCTGGCACGCATGGATTGGCGTGCGTGACATCTGGATGGACTACGTCAAGTCTGTGGGCCTGCGCCTCTCGCTGCAAGTTGTCACCATTGTCTGGCTGCTCGGATGCGTCGGCTGGGGCATCCAGGTTCTGTGGCGTCTCTGATTGAGACACGGTCTCCACGATTGAAGGTTAAGAATGAGCTACTCCAAAGCAAATATCACCAAGCGCAAGTTTGACGTCGTCATCGTCGGTGCCGGCGGCTCCGGCCTGCGCGCTGCGCTGGAACTGTCGCGTGCCGGTCTGTCGGTCGCGTCCCTGTCCAAGGTTTTCCCTACACGTTCGCACACTGTGGCCGCTCAAGGCGGCGTGTCCGCTTCGCTGGGCAACATGTCCGACGACAACTGGCACTACCACTTCTACGACACCATCAAGGGCTCTGACTGGCTGGGCGACCAGGACGCCATCGAGTTCATGTGCCGTGAAGCACCCAACGTCGTGATCGAGCTCGAACACTTCGGCATGCCGTTCGACCGCAACCCCGACGGCACCATCTACCAGCGTCCTTTCGGCGGCCACACGGCCAACTACGGCGAAAAGCCCGTGCAACGCGCCTGCGCTGCCGCTGACCGTACCGGTCACGCCATGCTGCACACGCTGTACCAGCA
>NZ_JAVXSJ010000076.1:0-3846 GCF_036643215.1 Comamonas sp. | reverse complement strand
GTCCACTCCGCCAGATTTAAAAAGCCGCAATCAAGAAATTGGTTGCGGCTTTTTTCTTGTCTGAAAAATCCATTCATGCAAGAAAAAAGCCTCGCAAGGAGGCTTTTGAGCGATGAGATGACGGGTGCCGCTTTATTTTGGGCCCATGCGAATAGCGCCATCAAGGCGAATCACTTCACCGTTGAGCATGTCGTTTTCAAGAATGTGCTTGACCAGCTTGGCGTAATCCTCGGGTTTGCCCAAGCGGCTGGGGAATGGCACGCTTGCGGCCAGCGCATCTTGCACTTCTTGCGGCATGGTGAACAACATGGGTGTGCCAAAGATGCCGGGGGCAATCGTCATATTGCGAATGCCGCTGCGGGCCAGGTCGCGGGCAATGGGTAAGGTCATGCCAACGACGCCGCCTTTGGATGCGGCATAGGCTGCTTGGCCAATTTGTCCGTCATAGGCTGCAACGCTGGCAGTTGAGATCAGCACGCCTCGTTCACCTGTGGTTTCGGGCTCATTTTTGCTCATGGCGTCTGCAGCCAGGCGAATCATGTTGAAGCTGCCAACCAGGTTGACCATGATGGTCTTGGTGTAGGTGGCAAGGTTGTGCGGGCCATTTTTGCCCACGGTTTTTTCAGCGGGTGCAATACCGGCGCAATTAACCAAGCCGGCCAGCTTGCCAAGACTGGTGGCTTTTTCCACCACGGCCTGGCCATCTGCTTCGTTGCTGACATCGCAGCGCAGATAAACGCCGCCGATTTCCTTGGCCACGCTCTCGCCGCGCTCGGCATTCATATCGGCAATGACGACTTTGCCGCCATTGGCCGCCAGCATGCGCGCGGTGCCTTCGCCCAAGCCTGATGCGCCGCCGGTCACGATAAACACGCGATCCTGAATCTGCATGAATTGTCCCCTTTTGATATGACGTTGACGTAAACGTCAATTATGCAGAAGGCTGGAACAATTCGAATTGCGGAAAGCGCGCATAAAAAAAAGCCCAATCATGAAGACTGGGCTTTGAAGGGATCCGTGAAACGGGGGTTTCAGGAGGATCCAAGGAGACAACTTGTGCGGATCAGCATCCATAAAGGCGCTGACCTGACATGCTGGCAATTATAGGGTAAACCCTAGAAAATTGCCAGACATGCGAATAACCATTTTTAGCGCTTGACTGCGACGGTCGACTTGACGGCTTCAGTGGCTGTCTTGGAGGCAGCGTTGAAGTTGGCTTCGGCCATGTCGGAGGCTTGCTTGACAGCCTTTTGCACGGACTCGAAAGCGTTGTTAGCGGCAGAGACGGCGCTCTTGACCAGAGCTACAGCAGATTCAGAACCTGCGGGAGCGTTTTGAGTGGTGGTGTCCAGCAAGGAGTTGAAGCTCTTGCGGGCTTCGGCGGACTGGACTTCCAGCGCCTTGTTGAACTCGCTAGCAGTGTTGCTGGCGATGTCGTACAGGTGGCGGTTGTAGGAAGCAGTCTTTTCAGCCAGAGGTTGGAAGATGCTGGTTTGCAGAGTCAGCAGAGACTGAGCATCTTTCACGTTCAGGACGGCTTGTGTGTGCTGAGCGGCTTCGCTCAGAGCTGCACGGGAAGCAGTAACGTTCAGTTCCACCAGCTTTTCAACGCCTTCGAAAGCTTTGCTCGTCAGGCCGAACAGGGTTTCGAGGTGGGCTTTTTGTGCGCTCAGGATTTGGTCAGGGGTCAGGGACATTGCAATTCTCCAAAATTACGAAACTAACAAGGGGATCGGACCGGAGTAAACGTCTGCTCTGACATGATCGCTAGTGGTTAACTAGTTGTATGTTGCAGTGCAGCATGGGTGCATTGTGAAAGAGTTTTTTGGGCAATGCAAGCATTAATTGTTGCGTTGCAACAAATAAATGAAGGACTCTTTTGTTTTTGTAAGTATTTGATTTATAAAAACTTTGTTATGTCTGATAACTGACGCAAAAATGCATGTGCGTGCTTTTTGTGCCTTGAGCCAAGCATGGATGAAGGTGCTTGGTAAGGGCTGACTCAGGGTGAAAGCAGGTACTGTCGCCGTGGTGCTGGCGGGGTTGAGACAGGTTTGCACAATGGCGCGATGACTGCACCACACACAGATGCCAAACCCGCACGAGCCATGCCGCAGGAGCGTGATTCCTATGCCGTTTTTCGCGAAATCAGTACGCGCTGGTCAGATAACGATGTTTATGGCCATGTCAACAACGTCATCTACTACAGCTGGTTTGATACGGCGGTGAACGCTTATTTGATAGCGCAGGGCGCACTGGATATTCATGCGGGGCAGACGATTGGGCTGGTGATAGAGACCCAGTGCAATTACTTTGCTTCGCTGGCCTTTCCGCAGCAGGTCGAGGCGGGCATTCGCGTGGCACATATCGGCAGTTCCAGCGTGCGCTATGAGGTGGGGCTATTTGCGCGGGGTGAGGCGCAGTCCGCAGCGGCGGGGCATTTTGTTCATGTCTATGTAGACAGGCAGACGCGCCGCCCCGCACCGCTGCCCGCTGCTTTGCGCGTGGCGCTAGAGCCTTTGCTGAGGCAAGGTGATGGTCATAAATAGAAAAATTTGATAGCTGCTTGCGCTTTTATATAAAGGGCTTGCGGGTGATTTGTACTCAATGCAGCAAAGTGCGCCTCAAGTCTCAGTAAAGGCGAGGCGGTTATGGCGTTGAGCAGGGCGCAGAGTGTGGAATCGCCTACACTCGGAAACCTTTGTTGAGGCTGGCGCTGCATGCGCTTTGGGCCAGCCTTGTTCTATGACTGAACGGACCGCCAGGCCCACCGTCGTCCATGATCATCACCAGCCTGCTAGATACCGACCTGTACAAATTCACGATGATGCAGGTGGTGCTGCATCAGTTCCCGGGCGCACAGGTGGAGTACCGCTTCAAGTGCCGCAACCCCGGCGTGCAACTGGCTCCCTACGTCAATGAAATCCGTGAAGAAATTCGTTCGCTGTGCAAGCTGCGCTTTCAGGATGCGGAGCTGGCCTACTTGAGTTCTCTGCGCTTTATCAAAAGCGATTTTGTGGATTTTTTGAGTCTATTTCAGCTCAACGACAAATACATCACCGTCACGCCGCTGCCCAGTGGCGAGATTGACATCAGCATCAAGGGCCCGTGGCTGCACACGATTCTTTTTGAGATTCCGGTGCTGGCCATCGTCAACGAGGTGTACTTCCGCAATACCCAGCCCGTGCCTAACTTTCTGGAAGGGCGCAAGCGTCTTGACGAGAAGATTGAGCTGTTGCAAGGGCCGGGGCTTGAATCGCTCAAGATTGCCGATTACGGCACACGCCGCCGCTTTTCCAAGGCCTGGCATGAAGAGGTTCTGCGCGTGCTGTGCGCAAGGCTCGGTCATGCGGGCTCGCGCATTGCCGGGGCAGGCAATGCTCAGCGCAAGGGGCAGCTGGCGGGCACCAGCAATGTGCTGTACGCCATGAAGCTGGGCCTGATTCCACTGGGAACGCTGGCCCACGAGTATTTGCAGGCCTGCCAGTCACTGGGCCCGCGTCTGCGTGATAGCCAGATTTTTGGCTTTGAATCCTGGGCGCGTGAATATCGCGGGGACCTGGGCATTGCGCTGTCTGATGTCTATGGCATGTCCGCCTTTCTGCGTGACTTTGACTTGTATTTCTGCAAGCTGTTTGATGGCGCGCGCCATGACAGCGGCGACCCGTTTGACTGGGGCGAGCGCCTGATTGCGCATTACAAGGCCAACAAGATTGATCCTTTGAGCAAGGTGTTGATCTTCAGTGATGGACTGACGATTCCGAAAACCATTGAGCTGTTCAAGCGCTTCAATGGCCGCTGCCAGTTAGCCTTCGGTATCGGTACCAATCTGACCAATGATCTGGG
>NZ_JAVXSJ010000075.1:0-3859 GCF_036643215.1 Comamonas sp. | reverse complement strand
TTTCGCCCGAACGTCGGCATCATCCTGCTCAACCAAAGAAACCAGGTGTTCTGGGGAAAACGCATTCGCACCCACAGCTGGCAGTTTCCGCAAGGTGGTATTGACCGGGGCGAGACGCCCGAGCAGGCCATGTTCCGTGAACTGCACGAGGAGGTGGGGCTGAAGCCCAATCACGTTCGCGTGGTTGCCCGCACTAGGGACTGGTTGCGCTATGAGGTGCCAGACAGGTATATCCGCCGCGACGCTCGCGGGCATTACAAAGGCCAGAAGCAGATATGGTTTTTGCTTCAATTGGTCGGGCACGACTGGGATTTAAACCTTCGTGCGACTGACCACCCCGAGTTCGATGCCTGGCGCTGGAACGATTACTGGGTTCCACTCGATGTAGTCGTAGAGTTCAAACGCGGTGTGTATGAGATGGCTCTGACCGAGCTTGCGCGGTTTCTGCCGCGCAGCGAGCAGCAGCGCAATCGTTATCTGCGCAGTGGCATGCGGCCACGCGAGCAGGAGACAGGCCAGCCGGGCGCAGTGCAATCTGCGCATCAGGCGCCAGCTCTGTATCCCGCACGGACTGGAAGCTTTCGCATCAATCCAGGAATCGAGCTGCCGCCTGGCGCCAGTTTTGACCCGGATCCGCAGACAAGCATCAACAATCAGCAGGACAACAAGCCTTTGCAATGAAAAAAGCCGTAATGCATCACCTGCATTACGGCTTTTTTGTTGAAGCAACAGGCGCTCAGAGCCCTGTCACCACCATATTGTCGCGGTGCATCATCTCTGGGCCAGCCGAGTAGCCAAGCAGAGACTCAATCTCTGAGGAGCTCTTACGGCACAGCAGCCTTGCCTCGGCGCTGGCATAGCTGGCCAGACCACGGGCAATCTCAACACCGCCCTCATCGCGCACGGCAATCACTTCTCCGCGAGAGAAGTCACCCTCCACGGCAATCATGCCGATGGGCAGCAGGCTCTTGCCTTCGTCTCGCAGCTTGAGCGCAGCGCCCGCATCCACCGTCACCGAGCCGCGCAGCTGCAGATGGTCTGCAATCCACTGCTTGCGCGCCTGCGTCTTGTGCGTATGCGTCATCAACAAAGTGCCAATGGATTCACCACGCGTCAAGCGCAGCAGCACGTCTTTTTCACGCCCCCAGGCAATCACCGTCGATGCACCCGAGCCTGCGGCACGCTTGGCCGCCAGAATCTTGGTGATCATGCCGCCGGTGCCAATGGAAAGGCCCGCGCCGCCCGCCATGGCTTCCAGCTCAGGGTTGCCGGCTTCAGCCACGTCGATGAACTTGGCATCGGGGTTCTTGCGCGGATCAGCGCTGTAAAGGCCGCGCTGGTCGGTCAAGATCACCAGTGCATCCGCCTCGACCAGATTAGCGACCAGCGCGCCCAGCGTGTCGTTGTCACCAAAACGGATTTCATCGACGACGACCGTATCGTTCTCGTTGATGACAGGCACCACGCCCAGCTGCAGCAGCGTGAGCAGCGTGGTGCGCGCATTCAGGTAGCGTTCACGGTCAGCCAGGTCGGCATGGGTCAGCAGCACCTGCGCGCTGGGCACGCCCTCTTCGCGCAGCTTGGTCTCGTACATCTGGGCCAGGCCCATCTGCCCAACAGCTGCAGCGGCCTGCAATTCATGCACCACGGTCGGGCGCGTGGCCCAGCCCAGGCGCTTCATGCCTTCGGCAATGGCACCGCTGGAGACCATGATGACTTCGCGCTTGACGCCATCTTTGCCTTGCACCAGAGCCGCCAGCTGACGACTCCACTCCTCAATGGCCGCCTCATCCAGCCCTCGACCTTCATTGGTCACCAGACTGGAGCCGACCTTGACCACGATGCGATGTGCATCACGCAACACATTGGAAGACATGAGGATTTACAGTGTTTTAGGCCTCTAACGCTTATGCAGCAAGCGCTAAAAGCTATGAAATTAAAAGCAAAACAGCGCACCAAGTGCGCTGCAGGGTATACCGCCTAGCTTATTCCGGATCGTAGGATGCGAAACGGGGATCGGTCATATCCAACTCAGAATCCTCGCCTCCCACAAAACGAGGATCCACTTCCTTGGGAGCCTGCTCAGACAGTTGCTGGTTGTGCACATGCTCGAAGATTTTGCGGATCAGCGGCTCGCAGCCTTCGCGGGTCAGCGCCGAGATCTCATAGACCGGGCCCTTCCACTTGAAGCGCTTGACGAAGTCCTTGACCTTGGCTGCACGCTCTTCCACAGGAACCATGTCCAGCTTGTTGAGCACCACCCAGCGAGGCTTGTTGTAGAGGTCTGCGTCGTATTTCTTCAGCTCGCTCACAATGGCCTTGGCCTGCTCGACAGGGTCCACGCCTTCGTCAAACGGTGCAATATCCACAACATGCAGCAACAGACGCGTGCGCTGCAGGTGGCGCAGGAACAGGTGACCCAGACCAGCACCTTCAGAGGCACCTTCGATCAGACCCGGAATATCGGCCACTACAAAGCTCTGCTCAGCAGCCACACGCACCACACCCAGATTGGGGTGCAAGGTGGTGAAAGGGTAGTCCGCAATCTTGGGGCGCGCATTGGACACGGCCGTGATGAAGGTGGACTTGCCCGCATTGGGCATACCCAGCAGACCCACGTCGGCCAGCACCTTCAGCTCCAGCTTCAGATTGCGACGCTCGCCGGGAAAACCGGGGGTCTTCTGGCGTGGAGCACGGTTGATAGCGCTCTTGAAGCGCAGATTGCCAAAACCACCATCGCCGCCCTTGGCAATGGTGATGACCTGTCCGGCCTCCAGCAATTCAAACAGCACTTCGCCAGTATCGGCATCGCTGATGATGGTGCCCACGGGCATATTCAGCGTAATGTCGTCGCCCGCAGCGCCAAACATATCGGAACCCATACCGTGCTGACCACGCTTGGCATCGTGACGACGCGAGTAGCGGTAGTCCACCAGCGTGTTCAGGTTCTCGTCGGCCACGGCATACACGTGACCGCCACGGCCACCGTCACCACCGTCGGGGCCGCCAAATTCTTTGTATTTTTCGTGCCGGAAAGACACGCACCCATTGCCACCGTCACCAGCGGAAATGTCGATAAAAGCTTCGTCAACGAACTTCATAAGGCATCCAGTCTACAAAATCAGTGTGAACCAGAAGCCTCAGGTCACACTTTTACGTGATCAATTCCATGCCCCACCTGTCAACTGGAGCCTTTTCAAACAACAAAGCCCCGACAAGTCGGGGCTTTGTTGGAGTCAAATACGACTTATGCAGCCGAGATGTTGACTGTTTGCTTGGACAGCGCGCCCTTCACTGCGAACGACACGTGGCCGTCAACGAGTGCAAACAGGGTGTGATCCTTGCCCACGCCCACGTTCTCACCGGGGTGGAACTTGGTGCCGCGCTGACGCACGATGATGGAACCAGCTGTCACCAGCTCGCCACCAAAGGCCTTCACGCCCAGCATTTTTGGCTTGGAATCACGTCCATTGCGCGTAGAGCCGCCGCCTTTTTTCTGTGCCATGACTCAGCTCCTATTTAAGCAGCAATTGCCACGATTTGCAGTTCGGTGAACTGTTGACGGTGGCCTTGACGTTTTTGATAGTGCTTACGACGACGCATCTTGAAGATGTGCACTTTGTCGTGCTTACCGTGAGCAACCACAGTTGCCTTCACAGTTGCGCCGGACACCAGGGGAGCGCCGATCTTGATTTCGGAGCCGTTGCCGACTGCCAAAACTTGATCGATCACAATTTCCTGGCCTACGTCCGCAGCAATCTGTTCTACTTTAATTTTTTCGCCAGCAGCAACACGATATTGCTTGCCGCCGGTTTTTATGACCGCGTACATGTAAACCTCTTTACTTTGAGAGTTCTGC
>NZ_JAVXSJ010000074.1:0-3905 GCF_036643215.1 Comamonas sp. | reverse complement strand
TGCACATTGGTCACATCGGGGAAGGCATCCACCGACAGATTCATGGCAGCACGCAGGCCAAATCCACAGACAACCAGCGCCAGCACAATCACCACCAGCCGCTGCGATAGCGCGGCACGAATCATGGAGGCAATCATGGGCTTACTCCAGCTCAGCGCGCTTGCGCTCGTTGTTCAGGTGGAAAGCACCTTCAATCACGATCTGCGTGCCTTCGCTCAGGCCCTTAATAACAGGTCGCAACTCACCGCTGGCAGCACCCAGTTCCACAGGCGTCAGGCGATAGTGGTTCTCCGCCTTTTTCACGTAAACGTGGTCCTTGTCGTTCTCACGCACCACAGCCAAAGCAGGAATAGCCAGCGTCTTTTCCATCGCACCCTGAATCTTCATGGTGGCCAGCATCTGCGGCTTGAGTGCCAGATCCTGGTTATCGACCTGGGTACGAATCGTCACTGTTCGGGTCTCGGGCGACACGGTATCGCCCACATAAATGATCTTGCCGGCGATCGTTGCTTCTTCAACCGTCAGGCCAAGTGCAGGCACATCAATCTGCACGTTCTGACCAGTCTTCACGCTTCGCGCAATTTGTTCAGGCAAAGCACCCACCACCCAGACGCTGGACAGATCTGCCACCGTGAACAAGGGGTCACCGGGCTGCGCCACCTGCCCTTGGCTGATCTGGCGCTCAATCACGATGCCGGCAGCGGAGGCGGTAATGGCTGCATTAGGAGCCACACTGCCCTGCGCACGCAGACGCGTCAGCGCATCAGAGGACAGCCCCATCAGCTTGAGCTGGTCACCCGCCGCACGCAGCTCAGCGCGGGCAATCTGCACTTCAGACTCGCGGCGCTGCAGTTCGGCAGAACCAATCACATCCGCCGCAATCAGTTGACGCGCACGCTCAGCAGAGCGCTCGGCCAGAGTCGCTGTGGCGCTGGCGCGCATATAGGCCAGTTGAGCGGTGGTCAGCTCAGGGCTGGCCACACGCGCCAGGGTCTGGCCCAGCTTCACCCGGTCACCGGTTTCGGCCAGCACATCCGTCACACGACCGGTCACTGCGGCACCGATACGGGTCACCTTGCGTTCATTGGCTTCGATACGACCGGCTATTTCCAGCACAGAAGCCACTTCAGACTGAGTCACAGCGGCCGTCTTGAAGCTAGTCGCCATCTCAGCAGAGACTTTGACTTCCATGGGATCCAGCTCAGCCGGCGCATTGGCAGCAGCCACAGCGGCAGCCGCTGATTCATCTTTGCCGCAAGCCGTCAAAGTCAGCGTGGCAAGTCCAGCCAATGCCAGCGCCAGAACCAGAGAGACAGGACGATTCGTCCTGGATTGATGATGAGAAGACATATAGCGAATTCAAAGAATACGAAAACGGGGTCTTAGCTTTGAGCGATCAAAGCGCGGAAGGCTCGGCGTAACGGCCAGCCAGAAAATCCAGTTCAATCCGGGCGGACTGCAGCTGATAGCGCGCTTCCAGCAAATCGGCACGCACCGTGCGCAACACGCGCTGGGCATCCAGCACATCCAGAATGCCGCGCTCGCCATAGCGGTAGGCGGCCTCAGCCACACGCAATGCAGACTCCGCTTCACGCACCGAGCCTTCGCTCAGTGCCTTGGTGCGAACCTTGGCCATCTCCATGACCTTTTCGGCCTGAAGCATTTGCTGCTCAAGCTCTGCCTTGCGACCTTCCATGCGCAGGCGGGCGCGCTCGGCCTCGGATGCCGCCTCGTCAATCGGGCCGCGTCGCTGGTCAAACAAAGGAATCTGCACGCTCACACCCAGGGTGTTGTTGCGAATATCGGGCTCGCGCGTCTGCGCATAACGCAGCTCAAGCCCGGGCCAGCGGCTGGCCTTGGCGCCTTGCTTGTGGGCTTCAGCCTTGTCTACCTCTGACTGCAACTGCAGCAACTCGGGATGCGCCTGCCAGTTAATGCTGTGCAACTGAGCATTCGCCACAGGGTCTTGCAGCGACAGTGCAAGGTCAAAACGCTGAGGCAGCTGACCAGCCGCCATGCGGTTGAGTGTGAGCTGAGACTGCTCCGCCATCAATTTGGCCGTTTGCTCTTGCTGGCGTGCATTGATCAGCTCGGCATCGGCCTTGATGATTTCGTAACGCGCAGCTTCTCCGCTGGAGACGCGAACACGCACACGCTCATGCGCCTGCTCCAGCAGCTTGACCGCGTCATAAGCGGCCTGAGCCTGAGCCTGACGCAGCACTACTTCATATGCCTTGAGCTTGACCTGCGCCACCAGCGCATTGCGAGATGCCGCAATCTGATGCACAGAAGCCCGCTGACCCGCCTGTGCAGCCTCAATACGAGCATTACGCACCGAAGGCATCTCAATAGGCACAGAAATGCCCATGCTCTGCACATTACCCGGCGTGGCCGATGCCATGCGCGCCTTGTTGTCGCCACGGCTCCATTCCAGCTTAGGGTTAGGCAAGGCGCCTGCGCTGACCACGGCAGCCTGAGCGGTCACACTCGACTGCTGCACGGAACGCAGCTCAGGGTTGTTGTCGAGCACGGTCTGCACCAGCTGCGTCAGTGACAGTTGAGGCTGAGCCTTATCTGAAATGGTGCTACTGATCTGTGGTGCACTGGAACTAGGGGTCTGCGCATGTGCAGACAACGCTGCAGCCACACAGATTCCCAGCATTGCAGTACGTTTGAGGCGCAGTTTAGGTGTGGCTTTGGCCGGTAGGTACGCCGGCACTATCGATCTATTGAACATAGAACACAGCTGCCTTCTTGAGGGCAGATAAAGTGAGAAAAGGGTAGAAAGCCCGCAAATACACACGGCATTCGCCGCGCGTGATGCGAGATCAGGTACACCTGTGCAGGTGAAGCCAACCTTTGAAATACCTAAGAGCGAAGCTCAAAAGGCAGATACATTCCAGCCTCGCAAGGCAGAATCAAAGGGCAGCAGGTATCGATGGGCGATATAGCCCAGCACAAAAGCAATGACGCGTTATTGCGTCAGGCGCGCTGGAGCTTGCCTGCCAACGGCAGGCTCATCCTTGGCGGACGCAGCATGCTGTCAGGCCAAGGAGAAGTTGGGTGCACCATATGCCCCTGTGGAGGCACCCAGACATGAGCCACCCCGACAGCTACCGCGTCGGGTGGGCCAAACAATTCATTGCGATCATCCTGCGCTGTATTGAGTTCAGCAGTGCGGTGAGGTCGATGAATGGAATACTCCAGCGCATCGTCTTCCACATCCTCTTCAAACTCCTGCAGCACATCCACGCCGTACTCATGCGGCTCAGCTTCGAGCACATAAGCCAGAGCTACCACATCTTGCGAGCCAGCAGGCCACATAACTGCGAGCTGCACTCCAAGGATGGAGGCAAACATCAGCAGCGACAGCAAGAAAGAAAACGCCGGACGCATGGATCAGAAGAAGAATGTCAGAAGTGGACGAGAAGATAGATGATGACCATCAATCAGAAGCAATTCCTGATGGTGAGTAGATGGTGTACTGCATAGCAACAAAAGTTCCCGTATTGAAAACTTTTGTTAGCAGTTGCAAGTGGGTAAACCATAGCGTATCGCCATAGCACTTGCATGGCAAGGGTATCTCGCTAGGAAATTAGGAGCTAAAAACTCTTTTTACACGACAAAACCCAAAAAAAAAGCCGCAACCAATTTCTTGATTGCGGCTTTTTAAATCTGGCGGAGTGGACGGGACTCGAACCCGCGACCCCCGGCGTGACAGGCCGGTATTCTAACCAACTGAACTACCACTCCTGGCAGGAAGCTTCGCTATACAATGTATAGCTACCAGCGCTTCAAACTTGGCGACCCTACGGGGATTCGAACCCCGGTACCTACCGTGAAAGGGTAGTGTCCTAGGCCTCTAGACGATAGGGTCAATCCTAGAACGATTCTGATTTTTCAAT
>NZ_JAVXSJ010000073.1:0-3939 GCF_036643215.1 Comamonas sp. | reverse complement strand
GCTCATGCGGCGAGCCTAGCGGCTCGCGCAGACTGATTTATGCAACAACGCCACCAAGTACTGACACTGCATATAGCAAAGTTGTTGCCGATTCCAGATTGATATCGGGCAGAAACTCGATGCGGAAGAAGTAGATCAGCATTAGAATCCCGCCAAATGTGAGCACGCACATTGAAAGCGTTTTGGCGGGATTCTCCAGTGCATAGTCACGTAACTTACTACTGGCGCTTTCGCCGTTAGAAGCACCAAGGCTAATTCCTGCGCTTGAGCCTGTATGTGTTGCGTTCAACGCATCATTCTGGCTGGCTTGATGATCAGTGTGCGTAGCGGCTGGCTTATTTTCTGAATTCACTTTTCCATTCTCCATCTCCGTTCGAGAGCATATGCGATTCGCAAGCGCGAACGGCACTCAATCGGAAGAGAACGAGGTGACGCTTTATGCTGCCGTTGCCTTGATTTCAAGCACCTACTGGTTCCCCTCATCATCCTGAAGTCAGTCGTCCTTTAACCCCGTGGCGCGCCATGACGCCCCCGCCGCGCCTGCCCGCTTCGTGGGGCGCAAATTACGAGCCGGTCGGCAACCTGCAAATGAAGCCAGTCCTAGCGCTGAGAAGAATCAGGGGGCTGGATTTAATTACGAGAAATTACGAGGATTTAGGCAGCGTCGCCATGTCTGCAGCGGTGCCTGCGACATTGTCCAGCTTGCGAGCCATTGGCTTGAGGATCGCATGCACAGCCGCCGCACTGATCCGTGAGTTTTGTGCTGCTGCCAGCAATTCACAGAGCGCTGACACAGATGTGCTCAGCTCATCTATGTCACTCTGAAATTGCTCACCTATCGCGTTCTTTGCTGGCATGGCATGCATACATGTACTGGATATTTGTACAGTATATGGCGCGTTTCTATTGGTGAGCAAACGCTCTCATTTCAACCGCTGAAGATGGCCAAGCGGCGGAAGCTGTGTGGATGAAAGGGATTAGCGCTGACGGCCTTATGGTTTTTTGCGCCTACGGTCTTTTTTCTATGCGCCTATTTCTTTGTAAAACGGACGCAGTTGAAAGGCGAAAATTCAAACGAAAAAGCCGTTAAGTCTTTGGAACTTAACGGCTTTTTGTATTTGGTGCCCGGGGCCGGAATCGAACCGGCACACCTTTCGGTGGGGGATTTTGAGTCCCCTGCGTCTACCAATTTCACCACCCGGGCTTGCTTAGCGCAGACGTGAATTATGGCACAGTATTGGGCATGAAAACTTATATGACCATCGAACATGCTATCGGTCACACGCCGCTGGTGGCATTGCAACGCATTGGCGCGGATGCAAATCGCGAGCGCGGTAACGTGGTGCTGGGCAAGCTTGAGGGCAACAACCCGGCTGGCTCCGTCAAGGACCGGCCTGCGCTGTCCATGATTCAGCGCGCTGAAGAGCGTGGTGAGATCAAGCCGGGTGACTCATTGATTGAGGCTACGTCGGGCAACACCGGCATTGCCTTGGCCATGGCGGCTGCCATCAAGGGCTACCACATGATTTTGATCATGCCCGAAGACCTGTCCATTGAGCGCGCCCAGACCATGAAGGCTTATGGCGCCGAGCTGATTCTGACGCCCAAGAGCGGCGGCATGGAATATGCCCGCGATCTGGCTGACCAGATGGTCAAGCAGGGCAAGGGCGTGGTGCTTGACCAGTTTGCCAATCCCGACAATCCCCGCGCCCACTACGAAACGACCGGCCCTGAACTGTGGGAGCAGACGGGCGGCGAGATCACGCACTTTGTAAGCGCCATGGGCACGACTGGCACCATCACTGGCGTGGCCAGGTTCCTTAAGGAAAAGAACCCAGACATCAAGATCGTGGGTGCCCAGCCCTCCGAAGGTTCGCGCATTCCTGGCATTCGCAAGTGGCCTGAGGAATATCTGCCCAAGATCTATGACGCATCGCTGGTCGATGAGATGGTCTATGTGTCTCAGGATGATGCCGAGGACATGGCCCGCCGCATGGCTTGCGAGGAAGGCATTTTTGCCGGTATCTCGGCCGCCGGGGCGCTGTGGGTTGCGCAGGAAATTGCCAAGCGCGAAGAAAACGCCACCATTGTTTTTGTGGTGTGCGACCGGGGCGACCGTTACCTCTCTACAGGCGTGTTCCCCGCCTGATCTTTGTCGCTGAGGCGATTGCCTTAGCGATGAAGCAAGCTCTAAATGGCGGCTGGCGCTTATCTAACAAGCGCTGGCTGCTATCAAAACAAAGAATAAGGAGAGAGCTGGATGGCCTATGAAGTTCGTTTTTGCTCCAACTGCGCCACCGAGCTGCAGTGGATTGTTGCCAATGAAGACAGCGGCGAGGTGCAACGCCTGCGTTGCCCAAGCTGCGGGTTTACGCATTGGGGCAATCCGACCCCCGTATTGGCTGCGGTGGTTGAGGGGGCAGATGGCCGTGTTCTGCTGGCGCGCAATGCGCTGTGGCAAGAGGGTGTGTTTGGCCTGATCACCGGTTTTATGGAAGCAGGTGAATCGCCTGAAGCGGGTATTTGCCGTGAAGTGATGGAAGAAACCGGTTTACGTGCCAAGGCACTGCGTCTTTTGTGCTGCTCGGAGTTTTTGCGCATGAACCAGGTACTGATTGCCTATCACGTGCTGGTAGAAGGCCGCGCTGAAGATGTGAAGCTTTCGCCAGAGCTGCTGGAATACCGCTGGCAGACGGCTGAGGAGTCGCTGTGCTGGCCTGCAGGCACGGGTTATGCCCTGGCAGAGTGGATCAAGCAAAAAGGCTTTGAGCCGCGTTTTGGTGCCTTCAGGCCTAGTCAGAACCCGGAACCTGACCCTGCCAAGTGGCCCGTGCGCTTATGGAGTGAAGATCCGCGCTTTACAGTCGCCCCTGTGATTGATTAAGAGCTGCGAACACGGCCCAGAAAACCCAAGGTTGCGGTTGAGACAAGACGCAAAGCCGCAGGCCGTAAAAGTACGACAAGGCATCGCGCCGATGTCTCAAGGGGTGTTCAAGGGTTGTATTTGCGGGCCTAGGTAAAGACCGTGCTGGCACGGCCAGCGACCGGTCTTTCTACAATCGGGATTGACGAGGAAACCACGCCCATGCAAGTAGACCAAGAAGTTGATACCCGCGGCCTGAACTGTCCGCTGCCCATTCTCAAAGCCAAGAAGGCACTGGCTGCCATGCAAAGCGGTCAACTGCTGAAGGTAGTGGCGACCGATACCGGTTCTATTCGTGACTTTCAGGCCTTTGCCAAACAGACGGGCAATGAGCTGGTCGAGCAGCAGACCGTGGGTGATGAGTTCATCCACATTCTCAAGCGTCGTTGAGTATTTCTCTTGACTTGAGAGCTGATGACGCAAAAAAGGCCTGCAATTGCAGGCCTTTTGCTTTGGGGTGAGTGCTTTTACAGGCTCAAAGTCTTGAGGTACTCGCGGAAGCTGCTGCCCACGTCAGCGTGCTGCAATGCGAGCTCCACGGTGGCTTGCAAAAAACCTTCTTTGCTGCCGCAGTCATAGCGCTTGCCGGCGTACTGGAAGGCGTAGATGGCTTCGTGCTGCATCAGGCGCTCAATGGCATCGGTCAGCTGAATTTCGCCGCCAACGCCCTTGGGCTGGTTGCGGATCTCATCAAAAATGCGGGGCGTCAGCACATAGCGGCCTGCTACACCCATGCGTGATGGGGCCACTTCTGGCGCGGGTTTTTCCACGATTTCGTCAATACGCATCAGCGGGCCACCGGCAGGCTCACCCTTGACGATGCCGTAGCGCTTGGTGTGCTCCAGTGGCACTTCCTGAACGGCCAGCAGCGAGCGGCCTTGCTTCTGGAAGGCGGCCGTCATCTGCGCCATCACGCCGGGGCCACCGTTGTCACCGGTCATCAAGTCGTCGGCCAGAATGACGGCAAACGGCTCGTCGCCCACCAGAGGCTCTGCGCACAGCACGGCGTGGCCCAG
>NZ_JAVXSJ010000072.1:0-4061 GCF_036643215.1 Comamonas sp. | reverse complement strand
CCGCACCAAACGACAAGCCTCAGAACTGAAAAGTTCTGAGGCTTTTTCGTTTCTGGGCTGATACGCGCACTGGATTGCGCTGTACCTGATCTGTGTGAAGATTGCAGCCTATGAGCAAGGCTTTCACCAAAGAATCAGATGGCGACGACGATGATGACGTCGGCGGTCTGCCGCCATTGCCCGCTGGCGGCAAAAATTACATCACTCCCCAAGGCTATCAGCGTCTTAAGACGGAACTGCTTGATCTGATCGACAGCGAGCGCCCCAAGATCGTGGAGATCGTACACTGGGCGGCCAGCAATGGAGATCGCTCTGAAAACGGCGATTATCTCTATGGCAAGAAGCGGCTGCGCGAGATTGATCGCCGCATTCGCTTTCTGACCAAGCGGCTGGAAATTGCCGAGGTGGTGGACCCTGCCGTGCATGCCGGTAGTGATCAGGTCTTTTTTGGCGCGACGGTGACCTATGTGGACGACGAGGGTATCGAGCGCACGATCACCATCATGGGCATTGATGAGGCGGAGAGTGCCAAGAATCAGGTGAGCTGGATTGCGCCAGTCTCCCGCGCATTGCTCAAGTCGCGTGTCGGTGATGAGGTCGCTTTGCCCACGCCAGCGGGTGTGCGCATGCTGGAAGTGCTGGAGGTGAGCTATCCGCAGCCCGTCGACAAGTCCTGAGTGAACATGCAGCAAAAAGCGCCGCTTCTGAATGACGCGGCGCTTTTATTTTGTGAGCTGCTTGCGCTTGATATTCATAGACTTCAGGTGGTTTTAGTCTTGAATTCTATGAATATCAGGCGGTAATAGCTATCTTTTTTAAATCTAGTTGTTCGTCTGCAAGCGTTGCAGCAGCTCAAGCGTTGGGTAGCCATCAGCCACCAGACCTTGGCTTTGCTGGTACTGGCGCAGACCTGCTCTTGTAGCGGGCCCCATCACTCCATCAGCCGAGCCCGTGGCAAAGCCGCGCTGGGTGAGGGCCGTTTGCATGGCTTTGGTTTGCTCGCGCGTCAGTGAGCCCAGGTCGCGTGGCCACTCGGCAACAACGCCGCCATTGCCTGCCAGTTGTGACGACAGCAGGCTGATGCCCAGCGCATAGTTGGTAGAGTTGTTGTAGCGTAGGATGGCGCGGAAGTTGCTGCCGACCATGAAGGCCGGGCCGCGAGCGCCCGCTGGGGCGATGATGCTGGCACCCGCCATGGCAGGCAGGGGCTGGCCACTCATGCCTTGCACGCCTTCGGCAGACCAGGCGCTGCTGTTCTGGCGAATGGAAAGCTCGGTTCGTGCGTAATCAAAATGGGCGGGCAGGCGCACTTCTGCACCCCAGGGCTCGTTAGCGGTCCAGCCTGAGCTGGCCAGATAGTTGGCGGTGGAGGCGGCTACGTCGGCCATGGAGCCCCAGATATCGCGGCGGCCATCGCCATCGGCATCGACGGCGTATTGTAGAAATACGGAGGGCAGAAACTGCGTGTTGCCCATGGCACCAGCCCACGATCCGATCATGTGGGCGGCATCAATATCGCCGTTGTCGATGATGCGCAGCGCGGCGATCAGCTCTTTTTGCGCCCACTCGGCGCGGCGCCCATCAAAAGCGAGGGTGGCGAGTGCATCAACCGCCGAGAAGTTGCCAAAGTTGCTGCCGTAATTGCTTTCCATGCCCCAGATAGCGGTGATGACCTGAGCCGGCACGCCATAGCGCTGGCTGGCTGCTTGCAGCGCAGAGGCATATTCCTGCATCTTGAGCTTGCCGGTTTTGATGCGCTGTGCGGATACTGCGCTATCCAGGTATTGCCAGGGCGTGCGCGTGAATTCAGGTTGCGAGCGATCCAGCTTGATGATGCTGGGCTGCAGCTTGGCGCTGGCCAGAGCGCTGCGCAGCGTGCGTTCTGAGATGCCAGCGGCGCGTGCGCGCGGGGCAAACTCTTGCTTCCAGTGCGCAAAGCTGCTGGCTTGGATGCGGCTTTCGGCCTGTGCTTCGTTTTCGCTCGTGGTGTTGCTACTGCTACTGTTGCTGCTATTGCTACCGCTGCTTTGCGCTGCTGCAGGAGCAGGCTTGGGCGTGGCTTGTGGCTCAGGCCGGGTAGCGCAGCCTGCCAGTATGGCTGCGGCGACAGTGGCTGCCAGCAGGTGTGGACGAGCGTGGAAGAGCGAGTAGGCAGTGTGGGGCATGAACGTGATTGTCACCTGCTGCCGGGCTTGAGAATTGCTTG
Organism: Comamonas sp.; assembly: GCF_036643215.1. Taxonomy (GTDB): domain Bacteria; phylum Pseudomonadota; class Gammaproteobacteria; order Burkholderiales; family Burkholderiaceae_C; genus Comamonas. Next base: position 1,855 of record NZ_JAVXSJ010000072.1, on the reverse strand, counting down.
GCAGCAGCGATCGAGGTCGCAGAATGCAACAAAATCTTTCACCCATGAAAAAGGCCGCCAACGGCGGCCTAGTGCGAGGTTCACGCTATCAGTATCAGGCAATGATGCGGCTGGCGCGAATCACCGAATGCAGGCGGCGCAGATTGCGCAGCGCATTTTCAAGCTGCACATTGTTTTGTACCGAGATGATGAAGCGCAGATCGGTGGTGCCCACAGCGACCTCATCCGTCATTTCAACGCGCACGATATCAGCTTCGGCACTGGCCAGCTCAGCCGCAACGCGGGCCAGAACGCCCTTGTTATTTTGAACGGTGACGACAATGCCGGCTTCAAATGCGCGGGTGATGTCTTCCGCCCAGTCCACCGTAATGAAGCGGTCAACATCTTTCTCGCGCAGCTTGATGGCGTTGTGGCAGTGGGCGTGATGCACGACCAGACCTTGCCCGCCGAGGTAGCCCAGAATAGGGTCGCCGGGCACGGGGCGGCAGCAGTGCGAGTAGTGGACTGAGCTGCTCTCATCGCCATTGAGGGTGACAGCACCCTGGAAGGGGCGGTTGTCAGTGTTGAAGCGCTCTTGCGTGATAAGCAATGCATCGGGACGCACGCCTTGCTTGGTCATGAAGGAGGTCATGCGCGCAGCGACGAGAGAGGCAATGCGCCGGCCCATGCCGATATCGACCAGCAGCTCGGCTGGCGTGCGGTTACCGGTGATGCGCAAAATCTCGTCCCAGACGCCTTTGTTGGCCTCATCTTGAGGGGGGACGCTGTCAATACCTTCGGAGCGCAGGGCCTGGGCCAGCAAGGTATCGCCCAACTGGCCGGCTTCGGATTGCGCGGAGTTCTTGAGGAAGGAGCGAATTTTGGAGCGCGCACGCCCGGTCTTCACAAAGCTCAGCCATGCCGGGTTGGGCGTAGCCGTTTCAGACGTGATGATTTGCACCACATCGCCGCTCTTGAGTTCTGTGCGCAGCGGCACTTCTTCGTCGTTGATTTTGGCGGCAATGGTGCGGTTGCCAATCTTGCTGTGAATGGCGTAGGCAAAGTCCACCACAGTAGCGCCGCGCGGCATGGCCATGATCTCGCTCTTGGGCGTGAACACGTAAACGGCGTCGGGGAAGAGGTCAACCTTGACGTGATCCCAGAACTCGGTAGCGTCGCGGGTCTCGTTCTGAATATCGAGCAGCGATTGCAGCCACTGCGTGGACAGGTGCTCGGAGTCGTGGCCTTTCTGGGCTTTGTACAGCCAGTGAGCGGCAACGCCAGCCTCGGCCACGATGTTCATCTCTTCTGTGCGCAGCTGAAACTCGATATTGACGCTGGAAGGGCCGACCAGCGTGGTGTGCAGCGACTGGTAGCCATTGCTCTTGGCGATGGCGATGTAGTCTTTGAAGCGGCCCGGCATGGGCTTGTACTTCTGATGTAGCACGCCAAGGGCGGTGTAGCAGTCCAGCGTTTTGGGGACGATGACGCGAAAGCCGTAAATGTCGGTGACCTTGGCAAAGCTCAGCTGGTTTTTGAGCATGCGCAGGTACAGCGAGTACAGCGTGCTTTCACGGCCCAGTAAACGCACCGGCAGGCCTTGCGCGCTAAATGCAGTGTTGACTTCGTCCTGCACGCGCTGGACCAGATCACGGCGGCGCGTGCGTGAGCGGGCGATGGCTTTTTCCAGCGTGGCATAGCGCCAGGGGTGCAGATGCTTGAAAGACAGGTCTTGCAGCTCGCGATAGGTCTGGTTAAGACCCAGGCGATGCGCGATGGGTGCGTAAATTTCCAGCGTCTCGGACGAAATTCGGCCCCACTTGCTGCGCGGCATGTCGCTCATGGTGCGCATATTGTGGGTGCGGTCTGCCAGCTT
>NZ_JAVXSJ010000071.1:0-4350 GCF_036643215.1 Comamonas sp. | reverse complement strand
TCTCGGCCACCTTGTTCACGTAAAAGCGCGACTGATCGACATAGTTGTAGAACAGATCGGCCTTGGCGATATTGCGCGCCTCCATGGCGGCCACGCCGGTCAGCGTGCCTTCTGTTTGCTGCTTGAGCCATTTGAACGTCAGGCCTGCCATGTAAATGCCCCAGGTCGGGGGCGTGTTGTACATGCTGCCGTTGTCGGCCACGGTCTTGTAATCAAAGGCGCTGGGGCAGACGGGCAGGGCGTGGCCCAGCAGGTCTTCGCGCACGATGACGATGGTCAGGCCCGCAGGGCCAATGTTCTTTTGCGCGCCGCCAAAGGCCAGGCCCACGCGGCTCCAGTCGATGGAGCGCGATGCGACGTGCGAGGAAAAGTCGATGACCAGTGGCGCATCCGAGCCCAGCGCTTTCAGGTCGGGCAGCTCTTGAAACTCCACACCGTGAATCGTTTCGTTGCTGCAGATGTGCACGTAGCTTGCGCCGCGGCTCAGATTCCAGCTGCTGGCTGCGGGGATCGTGGTGTAGTCGCTGTCCTTGCCGGTGGCAATCACATTGGCTTCGCTGGCGTATTTGACGGCTTCCTTGGCCGACTTCTGGCTCCAGCTGCCGGTCACCACAAAATCGGTCACGCCGGCGCGCGAAAGGTTCATGGGCACGATGGCGTTTTCAGCCAGACCGCCGCCTTGCATGAACAGAATCTTGAAGTGGGCGGGCACGGCCAGCAGCTCACGCAGATCGGCTTCTGCGGCTTCGTAAATGCTGATGAATTCCTTGCCGCGATGGCTCATTTCCATCACGCCCATGCCAGAGCCGTGCCAGTCCAGCATTTCGGCGGCTGCGGTTTGCAGCACTTCTTCAGGGATAGCGGCGGGGCCTGCGGAGAAGTTATAGGGGCGGTTCATCAGATTTGCGCTCAAAACATGTGAAAGCGCTTGCCTGGCTTGCGCTTTCAGCTATCAAAAACATTGCGCCACGGCCTGAATTTCAGGCGCGTGGCGGCTTTCCTGGACAGTGGCTTAAGAGGCGTCGCCTGGCTCTGTCGAGCCTTCAGCGGCGCCGTCTGCAGCGGTATTGCCTTCGGCTTCATCAACGCTGCCTTCGGCGTCGTTGGCATCATTTTCCACAATGCGCTGCAGGCCGATGAGCTTGGCACCAGCGTCCAGGTTGATCAGCGTCACGCCCTGTGTGGCGCGGCCCAGTTCGCGGATTTCCGCGACGCGGGTACGCACCAGCACGCCGGTGTCGGTGATCAGCATGATTTCGTCTTCAGGCGCGACCAGAGTGGCTGCCACCACCTTGCCGTTGCGCTCGGACTGCTGAATGGCAATCATGCCCTTGGTGCCACGGCCGTGGCGGGTGTATTCGCTGATGGCGGTGCGCTTGCCGTAGCCATTTTCGGTGGCGGTCAACACGCTTTGCGAGCCTTCTGCCACATTGCCCGTGCCGTCGTCGGCCTCGGCAACCAGCATGGCGATGACGTTCTGGGTGTCGTCGATGTTCATGCCGCGTACGCCGCGGGCATTGCGGCCCATGGGGCGCACATCGTTTTCATCAAAACGCACAGCCTTGCCGCCGTCGCTGAACAGCATCACGTCGTGCTTGCCGTCGGTCAGTGCTGCACCGATCAGGAAGTCGCCCTCGTCCAGACCCACGGCAATAATGCCGGCCTTGCGGGGGTTGCTGAATTCGGTCAGCGCTGTCTTCTTGACGGTGCCCATGCTGGTGGCCATGAAGACGTAATGATCTTCAGGGAAGCTGCGGTTTTCACCGGTCAGCGGCAGCACCACGTTGATCTTCTCGCCGTCTTGCAGCGGGAACATGTTGACGATGGGGCGACCACGCGAGCCGCGCGAGCCCGACGGCACTTCCCAGACCTTGAGCCAGTACATGCGGCCACGGTTGGAGAAGCACAGCAGGTAGTCGTGCGTGTTGGCGATGAAGAGCTGGTCGATCCAGTCGTCTTCCTTCGTGGCCGTGGCCAGCTTGCCGCGACCACCGCGCTTTTGGGCGCGGTATTCGGACAGGGGCTGGCTCTTGATATAGCCGGTGTGCGAGAGCGTCACCACCATGTCGGTGGGCGTAATCAGGTCTTCGGTAGACAGGTCTTGCGCGCTGTACTCGACGGTAGAACGGCGCTCGCCCTTCTTGGTCTGACCGAATTCGGCCTTTACTGTGTTCAGCTCTTCGCCAATGATGACGGAGACGCGCTCGGGCTTGGCAAGGATGTCCAGCAGGTCTTCGATGACCGACATGATGTCCTTGTACTCGGCCACGATCTTGTCTTGTTCCAGGCCCGTCAGGCGCTGCAGACGCATCTGCAGAATTTCCTGCGCCTGAGTCTCGGACAAGCGGTACAGACCGTTTTGCTGCATGCCGTATTCGACTTCCAGGCCCTCGGGGCGGTAGTCGTCGGCATTGATCACGCCGCCATCGGTGCGCGTGCGGGTGAGCATTTCGCGCACCAGCTTGCTATCCCACGACTTTTCCATCAGCGCGGCCTTGGCCACGGGGGGCGTGGGCGCGCTGCGGATGATGGCGATGAAGTCGTCGATATTGGCCAGTGCAACGGCCAGACCTTCCAGCACATGGCCGCGGTCGCGGGCCTTGCGCAGCTCGAACACGGTGCGGCGTGTCACCACTTCGCGGCGGTGCTGCAGGAAGACTTCGATCAAATCCTTCAGATTGCACAGCTTGGGCTGACCGTTGATCAGCGCCACCATGTTCATGCCGAAGGTGTCTTGCAGCTGGGTGAGCTTGTAGAGGTTGTTGAGCACAACCTCGGGCACTTCACCGCGCTTCAATTCAATCACCAGGCGCATGCCGGACTTGTCCGACTCGTCCTGAATGTGGCTGATGCCTTCGATTTTCTTCTCGTGCACTAGCTCGGCCATGCGCTCTTGCAGCGTCTTTTTATTGACCTGGTAGGGCAGCTCATCAACGATGATGGACTGGCGCTGGCCACGGTCGATGTCCTCGAAGTGGCACTTGGCGCGCATCACCACACGGCCGCGACCGGTGCGATAGCCTTCCTTGACGCCGTTGATGCCGTAGATGATGCCGGCCGTGGGGAAGTCGGGCGCGGGCACGATTTCCATCAGGTCATCAATGCTGGCTTCAGGGTTCTGCAGCAGATGCAGGCAGGCGTCAACGACCTCATTGAGGTTGTGCGGCGGAATATTCGTGGCCATACCCACGGCAATGCCCGAAGAGCCGTTGACCAGCAAGTTGGGCAAGCGGCTTGGCAGTACCAGCGGCTCGCTTTCAGAGCCGTCGTAGTTGGGGCCGAAATCCACGGTTTCCTTGTCGATATCGCCCAGCATTTCGTGGGCGATCTTCGAGAGACGGATTTCGGTATATCGCATGGCAGCGGCGCTGTCGCCATCCACCGAACCGAAGTTGCCCTGTCCGTCCACCAGCATGTGGCGCAGAGAGAAGTCCTGAGCCATACGCACGATGGTGTCGTAGACCGCGCTGTCGCCGTGAGGGTGGTACTTACCGATCACGTCACCGACGATACGCGCTGACTTTTTATAAGGGCGGTTCCAGTCGTTATTGAGTTCGTGCATAGCGTACAGAACGCGGCGGTGCACAGGCTTGAGGCCATCACGCGCATCAGGAAGCGCCCGGCCCACGATCACGCTCATGGCGTAATCGAGATAACTGCGACGCATCTCCTCTTCAAGGCTGATGGGCAGAGTTTCTTTAGCAAACTGGGTCATGTCTAGTGATACTTTGACGGCTGGAAAGCAACCATTTTAGGTCGAATGGCGTGTGGCAGCAGAGCAACATAACTTAGGAATTACATAGCTCTCCTACTTGTTGGAGCTTAGTTGACAACACTCTTGCATGTTACGTATGGCACAATCGTTTCAACGTTTTTGGTGATGGTCACTGATGACGTCCACAGATTCGCAGCCCTGCTGCGGCTTTTTCCCCAAGAGGAGAACCATGAAGAAACTGAACAAAGTGGCGATGTTGTTTGCCTCTGCTGCCCTCGTGACGGCCGCTGGCGCACAAGTTAAGGCTGCTAATGGCGGCAACGTCATCGACAACTGGCAAAACGGCACCAGCGAACTGGTGTGGAAGAACGGCACAAACGAACTGTGCTGGCGCGATGCCAACTGGACTCCTGCTACTGCCGCTGTTGATTGCGACGGTGCACTGAAGGCCCAAGTTGCTGCTCCTGCTCCCGCTGTTGTTGCTCCTCCTGTTGCTCCAGCTCCTGCAGCTATTGCTTCCAAGGTCACTTACTCTGCTGACGCCTTCTTCGACTTCGACAAGTCGGTTCTGAAGCCCGCTGGCAAGGCTAAGCTGGACGACCTGACCGGCAAGATCAAGGACATCAACCTGGAAG
>NZ_JAVXSJ010000070.1:0-4423 GCF_036643215.1 Comamonas sp. | reverse complement strand
GCACGTCGGCCATCTTGTCCGAGTCGTACTCGTTCATCTGGCAGCCGAAGGTTTTGATAAAGACTTTTTTGCTCATGGGGGTGCTCTTATAGGGTGTTGTCGGGGGCAGAGCTTGCAGGGTTTGCAAGCGCAAAGTCATAGCGGCTAGCGCACGCCACAACTTGGTTTGAATAAATAAACGGTCTGAACTGCTTGCAGAAAAAGCGCAAGCAGCTTTGAAATCAATAGCAGTCAGCGGTGGCTGATTCAGCTGCCAAACACGCGTTGCAGCAAGGTGCGCGGCTGTATTGGCTTGTATTTTTCGATCTCGGCGGGCGTCAGAATCCAGGCCGTGTGCAGGCCTTGTGTCTGGGGCTCGATCACGTAGCCCACCAGCATCTTCTGACCCGCGTAGTTGTGGGCAAAGACGACGGAGCGTTCCTGACTGAACAGGCGAAAGCCGGGGGTGGTGCGGATGGCACCGCCGTTGATGGCGACTTCGGGGAAGTTGGTGATCGTCAGCTCGCCAAACAGCGCGGTTGGCGGGAAGTTGCGCGTGTCATTCGACGGCAGGCCTTGGGCCTGAGCCAGCAGGCTGGCGCTGGCAGCAGCGGCCAGAGCGATGGAGCCAAACAGACGACGATTGAGGAAAGCGGTGGTGCAGCGGTTCATGGTGTATATCCAGGGGCTGATCAAGGGGCGGCGCAATGACGTTTCAGAAGCGCAATGCCGCGATTCTAGAGGCTGGCGTGCAGCTACGCGCTTGCTCAAGCTTTGCCGCCGCTGGCGTACAGAACGGCCTTGGGCGGGCGGCACAAGCCCCAGAAGCGCAGGCCTGTCAGCTCGGCCATGCGCACGCCCATGGCCGTGGGGGCGGAGATAGTGGCCAGCGCTGCAATGCCCACCTTGGCGCATTTGCGCACCAGCTCATGGCTACCCCGGCTGGATAGCACCACAAAACCGGGCTCGCCCAGTCTGCCGGTGCGGGCGAGGCGGCCAATCAGTTTGTCCAGCGCGTTGTGGCGGCCCACGTCTTCCAATACATCGGTGATCTCGCCATTCAGCGTGGCCCAGCCTGCAGCGTGAATGGCTCCAGCTTCGGCGTTCAGAATCTGGTGCGGAGGCAGGGCGTCTATGGCTTTAAGCACGGTGGCTGCATCCACGCGAGTCAGCCAGTCATGAGTAGGCAGGGCATCAAACGACAGGTCTAGCGCGGCAAAGCTCTCCACCCCGCAGACGCCGCAGCCCGTGCGGCCCGTGATGCTGCGGCGCTTGTCTTTCAGGCGCGCAAAGCAGCGCGAGGCAATGTCTAGCTGCACCTCCAGGCCATCCATGCCTTCGGGCAGGCCTGCGGCAGTGGCGCTCACCGGTTGCGCTTCAATGCTGTAGCAGTCGGCTGCGCTGTCGATGATGCCTTCGGTCAGCGCAAAGCCCAGGGCAAAGTCTTCCACATCGCCGGGCGAGCCCATCATCACCGCGTGCGATATGCCGTTGAACACCAGCGCAATCGGTACCTCGGCGGCCAGCACGCGCTCTTGCGGCTCTGCCTGCCCTGCATTGAAGAAGGTCACAGCCTGTTTTTGCAGTGGCTCAATGCAGGTGGCGGCTGGGATGGGGCAGGCGGGATCGGTCATGGGCCGATGATAGTCAGTGAGCCGTTTCCATGTACCCAAAAGGTGGAGATGGCTAGTCCAGCAGCGCCATGCCCTTGATCTGTGCAAACAGCGGAAGACCCGCCTGCAGCTGCAAGGCTCTGGCCGAATGCTGGGTAATGCGTGCCAGCAGGCGGGTGTTGCCCGATTGCAGCGACACCATGACTTGCCCCGGACCGTCTTCGCGCAGATCCAGCACCTGCGCGGGCAGGATGTTGAGAATGCTGCTGCTCTCGGGTCTGCCAAGGCTCAGGCTCACATCGCGGGCTTGCACGCGCAGCTGTACCTGTGTGCCTACGGCGCGCGGGTGAGCCATCACCAGTTGCAGCTGCCCGCCATCAAAGGCCAAGGTGCTCAGGTGGTCAGCCGCATCATGGCTTTGCACCGTGGCGTGCACCACACTGGAGGCAATATCGCCATGGGCCAGCGGCAGATCAAGGCTGGACAAGAGATCGGTCACCGCGCCTTGCGCCACGACCCGGCCTGCATCCAGCAGCACCATGTACTGGGCCAGCCGCGCCACCTCATCGAGCGAGTGGCTGACGTAGATGACGGGTATCTGCAGATGGCGCTGCAACTGCTCCAGATAGGGCAGCACCTCGGCCTTGCGCTGTGCGTCGAGGGCGGCCAGCGGTTCGTCCATCAGCAACACTTCGGGGCTGGTGGTCAGTGCGCGGGCAATAGCCGCGCGCTGGCGCTCGCCCCCAGACAGGGTGGCGGGCATGCGGTCCATCAAATGCGCAATGCCCAGCAACTCGACAGCGCGATCGCGCGAGACCTTGCGCCTCTCTACCGGCGTGCGCTTGAGTCCATAGTCAATGTTTTTCTGTACCGAGAGGTGGGGGAACAGGCTGGCTTCCTGAAACACATAGCCCAGTGCGCGCTGGTGTGTGGGTAGCCATTGCTTGCGGGCGTCGTCCTGCCAGATGTTTCCGTTGACGGCGACACGGCCCTGTGCGCGCTCCAGTCCGGCCAGGCTACGCAGGCAGGTGGTCTTGCCGCAGCCCGAAGGCCCGAACAAGGCGGTGACGCCGTGGCCGGGCAGCTGCAGATCGACATCAAGCGAAAAGTCCGAGCGGCTCAGTTGGAGCTGGGCGGAGATGAAGTGGGAAGTGCTCATGCGCGGCGCTCCGCCTTGGGTTGCAGCCAGTTGAGTGCCAGCAGCACGATGAAGGAGAACACCACCATGCCTGCGGCCAGCAGGTGAGCGTGGCCGTACTCCATGGCTTCCACATGGTCGTAAATCTGTACCGAGACCACGCGGGTCACGCCGGGGATGTTGCCGCCCAGCATCAGCACCACGCCAAACTCGCCCACGGTGTGGGCAAAGGTCAGCACGGCGGCGGTAATAAAGCCGGGCCGCGCCAGAGGGATGGCCACGGTCAGAAAGCGATCAAGCGGGCTGGCGCCCAGGCTGGCAGCGGCTTCCATGGGGCGTGTGCCCAGTGCTTCAAAGGCGCGCTGCAGCGGCTGCACGGTAAACGGCATGGAATAGATCAGCGAGCCTATGACCAGACCGGCAAAGGTGAATGGCAGATTGCCGATACCGATCGCTTGCGTGAATTTGCCAATGGGGCCGTTGGGGCCCATGGTGACCAGCAGGTAAAAGCCGATGACGGTGGGCGGCAGCACCAGCGGCAGCGCCACCACGGCTCCAATCGGCCCGCGCCAGCGCGAGCGGGTGTGAGCCAGCCACCAAGCCAGCGGTGTGCACAGCAGCATGAGCAGCACCGTGGTCACGCTGGCGAGCTTGAGCGTGAGCCAGATGGCGGCGTAGTCTTCGGCATTCAGTTGCATGGAATCAAAAAAAGACCCTTGGAGTGCTCAGCTTAGCCGAGCAGCACCAAGGGAAGAGCGGAGCAGTTTGGGTGAAGAACCGTTAACGCAACCCTTGATATGTCGGAGCGAAGCCTTGTCGTACGCTTGTACTGCCTGCGGCTTTGCGCCTCGTTTCAACCGAAAATTTGCGATTTTCCGGATTGCGTTATCCGTTCTGAATCGGCCTCTAGCGCTTATCTATCAAGCGTCAGAAGCTATAACCATAGGAGCGGATGATGTCGTGTGCCTTGGGGCTGCGCAGGTATTTCATCAGCGCGGTGGCGGCTTCGTTGTCCTTGGCGCTGTTCAGGACGATGGCGTCCTGGCGAATCGGCTCGTGCATATTGCCGGGGATCTGCCAGGCCGAGCCTTCGCGAATCTTGCCGTTTTCCATGACTTGGGACAGCGCCACAAAGCCCAGTTGCGCATTGCCGGTGGCGGCGAACTGGTAGGTCTGGGCAATGTTCTCGCCCATCACCACCTTGGGTTGCACCTGGGTGGTCAAGCCCAGTTTGTTAAGCACTTCCATGGCGGCTGTGCCGTAGGGCGCCAGCTTTGGGTTGGCAATGGCGATGTGTTTGTAGTCGCCGGTTTTCAGCACTTCGCCCTTGTCGTCGACATAACCGGCCTTGGGGCTCCACAGCACCAACGTGCCGATGGCGTAGGTAAAGCGGGAGTCCGCCACTCCCTTGCTCTCTTTGGCGAGCTTTTCGGGCGTGGTGTCATCGGCGGCCAGCAAGATGCCAAAGGGCGCGCCGTTGTTGATCTGGGCGTAGAACTTGCCGGTGGCACCAAACGACAGCTCGGCCTTGTGGCCCGTGTCTTTTTCAAACTCGGCGGCAATCTTCTTCATGGGCGCGGTGAAGTTGGCGGCAACGGCAACAGCCACTTCGGCGGCTTGCGCCTGCGCGGACCACAGGCCCAGCACGGCCGAACTGGTCACGGTCGCGATCACGGCCGCAGAGCGGGCCAGT
>NZ_JAVXSJ010000069.1:0-4469 GCF_036643215.1 Comamonas sp. | reverse complement strand
CTGATGGGCGCTGTGGCCAAGAAGCTCTCGGCGGATGACGTCAAGGCTGTCGCTGCGTACTACCAGCGTCTGCATAACCCAGCCGCTGCTGCACCTGCAGCACCCGCCAAACCTTAAGCCTCGGGAGTTGACTATGTCGGAACAACAAAAAACGGCTTCCAAAAGCTCCAATCTTGCTGAATACGCCGTGGTGGCGTGCATGTTCGCTGGCCTGGGTGGTGCGCTCTGGTATGGCATGAGCGTGAGCAGCCCCAAAAAGGCTGAAGAGCCTGCCAAGATTGCCGCGCCTGCGGCAGACGCCAAGGCGGTGGCCGTGGTGGCCAAGCCTGGAGCGTTCACGCCCCCAGGCGAAACAGACATGCCTGAAGGCCCCATGGGCGAGTGGATTCGCCGTGGCGAAGCCATCTTCACACGCACGCCTACCAATGCCGTGGGCTTCTCGGGCAACCCCCTGAGCTGCACCAACTGCCACCTGGATGCCGGTCGCCTCAAGGGCGCAGCGCCCATGTGGGGCGCGTACCCCATGTACCCGGCCTATCGCAAGAAGACCGACCACGTAGACACCTTTGCCGAACGCGTGCGCGGCTGCTTTATGTACTCCATGAACGGCAAGGCGCCTGATGACGGCCATGACGTGCTGGTGGCGCTGGAGTCTTACGCTTACTGGATGGCGCAAAAGGCCCCCACAGGCGAAAAGCTGCCCGGTGCAGGCTTCAAAAAGGCAGGTGAACCCCAGGAAAAGCCCACGTACGAAGCCGGTGCCAAGGTTTATGAAGCCAAGTGCGCGCTGTGCCACAGTGCGGACGGCAAGGGCCAGTTTGTCGGTGATGTCGCCGTGTTCCCGCCACTGTGGGGCAAGGACTCCTACAACTGGGGCGCTGGCATGCACGACATCGACAAGGCTGCCAACTTCATCAAGAACAACATGCCCTACGGCAATGCGACACTGAGCGATCAGGAAGCATGGGACGTGGCAACCTTCATCAACAGCCAGGAACGCGGCCAAGACCCCCGCTTCAATGGCAACTTGAAGGCCACGGCTGAACAGCACCACGGCAAGTTCTCCATGTACGGCAAGGAAGTGAACGGCAAGGTGCTCAAGGGTCTGTAATCAGGCACTTGATCGGGTTTACCGGATATGAACCCAAGGCCAGCTCTGCAGAAGAGCTGGCCTTTTTTGTTTTAGGACTTTCAGGCCTCTAGCCTAATACCATCAAGCGCAAGCAGCTCATCTTTTGATAGTGATTGAAGATAGCGATTGAATTCACTAGACGTAAAAAAGCCCGGCGAACCGGGCTTCTTCAGGTACATGGCTAAAAAGCTCAAGCCATGAACAAGTAGTGATCGACGAGCAGAGCCAGAAACAGCAGGCTCAGGTGAATCAGTGAAAAGCGGAAGGTACGGCGCGACAGCTCATCCGAGTAGTTGCGGTACAGAGCCACGGCGTAGCCAATAAAGCCAGCGCCCAGAACCACGGCGGCAAACAGGTACAGCCAGCTGCTCATTCCATACATAAAGGGGAGCAGACCAGCGGCAAACAGCACCACGGTGTAGAGCAGAATCTGCAGGCGCGTGTATTCGCTGCCATGGGTCACGGGCAGCATGGGCAGGCCGGACTGGCGGTAGTCTTCCACACGGTACAGAGCCAACGCCCAGAAGTGCGGCGGGGTCCACAGGAAGATGATGAGGAACAGAATCAGCGCCTCGGGGCCCACATTGCCCGTCATCGCGGCCCAGCCCAGCACGGGAGGCATGGCACCCGATGCACCGCCAATCACAATGTTTTGCGGCGTTGCAGGTTTGAGCACCACGGTGTAGATCACGGCGTAGCCCACAAAGGTGGCCAGCGTCAGCCACATGGTCAGCGAATTGGTCCAGACCCAGAGGATCGTCGCGCCAAGCATGCAAAGAATGGCCGAGAAGGCCAGTGCCTGCTGGCTGGACAACTCGCCACGCGCGGTGGGTCGCCAGGCGGTGCGCTTCATCTTGGCATCGATATGGCGCTCTACCAGACAGTTGAAGGCGGCGGCGGCGGCGGCCACCAGCCAGATGCCGATGCAGGCAACGCCCATATGTACCCATTGGGCGGCAGTCGGCCAGCCGGGAACAGCCAGCACCATGCCAATCAGCGCGCAAAAAACAATCAGTTGCACCACGCGCGGCTTGGTCAGCGCATAGAACTGGCTGACTCGCGAGGTGTTGTCCAACAAGGCTTCACTTTGACTCATGCAATCACTCTTTGTGCGCTATGCCTCAGGCAGGGCGGCGCGTCATTTCAGGTCGGTTGGTAGCAACGGCATCAGTGCGCGTCACAGCCAGACTCCAGACCACAATCGTTACCAGGGCCGCGGCTCCACCAGTGTGAAGCACGGCCGCAACCAAGGGCCAGTCCAAGACCACGTTGGACAGACCCGTTAAAACTTGTAGCACTACAAAAAAGCCCAGCAGGCGGCGCTGCTTGGCCAGTGCCGGCGCGCGGCGCAGTGCCCACCACAGGCCCGCAAGGGCTGCCACCACCACATAAGCCGCCAGGCGGTGGGTGTAGTGAATGGCGGTCAGTGCTTCAAAGCTGATGTTGCTGCCATCTTTGAGCAGGCCCAGCGGGCGCCAGATCTGCAGCGCCTCGCCAAAATTCATGGCAGGCCACCAGCTACCCTGGCAGTTGGGGAAGGTCGTGCAGGCCAGTACGGCGTAATTGGTGCTGACCCAGCCGCCCAGACTGACCTGAATTACCAGCAGAGCCAGGCATAGCCACAGCGCAGCACGTAAGCCCTTGGCAATGAAGGCCGGTGTCTGGCCCGCTTGCTTCATGCTCAAGGCCGAAGCCGGAATCGCCAGTAATGCCAGCAGGCCTGTTCCGCCCAGCAGGTGCAGCGTGACAATGGCCGGAAACAGCTTCATCGTTACTGTCAGCGCGCCAAAGGCGCCTTGTATGCAGACCCAGACCAGCGTCACTGTTGGCCACCAGGGGTTCAATGCGCCCTGTGCGGCTTCAGGTTGGCCTGCACGACGAGCGGCTCGGGCTTGCTTCCACGACATCACGGTCATCGCAATGATGAGCACGCCCACGGTGGTTGCCAGATAGCGGTGAATCATCTCCACCCATGCTTTGCCGTGGGTGACAGGGCCACTCGGCATGGCAGCCTGCGCCTCTGAAATCTGTGCGTGCGCCGCAAGAGGGCTTGAGCTGCCATAGCAGCCGGGCCAGTCAGGGCAGCCCAGACCGGAATCCGTCAAGCGCGTGAAGGCACCAAACAGCACCAGATCAAAAGTCAGAAACAGCGTCAGCACACACAGCGCCTGCAGTCGCTTGCTAGGCCCCGTGCCGCGATTACGCCACCACACCCAGCACAGCGGGCCGAGTGCCAGAAGCAGGCCAAACGCCATCAGCTCCAGCGCCGGAGCTAGGTCATACAACTGCTGTTCAGTCACGCGCGGCCCTCGTGCATCGGCGCACTGGCCTCCCTGAGGTGGTCAGCAGGCAAGTCGAAATTGCAAAAGCAGATCAGCATGGTGGGGCAGGCGCGGGCTAAAGCTTTGTTGGTGTTTTCAGAAAGTATTGAAGATCCAGGTCAAGCGCTGCATGGGATAAAACCTGCATGACTTGGTGTCGAGTCTGGCGAGCAACGGCGTTGCCCGTTGCGAGATGACTGAAACAGTCGCTGAATGCAGGCTCTTTGATCCCGCACAATTTTACCCGTGTGATTTGTGGCAATGCAGCATATCTTTCAGTGCCCCTAATAAAGCCGTGGAACGCAAGCAGCGCAGGCCGCATTTACGGGAAATTACGGGGTTAAAAAATGGGCAGCACGGCTGATTTGCGACGCCAGCGTTTCAGGCTTGTTATACGATTGGTTACTGCTTCACGGCTTGCTACCGTGATTGCATTCAGCGGCAACTACCCTGCGTAGTCTTGCCCGGCAATGCGGGCGTCGTTCAGTGGCAGGACTTTTGCTTCCCAAGCAAATAACGTGGGTTCGATCCCCATCGCCCGCTCCAATATTTCCAAATAAAAACAAAGACTTAAATTGATCTTTGTTTTTTCAGGGGAGTCCCGGGGGAGTTTTGTCCAATGAAGGACTCTAATTTCGCCTGTTCGATGTCCCCCTGTCCGTCGTCTAGCCACTTGGAATAGACGTTCAAAAACATCTCCACAGAATGTCCCATCTGCTTGGCCGCATAGGCTGGCGTAGCACCCGCCATCAGCAGCATCGTCGCATAGGTATGGCGCATGTTGTTGGGCGGGCGGTAACGAATGCCAAGCGCTTTGAGCATGGGAACCCAGAAAGGGTTGCGGAACCTCTTGTCATCTACCCAGGGCTCACCATGGGTCGGATCGACAAAGACGGTTTCGGCGTCTTTCGGGGTAGCTTGGCTCATTGCGGCACCAGCCATGGACACGATGTTGCTTCTGGGTGGCGTTGTTGCATAAATCAGTCTGCGCGAGCCGCTAGGCTCGCCGCATGAGC
>NZ_JAVXSJ010000068.1:0-5800 GCF_036643215.1 Comamonas sp. | reverse complement strand
TGACCGAAGCGAAGGAGCACAACAAGGCTCACTTCATGGTGGTCGATCCGCGCTTTAACCGCTCGGCATCCGTGGCTGACTTCTATGCACCGATCCGCTCTGGCTCGGACATCGTCTTCCTCGGTGGCGTGATCAATTACCTGCTCACGAACGACAAGATTCATCACGAGTATGTGAAGAACTACACGGACTTCTCGTTCATCGTGCGCGAGGACTTTGCGTTCGACGAAGGTATTTTCTCGGGCTACAACCCTGAAAAGCGTACTTACGACAAGGCGTCGTGGGACTACGAACTGGGTGAAGATGGCTTTGTGAAGGTGGATCCGACTCTGGAACACCCTCGCTGCGTCTATCAGTGGCTCAAGAAGCACTACGCTGGCTACACCGCTGAAAAGGTGGAATCCATCTGCGGCACACCCAAGGAAAAATTCCTGCACGTGTGCGAGAAGCTGGCATCGACCGCCGAAGCCGGTCGCGTTGCGACCATCATGTACGCCCTGGGCTGGACTCAGCACACCACAGGTGCGCAGATTCTGCGTACCGGCGCCATGATCCAGCTGCTGCTGGGCAATATCGGTATCGCTGGCGGCGGCATGAACGCGCTGCGTGGCCACTCCAACATTCAGGGTCTGACCGACCTGGGCATTCTGTCTGCTTCGCTTCCAGGGTACCTGACGCTTCCAAACGAAGCCGAGCAAGACTACGACCAGTACATCGCCTCGCGCACGCCAAAGTTGCTGCGTCCTGGTCAGATGAACTACTGGTCGAACACGCCCAAGTTCCACGTCAGCCTGATGAAGGCATGGTGGGGTCCCGCTGCGACTGCTGAGAACAACTGGGCATTTGACTATTTGCCCAAGCTGGACAAGCAGTACGACATGCTGCAAGTGTTCGAGCTGATGACCAAGGGGCAAATCAACGGCTATATCGCCCAAGGTTTTAACCCGCTGGCAGCTCTGGCCAACAGCAACAGCGTGCGCGAAGGCCTCAAAAAGCTGAAGTTCCTCGTCATCATGGATCCGCTGGTTACAGAAACTTCCGAGTTCTGGAGAAACCACGGCGAATTCAACGATGTGGACTCGGCCTCTATTCAGACCGAAGTGTTCCGTCTGCCAACCACCTGCTTCGCTGAAGAAGAAGGTGCCGTGGTCAGCTCGTCACGCGTGCTGCAGTGGCACTGGAAGGCTGCAGAGCCACCAGGAGAAGCCAAGACTGACATCGCGATCATGTCGGGTCTGCACCTGCGCCTGAAGGCTCTCTACCAGAAGGATGGCGGCAAGTTTGCCGACCCCATCACCAACCTGTTCTGGCCTTACGCCGAATCCGCTCACCCCTCTGCCGAGGAAGTGGCCAAGGAATACAACGGTCGTGCGCTGGTAGATCTGTTCGATCCTAAGGACCCCACCAAGCTCATCCGCAAGGCGGGCGAGCAACTGGGCGGCTTTGGCGAAATGCGCGATGACGGCACCACGCTGGGTGGCTGCTGGATCTGGGCTGGTGCCTGGACCTCGTCTGGCAACCAGATGGCTCGCCGTGACAACAGCGACCCGACTGGCATTGGCAATACGCTGAACTGGGCCTGGGCCTGGCCTGCCAACCGCCGCGTGCTGTACAACCGCGCATCGTGCGACCGTGAAGGCAAGCCTTTCAACCCTGACCGCGTTCTGATCAAGTGGAATGGCAAAAACTGGGGTGGTGCTGACGTACCAGATATTGCCCCGACCTTGCCGCCGGAGACCACCAATCCGTTCATCATGAACCCCGAAGGTGTGGCCCGCCTGTTTGCCCGCAAGGGTCTGATAGAAGGACCGTTCCCCACGCACTATGAGGCGTTTGACAACCCGCTTGGATACAACCCCATGTATCCCAAGAACAAGCTGGCCGTCATCAGCCCCATCATCCGTATCCTCGACACCGCCAAGGGCACGCAGGGCGACCCCAAGGACTATCCACATGTGGGTACGACTTACCGCCTGACCGAGCACTTCCACTACTGGACCAAGCACGTTCAGCTGAACAACATCGTTCAGCCCGAGCAGTTCGTGGAAATTGGCGAGGCCTTGGGCAAGGAGCTGGGTATTGCCACCGGGCAGAACGTCAAGGTTTCGTCAAAGCGTGGCTTTATCAAGGCCGTGGCTTTAGTGACCAAACGCATCAAACCCATGCAGATTGATGGCAAGACCATCCATCACGTGGGCGTGCCGATTCACTGGGGCTTCTCCACAACGGGACGCAAGGGCTATCTGGCTAACAACCTGACAGCCTCCGTGGGTGACGGTAACAGCTTGACCCCTGAATCCAAGACCTTCCTCGTGAAGGTGGAAAAGATCTAAGGAGCCACGCTGATGTCCTCAACCATGTCTCTCGATATCAAGCGCCGCTCGGCCACGACGACTCCTGCCCCCAATGCGCGCGATGCGCACGCGGGCGAAGTCGCCAAGCTGATCGACGTCTCCAAATGCATTGGCTGCAAGGCTTGCCAGACAGCATGTATGGAGTGGAACGACCTTCGTGATGAAGTCGGTACGGCAGCTGCCGGTGTATACGACAACCCGACCGATCTGACCGATCAGTCGTGGACCGTAATGCGCTTTACCGAGTACGAAAACGAAGCTACAGGCAACCTGGAGTGGCTGATCCGCAAGGACGGCTGCATGCACTGCGAAGACCCAGGCTGCCTGAAAGCCTGCC
The DNA here is from genome assembly GCF_036643215.1 of Comamonas sp. Taxonomy (GTDB): domain Bacteria; phylum Pseudomonadota; class Gammaproteobacteria; order Burkholderiales; family Burkholderiaceae_C; genus Comamonas. Next base: position 3,109 of record NZ_JAVXSJ010000068.1, on the reverse strand, counting down.
CATCGCCTGGCGCTATCGTCCAATATGCCAACGGCATCGTGGACTTTCAGCAAGACCAGTGCGTGGGCTGCGGCTACTGCGTGACGGGCTGCCCGTTCAACATTCCGCGCATCTCCAAGAAGGACAACAAGGCGTACAAGTGCACCTTGTGTTCTGACCGCGTGGCTGTTGGCCAGGAACCTGCCTGCGTCAAGACCTGCCCCACGGGCGCTATCCAGTTCGGCACCAAAGATGCCATGAAGGAACAAGCGTCCCGCCGTGTCGTCGACCTCAAGGAACGCGGCTACGAAAAGGCTGGTCTCTATGACCCACAAGGCGTGGGCGGCACACACGTGATGTACGTTCTGCATCATGCGGACAAGCCTTCGCTGTACAAGGGCCTGCCGGACGATCCGTCCATCAGCCCCATGGTGTCGCTGTGGAAGGGTGTTGCCAAGCCTCTGGCTCTGGCAGCTCTCGGGGCAGCGGCCGTTGGCAGTTTCTTCCACTACATCACCAAGGGTCCTCTGGAAGTGCCCGAGGAGCTGGAAGCCGAAGAAGCCCGCAAAGCTGAACAGAGCAAGGAGAACCGCTCATGAAAAGCCGCTCTCGTGACATCCAGCGCTACACCGCCGGCGAGCGCGTCAACCACTGGGTAGTTGCCATCAGCTTTGTGCTGCTGGGACTGTCCGGCCTGGCGTTCTTCCACCCCTCGTTCTTCTTCATGACGAACCTGTTCGGTGGCGGCCCTTGGACGCGCATCCTGCACCCCTACATCGGCGTCGTCATGGCCGTCGGTTTCATCATGATGTTCTTCCGCTTCTGGCAGCTGAACATCATCAAGGACCGCGATGTGGAATGGCTCAAGAACGTCGGTGCACTGGTCAATGGCGAGCATGAAAAAATGCCCCCCGTTGAAAAGTACAACGGCGGCCAGAAGGTTCTCTTCTGGTTGCTGGTGTTGTGCATGCTGGGCCTGACCGTGACCGGTGTGCTGATGTGGCGCGCCTGGTGGAATCTGCCCGTGACCGTTGTTCGCATCGGCTCTCTGGTACATGCCATCAGCGCCTTTGGCCTGATCGGCCTGATCATTGCGCACGTCTACGCAGCGATCTGGACCAAGGGCACCATCCGCGCCATGACCCGTGGCACCGTGACACGTAGCTGGGCACGCTTCCACCACCCTCTGTGGTTCCGCAAGGTCACTGGCGAAGACAAGTAATTGCCCTCGCCGGCCTCAGGCCTTACGCCTGAATGAAGCCGCCGACCTCCATCATGGTGGTCGGCGGCCATTTATTTTTTGGGAATGAATAATGCAACGCATCCTCCAACCCGGTGAAATCGAAGCACTGGATCACACCAGCTTTCCCCGCATCTTGCTGCCCCAGGTCAGCAGCCTGTTCGCCGAGCGCGCTGCACGCCTGCGCCAGCTGGCCAATGGCAACCCCATTGCCGACTACCTGCAGTTTGTGGCGCAAATCATGGATGCGCAGCACAAGGCTGTGGCCACACTGGAAATCACTGCCCCTGATGCCGAGCTGATGGCTCGCGCCCAAGAGCATTCCATGCCCCTGCTGCCCGCAGTGGACACCATCGACCCCGCCTGGCAAACCGTGCTGGACAACATGCTCGACACGCTGCAAGGCAGCGAGGGCCTGCCCGCACCACTGCAGCCCCTGCTCAAAGAACTGCGCGCACTGCCCCCCGAAGCCCGTGCAGACATTGCCAAAAAGTTGCTGCAAAAAGAAGTGGCCGCGCGCCACGTAGGCATGGCCCCCTTCATCATGGCAGCGCTGCAAGTCACCTTCACCAAGCGCTCGGCCAGCCTCAGCCCCCGCGACGTGCCCTATACCGACCCCGCCAGCATCTGCCCGATCTGCGCCAGTGAACCTGTCGCCAGCGTTGTCCGCATCGGCGGCAAGATGGCCGGCCACCGCTATGCACACTGCGGCACCTGTGCTTGCGAATGGCATATGGTGCGCGTCAAGTGCACGCACTGCGAATCCACCAAGGGCATTCACTACCAAGGCCTTGAAGGCGCTGGTGAGGAAGTTCTGGCAGAAACCTGCGAGGAATGCGGCTGCTACCGCAAGATCGTCAATCAGGAAAAGAACCCCATGGCCGAGCCTCTGGCTGACGACCTGGCCAGCCTGATGCTGGACCTGCTGATGAGCGAAACAAAGTTCCAGCGCGCCAGCGCCAACCCTCTGCTATTTGTGGCCGTGGCCGAAGAGCAAGAGGGCGAACTCAGCAACGAGCTGGTAGACCCCGCCGCCTGAGTCTGTCCAAGGCCAACCGCCACCATAATGAAGGCGGCAGGGCTGGTACCTGCCGCCTTTTCCATATCCAGAGATTCAAAACATCCCGTCCATGAGCACCACTGCAGCGACCTCCGCCGAAATTTCGCACCCCTCACAGCTGCCCGCCGTGGACAAGGTTTTGCTGGCCGCTGAAATGCAGCCGCTGCGCGAAGCCTACGGACTGGACGCCTGCACCAAGGCCGCCCGCACTGTGCTCACACATTTGCGCCAACAACTGCTGGGCTCAGCCGATCAACCCGGCCAGCCCGTGCAAGCGGACCTCACCAGCATTGTGCAAAGTGCTCAACGTCTGCTGCAGGCCCGCTTTGCACCGCGTCTGCAACCGGTGCTCAACCTCACCGGCACCGTGCTGCATACCAATCTGGGCCGAGCCCTGCTGCCGCAGGCCGCCATTGATGCCGTGGTGCAGGCCATGAGTTCCCCCGCCAACCTTGAATATGACTTGCAAGACGGTAGCCGCGGCGATCGCGATGATCTGGTCGAATCGCTGATCTGCGAGCTGACCGGCGCAGAAGCCGCAACCGTCGTCAACAACAATGCCGCTGCCGTGCTGCTGGTGCTGTCCACCATGGCCATGGGCAAAGAAGTCATCGTCTCGCGCGGCGAGCTGGTGGAGATTGGCGGCGCCTTCCGCATCCCTGACGTGATGACTCGTGCGGGCGCCAAGCTGATCGAAGTCGGCACCACCAACCGCACCCACGAGAAAGACTATGCAGGCGCCATCAGCGAGCACACCGGCGCACTGATGAAGGTTCATTGCAGCAACTACGCCATCACCGGCTTTACCAAAGCCGTCAGCGACGCCGATG
>NZ_JAVXSJ010000067.1:0-5922 GCF_036643215.1 Comamonas sp. | reverse complement strand
CCCTATACCTATGGCGGCAACTCGCCCGAAGGTGGTTTTGACTGCAGCGGTTTGATTCAATGGGCCGTGGGCGGTATTACCGAAACGCGGCTGCCACGTACCACATCGCAGTGGGCGAAGGCCAGTAATGCGGTGGGCGGGCGTGATCTGATGCGTGGCGACTTTGTGTTCTTCAACACCCTGGGCGGACGCTATTCGCACATGGGGATTTTTGTGGGCAACGGGCAGTTTGTGCATGCGCCATCCAGCGGCGGCACCGTGCAGCGCGCGCGCATGGATAACGTTTACTTTGCCAAACGCTTTACCGAAGCTCGTAGCATCTTTTCCTGAAGTTTTGCCGCGCACATGAAAAAGGGACTGCCTGGCAGTCCCTTTGTTTTTGATATCGAATTGATAGCGCTTTGCGCTTATGCAGCAAGCGGCGCGGCAGTGTTTGACTCATTGGCTGCCAGTGGCAAGCTCCAGCTCATCACATGCCAGGGGTGCTTCTCTTCCGTCACCCACTGCGCTACTTCTTCGGGGCTGAAGGCCTTGCCCAGCACATCGCTGCGGCCAAGGGCCAGCCATTGTGTGCGCCCCTGTGCAAAGGCCTGACCAAACTCCTGCCAGTTGCTAAAGCATTGCTGGGCGCGCTGGGCGTTGAGCAGCAGCACTTCCCAGTGCATGCTGTCTTCCAGCCAGTCCAGTAGCCGGGCGCTGCGCACAAAAAAGCTCACACGCGCGCAGGCAAAAGCCATGGCGGCGCGGCCGTCGTCGCTGCGCTGCAGGCGCTGCAAGTCCAGCATGAACCAGCGCTGGCGCAAAGCGTCGGGCAATTGCAGGCGCACTTGCTCGTCGCTCAGGTCGGTGCGCAGACCCATGTGGTGCAAGATCATGGGACGCAGTTGTTTTGCCAGTGCGTCGTCAGCGCCACCGAGATCGCTGGCAAAGCCGCCCTGCATGGCGTGGTAGGCCATGGGGTGGGCCAGGGCCAGTGCCCAGTTGCGCTCATCGCTGCCCGCTTGGTAGCTGATGATGTCGCCGCGCTGCTTGGCTGCCTTCAGGCGTTTGAAGCCGCTGCTCAGGGTCCAGTAAATCAGGCCGCCGATGATGAAGAGAATCGTCCAGCCGCTCATGCCCTTCCAGTAAATCAGGCCCGCGCTGATGAAAAGAAGCGTCCAGCCGCTCATACCCGGCCTCCGGCACGCAGGGGGCGCTTTTTGGCCATCTGCAAAGTGTGTTTCAGGGCGGCGGACTTGGGCATGCGCTCAATGACTTCGCTGTCCAGCGAGTCCTTGCGCGCCGCCACCATCCACTGCATCAGCGGGGACTGCAGATTGAGCTGAGGAAGCAGGCTGGGGTGCTGCTGTATCAGCCATAGCTGCTCGTTGTCGGTCTGCAGCTCCTGCACCGAGCACCAGGGCGCCAGCTCGGGGTGGGCCAGCAGCACATCGGGTGGGCGCCGCACAATGCCCATGGCCACGGCGTCTTCGGGCACCTCGTCATTCAGCGGCAGGTGGTTGAGCAGGGTCACCACATCGGGTACATAGCGCGCAATGGGGGGACGGTTTTGCTTGCCTTTGATCTGCTCAATTTTCAGCTTGCCGTCTTTTTGCACAAAGGCGTTGACGGTGATGCGTGGCTGAGCGGCACCCGTGCGGTAGCTGAACAGGCGCATGCGGCCTGACTCAAGGCCTTCCGCGTAATGCTCGCCATAGCCACCGATAAAGGTTTTGCGGCTGGCAAACTGCCCCACGCAGTGGCCCATCATCTGGCTTTCATAAGCCATCTCTTGGCGGGCCTTGGGGCTCTTGCCAAGAAACTCTACAAAAGTGCCCAGCTGGCCGCGCAGAATGCCTTGCACGGCTTCTTGGCTGTGTTCTATCCAGCCACTGTTTTGCTTTTGCTCGAAGGCAAGGTGCTCCAGCGTCCAGCGTGCCAGTGCCTGCGGGGCATTCACGCGCTGCAGTTTTCCTTCCAGCGATGTGCCCTTGCGGGTGGAGAGAAACTCCACCAGCCGCGTCTCCAGCGTCAGCACGGCGGCGGAGTCCGGCAGCACCCACCACAGGTCGGGCAGGTCAAAGCCAGACTGCTTGCGCGCCAGTCGCTCCAGTGCCCAGGGGGGGGGCTCTTGCCTGCCCATCAGGGTCTGCAGCTGCTGAGCGTCGGCAATGCGCTGCACGCCGGGCTCATCGGCCTGCAGATTCCCCACGACATGGCGGTAGAAATGGTTGCCCAGCCAGGTGGCGACATCAGGCGCATCGCCACGCCCGGTGCTGCGCTCTTTGATGCGTTGCTTGATGGCCGGGGCGTTGACGACATCGCGGGCCTTGTAGGCACTGGCGATGGTTGAAGCTTCGGATGCTTGGTTCACCAGAATTTCCACCACGATTTGCGACGCGATGCCGCAGGTGCTGCATCGCGTTCGGCCAGCTTGCGCTCGGCGCGTTCGATACCCGCGCGCGACATGCGCTGTTCGTCTTCGTCGTCATCCTTGTCCAGATAGCTATGGGCCTGTTTATGCAGTTCCACGGATTCCTCCAGCAGCTCGGGATAGGCTTCAAGCGCGCAGGCAATGCGGCGTAGCGGGTAGCAGTCATGCAGGGCAATGACTTCTTCCTGATGTGCGCGCAGGCGCGGCAGTACCTGCTCGGGCCGGGTGCTGGAGAAGAAATCCAGCATGGACATCAGCGAGGCCAGGTAGTCGCGGCGCTCGCTGCTTTGATCGTCTTCATCCAGCTCGCTGAACCACTGGTCCAGACGCTCCATCCAGATGGTGATTTCGTCATCACGGTCTAGCTTGTAAAGCGACATGGCGACGGTGGAGAAGTAGCGCGTAGGGTCATGGCGGCCATAACCATTCTCCAGCGCAAAGTGCCACAGACGCTCGGCTTCGATCACGGTCTGGGTGTCATCGTCCTTGCCTACAGCGCACCAGAACAGGCCGTTGTGGTGCTCGGCAAACGCGCTGCTGTTCAGTCCCTTGTGGTGCAGTTCAGCGGCCTCGTCGTAGCGGTCCAGGAAGCGGTACTTGATGGCCAGATTGTTGCAGAGCATGGAGTACACATGCAGGTCTGCATCTTTGAACATGCCTTTGCCCGTGGCCCAGAAATTCTCGAAGCGGCGCAGGCCTTCTTCGTAGTAGCGCACCACCAGCGGCTCACGCACTTCTTGCGACGGCACTTTTTTCTTGCCGCCCATCAGGGGCGCCAGATCATCGGGGTCATCCAGCACCACGGCGGCCGCATAGCACCAGTGGCCGCCATAGGCTTCGGGGAAGGGGCGGGCCAATGCTTCTTCCAGCGGAAGGACTGCAAAGCGGGCGGCCCACAGGGCGGAAAGTTTGTCGCCGTCGGCCAGTTCGGGATGCTGGCTCACTCCGACTTCCAGAAGAGGCAAGGCCTGCTCAAACTGGCGCTTGCGGGCCAGTCTCATGCCGTCAATCAGCGCCAGCGCCGGGTGGCCAGGCTGGGCGGCGCGGGCCATGTTCAGGTAGAAGTCTGCCGGGTGCGGGGGGCGTTTTTCCTGTGCCAGCAACTGGCGCATGTCTTCATCAATCTGGGAGATGCCCAGAATCAGCGCCCAGGTAATGGAGTGAGCGGGGTCGCTGTCAAAACGCTCGCGCGCCAGCTGGAATGCGGCCACGGCAGAAACGGGACGCGAGTGCAGCACGCTTTCAAGCGCCAGATCAGCGGCTTCGCTGATGCGGCCGGCTTGCACCAGCCAGCCCAGGTGCGTGGGGGTGAACGGGTCGCCTTCATCGTCGGTCAGGCCAAAGTGGCCTTGCGGTGCCAGTTGCAGCGCGGCCTCCAGCTGGCCAGCCTGTGCGCAGGCTTTGGCCTGCAGGCGCACGATTTTGACCTGTCGATGGGCCTTAACGGCTTGCGATGGCGCAGGGTCTTCAGTGCGCGCGACCTGCTGCTCGCAGGCCATGAGCAACGCGGGCAGGCTTTGCGGTGCCAGCGGCAGGGCATGCTCTGCCAGCGTCATCCAGGAGTCAAAGTCCACGCTTTGCTCGGGCGTGGCATCGCGCAGGGTGTTGATGGCCGTCTGCACCATGCCGCTCATGTCAGCTGCGGGGTTGCTCTTTTGCAGCAGCGCGGCCTTGCGCACGCAGGCGATGGCATCCAGATAGGCGGTGTCTGCGGCGAGATCGGGGTTGCTTCGTTCTCTGGCGCGGTGCAGGTCGATACCGGTGGCGGCAATGTCCCAGGCTTGCAGCTCATCGGCCATCCATTGCCAGCCATGCCAGAAGTTGTCGGTGTCTATGTCTTCGGGCAACTGGCCAATGGCCTGCGCTGCGGGCATGAGCAAGGCCGTGGCTGCGGGCCTGTCAAAGACCATGCGGCTTTGAATATCGCTGAGCGCCAGTCGCACGGCTGAGTCGCTGGCAGGGTCGGCATCGGTGGTCAGCACCGTGGCTCTGTGCTGCTGCAGCAAGGTGTTGGCGGTTTCGGGCTGCTCCAGAAACAGCCAGAAGTCGTGCACACGCTCCAGCTCTTGCACCGTGGCGGGGGCAAAGTTTTGCTGCCCCAGCAGCTCTACGGCAGCGGCAATGCGGTCTTGCCGGCTGATGGCGCTGGAGTGATCCTCGTGATAGTCATTGAGCAGTTCATGCGCCCGGTCGATGAGAGCGAACAGGGCATCACCCTGAAGTGCAGCAGTTTGATTCATTGTGTCCAGAGTTCGTGCCGGAGCAGTCGTTGCCCCAATGCCCTCCATCCTATCTGCTGAATGGGGTGGTGAGTGTCGGCAAAAAGGCGCAAAAAAAGCCTGCGCGGTGCAGCGCAGGCTTTTTTCTGAACGGTTGATGCTGGATTTATTCTTTGACCAGCACTTCAGCGCGCAGGGTGTAGACCTTGGCTTCGGTGATCTTTACATCCACCATCTGGCCGATCAGGCGCTCATTGCCGGGGAAGTTGACCACGCGATTGCACTCAGTGCGGCCCATCAGCTCGCTGCCGTCGCGCTTGCTCACGCCTTCGACCAGCAGGCGCTGCACGGTGCCCACGCGCTCTTCGCTGATCTCTTTGATGTTGTTGTTGATGACGGCTTGCAGCTCCTGCAGTCGGCGCAGCTTCACTTCGTGAGGGGTGTCATCGTGCAGGTTGGCCGCAGGCGTGCCGGGGCGGGGGCTGAAGATGAAACTAAAAGAATTGTCAAAACGCACATCGTGGATGAGCTTCATCATCTTCTGGAAGTCTTCTTCGGTCTCGCCGGGGAAGCCCACGATAAAGTCGCTGCTCATCGCCAGATCGGGGCGAATAGCGCGCAGCTTGCGGATCGTGCTCTTGTATTCCATAGCGGTGTAGCCGCGCTTCATGGCCATCAAAATCTTGTCACTGCCGTGCTGAACGGGCAGGTGCAGGTGGCTGACCAGCTTGGGAATCTTGGCGTAAGCCTCGATCAGGCGGGGTGTGAACTCGTTGGGGTGGCTGGTGGTGTAGCGAATGCGCTCAATGCCGGGAATCTCGGACACATATTCCAGCAGCAGCGCAAAGTCGCAAACCTCGCTGGTGTCGCCCATCTTGCCCAGATAGGCGTTCACGTTCTGGCCCAGCAGCGTGATTTCTTTCACGCCTTGTTCGACCAGACCGGCCACTTCCACAAGCACGTCTTCAAACGGGCGGCTGACTTCTTCACCACGGGTGTAAGGCACCACGCAGTAGCTGCAGTACTTGGAGCAGCCTTCCATGATCGACACAAAGGCCGATGCGCCTTCTACGCGGGCGGGCGGCAGGTGGTCGAATTTTTCGATCTCGGGGAAGGAGATATCGACCTGGGGCTTGGCCTTGGCGGCTCGGGCGTTCAGCAGCTCGGGCAGGCGGTGCAGGGTCTGGGGGCCAAACACCACGTCCACATAAGGCGCGCGCTTGATGATTTCTTCACCTTCCTGGCTGGCCACGCAGCCGCCCACGCCAATCAGCACGCCTTTTTCCTTCA
>NZ_JAVXSJ010000066.1:0-5988 GCF_036643215.1 Comamonas sp. | reverse complement strand
TTGCCGGTGATGATGCCACCCAGCATCACGGCGCCCATCACCATCATGGCGTTGGGATCACCCTTGCTGCCGTTGACAAACTGGGCCAGACCAATCGCGCCCGCAGCGCCGCCCTTGTTGTCATACGTGACGGAAGAAGCCACACCCGCGTCCTGCAAAGCCTTGCCCAGAGCACGGCCTGTCGTGTCCCAGCCGCCACCGGGGTTGGCGGGCAGCATCATCTTGATGGCTGTCGCAGCCTGTGCCGACAGAGGCAAAGCACCAGCTGCCGCAAGGGCTGCCAGAGACTTCAGAAACGTATCACGACGCATGGTGAGCTCCTTATGTATTTGGTGACTGAATGATGAAGAGCCTGCCTGTCAAACAGCTGTCCAAACGCCTAGGGCATTCCCTTAAGCGGTATCGGTAGTTTCACGAATTGCTCGCGGGTTCTCGGCGCAGTGCTATGTTCTGCCCCATGCAATTACTGCTTGTTGAAGATGATTCCGCCATGCGCACTACGCTGCAGCGCACCCTCATGCGCCGCGGCCTGCATGTTGAGGTAGCAGCCGACGGCCCCAGTGCCCTGGCCCACTGGCTGACCCGTGAACCCGATGCCGTGGTGCTGGACCTGAGCCTGCCCGGCCTCGACGGCCTGCAGGTACTGGAGCGCGCCCGCGCACAGGGCCTGCGCACCCCCGTGCTGATACTCACCGCACGCGGCACGGTGGGCGACCGCGTGATGGGTCTGAATGCCGGTGCAGACGACTATCTGGCCAAGCCTTTTGACCTGGATGAGCTGGAAGCACGCCTGCGCGCACTGCTACGCCGCAGCCAAGACAGCTTCACACCTAAATCAGCCCCTGAGACAATTATGCTGGGCGCTCTTCGCTATGAAAAAGAAAGCGGCGCAATCTACTTGAACGATGCGGTGCTGGAGCTGACGCCCCGTGAGCTTTCCATGATGCACGCCCTTCTGGCCCGCCCTGGCCACGCCGTAACCAAGGAGCGCCTGTTCAGTCTCGTCTTCCCCGGTGAGGTCGATGTTCAGTACGAAGCCGTAGAAGTTGTGGCCTATCGTCTGCGCAAAAAACTCAGTGGGACAGGGGTGCAACTGGTCACGCTGCGCGGCCTCGGCTATCTCATCAAGGTCGAGGTCAGTACATGACCGCCAGCACAGGCCCGGCCAGTGGGCGGCGCCGGGCTGCCTGGTCTCTGCGGCGCCTGCTGCTCACGGGTATTTTGCTGCCCGTGCTGCTGCTCATTGCTCTGAACGCCTGGAGCCTGTATCAGCAAACCCTGTCATCGCTGCACACGGCGTATGACAGGACCCTGCTGGCATCGGCCAAGAGCATCAGCGAACAAATTGGCGTTGAAGGCTACGACGAAAAGGCCCATCTGCGCGCCATGGTTCCCTACTCGGCGCTGGAGATTTTTGAAGCCGATAACCAGAGCCGCATGTACTACCGCGTCTCCACGCTTGATGGAGCACTGGTCTCAGGCTTCAGCGAGCTGCCCGTGTGGCATGGCAAGATTCCAGCGCGCCCGCCCTATGCCGCGCTGGTGGATTTTTATGACGATGAGTTTCGCGGCCACCCCGTACGCGTCGCCGTACTGCTGCAACCTGTCGCCAGCGCCAACGGCCGCGGAATGGCGGTTATTCAAGTGGCTGAAACGCTGGAGCTGCGCCAGTCTCTGGCCCTGCAGATTCTGCGAGACACGCTGATTCGCCAGGCCCTGCTGGTGCTGGTCGTGGCCCTTATCGTCATCATCGTGGTGCAGCGCGCAACCAAGCCCATCCGCCAGCTCAGCGAAAATTTGCAGGAGCGCGCCCAAGGCGACCTCAGCCCTCTCGATGCCCCCGAAGCCCCACGTGAAATACAGCCGCTGCTGGATGCCACCAATCAGACCATGCGGCGCCTGCAGCGCCTGCTCAGCAATCAAAAGCGCTTTGTGCGTGATGCATCGCACCAGTTGCGCACGCCGCTGGCCGTGCTCAAGGTACAGGTGCAATCCGCCAAGCGCGGCGATATTCCGCCTGCGCAGGCCTTTGCAGAAATCGACGACACCGTTGACCGCGCTACCCGCGTCGCCAACCAGATGCTGGCCCTGGCCAAGGTTGAGCAGCTGCGTCAGGAAGACAGCAGCCAGCCCAGCACCATGCTGGCCCAGCTAGACGACATCGTGCGCGATGTGGCGCTTGAGCTGTCACCGCTGATTGCCGATCTGGATATAGACTTTGGCATTGAAACCCAGCCCTGCTACGTGCCCGCCCATGAATGGATGGTGCGCGAACTGACCCGCAACCTGCTGCACAACGCACTGCGCCACACGCCGCGAGGTGGGCGACTGCAAGTCGATGTGCGTCAGCAAGCCGGCATGGCCATACTCAGCATTGAAGACAGCGGCAGCGGCATTGATGACGAACTGGCCCAGCGCCTGTTCCAGCCCTTTTCTGCAGGCAATGCGCACAGCGGCTCGGGCCTCGGCCTAGCCATCTGCCAGGAGATTGTTCAAACCTTGGGCGGCAAGATCGAGCTGCGCAATCTGCACAATGTGCGGGGCCAAGTCAGCGGACTGCGTGCGCTGGTACAACTGCCGCTGCACACTGCAGATGCTCAGAGCCTTGATACACAACTGTCTTGAATCTTGGCCCAGACTCGCCGCAAAATATCTGCATGAGCGAAATTCAATCCATGCGTCTGGACAAATGGCTGTGGTGCGCGCGGTTCTACAAGACCCGCAGCCTAGCTGTTGAGGAAATTGGCAAGGGCCGCGTCACCGTCAACAAGGCCAATGCCAAGGCCTCGCGTGAAATACGCCCGGGCGACACCATCGACCTGCGCCAGGGCAGCATTCCCAAAGAAGTCATTGTGCGCAGCCTGAGCAATATGCGCGGCCCGGCCCCTGTGGCCCAGCTGCTGTATGAAGAAACGCCGCAGAGCATGGCCCAGCGCGAGCAACTGGCCGAGCAGCGCCGCCTGGCCCCAGAGCCCGCAGACGCGCTGGCAGCCTTGCATGCAGGCCGCCCCACCAAACGTGACCGCCGCGAAATTGACCGCGTCAGCAAAGACCACCACAGCAGCGGCTGGGGTAATCGCTGGAGCGCATCGATTGACGACTAAACCCCTGCAGCAGCCATGATCCGCAGACAACTGATCTCACTGGCGGGGGCATTGACTGCCGGCTCCCTAGGCTGGTGGTGGCTGCGCAAGGATGCTGCGGCGGAAGATAGAAACGACATTATTCGCTCTGTCTTCACCACCAACGCTCTACCGACTTTCACAGCGCAGCACCTGCTGCTGATACGCCAGTTGCACGTGAACTGGGTTCCCGAAGAATCGGGTGCACCAGGCATTGATCCTGCGCAGCCGCTATGGAATTCCAGCGCAAACATAAAAACAAGCCCCGAAGCAGACTCTGCCTTGCGCATTGCCCTTCACACTCTGCAAACCACAGACCGCACACTGGCCACCCGCCTGCTGGCAGAAGTCTGCTTGCTCATTCCTGAATTTGTCGCCTCAGCCTCGCTGCCTGCAGGCAACTATTCATTACCTTCTGGTTTTGTGCAGCCCCAGCAGCACACCAGTGCAAGCCAGCCGTTTCAGTTTCTGCCCGCACATCAAGTGCTGCTCAATGCCGCCCAATGGCGCGAGGTCAGCAGCGACAGCATTGACGACGTGTTGAGTGACGAAGACCCCAGCCAGCCGCTGTGGCCCATGCCCTATATCGACGGCAAGCGGCCTTATGGCAATCGCAGCTACTACCAGATCGACATGGCTGAGTTGCTGGGTCAGCCCTATGCCAAGAACGCTCAGGGAAAATACATTCTGTCGCCCGATAAAGATCAGGCTCTGGCCAGCTTGCACCAGCAGACGCAGGCAGCGCTGCAAGTGCTGTTCATGTACGGGACGCCCGGCACTCCCATACAAGGCTAAAAGCCATCTAGCGCTTACAGGTCAAGCGCTATCCGCTCTGAATTCATGAGCAAGAGACCATCTCCCGCATCTCTCAGTTACTTAAAATAAGAGCTGCCAGCGCTTGTCATGTAAGCCTTTGATGGAACTTAAGGTCTCAAATCGCTTCTATGCATACGTAAGAAGCTATCTTTTCAATAGCTCACCCTCGCCTTTGCGGCACGCTTTTCCTGGTCAGTTAACGACCATTCCCCCGTCTTTGCTCTCGAATGTCACTCGCTTTTCCCCGGTCTTCTCACGCCCTCCCCGTAACTTCAGGCCAGCGCCTTGCACGCTATGCCGCCGTGGCCCTGCTGTCCATCAGCAGCATGGCCTGCACGGCCAAGATGCCGCTGCCGTCGTCGCCCACCGCTCCAGCGGGTCAGCTGCAAGTCTCCAACCCCACGCGCAGCACTCAAGGGTTTAACCAGTGCCCCCAGTTCTTTGCAGGCGGCAAGCCTCCAGTTCTCAGCGATCAGCCCAAGCTGCGTGCACTTTGCTATGACGCATTTGCCATTCTGCACAGTGGCCAGAGCAAGACACCCGTCTTTGTCGCACAGCGCTTGAACAAGGCACTGGTGGAAGAAGCAGACGAAAAACGCACCAACAAGTTCTTCAGCGACGCCCGCCTGCCCCGCGACGAACGGGCCGAGCTGGACGACTACAAGCGCTCCGGCTACTCACGCGGCCACATGGCACCAGCCGGTGACATGCCCACCGCACAGGCCATGGCCCAGAGCTTTTCGCTGGCCAATATGGTGCCTCAGTCCAGCAAACAAAACGGCGGCCCTTGGGCTCGCATCGAGAAAGACACACGCAGCTACGCCCAGCGTGCTGCTGGTGATGTCTACGTCATCACCGGCCCCGTATTTGCCGCAGATACGAGCACCGTCGGAAGCAACCAGGTACGAGTCCCCAGCTTTCTGTACAAGCTGGTCTACGATGCCCAGAGCCAACGCGCCTGGGCCCACTGGCAAGCCAATGACGATGCCGCCCGCGTAACCCAGCCCATCAGCTACGAGGAATTGGTGCGCCGCACCGGCATCGAGTTCCTGCCCGCCACCGCACTTCGCAGCTCAGGCAAGATCCAGCAGGTTTCCGCTCCTGCATCTGTGCTGCAGCGCTAAGCCTGCTCTTCAAACAACAAAAGCCTGCTGGCTATGCCAGCAGGCTTTTTGCATTGCATTCAGTATTTAGTTGCCGGGCTTGAGCAATTCCAGCTCATCCGCCGTCAGCCAGCGCCATTCGCCTGGCGCAAGATCTGCCGGCAGCACCAGTCCACCAATTCGCCAGCGGTGCAGGCCTTCCACGCGGTTGCCCACCGCCGCCAGCATGCGCTTGACCTGGTGATACTTGCCTTCAGTCAGCGTCAAATCCAGCACATGTGTATCAATCAGCTCGCATGCTGCAGCCTTCACAGGCTTGGGGTCATCATCCAGCACCACGCCATCCAGCAGGTTCTGTACTTGCTTGGCATCCACAGGGTGCTTGCAAGTTACGCGATAGACCTTGGACACATGCTTTTTGGGCGACGACATGCGGTGAATGAACTGACCGTCATCACTGAGCAGCAGCAAGCCCGTCGTATCCTGATCTAGGCGACCCACCGCTTGCACACCCTGCACAGCACCCTTATTGGGTCGCAAGCGCAAAGGTGGTGGCAGCAAGCTGTAGATGCTGGGGTGAGCCGAAGGCTTTTGGGAGCATTCCGTTCCAGCTGGCTTGTGCAGCAGCACATAGCCCAAAGCGTGATACGCCCATTCCACGCCCTGCACCTTGAAGCTCATCCCCTCAGGATCAATGTCCAAAGTGGAGTCAAGCACCACATCCCAAGACTCGGTCTCGGTGTTCCACAGCTCCACCCAGCCCTGCTGCACCAAACCGGAGCACACACGACGAATGCCAAAGCCCTGTGAATACAACATATCCTGCAGCTGCATGCCTGATTCCTTCTCTTTGTTCACTACTGCGCAAGCAATATCAAGAATACTGATTTATCAAATAAAAAACCCCGTAATCTTTCGATTACGGGGTTTTTCTCTGTAAGAGCCTG
>NZ_JAVXSJ010000065.1:0-6134 GCF_036643215.1 Comamonas sp. | reverse complement strand
TGATGTCTTCGCCCAGGTCGATTTCAGCGCCCTTAGCGTCCACAGTCTTGACCTTACCGGTCACGATCTGGCCCTTGTCGTTCACGGTAGTGAACGTGGTGAAGGGGTCGCTGTCCAGCTGCTTGATGCCCAGGGAGATGCGCTCGCGCTCAACGTCCACGGCCAACACGATAGCTTCGACTTCTTGACCCTTCTTGTAGTTACGAACAGCGGCTTCGCCGGTTTCGTTCCAAGACAGGTCAGACAGGTGCACCAGGCCGTCGATACCGGCAGCCAGACCCACGAACACGCCGAAGTCGGTGATGGACTTGATAGGGCCCTTCACGCGGTCGCCGCGCTTGGTGTTCTGAGCAAATTCTTGCCAAGGGTTAGCCTTGCATTGCTTCATGCCCAGGGAGATGCGACGCTTGTCTTCGTCGATTTCCAGAACCATGACTTCCACTTCGTCGCCCAGGGACACGAGCTTGGTAGGAGCAATGTTCTTGTTGGTCCAGTCCATTTCGGAAACGTGCACCAGGCCTTCGATGCCGGGTTCCAGTTCCACAAACGCGCCGTAGTCGGCGATGTTGGTGACCTTGCCGAACAGACGGGTAGCCGAAGGATAACGGCGCGAAACGCCCATCCAAGGATCGTCGCCCATTTGCTTCAGACCCAGGGACACGCGGTTCTTTTCGGTGTCGAACTTCAGGATCTTGGCCATGATTTCTTGACCAGCTGTCACCACTTCGGATGGGTGACGCACGCGACGCCATGCCATGTCGGTGATGTGCAGCAGACCGTCGATGCCGCCCAGATCAACGAACGCACCGTATTCGGTGATGTTCTTGACCACGCCATTAACGATAGCGCCTTCCTTCAGGGTTTCCATCAGCTTGGCGCGTTCTTCGCCCATGGAGGCTTCCACCACAGCGCGGCGCGACAGCACCACGTTGTTGCGCTTGCGATCCAGCTTGATGACCTTGAATTCCAGGGTCTTGTTTTCGTAAGGAGTCAGGTCCTTGATAGGACGTGTGTCGATCAGCGAACCGGGCAGGAATGCGCGGATGCCGTTGACCAGAACGGTCAGGCCGCCCTTGACCTTGCCGGAAGTGGTGCCGGTGACGAATTCGCCGGACTCCAGAGCCTTTTCCAGCGACAGCCAGGAAGCCAGACGCTTGGCGGTGTCACGGGACAGGATGGTGTCGCCGTAGCCGTTTTCGATGGAGCCGATGGCCACGGAAACGAAGTCACCCACTTGGACTTCGACTTCGCCCTGGTCGTTCTTGAACTCGTCGAGGGGCACGTAGGCTTCCGACTTCAGGCCAGCGTTCACCACCACGAAGTTGTGCTCAACGCGCACGACTTCAGCGGTGATAACTTCACCGGGACGCATTTCGGTGCGTGTCAACGACTCTTCAAAAAGGGCGGCAAAAGATTCAGACATGTATTTCCTTGACCGCAAACAGGTTTCCGTCAGCACTATTGCCAAACGTTTTTAAGACTGAATGCGGAGGGTGCGGGTTTTTAAGGCCCACGGGGTTAAAGGTTAACAACCTTGCTGCCGGTTCTGCGATCTGCAGGGCCTGACACCAAGGGCCAACAAGTCAGCTGCGGGGCCATGCCTGATAAATCAAGCGCGGCCAAACAGCTGACGTTCCTGCCACCACGACAGCACCTGAGCAACCACTTCTTCAATGGTCATCTGGGAGCTATCGAGTTGCAAAGAATCTTCGGCGGGCTTGAGAGGCGCAGTGGCGCGATTCATATCGCGTGCATCACGTGCTTCAAGGTCTGCCAAAAGGGTAGATATATTAGCTGAAATTCCTTTGGAAATCAACTGTTTATAGCGGCGCTCTGCGCGGCACTGTGCGGAGGCCCATAAATAGACCTTCAGCGGTGCATGGGGAAAGATGACGGTGCCCATGTCTCGGCCATCAGCCACCAGGCCGGGCAGGTGCTGAAAGGCCAGTTGCAGATCGACCAGCGCGCTGCGCACGGCGGGTAGGGTCGAAACGCGCGAGGCGTTCATGCCTGCTTCTTCGCTGCGAATGGCAAGGCTGATGTCTTCATCGCCCAGCCACACGCGTTGCTGTGCGTCAAAGCGCACGGGCATTTCCAGTGCCATTTCGGCAATGGTTTCTTCGTTGGATTCGTCCAGCGCCAGCCCGGCGCGCGATGCGGCCAGGCCGGTGATGCGGTAGAGCGCGCCTGAGTCCAGCAACTGGTAACCCAGCGCCTTGGCCACTTCGGCCGCAATCGTGCCCTTGCCCGAGGCGGTGGGGCCGTCGATGCAGATCACGGGAATGCGCTCGCGCTCTGTTTCGCAGATGGAGAATAGCGCTTCAAAGTAGTCGGGGAAGGTCTTGGCCACGCACTTGGGGTCTTCAATGCGCACCGGCAGCTTGGCGGGGTTGAAGGCGGCCAGCGAGAAGCACATGGCGACACGATGGTCGTCATAGGTGTGAATGCTGGCGGCTTTCCACGCCTGCTTGCTGGCAAGGGGGGTGATGCGGATGTAGTCCGCACCTTCTTCCACTGTTGCACCCAGCTTGCGCAGCTCAATTGCCATGGCGGCGATGCGGTCGGTTTCCTTCACGCGCCAACTGGCGATGTTGCGCAGCGTGGTTGTGCCGTTGGCGTACAGGGCCATCACGCCCAGTGTCATGGCTGCGTCGGGGATGTGGTTGCAGTCGAGGTCGATGGCCTTGAGGGGCCATGTGCCGCGGCTGACTTCCAGCCAGTTGGGGCCGCTTTCGACCTGTGCACCCATGGCCTGAGCTGCTTCGATAAAGCGGATATCGCCCTGAATCGAATCTTTGCCGACGCCCAGGATTTTGATGCTATTTTGCTCTGTAGCGTCCGCAGTGATTGCGCCAAGCGCTATGAAATAGCTAGCGGATGAAGCATCGGCCTCTACGTGGATGCTGCCAGGCGACTGATAGCGGCTGCCTGCGGGAATCACAAAGCGCTGCCATTGCTCGTTTTTGACAGCAATGCCAAAACGGGCCAGCAGCTCCAGCGTGATGTGGATGTAGGGTTTGGAGATCAGCTCGCCCACCACCTCGATGGTGATGTCGCGCTCCCTGGCCAGCAGGGGCAGCGCCATGAGCAGCGAGGTCAGGAACTGGCTGGAGACATCGCCGCGCACCTTGATGGATTCGCTGCTCAGCTGGCTGAAGTCGGGCTGGCCGATTTTGAGCGGGGGAAAGCCTTCGTCTTTCAGGTAGTCGATTTGGCAACCCAGCTGGCGCAGCGCATCGACGAGGTCGCCAATCGGGCGCTCGTACATACGGGGTACGCCCGTCATCTCGAAGTCGCCGCCCAGTACCGACAGTGCTGCCGTTAGCGGGCGCATGGCCGTGCCTGCGTTGCCGAGGAACAGTGTTGCCGTGGCGCCTGCAGGCAGTTGGCCGCCAATGCCGGTGACTTCAATCGCCTGACCGGGGGTGACGGTATCTGGCGTGATGCGGCAGCCCAGCTGCTTGAGGCCAGCGAGCATGACCTGCGTGTCGTCAGAGTCCAGAAGGTCGTGGATGGTGGTGGTGCCCTGGCTCAGCGCGGCCAGCAGCAGAACGCGGTTGGAGATGCTTTTGGAGCCGGGCAGGCTGACGGTGCCGTTGGCAGAGTCCAGTGCGGGGATATCCAAAAATTCAGTATTAAACATGGCGATCCA
This sequence comes from Comamonas sp., assembly GCF_036643215.1. Lineage (GTDB taxonomy): Bacteria > Pseudomonadota > Gammaproteobacteria > Burkholderiales > Burkholderiaceae_C > Comamonas. Next base: position 2,482 of record NZ_JAVXSJ010000065.1, on the reverse strand, counting down.
TCAGGTCGTAAATTTGCTCTGAAATTAGTAGCATCTAGCGTTCATGCAGTAAGCGCTAGATGCGAAAAATACTTGATTTTTCAGAGTCCAGAGCCACGCTTGGCGCCCATCTTCCAGTGGGCGCGGGCGGCGCTGGCCAGTGTCAGGCGGTCTTGCAGGCCTTGTCCATCTTGCGCTTCCATCAGGCCTTCGAGTTGCTCCAGCGCCTGGCGGAACTGGCGGGACTGGGCCAGCACCTGTTCGCGGTTGGCCAGCAGCACATCGCGCCAGAGCTGAGGGTCGCCAGCGCCGATGCGGGTGAAGTCACGAAAGCCAGGGCCAGCCAGCGACAGCACTTCATCGGCCTTGGGCTGGTTCAGCACGCTTTGCATCATGGCAAACGCCAGCAGGTGGGGCAGGTGGCTGACAGTGGCCAGTGCGCCATCATGCGCCTCTGGCGACATGGCTTGCACATGGCTGCCCAGCGCCCGCCACAGAGCTTCGGCGCGGTGCAGGTGTGCGGTGAGCGTGCGTTCTGTGGGGGTCAGAATGACTTGCGCGTTGTGGTACAGATTGCCGTCGGCGTGCTCCACACCCGCCACTTCCTTGCCGGTGATGGGGTGGGCGGGCACAAAACTGCCAATCTGATCGCGCAGCGCCGTGCGTGCGGCCTGCACGACATCGACCTTGGTGGAGCCCACGTCCATGATCATCATCTTGGGGGTGACCAGATGCTTGATGGACTTGAGCGTGGCTTCGGTGGCAGCCACTGGCACTGCCAGCAGCACCAGATCAGCGCCTGCTGCAGCCAGCAGGGCCGAAGGGGCCTCCACATCAATCACGCCCATCTGGCGGGCGCGTTCGGTGGTGGATGGTGATTTGCTGTAGCCCACCACGCGTTTGACCAGGCCCGCCTTTTTGAGCGCCAGCGCAAACGAGCCGCCCATGAGGCCGCAGCCAATCAGGCCCAGCTGCTCGAAGGGCTGCATTTTCTGCTCAATCGTCATTACTTGCTCACCGGGTAGGTGCCCAGCACCTTGTAGAAGGCGCACAGCGACTGCAACTCCTGCAGCGCCGCTGCCACATTGGCTTGTGCGGGGTGGCCTTCCACGTCGATGTAGAAGTAATACTCCCACTGGCCGGTGCGGGCCGGGCGCGACTCAAAGCGGGTCATCGATACGCCGTGGTTTTTGAGCGGCACCAGCAGGTCATGCACGGCGCCTGCGGTATTGGGTACGGATACGACGAGGCTGGTGCAGTCCGAGCCACTGGGCGCAGCCGTAGCCAGCGTGTGCGGCAAGCAGATGACGGCAAAACGCGTGCGGTTGTAGGCGTCGTCCTGAATGGCGTGGCTGACGATGTGCAGGCCAAACTGCTGCGCTGCACGTTCGCCGGCAATACCTGCCCAGTTGGGGTGCAGGGCGGCCAGGCGAGCGCCTTCGGCATTGCTCTCCACAGGGCGGCGCTCTGCATGGGGCAGGTGCTTGGACAGCCAGCCCTGGCACTGGGCCAGCGCCTGGGGGTGGGCGGCCACGACTTCAATGCCTTCCAGATCGGCGCTGGTGCGCATCAGGTTGTGGCGGATCAGCATGCTGACTTCGCCCACCACATGGCAAGGTGTGTGCAGGAACATGTCCAGCGAGCGCGTCACCACGCCTTCGTTGGAGTTTTCCACGCCCACCACGCCGTACTGGGCGCTGCCTGCGGCGGTGGCGTGAAAGACTTCTTCAAAGCTGTTGCAGTACATCAGGTCGGCAGCGCCGCCGAAGTACTGAATGGCGGCTTCTTCGCAGAAGGTGCCAGCCGGGCCGAGCACGGCCACGCGCTGGGGAGACTCCAGCGCCAGGCAGGCGGACATGATTTCGCGCCAGATGGCGGCCACGTGCGCGCCCTTCAAGGGGCCGGGGTTGTTGCGCTTGATCTTCTCGATCACCTGCGCCACGCGGTCAGGGCGGAAGAAGGACGAACCTTCTTTTTTCTTGAGCTCACCCACCTGTTCGGCCACATGGGCGCGCTGGTTGACCAGGTCCAGCAATTGGCGGTCCAGCGAGTCGATCTGGTTGCGTAGCGTCAGCAACTCGGGGCTGGCTTGTGGGTCTTGGCTCATGGGATCCTCAAATTTTGTAGCTGCTTGCGCCTGATTCTTACTGCTTTCAGGGGTTTATGACCCTGAAAGCCTTTAGGGATCAGCGCTGGCAGCTCATTTTGTATTGTGTGCTTACGGTGCAGTTGGGCTTTAAGCCTGACGCTGCTCAAAGTCTTCCATATAGGAAATCAGCGCCTGCACGCCTGCAATGGGCATCGCGTTGTAGATGCTGGCGCGCATGCCGCCCACCGACTTGTGGCCCTTGAGCTGCAGCAGGCCGGCTTCTTTGGCGCCCGCCAGAAAGGCGTCGTTGCGCGACTCATCGCGCAGGAAGAAGGGGATATTCATGCGCGAGCGGCAGTTCTCGGCCACCTTGTTCACGTAAAAGCGCGACTGATCGACATAGTTGTAGAACAG
>NZ_JAVXSJ010000064.1:0-6348 GCF_036643215.1 Comamonas sp. | reverse complement strand
GCAATCGCTGCACAGCTGACATCGGCTGACGCGGTACGGATGACTACAACGGGTCGTCAGCACCTGTTCGCAGCTTGCGAGAGCTGCCGCTCAGGCTGTCCGGGGTACTGCGAACCAGCAAATTTCCGGTTTGAGGCTCATTGCGGACATCTGACCGGATAGCGGGTCAACGTCTGGTCTTGGCGGCAGCGGTCGCAAGCTTGCCAAAGCTCAGCGGCTGCAACCAGCCTGAAGCTGCCTTTCGACAGCAAGTACGTGATGGCTGGATTCAGCCTGAACCTGCGGCTTGCGCCCTCCGTCGGACGACAGCCTCTGGCCGAGCACCATCCCTAGCTAGCATCAGGCCACAACTACTAAGAAATTCTGGGACCTATTTGCGCAAATAAAGCGTCGAGAATTTTCCGAACGCCTGAGCTATTTGATAAGCGCACGGGAGTGCCAGGATATCCCCAAACCTAATCAGTCGCCCATTGCAAAACAAAAGTCGCGCTTACTGAGATACGTAGAACGAATGATGCACATCTCCAGCCCCAAGGGATGAGCACATGCGCGCACTCACGGGATAGAGCAGGCAAAAACAACTAAGTAACACGTTAAGAATTTACAGATTTTTTAACGAGATTTGCTTTAAAAACAATCAGCCAATGCAATAAAAAACCCAAAATAAACGAAATTTAATTAGATAAATCAATTGCTTATGAATTTTCAATCAACACCCAAAAGTACAAAACTCAGTGAGAAAAGTACAAAACTCAAGAAGAATCGACAGCGGGAATGGCCTGCTCAAGCAGTTGACCCAATTCACCGAGCCTGCAAAAGGTTCGGGAACTTTGTCCTTAGCACTCCCTCTAACGGAGTGCTAATATGAAGATTATGGAAGAAAGGAAACCCGCAATGACAACTGCCTCCGGCTCCATTGCTACAGCCTTGGCACCCGCTAACCCCTGGGCGCTGGTACCTCCGCTGGGCAACCTCGATGCCTATATCTCGGCCGCCAACCGTCTGCCCATGCTCACCCCTGAGGAAGAGCAGGCATACGCACGCAAGCTCAAAGAAAACAATGATCTGGACGCCGCCGGGCGTCTGGTGATGTCCCACCTGCGTCTGGTCGTGTCTATCTCGCGCCAGTATCTGGGTTATGGCCTGCCTCATGGCGACCTGATTCAGGAAGGTAACGTGGGTCTGATGAAGGCTGTCAAACGCTTCGATCCCGATCAGGGCGTGCGTCTGGTCAGCTACGCCATGCACTGGATCAAGGCCGAGATCCACGAGTACATCTTGAAGAACTGGCGCATGGTCAAGGTCGCGACGACCAAGGCTCAGCGCAAGCTGTTCTTCAACCTGCGCTCGATGAAGAACGATCTCAAGTCTGACGCTGCCATGGCGGATGACGAGCCCATGATGCGCGACACCCTGACTTCGCACGAGATTGACACCGTAGCGGCCAAGCTCAACGTCAAGCGCGAAGAAGTCATGGAGATGGAAACCCGTCTGTCGGGTGGCGACGTGCTGCTGGATCCTTCGCCCAGCGATGATGGCGAGCAGGCCTATGGCCCCATCGCCTATCTGGCCGACGCCAACCATGAGCCTACCGCCATGATCGAGTCGCGCCAGCGTGACCACCTGGCAACCGATGGCCTGGCTCTGGCACTGGAAGGTCTGGACGACCGCAGCCGCCGTATCGTTGAGCAGCGCTGGTTGCAGGTGAACGACGATGGCTCTGGTGGCATGACGCTGCATGAGCTGGCTGCCGAATATGGCGTGAGCGCCGAGCGCATTCGCCAGATTGAAGTCGCCGCCATGAAAAAGATGAAAAAAGCGCTGGCAGAGTTTGCGTAAACACCAACTTGCGCCAAAGCCCTTGAAAAGGCTGAAATGCTGAACCTTAAACCCGGATAATTTCCGGGTTTTTCATTTCTGGCGTCGGTGTCACAGGCATCTGCGCCGATCTTCATACCAACAAGACATAAGAGACCTGCCATGCACGCACGCACTTTGAAGAATCTGTCTCGCCGCAGCCTGGTCGCCGCCGGTTCAGCACTGATGGCCGCAACGCTGGCTCCCGCCGCCATGGCCGCCGACAACTGGCCCGACAAGCCCCTGCACCTGATTGTGGGCTTCCCCGCCGGCTCTTCCCCTGACCTCACAGCCCGAGCACTGGCCGAACCACTGGAAAAGAAGTTGGGCCAGACGGTGATCGTGGAAAACCGCGTAGGCGCTGGCGGCAATATTGCTGGTGAATACGTGGCCAAGGCTGACGGCTACACCTTCAGCGTGATGATCAACGGCAATATGACCATCGCCAAGATGCTCAACCCCGCTGTGCGCTACGACCCCATCAAAGACCTGCAGCCCGTAAGCCTGATTGGCGTGGCCCCGCTGGTGCTGGTGGCCCCCGCATCGGCACCACAAGGCAAAGCCTTCATGGAAGCCGCAGCCAAAGCGGGCGACAAGTGGAGCTACGGCTCCCCCGGCGTGGGTACCGTAGGCCATCTGGGCATGGAGCTGCTCAAGAGCCGCTCTGCCATCAAGGCCGTGCATGTGCCCTATACCGGCTACCCTCAGGTCTTCAATGCCATTCAGGGCGGTGATCTGAAGCTGTCCATGCTCCCCCCGGCTCTGGCCATGGCGCAGATTCAGGCAGGCAAGCTGCACGGCATTGGTGTGACTTCTGCTGCCCGCAGCCCGCTGGCTCCCGGCCTGCCCAGCCTGAAGGATCTGGGCGTCAACAACTTTGATCTGGAGATCTGGAACGCCGTCGCCGCGCCCAAGTCCATGCCCAAGGCTCACGTCGAAAAGCTGGCCGCCGCCGTCAGCGAAATTGTGCGAACACCTGAAATGCGCCAGAAGCTTTCCATGCAAGGCTGGCAAGCTGTGGGCAGCTCGCCTGAAGGTCTGCAGAACCGCATTCAGCAGGATGTGAAGGCACTGGGCGCCATCATTCGCGATCAGCACATCACTTCACAATAAGCGCTCCCTTGAGGCGCTGGCATGCCAGTTTTAAACGCTTGGTTTTTGCTGAGTGTCTCTGGTAAAGCTCCGCTCGGTATCAAATAGAGCGACTACCTCGTCAGCTATCATGCGCTCGACAGGCATGCGTTTACGCTATGCCATCGGGCGCATTTTTTTATCAAGCTGCCCCGCTGTTTACGGAGCCTTCATGGACGCTGGTACCTGGTTCACGCAACTCAACGCTTGGCAAGTCATGCTGTTGGGGCTGTTTTTTTTCGCTGGTATTTATCTGCTAGGCGGCCTGCTCATGAGCACGCTGACTGCCGGGCTTTCTCGACTTGGCGTCGGTCAGGTGCTAGACACACGCCCGCTCAAGCCCGATCAGTTGGGGCGCGAATGGCGCCAGTCGTTTCATTCGATTCTGGTCTTCGGCCTCGGCATGATCGTGCCCTGGGGCTTTTTGCAACTGGGCTGGGCACACCTGACACCCGACGCCAGTGCAGGTCGCATTGCACTGGAGATTGCCGTGCTGCTGATCTGGAACGATGTGCACTTCTGGATCAACCACCGTCTGCTGCATACCCGCAAGCTGGTGCGCTATCACGGCGACCACCATCGCTCCGTGGTGACAACGCCGTGGTCCACCTACAGCTTTCACCCGATTGAGGCGCTGATGCTGGGCAACATCATTTTGCTGCCCATGGTTGTGCATGACTTCTACTTCTGGTCGCTGGCGTCAGTGCCGGTGCTGAGTCTGATCCTCAATCTCATCGGTCACTCCAACTACGACTTTTTCCCAAAAGTGCCTGACACGCACCCTCTGGCGGCCAGCCGTCGCCACCACCTGCACCATTCACGGCCTGCAGGCAACTATGGCTTTGCGCTGCCCTTCATGGATCAGATCATGGGCACCAAGGTCAAGACCGCCTACACCCGCGCACCTGCCGCTGAATGAGCCAACACCCCGGCCAGCGCCTGCGTCCCACTCTGCGCCACTGGCGCGACTGGCAGTCCGTGTTCTACATGGGCATCCTGCCGCTGATCGTCTGGTGGCAGTGGTCGCATGGCTTCAACCTCATCCTCTACGGCATTGAGCTGTTCTTAACGCTTGGCGTGGGCGTCATTCACCACAACCACACCCATGTGCGCATGTGGTGGGGCCGCTGGACGAACCGCGCCACCGACTACTGGCTGACGCTGCTGCAAGGCCACCCCACCTTTGTGTTCTGGCCCGCCCATGTGGCCAACCACCACCGCTTTCGCCACGGCCCGCGCGATCTGGTGCGCACCTACCGGCCTGATTTTGGCGGTGATACCAATCACCTCTGGGGCTACCTCATCCATCCCGTGCAGGCGGCTGTGGTGCTGTACCCCATGTTCTTTCGCTGGCTGAACAATCTGCGCCTTCGCTGGCCCGGCGCATTCCGCTATTGCATGGGGCAGTACGCGCTGTGGCTGGGTAGCTGGGGATTCTTTCTTTGGCTGGACTGGCAAAAGGCGCTGATCTTTATCATCGTCCCCCAGTTACATGGTCTGCACTGGCTGCTGGCCACCAACTACCTGCAGCACGCCCATGCCGATGGCAGGCCGCTGTCCAGAGCGCAGCGCAATACTCCGGGTATCGAGCTGAACTACGCCCGCAACTTTGAGGGGCTGGTCAACCCCCTGCTTTTTAATATTGGCCTGCACACCGCGCACCATGAATGCCCGCATGCCCACTGGTCTGATCTGACCACGCTGCATGAGCGCATTTACCGCCAGCGAGTTACGCCCGCATTGAACGAGGGTGGCCTGCTGCCCTATATGGGACGCGTGTTTGTATTGGGTCTGATCTGGCCTGCGGCAAGAACCCAGCCGCAAATGCCGCCAGACGCTGTGAAGTAAAACCTGTCGAGGATCTATGCCTGTTGCCTATTCAAACGTCTATCTTCAATCTGCCGGCATGTTCCTGCCTGGCTCTCCGGTGGATAACGCTGGCATGGATGCATATGTCGCGCCACTGAACCGTATCTCCGGTCGCATCAAGCAACGCATCTTGGCGGAAAACGGCATTCAGCAGCGCTACTACGCCATCGATGGCGCTGGCCAGACCGTCTTCAGCAACACGCAGATGGCAGCAGGCGCCATTACAGAAACACTGGCGCTGGCTGGCAAGACACTCGCGGATGTGGGCTACCTCTCCAGCGGCTCATCGGGCGGCGATGCGCTGATGCCCGGCTTTGCCAGCATGATTCAAGGCGAGATGGCTGCGCCCCCCATGGAGACCTTATCTGTGCACGGCGTATGCGCCGCCAGCGTAGGGGCCATGCAGGCCGCTGCCATGGCGGTGGAAAGCGGTGCCCATTCACTGGCGCTGTCTGTGGCCAGCGAGATGCCATCGCGCCTGTTCAAGCGCTCGCGCTTCGCAGCGCAGGATTACAACACCGACTTTGACGCCCACTTTCTGCGCTGGATGCTATCGGATGGCGCAGGCGCGGTGTTGCTGGGCGGCCCCAAGGCTCTGCCGCAGGCCAATGGCCTGCGCTTGAAGTTGAAGTGGACGCACCAACGCAGTTTTGCCGGCGACTACCCCGTCTGCATGCAGCTAGGCTTAACGCCAGATCGCAGCAAAAGCCACCTGGACTTTCCCGCCTGGGGCGATGCCGAAGCAGCTGGTGCACTCTCTCTTCGCCAGGACATTCGCCTGCTGCCGCACCTGTTTGACGTCTGCATTCACGAATACGCCGACCTCGCCCACAAAGGCTGGGTGCCCGAGCGCGGCATTGACCACTTTCTGTGCCACTACTCGTCAGAGCGCTTCATCCCCGTCGTCGATGATCTGCTGGGAAAAGCCCAGCTCAGCATTCCGCGTGAGCGCTGGTGGAGCAATCTGGCTTGGCGTGGCAACACGGGCGCGGCCTCCATCTTCATCATGATGTCGGAGTTTTTGCAGAAGGAAGGCAAGCGCCTGAAAGCGGGCGACACCGTGCTCTGCTTCATCCCCGAGTCAGGCCGCTTCACTGCCGGCTACATGCTATGGGAAGTAGAGCTGAATACGCCCGTCAATCAAGCGCTACAGGCCAATTTCCCTCATAAAATCGCCGCCTCTGAAACGATTGCCAACGATGCCCTGCCCGATGTCTCCACTATCGCCGCGCCGCACGACCCGGCGACCGCACCGCAGCAGCTGGCCCCGCTGCTGACCGAGCTGGCCAGTATCTGGCAGGACTACCGCAGCAATGTCTGGCGCACGCCGCTGCTGCGCCGCATTCGCACCCGCGAGCTACAAAGCGGCGACTATGTGCGCTGGATGAGCCACTGGATTCCCCAGGTGCGCGAAGGCAGCCTGTGGATGCGCGAAGGCGCAGCATCGCTCACGGGCGACTACGCCACGCTGGCCTCGCTCATCGACCTGCA
>NZ_JAVXSJ010000063.1:0-6793 GCF_036643215.1 Comamonas sp. | reverse complement strand
TGCGCGACATCATCGCGATTCTGGGTATGGACGAGCTGGCTCCTGAAGACAAGCTGGTCGTGTCCCGCGCTCGTAAGATTCAGCGTTTCCTGTCGCAGCCTTTCCACGTGGCTGAAGTGTTTACTGGCGCCCCCGGTAAGTACGTGTCGCTGGCTGAAACCATCCGTGGTTTCAAGATGATTGTGGCTGGCGAAGCCGACCACCTGCCCGAACAGGCTTTCTACATGGTTGGTACCATCGACGAAGCCTTCGAGAAGGCCAAGAAGCTGGCAGCCTAACTGGCTCACACCCCCCTGAGCGACTGCGTCGCTTCCCCCTCTCTTTCAGGAGGGGGACGACACCTTCGCTGCGGGGCGGTCCTTGCTCAGTGTCCCTGAGTGAGCTGGCCGGTGAGTTTTAGGAATCAGCCCTTAACCTTTTCTAGGAGCAAAGATGAACACCATCCACGTTGATGTGGTCAGTGCCGAAGAGTCCATCTTCTCCGGTGAAGCGCGCTTTGTCGCCTTGCCCGGTGAAGCGGGCGAGTTGGGCATTTATCCCCGCCACACACCGCTGATCACCCGCATCAAGCCGGGTTCGGTGCGCATCGAAATGCCTGATGGTAGCGAAGAATTTGTCTTCGTGGCCGGTGGCATTTTGGAAGTGCAACCCAACTGCGTGACCGTGCTGTCCGACACCGCTATTCGCGGCAAGGATCTGGACGAGGAAAAGGCCAACGCGGCCAAGGCCTCGGCAGAAGAAGCTCTGAAGAACGCCAAGAGCGAACTGGACCTGGCCAAGGCTCAGTCCGAACTGGCCGTGCTGGCAGCCCAAGTGGCCGCTCTGCGCAAGTTCCGCCAGAAGCGTTGATGAGCGTGCCTTCGGGCATAGAGCATCGGCACAAAAAAGCCACCGCATGCGGTGGCTTTTTTCATGCTTGTTTGCTCTTGATATTGAAGCACCTGGCGCTTGATGTATGCGCTCTAGAGCTCGAAAATATCAAAAATTCAGGCAGTAGATATGTGAATTAGCCGTTGCAGGCAGCCTGATAGCCGTAGACCACGGAGTTGTCCACGGGATCCACATGACGTGACTTGCGCACTACGGCTTTGCTGGGGTCATCGCACAGGGCGCGTACCTGGGCTTCGCACTTCTTCGGGTCATCTTCCTTGAGCTTGCAGCTCAAAGCGTAGTCATATGCGGCCGGTGCCTCCGCGCCCTTGGGGCTGATGGTCGAGCAGGCGCTGAGCGCAAAGGCGGCGCCGACGATGGCCAGAGAGAACAAAGATTTCTTCATGCGATGTGCTTTCTTAAAGAGACGACTGCCCTGAAACTAACACAGGCACAGGGTTTCTTGATTTGATTCTGTGCAGGTCAAGCCAGCCTTCTGACGATGGCGCTGAATTCAGTACGGCAAAAACAACAAAGGAAAGACATGAGAGACATGCGCTATGGCGGCACTTTGAGCCAATGGAACGATGACCGGGGCTTTGGCTGGATTGAGGCCGATGGCGGTGGCGAGCGCCTGTTTGTACATATCAGCGCTTTTGTGCCGCGTCCTTCGGCCGAGCAGCGGCCCAAGCCTGGCCTGCGCTTGGAGTTTGCCGTGGGCATGGAGCAAGGCAAAAAACGTGCGCTCAAGGTGGCGTGGCGCGCTACCAGCCCGGCTGCCGCTGCACCCAAGGGCGCGCAGCGCAGCAGTCGCCCCGCATCTCGTTCAGAAGCCAGAGCGCCTCAGGGCTGGCACGCCTCCAGTCGTTTCAGCTACGGCGTGCTGCTGTTGTGGTTGATCTTGATGCTGACCGCTGCCGTCATCTGGAGTGTGCCGCGCTTCATCTGGCTGGTGTATGCGGGTTTGAGCGTGATGACCTTTATGGCCTACTGGCAGGACAAATGGTCTGCCCAGAAGGGCCAGTGGCGCACGCCAGAGAAAACGCTGCAAACCATGGCGCTGGCGGGTGGCTGGCCGGGCGCTTTGCTGGCCCAGCAGTGGCTGCGCCATAAAAGCAGCAAGACCCGTTTTCAGCAGGAGTTCTGGCTCATGGTGCTGATCAATGTGGCGGCCGTGCTGTGGCTGTGTTCGCCTTATGGGCGCAATGTGCTGGGTTGAACAGTTTTTAGCCTCTAGCGCTTGATAAATAAGCGCTGGCAGCTATGAAATTTGAATCTTGACGGGCCTCAGCGATCCCGGTGCGGCAGGTGGCGCTCGATGACCGGCGCATCTGGCAGATTGCGTGAGTCAGCGATATGGCTGGATTTGCGCGGAAAGTGTGTCTGCAACTGGCGGCTGACCCGCTCCAGCGCCGTGACCAGCCCCACATGGAAATGTCCGCCCTTGAAGGCCGATTGCATATCGCTGATCAGGGTCTGCCATTGCTCGGCACTCATGGTGCGGTCCAGCGCGCGGTCGGCCACGATTTCGATGGCGTGGTCGGCCAGCAGCAGATAGATGAGGGCACCGTTGTTGTGCTCGGTATCCCAGACATGCAGCTTGGCAAATTGCGACAGTGCCCGCTGGCGGGCCGTGGCATCGCGCCATATATAGCTCCAGGGCAGGCCCGCTTCAACGCAAATGCGTACCTGGCCGCTGTGGCTCAGCTCGCTTTTGGCAATCAGCAGCTCCAGCTCGCGCAGGGTGGAAGCGGGCAGGGACTTGCGCAAATGCTGCTCGGCCCAGCGATGGCGCACCAGCCGTGCAAGGCGATAGAAAATATTGCTCATCTCACCAATCTCCCGAGGCGCCGCCGCCACCAAAGCTGCCACCACCACCGGAGCTAAAGCCGCCGCCAGAACTGAAACCACCGCCACCCCCACCGCTACCCCAGCCGCCTCCGCCGCCAGAGCTGATGTAAGGGCCACTGCTCATTCGCGAGAGGTTGGACAACAGCGTAAACAACAGTCCTATGAAGGCGGCCACACCCGCAATTAGCATGTTGGTGGTGATGAAATAGGCCGCCGCACCGGCGATGCCGCCCACAATCAGTGAGCCCAGCACTCGGCCAAAGAGCGCGCGGGCAATGGCAATGCCGAGGGGAAAGCCGAAAAACAGCAGGGGCAGCAGAAAGTCCAGGTTTTGTGACCAAGAGCTGCTCTGGCTTTGCTGCTTTGCCGGGGCTGGCAGCTTTTCACCGCGAATCAGCAGGCTCATCTGATCGATGGCGGCAGAGAGCCCGCCCGCATAGTCATCGACGCGAAAGCGTGGCTTCATGGCACCGTCGATGATGCGACCCGCCTGAATATCGGGAATCGCTCCTTCCAGCTTGCGCGCTACCTCGATGCGCATGCGCCTGTCGTCCTTAGCGACGACGATGAGGCTGCCGTCGCCAATGTCTTTGCGCCCCAGCTTCCAGCTGCTGGCTACACGCCAGGTGTAGGCCGCAATATCTTCAGGCGCGGTGGTTGCCACCATCAGCACTGCCACCTGCGCACCGGTTCCGTCTTCCAGTGTTTTGAGCTGGGCTTCCAGTGCCGCGAGTTGCTGCGCGCTTAAAGTCGCTGTCTGGTCTGTCACCCTGGCTTTGAGGGGAGGGATTGGCTGCAAGGCAGGAGTCTGGGCCCATGTGGCGACAGCGCTCAGCCAGAGCAGCATGGCAACAAGCATGCTGCGCAGTGGGTTTGCAGGAGAGCTCAACGTCATTACCAACCTCCTGATGCGCCGCCGCCGCCAAAGCGGCCGCCACCCCCGGATTTGAACCCACCGCCACGCTTGCCGCCGAAGCCTGACAATCTGAATAAGCCCAGCAAGGTGATGAGAAAGCCAATCACGCCAGCGCCCAGCGCAAAATGCAAGCTGCGCTCAATCACCAGCACCATGATGCAGCTGAGCGCACCCATGAGCAAAGATGCTTTGATGCGCCCCAGCAGCCAGCGGGTCAGTGGCGCACCCAGCAGCCAGAAGAGGGCAACTATGGTGAGGTTGTCCGTCGGAATGGAGCGTGCGCTTGGCTCGGGTAGCTTTTCGCCATGAATCAACAGCGACAACTGGTCTATGGCTTGATCCAGACCCCCTGCATAGTCGTTGGCCTGAAAGTGTGGCTGCATCGTTTCGTCGATGATGCGCCCGGCCATGATGTCTGGAATCGCTCCTTCGAGCTTGCGTGCCACTTCGATGCGTATGCGGCGCTCATCCTTTGCCACGACGATGAGGCTGCCGTCACCAATGTCTTGGCGCCCCAGTTTCCAGTCGCTGGCCACGCGCCAGGAATAGGCGGCAATGTCTTCGGGCGCAGTGCTGCCGACCATGAGGATGGCGACTTGTGCACCGGTGTCGTCTTCCAGTGTTTTGAGCTTTTCGCTCAGCGCCTGCACATCACTGCTGCTGAGGGTGCCGGTCTGGTCGATGACCCGGCCTGAGAGTTCAGGCACGGGTTGGAGCTGCGTTCCTGCGCCGCCGGTCGTTGTCTGGGCCAGTGCGGGCAGTGCTGCAAAAAGCGTAAGCCATGCCAAAACAAGAGCTGCAAGCGCTTGATGGATAAGGGCTGGAGCCTTGTTTTGCATGTAAACCTTGTAAAGCGCGTCTGGCTTACTTGGCGGTGGCCGGAGCAGCAGGCTTAGAGAAATCCACAGCCGGTGGCTGAGAAATTTGGGCCTCGTTCTGTACCGTAAAGGTGGGCTTGACGGCGTAGCCGAACACCTTGGCCGTGATGTTGGTCGGGAAGCTGCGCGCCAGTATGTTGTAGGCCTGCACGGTGCCTATGTACTCGTTGCGGGCCACGGTGATGCGGTTTTCTGTGCCTTCCAGCGTCAGGCGCAGGTCGCGGAAGGCTTGATTGGCCTTGAGGTCTGGATATTTTTCAGCCACCACCATCAGGCGCGACAGTGCGCCAGAGAGTTCGCCCTGTGCCTGCTGGAACTTGTTGAAGGCTTCAGGGTTGTTGATCAGCTCGGGCGTGGCCTGAATGGATGTGGCTTTGGCGCGTGCTTCGATCACCTTGGTCAGCGTCTCCTGCTCGAAGTTGGCCTCGCCCTTGACGGTGGCCACGATGTTCGGGATCAGGTCCGAGCGACGCTGGTACTGGTTCAGCACCTCGCTCCATGCGGCCTTGGATTTTTCGTCCAGACGCTGAAAGTCGTTATAGCCGCAGCCCGTGAGGGAGAGCATGGAGGCAGCAGTCGCAATGATCAGGAGCCAGCGTTTCATGGGGTTTCCAGTCACGAAATAAATGCGGAAACCATAGCACAAGGGCTTGGGATTGGCACGTGCGCCCAAGACCTGTGCTTCTGTCCGATGCCGCGTGGCGCTAGCATTGCAAGCATGTCCATTCTTTCCCCCTTTGATGCCCTGCGCGGCGCGCAGCGTCCCGGCCAGAAAGCGGCGGCCAAGCCGCGCATGTTGCTGGCAGGCGCTACCGGGCTGCTGGGCAATGAAGTGCTCAACCGCGTGGTGGGCGCGCAGAACTACGCGCTGGTTCAGGTGCTGGCGCGCAGGCCTTATGTGCAGAGCCTGCGCGGAATGGAGTTGCTGACGCAGGAGTGTGACGATGTGCCGCAGTGGCCGGTGCAGCCCGCTGATGTGGGTCTCATCATGTTTGAGCCAGCGCGCCTGCTTTATCAGCGTGAGAGTGCTTTGTGGACACCGCAGCCCGCGCAACTGCAGGCCGTGGCGCAGTGGATGCATGACTGCGGCGTGCGCACTCTGGCCGTGGTGCTGCCGCACGATACCGGCAGTTTGCCGCAGGCACTGAAGCAGGGGCTCTCCAATCTGGATGAGCAGGGCGTTGCCACGCTGGGGTTTGAGCGGCTGATCTTTGTGCGATCTGCCAGAGAGCGGCAAAAGGTCAGCGCAGGGCATTTTTTGCAGCGCATGGCGAGCACCATGCTCTCGTCCCTCAGCTATATGCTGCCGCAGACAGAGCGGCCCGTGCGCGCCATGCATGTGGCGAAACTGGTGGAGGCCGCGCTGCTCAAGGCCCCGCCGGGCATTCACGTCGCGCCGCCAGAGCGGGTCTGGCGTGCGGCACAAAAGAATGGCTTGCAGGCAGAGCTGCAGGACTGGCTGGGGCAGGCATGAGCTTTGAACAATTTCGCGCCCCTTGGTGGCAGCCCGGCGGCCATGTGCAGACCATCTGGGCATCGCTCTGTGCCCGCTATCAGGCCCAGGGCGCACAGCCCCAGCCGTGGCTGCGCGAGCGCTGGGATACGCCAGATGGTGACTTTATTGATGTCGATTTCTCAAGCCATGCGGTGGCTGCGAATGCGCCCACGCTGGTACTGTTTCATGGGCTGGAAGGTTCGTCGTCCAGTCACTATGCCAAGGCAACAGCGCTGGCCTGTGCGCAGCGCGGCTGGCGCCTGGCGGTGCCGCATTTTCGCGGTTGTAGCGGCGAGCCTAACCGCCTGCTGCGCGCTTATCACTCGGGTGATGTGGACGAGGTGGACTGGATTTTGCGGCGGCTGCAGCAAGGCGCTGGCGGCGATTTGCTGGCCATGGGCATATCGCTGGGCGGCAATGCACTGGCGTGCTGGGTTGGGGTGCAGCAGCAGGCGGCGGCGCAGCTTATCCAAGGGGCTGCGGTGGTGTGCGCACCGCTCGATTTAGTCGCGGGCGGCGTCAGTCTGGGGCGGGGGCTGAACCGCTGGATTTACACGCCCATGTTCCTGCGCACGCTGGTGCCCAAGGCGCTGGGTAAATGGCAGCAGTCGCCGGGGGTGTTTGACAAAGCTGCGCTGCTGCGAGCCCGCACGCTGCATGAGTTTGATGATGTGTTTACCGCACCGGTACACGGCTTCGAAAACGCAGATGATTACTGGATTCGGGCATCGGCCAAGCCCTTGCTCAAACAGGTGGCTGTGCCGCTGCTGCTGCTCAATGCGC
>NZ_JAVXSJ010000062.1:0-7208 GCF_036643215.1 Comamonas sp. | reverse complement strand
GGCAAAACCGGACAGCCACGTGCTGTAGCTTTCCCAGTAGAACCAGTGCAGGTTATCCGGCATCTTGGGAGGGGAAACGTTGAACTTGACGGGGTGGTAGAAACCACCGCCGTGCACAGCCCAGAGCTCACCGCTGACGCCCTGCTTTTTCAGGTCGTCATCGACAGGCGGCGTCAAGCTGCTATCGAGGAACACGAAATAGAATGAAGAACCGATCCAGGCGATGGCGGTGATGACGTGCAGCCACCGCAAAAGCAGGCCGGCCCAGTCGAGAATGTAGCTTTCCATAGCTCTAACCTTGGCAGCGTGGGGCTGCCGTGCAAGCTGCTCACCACTGCGGGCGCTCTGAGCAGAAGAAAAGGCCGCGCTCCCTAGGCAAAAAGCTTCGAGGCACCGCTGCGACCAGTCTGTAGACAGAAAGTGTATGCACTTTTTGCCTCCGCAAGATTGAAATTCAGGGCAAACCATCCTAGTGATTTCCCGTAGATACCGGCTACTTTCAGATTGAGCGGTTGTTTTTTGGTGCAATGCAGCGCTATGCGGCAATCCTTCGCTGCAATAGCTGGGCGGCAACCGCTACCGCAATCACTTCCGGCTCTTTACCCCCAATGCCCGGCACGCCAATCGGGCAGGTAATGTGCGCCAGCTCTGCATCGCTGAAACCACGGCTGCGCAATCGACTGCTAAAACTGGCCCATTTGGTCTTGCTGCCAATCAGCCCCACAAAAGGCAGATCGCCCCGCTCGCGCTGGCGCAGCAGGCATTGCACAACAACTTCCAAGTCTTCCGCATGGCTAAAGCTCATGATCAGCACCTGAGACTGCGCAGGCAGTTGCGCCACTGCAGCCTGCACTGGGTCGGAATGCTCGCATTGCACGCCGATCTGCTCTTGTTCTGGGAAGACCGCATCACGGCTATCCACCCAGACCACCCGGTATGGCAGGCTGCGCAGGATTCGAACCAGCGCATGACCCACATGGCCTGCGCCAAACAAGGCCACGCACTGCGACGGCTCAGGCATCAAGGCGCGCAGGCGCGGTGCATCAGCCGCCTCAAACCACGCATAACGCAACTCCAGCGCCCCGCCGCAGCATTGACCCAGACTGGGGCCCAGCGCATAGCGCTGCACATGCTCGCGCTGGCCTGAAGGCTGATCAGCCCACTGCGCCAGCAACTGGCGTGCCTGCGCAATAGCCTGCCACTCCAGATGACCGCCACCAATCGTGCCCATGACCTCGTCGGCAAAAACGGCCATCCAGGCACCCTCTTCTCGCGGCACGGAGCCGCGAGTGGCCTGCACCTGCACCCAGCACAAGGGCTGCTGGCTCAAGCGGGTCAAAATTTGCTGCTGCGTTTCACTCCACATGGCGGCTGGTTTCTACCTTTAAGAATTCACTATGTTCGTGCATTTTGCAGACAGCAATAGTCGTGCCGCCATATGAATGCCTTAATCAGATACTTATTGCGCAGCACATTGACGAGTCGTTGCAGTTTTTGCACTCCGCACGCCAGATATCAACGCGATAGCGTTGACCTCTCCTCATTTACGGCTACGCTTGAGACATGTCTGATACCCAAGAATCCACCCGCTCAACGCAAGGCCCCAGGCCACTGGCCTGGCTGATGACTGGACTGGTTGCCACAGTCACCGCCTTCCTCGCTGCCTGCCAGATCGCGCCGCACAGCCCATCCATAGGCATCACGCCCGCCGACAAGGCCAGCCCCATGTACCGCAAGCAAGCGGCGCAGCACCTGTACGAGAAAAATGCACACCGCATCTACAAAGGCATGCTGCCGCCCATGCTGTATGCAATTGGCGTGCTGCAAGTTCAGCTGGATGGACAGGGCCGTGTGAGAAATCTGAACTGGATGCGCAAACCCAGCCACGCCCCCGAAGTGGTGGCAGAAATTGAACGCTCAGTCCGTGCCGCAGCCCCCTTCCCTGCCGCCGGAAAGCCTGTGACGTACACCGACACCTGGCTATGGGACAAGTCAGGCCGCTTTCAGCTCGACACACTGACCGAAGGTCAACTGGGCCAGTAAGGCCCTGCACGCGTGCCGCATCAGGCAATAAAAAAACCGGCCTTGGCCGGTTTTTTGTTTTGAAGAATCAAACAAGGCTTATTCGACAACCTTGGTGATCTTTGTGCCTTGCAGCGAAACGCCCGCTTCCAGACCTGCATTGGTCAGCACATAGCTGGTCACGGGTGCACCGGCCGTAGTGGTGTCCACGCTGCCATTGGCACCGATCTTGCCAGCGGCCACCGTGGCATCCGCGCCCACAGACCAGCCATCGCTCTTGAGGAATTTGTCCAGCGCTTCCTGGGTGTTGAACACGTAGATCACGGCCTTGGACTGGCCGCCAGCCTGCCAGCCAATGGATGCGCCCGTTGTGCTGTAGTAGCCACGGTTATGACCGGCCACGCGCAGCACGCCACGGCCATGCTCCACGCCCACTACAAAGCTACCACCAATCACCGACGGGAAGATCAGCACACCCTTGGCTCGCTGCACCATCTCCTTGGAGCCAGGAGCGGTCTGATACAGACGCTCCAGCGCCGCATTGGCGCGTGTGTTGATCGTGGTCGCATCAGCGCGCGGAGCCGATGCTGTATCAGGCTTGGTCGTCGTACAGGCCGTCATGGCCATTGCACCTGCAGTCACGGCAACCGCCACTGCAACAGAACGCAGAGAAATTTGACGCATACCAATATCCTTTCATGGGATGAATGTGTTCAGACATTTCCGAGATAGAAGATCCTGCAGTCCAACATTCAGACGTTCTTGCGCATCCCCCGGCACAAGAGCAGCCAGAAGCAGGATTGACTTCATGCTAGTGCGGGGCGTCGCTCAATAAACCCCACAGTTACAGATTGCGCGATTGACCTACATAAGGCAAGCCCTTTTGTTAAAGAATCCGAACAAAACGTCGAGCCTTCGCATCATCTACAGTCCTGATCAAAGTTTGGGCAATGACAGGTTCCTGCTGAAATTGGCGCTAGCATTGTTGATGTGCCCACAGCGCTGATGACAGGAAGCTCATGAAGTTCTGGAATTACTTTCACCATCCCAAGGCAGCCATGGTGCTGCTGCGTGTTTCACTGGCCTTACTCATGCTGCTGCATGGCTGGGCCAAGATTCGGTACGGAATTGGCAGCATTGAGGCCAAAATCGCCGCCCTTGGCGCGCCCGGTTTTCTGGCCTATGGCGTGTATCTGGGTGAGGTCGTTGCCCCCCTGCTGCTGCTGGTGGGCCTGTGGGTTGTACCCGCCGCACTGGTGATTGCAGTCAATATGGTGGTGGCATTTGCGCTGGTGCACACCCACCAGATTCTGATGCTGAACAACTCTGGCGGCTGGGCTCTGGAGTTGCAGGCTTTTTACTTTGTCAGCGCACTGGTCGTCGCCATGACTTATTCCAAAGGCAAATAAATCCTCATAAAACAAGAGCGGCTTGCGCCTGTCATGACTGGGTTTCAGATCACTTTCGTTCTGAAACCAAGAAATGACCAGCGCAAGCCGCTCATGTTTTTATTGCGCACCTCAGTGAGAGGCGCGCGCAGTCAATTAAGAACCGCGGTAGGTGGAGTAGCTCCAGGGGCTAACCAGCAAAGGCACGTGGTAGTGCTGGGCGGGGTTGGCCACGCCGAAGTCCAGGCTGACCTTGCCCAGGAAGTTAGGCTCAGGCAGTTCCACGCCGCGGGCCTTGAAGTAGGCAGCCACGTCGAAGGTCAGGCGATAAGTGCCAACCTTGATGGTGTTGTTGTCGAACAGAGGCGCATCAGTGCGGCCGTCATGGTTCAGAACCAGGCTCTTAACCAGAGTGGCGGTGTTGCCATCGGTAGAAAACAGTTCAACGGCCATGCCTGCAGCAGGGCAGCCATTCATGGTGTCGAGAACGTGGGTGCTCAGGCCCATGGAAATCTCCTCACAGGCAGTTTGCAACTGCCCTTGGTTGTGTCAAACATCTGTGTATTCAAAGCACGCGCACGCATGTGCGCAACGCTTTGATCTTTAAAGTGTATACAGTTTCTGTACCCTATCAAAGGCTTTTCAGCCTTGACTTTCAGGCACATAGCCAGTCCAGAGAAGGCAGCTTCTTTACACTGACTCAACCCTTCAGGAGACAACGCATGCAATTGCGCACCACCGCCTTGGCGACCAGTATGCTCATCGCTGTAGCCGGCTTGAATGCCTGCAGCAGCACAGCCAGCAAAGGCGCAACGCCTCTGCCCACGCTCGGCATGTCTTCCGCCATTGAAACAACGCCCACCATTACGCAAACCGCCGCCGCACAAGCCGCAGCAGCCGCATATGACTTTGATCTGGACGTCTTTCACCCGGTCATTGCCAAAAATGGCATGGTCGCGTCCGAGCAGGAGCTGGCCACCCAGATTGGCGTGGACATTCTGAAAGCTGGCGGCAACGCCGTCGATGCCGCTGTCGCCGTGGGCTTTGCGCTGGCTGTGGCCCTGCCCAACGCAGGCAATATCGGCGGCGGCGGCTTCATGCTGGTGCACGACGCCAAGACCGGCAAAGACATTGCGCTGGACTTCCGCGAGGTGGCACCCAAAGGCGCATCGCGCAATATGTATCTGGATGACAAGGGTGGCGTCATCAACGGCAAGTCGCTCTTCACCCACTACGCCGTGGGTGTGCCGGGTACGGTGGCGGGCATGACGCATGCACTCTCGCGCTGGGGCAGCCTGCCGCTGGCCCAAGTGATGGAGCCCTCCATTGCGCTGGCCGAGAAGGGCTACCCTGTCAGCGTGACGCTGGCGAAGACGCTGAACCAGGAAAAAAAGAACATGAGCCAGTGGCCAGCCACGCAGGCCATTTTCTGGAAGAACGGCGCGCCGCTGCAAACGGGTGATCGGCTGGTGCAAAAAGATCTGGCGCAGTCCATGCGCCTCATCAGCCAGCAAGGTGCCAAGGCTTTTTACCAAGGCAGCATCGCCCAGAAAATTGCGGCTGAAATGGCGCCACATGCCAACGCCATCACACTTGAGGATCTGCGTGACTACAAGCCAGTGGAGCGCGAACCGGTGCGCGGCAACTATCGCGGCTATCAGATCGTGACTATGCCGCCGCCCTCGTCTGGCGGCGCACACCTGCTGCAAATTTTGAACATGATGGAGCGCTGGCCCTTCAAGACATGGGGTGCCAACAGCGCGCAGAGCGTGCACTACATGACCGAGGCCATGAAGCTGGCCTATGCCGACCGCGCTGAATATCTGGGTGACCCGGACTTTGTGACAGTCCCACTCAAGGGCCTGATCTCCAAGCGCTACGCCGATGAGCTGGCAGCCAGCATCAAGCCCCAGCAGGCAAGGCCTAGCCAAGACATCAAACCCGGCCACCCTCAACAATTTTCGCAGCCCTATGAAAGCGACCAGACCACGCATTACTCCGTGGTGGACAAGGCGGGCAACGCCGTGGCCGTGACCTACACACTCAACACCAACTTTGGCAGCGGCATCGTGGCCAAAGGTACAGGCGTGCTGCTCAATAACGAAATGGATGACTTCTCGGTCAAGCCCGGCGTGGCCAACGCTTACGGACTGGTAGGCGGCGATGTGAATGCCGTGCAGGCCGGTAAACGCCCGCTGTCGTCGATGACGCCCACGCTGGTACTCAAGGATGGCAAGCCGGTGCTGGTGACAGGCAGCCCCGGCGGAGCACGCATCATCACCACGGTGCTGCAGCAAGTCGTCAACCACATTGACTTTGGCATGAACCCGGCCGAAGCGGCGGCCACGCCGCGCTTTCATCACCAGTGGACGCCGGATGTGTTGCGCATTGAAAAAGGCTTTAGCGCCGATACGCTGGCACTGCTCAGGCAATGGGGGCACAAGGTAGCCGTCAAGCCTGCCATGGGTCGCACGCAGACCATTGAGGTGCGAGACGGTGTGCTGCAAGGCGCATCAGACCCGCGCAACCCAGATGGAAAAACTCTGGGCTACTAATGAAATTTCACTCAGCGCAGAGGAGTGAATTCGGAATAAAAAAAGCCGCGCTCCCCCGAGCGCGGCTTTTTACTTTGAGGCGGCTGCTGACCGTACGCGTAGCCAGTGGCCGCCCTCCCCACCTCTCGTTTACTCAGCCTTCTGGCCGATTTCGAAATTGGCCTGGATTTCCAGGGCGCGTACCATGCCGGAATGATCCCAGCCCGCGCCGCCGTGGGCCACGCAGCTGTTGAACAGTTCCTGGGCCTGAGCCGTGTTGGGCAGCGAAACGCCCAGCTGACGTGCGCTGGACAGAGCCAGGTTCAAGTCCTTCTGGTGCAGAGCAATGCGGAAGCCTGGATCGAAAGTGCGCTTGATCATGCGTTCGGCATGCACTTCCAGAATTTTGGAAGAAGCAAAACCGCCCAGCAGAGCTTCACGCACGCGAGCAGGATCAGCTCCGGCGCGCGATGCGAACAGCAGGGCTTCAGCCACGGCTTCAATGTTCAGCGCCACGATGATCTGGTTAGCCACCTTGGCTGTCTGACCGTCGCCGTTGCCACCGACCAGAGTGATGTTCTTGCCCATCTTGTCAAACAGGGGCTTGACGCGTGCAAAAGCTTCGTCAGGGCCGCCAACCATGATGGACAGGGTGCCGTTCTTGGCACCGACTTCGCCGCCGGACACAGGAGCGTCCAGGTACTGAGCGCCAACAGCTTCGATGCGCTTGGCAAATTCCTTGGTCGCCACGGGCGAGATGGAGGACATGTCCACCACGATCTTGCCGGTGCTGCCCTTCAGGCCAGCGGCCACGCCGTCTTCGCCAAACAGCACTTTTTCCACGTCGGGAGTGTCGGGCACCATCACGAAGATGATGTCGGCACGCTCGGCCACACCGCGAGCGGTGGTGCACTGAGTCGCGCTGGTTTCAGCGATGCTGGCAGGCACCTTGCCGTGCGTGTTCACAAACAGCTGGTGGCCAGCCGAGATCAGGTGGCCGCACATGGGGGCGCCCATGATGCCCAGACCGATAAAGCCCAACTTGAGGGACGATGCGTTCATGGTGTACTCCTAACTATTCTTGATATCAAATTCGATAGCTGACAGCGCTTGTCCAGCAAGCGCTATACGGCTTATGCAGCGACTGCAACTTTCTTCCAGCCGCCAATTTTTTCCAACCAGCCCAGGCCCGATTCGGTGTTGCCTGCAGGCTTGTATTCGCAACCGATCCAGCCGTCGTAGCCGATGCGGTCCAGGTGTGCAA
>NZ_JAVXSJ010000061.1:0-7599 GCF_036643215.1 Comamonas sp. | reverse complement strand
GCGTGCATTGGCCGCAGGACTCGTGGGAATAGAAGTACGACAGGCGCAGCAGGCTTTCAACCATATCGCGCGAGTCATCCATCACGATCACAGCGCCCGAACCCAGCATGGAGCCGGCCTTGGAGATGGAGTCATAGTCCATCGTGCACTGCATCATGATGTCTGCAGGCAGCACAGGCGACGAAGATCCACCAGGGATCACGGCCTTGAGCTTGCGGCCGGTGCGCACACCGCCAGCCAGCTCCAGCAACTTGCTGAAAGGCGTACCCATGGGCACTTCGTAATTACCGGGCAGGTTCACGTCACCGCTGACCGAATAGATCTTGGTGCCGCCGTTATTGGGCTTGCCGCATTCCAGATACGCCTGGCCGCCATTGCGAATAATCCATGGGACTGCCGCAAAGGTTTCGGTGTTGTTGATGGTCGTAGGCTTGCCGTACAGACCAAAGCTGGCGGGGAATGGTGGCTTGAAACGGGGTTGACCCTTCTTGCCTTCCAGCGACTCCAGCAACGCGGTTTCTTCACCGCAGATATAAGCGCCAAAACCATGGTGCGCGTGCAGCTCGAAGCTGAAGTTGCTGCCCATGATGTTGTCACCCAAGAAGCCAGCAGCGCGGGCTTCTTCCAGTGCGGCTTCGAAGCGCTCATAGACTTCGAAGATTTCACCGTGGATGTAGTTGTAACCAATGCTGATGCCCATTGCGTAGGCCGCAATGATCATGCCTTCGATCACGATATGGGGGTTGTGCATGAGGATCTCGCGATCCTTGCAGGTACCGGGCTCACCCTCGTCGGAGTTGCACACCAGGTGCTTCTGACCGGGGAACTGGCGGGGCATGAAGCTCCACTTCAAACCCGTAGGGAAGCCAGCGCCGCCACGGCCACGCAGACCGGATTCCTTGACGGTAGCGATGACCTGATCTTGCGTCAGACCTTCGCCGCCATCTTTACCCAGTAGCTTGCGCAGAGCCTGGTAACCGCCACGGCCTTCATAGTCCTTGATGGACCAGTTCTTGCCATTCAGATCAGCGCAGATTTGCGGGTTGATGTGACGGTTGTGAAAACAAGTTTCTTCACCAGTCGAGGCGAACTTGGCCAGAACGTTTTGTGCTGCGGAGCTCATTACTTGCCCTCCGCGGCACGCAGGCCGTCAACCAGCTCGTCGAGCTTGTCATTGGTCATGAAGCTGCACATGTGGCGGTCATTGACCAGCAACACGGGGGAGTCAGCGCAAGCGCCTTGGCACTCGGACTGCTGCAGTGTGAACATGCCGTCAGCGGTGGTCTCACCCATCTTGATGCCCAGCTTGCCTTCCAGGTGGTGCAAGGCCTTGTAGCCGTCACGCAGCTGGCATGGCAGGTTGGTACACACGTTCAACTTGTACTTGCCAACGGGGTGCTGGTTGTACATGTTGTAGAACGTAGTGACTTCGTGCACAGCAATGGCAGGCATGCCGAGGTAATCGGCAATGACAGCTTCGCTTTCTGCACTGACCCAGCCCTGCTCTTGCTGCACGATGCTCAGACAGGCCATGACAGCCGACTGTTTCTGCTCAGCCGGGTACTTGGCCACCTCACGCGCAAAGCGTTCTTTGGTCGCTTCGGTAATCATCGGTCAACGTCTCCAAACACGATGTCCAGGGTACTGAGCACCATCACGGCGTCAGCCAGCATGTGGCCACGGCTCATTTCATCGAGAGCAGCCATGTGCGCAAATCCTGGTGGACGAATCTTCAGGCGATAGGGCTTGTTAGCGCCATCGCTGATCAAGTAAATGCCGAACTCACCCTTGGGGTGCTCGACAGAGGCATAGGCCTCGCCCTCGGGAACCTTGAAGCCTTCGGTAAAGAGCTTGAAATGGTGAATCAGCTCTTCCATGTTGGACTTCATGGCTTCGCGGCTTGCGGGTGCAACCTTGTGGTTGTCCGTAATCACGGGGCCAGGATTGACACGCAGCCAGTCCACGCATTGCTTGATGATCTTGTTCGATTCGCGCATTTCAGCCATGCGAACCAGGTAACGGTCATAGCAATCACCCGTTGCGCCCACGGGCACATCGAAGTCCATCTTGTCATAGACCTCGTAGGGCTGCGTCTTGCGCATATCCCAAGGCAGGCCGGAGGCACGCAACATGGGGCCAGTCAGACCCAAATTGATAGCACGCTCCGCAGTCAGCACGCCGATTCCAACGTTACGCTGCTTCCAGATACGGTTATCAGTCAGCAGGGTTTCGTATTCGTCGGCGCACTTGGGGAAGCGCTGGGTAAAGGCATCGATGAAGTCCAGCAACGAACCCTTGCGGTCTTCGTTCATGGCTTCCATGGAGCGCACATTGCGCACCTTGCTGGCCTTGTACTGAGGCATGCTGTCCGGCAGATCGCGGTACACGCCACCAGGACGGAAGTAAGCCGCGTGCATGCGAGCACCCGAAACGGCTTCATACATGTCCATCAGCGCTTCGCGTTCGCGGAAGCTGTAGATCAGGATGGTGGAGCTGCCAGCATCGTTACCCGAGGAACCCAGCCACATCAGGTGATTCATGATGCGGGTGATTTCCGAGAACATCACGCGGATGTACTGGGCACGGATAGGCACTTCAATGCCCATCAGCTTTTCAATGGCCAGGCAGTAAGCATGCTCGTTGCTCATCATCGAGCAGTAATCCAGGCGGTCCATATAGGGCAGCGACTGGATGTACGTCTTGCTTTCGGCCAGCTTTTCGGTCGCGCGGTGGAGCAGACCGATGTGAGGGTCGGCGCGCTGCACCACCTCACCGTCGAGCTCCAGCACCAGACGCAGCACACCGTGCGCTGCCGGGTGCTGCGGACCAAAGTTCAGGGAGTAGTTCTTGATTTCAGCCATGGTCTTCCGTCAAAAGGCGCTAGCGCGCCCTTTAGTGCAGGCCTCCGCCATAGTTTTCTTCACGAATGATGCGCGGAGTAATTTCGCGCGGCTCAATCGTGACAGGCTGGTACACCACACGTTTTTGCTCGGCGTCGTAGCGCATTTCCACATAGCCGGACACGGGGAAGTCCTTGCGAAATGGGTGTCCGATGAAACCATAATCGGTCAGGATACGACGCAGATCTTCGTGACCCTCGAACACGATACCGAACAAGTCAAACGCTTCGCGCTCAAACCAGTTGGCCGCATTCCAGATGTCGTTGATCGATGCGACAACAGGGAAGTCATCGTCAGCGCAGAACACGCGCACACGCAGGCGCTGGTTCAACGTCAGAGACATCAGGTGGGACACCACAGCAAAACGCGGACCGTCCTTGCCGACTTCCGCATACGTGGAATAGTCCACACCACACAAATCCATCAGCATCTCGAACTTGCAGTCAGGCGCATTGCGCAGGACTTGCATCACTTCCAGATACTTGTCGGCGGAAACTTCCACCGTCACTTCGCCATAAGCCAGAGTGACGGAGCGAACCTTGTCACCCAAAGCCGCAGTAACCACATCCCGAAGCTTTTCGGGGTGAATCGCAATTGCAGTCATCTCAGCCCTTTAAACGCGAGCGATGGTATGAGTACGACGGATCTTCTGCTGCAGCTGGATGATGCCGTAGATCAGCGCTTCCGCTGTCGGAGGGCAACCAGGTACATAGACGTCCACCGGTACGATGCGATCGCAACCGCGCACCACCGAATAGCTGTAGTGATAGTAACCACCACCATTGGCACAGGAGCCCATGGAGATGACCCAGCGGGGCTCGGACATCTGGTCATACACCTTGCGCATCGCCGGGGCCATCTTGTTGCACAGCGTACCGGCAACAATCATCAGGTCCGAGTGGCGGGGGCTGGCACGGAAGACTTCGGAGCCGAAGCGACCAATGTCATAGCGCGCAGCAGCTGCATGCATCATCTCCACCGCACAGCAGGCCAGGCCAAATGTCATGGGCCAGATCGACCCCGTCTTGGCCCAGTTCACCACCGTGTCATAACTGGTGGTGACGAAGCCTTCCTTCATCACGCCTTCGATCATCGTGTTTCCTCAGTGAAGCTACTCATTCCCAATCCAGGGCGCCTTTTTTCCACTCGTAAGCGAAGCCCACGACCAGAATGGCCAAGAAGATCAGAACAGCAACAAAACCCACGCCGCCAACATCTTTGAGTGCGACAGCCCAGGGCAGCAGAAATGCAATTTCCAGGTCGAACAAAATGAACAAGATGGCGACCAGGTAGTAGCGCACATCAAATTTCATTCGAGCGTCTTCAAACGCTTCGAAACCGCATTCGTAAGGGGAGTTTTTGGCATCGTCCGGACGATTTGGACCCAGCACGTAGCCGAGCACCAAGGGCACGACGCCCACGGCAATACCAATGAGAATAAACAGGAGAACGGGAAGGTACTGATCGATATTCATCGAGTGGGCCTTGTTTTTTAAAACATGCCTCACCGATCACTGCCTGATCAGCAGGGCAGGTTTTTAGTTATGTGTTGGTGCCGTCGGCGAGACTCGAACTCGCACAGCTTTCGCCACTACCCCCTCAAGATAGCGTGTCTACCAATTCCACCACGACGGCATCGTCTCAAAGTCTGGCAACTACATGAACCTTCGTTGCAAAGATTCTTACCCCCAGACAATCTCTAGATTCTAGCCTGAAAAACCCCGCATTCCGGAGTTCTTCAAGCTTTTATCTAATTTATTTCGTAGGAATCTGGGCTGCGCCTTCAGCACCTGCTGCAGGCGTTGCGGCTGGCACAGATGCATCAGCACCAGTTGCAGCGGCAGGAGCCGACGAAGCAGGGGCAGGAGCGGTCACAGGAGCGCCTTCCAGCACGCTGCCAGTGCTAGCGGGACGGATGTTGCTCATATAGGCCAGAGCCAGAGTTGCCACGAAGAACACAGTGGCCAGAGCCGCAGTGGAGCGCGACAGGAAGTTGGCACTGCCGGATGCACCGAACAGGCTACCCGATGAGCCGCTACCAAAGGAAGCACCCATATCAGCACCCTTGCCATGTTGCATAAGGATCAGGCCGATCATGCCCAGAGCGGCCAGCATCTGGACCGCGAGAATGACGCTGGAAAAGACGTTCATATCAAAACCTAGTTATCTAAATCATTGCACGCCACACCGGCGGTATGGCGCTAACGAAGAAACGAATTATTGCGCTGCCGCAATAATGGTGAGGAAATCAGGGGCCTTCAGCGCGGCTCCGCCAATCAAACCGCCATCGATATCGGCTTGCGCCAGCAATTGTTCGGCGTTTGCCGCATTCATGCTGCCACCGTAGAGCAAGGGAACGCGAGCGGCCTTGTCGCTAGCCGCAGCCAGCTGCGCACGCAGCACGGCATGCACTTGCTGGGCCTGCTCGGGCGATGCAGTCTTGCCGGTGCCAATCGCCCAGACGGGTTCATAGGCCACAACCAGCTCGCTCACACAGGGACCCACTTGATGAATCACGGCTGCCAGCTGGCGCTTAACCACAGCTTCAGTCTGACCGGCTTCGCGCTCAGCCAGAGTTTCACCCACGCAAACGATGGGAGTGATGCCCTTGGACAAAGCAGCCTGCGCCTTGGAAGCCACGATGACATCGGTTTCGCCATGGTACTGGCGACGCTCGGAGTGACCGACCAGCGCATAGCGCACGCCGAACTCTTTGAGCATGGCGGCTGAAATCTCGCCGGTAAAGGCGCCCTGCTCGTGCTGAGAGACATCCTGCGCTCCCACTCCGATAGCAGAACCCTCAAGCTCCGCCTGAACTTGAGCGAGATATAGCGCAGGTGCAGCCACGGCAACACCGGCCTTGTTATCGGCGGGCAAGCCCTGCTTGATGGCCTGCAGCAAAGCAGCATTGGCAGCCAGGCTGCCGTTCATCTTCCAGTTGCCAACAATGAGTTTTTGCTTCATGTTTCCCAAGTCAAAACGATTTTTCCGGTGTGCTGGCTGGATTCCATCAGCGCATGAGCCTGCGCCGCGTCAGCAGCATCGAATTCACGATAAATGGCTGGGCGCACCTTGCCGGACTCCAGCAGGGGCCAGACATTGCGCTTGAGCGCCTCGGCAATTGCCGCCTTGAAGGCCACAGACCGAGCACGCAGCGTTGAGCCAGTAATAGTCAGTCGCTTTCGCAACACCAGGCCGGCATCCAGCTCAGCCTTGACGCCACCTTGCACCGCAATGATGACCAGTCGCCCATCAGGCGCCAGGCATTGCACTTCACGCGCTACGTAGCTGCCGGCGACCATGTCCAGAATGACATTGACGCCCTCACCTGCCGTAATGCGCTGCACTTCAGCCGCAAAATCCTGAGTCTTGTAGTTGATGGCGTGATCCGCCCCGAGCTTGATGCAGTCATCACATTTGGCACCGCTGCCAGCTGTGACAATCACTTGCGCACCTCTGGCCTTGGCCAGCTGAATCGCCGTGACACCAATACCGCTGCTGCCGCCCTGCACCAGCAAGGTTTCACCGGGCTGCAAAGCCCCCCGGTCAAACACATTGCTCCAGACCGTAAAAAAGGTCTCGGGCAAGGCTGCCGCCTGCACATCACTGAGGCCAGCTGGCACTGGCAGGCATTGGGCCACTGGCGCAACGCAAAACTGCGCATAACCACCGCCCGCCACCAGCGCGCAGACGCGATCGCCGAGCTTGAAGCCCGCTTTCGCCATGGCCGACTCATCGCCCGCAACGATCACACCCGCAACCTCCAGCCCCGGAAGATCCGAAGCACCCGGAGGTGGCGCGTAATGACCTTTGCGCTGCAACACGTCAGGGCGATTGATACCGCTCGCGGCAACGCGAACTAGCACCTCACCCTCGCCCGCCACAGGCATGGGACGCACACCCATGCGCAGCACGTCAGGCGCGCCATAGCTGGTGATTTCCACCGCTCGCATTGTGTTCATTTCCATATTCAGGCTTTGCTTTATCAATGAAATCAGACTCTAGCACTTACTAGATAAGCGCTAGCAGCTATCAAATCAGGACTAATTAGCCATCAACAAAACAGGAGTCCACCTCGCGATGGACTCCTGCTCAGCGATTACTGCTGCTGTTGTTGCTGCTGGTCGTCACCGAAAGCACGGTTTTCACGTGGCTCACGGTTGTCGCGGGAATCGCGGTTCTGACGAGGCGCACGGTCGCGGTACTCACGCTGTTCGCGGGGTTCACGCTCGGGCATGCCGGCAGGACGCTCAATCAGAGCCTTCATGGACAGCTTGACGCGACCCTTGTCGTCGGTTTCCAGAACCTTGACCTTGACCACTTGGCCTTCTTGCAGGTAGTCGGTGACCTTTTCCACGCGCTCGTGAGCGATCTGGCTGATGTGCAGCAGACCGTCCTTACCGGGCAGCAGGTTGATCAGAGCACCGAATTCCAGCAGCTTGACGATCGGGCCTTCGTAGATCTTGCCGATTTCGACTTCAGCAGTGATCTGCTCAATGCGCAGCTTGGCAGCTTCAGCCTTGGCGCCGTCAGTGGCAGCGATGGTGATGGTGCCGTCTTCCGAGATGTTGATCTGGGTGCCGGTTTCTTCGGTCAGCGCACGGATGGTGGCGCCGCCCTTGCCGATCACGTCACGGATCTTCTCGGGGTTGATCTTCATGGTGAACAGCTTGGGAGCGAAGTCAGAAACTTCGGTCTT
>NZ_JAVXSJ010000060.1:0-7796 GCF_036643215.1 Comamonas sp. | reverse complement strand
AGGGTGTGGACTTCTTCTGGACGGTGCGCCATATCTGGCAGCCCATGCTGTTCCTGACGCTGGCGCTGCTGGCGATCTTTTATGTGATTGACCACAAATTGATGGGCGAAAAGGGTGAGACCGATTTGCCCGACCCGACCCCCTGCGTGGATGTGACGGGTGCGCAAAGCCGCCTCGGCTTTGACGGTCGTGTGAATTTTGTGCTGCTGGGTGTGGTGGTAGTGCTGGTGCTGATCAGCGGTATCTGGCGCACGCCTGTGGGCTTTGAGATTGCGGGAACCCATGTGGGTCTGCCCGGTCTGGTGCGCGATGTGGGCTTGATTGTGGTGGCTCTGCTGTCCCTCAAACTCACGCCTGCTCGCGTGTATCAGGCCAATGATTTTGGCTGGGGACCCATGCAGGAAGTGGCCAAGCTGTTTGCGGGTATCTTCCTGACCATCATCCCCGTCATTGCCATGCTCAAGGCCGGTGTGGATGGCCCGTTCGGCGCAGTTGTGCGTGCTGTGACTAATGGGGACGGTACGCCTAACCCCGCCATGTACTTCTGGGCCACCGGTGTGCTGTCGTCCTTCCTGGATAACGCTCCCACCTACCTGGTGTTCTTCAACACCGCTGGTGGTGACCCTGTGCACCTGATGACCGATATGGCGCTGACGCTGGCGGCTATCTCGGCAGGCGCTGTTTTCATGGGTGCCAATACTTATATTGGCAACGCGCCGAACTTGATGGTCAAGGCTATTGCAGAAGATCGCGGCGTGAAGATGCCGGGATTTTTTGGTTACATGATCTGGTCGGTTTGCATTCTGGTGCCGCTGCTGGTGCTGATGACGCTGATCTGGTTTAAGTGACCTAAATGACTGCCTCCCTCTGAGGGGGATGGCATCCCCGCTGCGGGGCAGCCCTTGCTGGATGCCCTTGCATACGGAGTGCGCCCAATGTGGGTGATGCTTTCAAAAATAGATGGAAGAGGAGACCAAGTGATGAGTACCAAGCCCCGCATTCTGATTGCCCGTGCCATTTCCCCTGAGGTGGTAGAGCAGTTGAAGCAGCACTTTGACGTGCAGTCCAACCAGGACGATGTGGTGTGGACGCCAGAGGAGCTGGCTCAGCAGTTGCAGGGCAAGGACGGGGTGCTGACCACCGGCTCGCAGCGCATTGATGCGCAGTTGCTGGCGGCTTGCCCGCAGCTCAAGATCGTGGCCAATATGGCGGTGGGCTACAACAATTTTGATGTGCCCGCCATGACTGCCGCAGGCGTGCAGGGTACCAATGCCCCCGATGTGCTGACGGAGACCACGGCTGATTTTGGCTTTGCACTGCTGATGGCCACGGCGCGCCGCATTACCGAGAGCGAGCATTACCTGCGCGCAGGGCTGTGGAAGGACTGGCACTACGACCTGTTTGCGGGCGCTGAGGTGCATGGCTCCACGCTGGGTATTCTGGGTATGGGTCGCATCGGCCAGGCCATTGCCCGCCGCGCGGCTTATGGTTTTGGCATGAAGGTGATTTATCACAACCGATCGCGCCTTGATACAGCGATGGAGGCGGAATGCAAGGCCGCTTATGTAAGCAAGCAAGAGCTGCTGGAGCGTTCTGACCATTTGATGCTGGTGCTGCCCTTCACGCCTGAAAATCGCCACACCATTGGCGCGGCAGAGATTGAGCAGATGAAGCCCACAGCCACCCTCATCAATATTGCGCGCGGCGGTATTGTGGATGATGCGGCTCTGGCGCAGGCATTGCGTGACAAACGCATTGCGGCGGCTGGTCTGGATGTGTTTGAGGGCGAGCCCGCTGTTCACCCCGATCTGCTCACGGTGCCCAATGTGGTGCTGACCCCGCATATCGCCAGCGCCACCAAGGGCACGCGCACGGCCATGGCGGCTTTGGCGGCAGATAACCTGATCTCCTTTTTCGCCGGCAAGGGCGCGTTGACGCCGGTCAATCTGCTGGGTGGCTCGGGCCTGCACTAGGCTTGTATTAGGCTGCCTCACGTCATATCAGTTTGAGGGTTGGCGTATGGTCTGGCAGCCTTGCTGGATTTGATAATTTGAGCCCGCTTGCGCCGCAGTCATTGCATCAGCGCGGCGGGCTTTTATTTTCTACAGAGACAGCACATGCCTTTCATCCGCACCAGCGTCCACAAGGACACCACGCCCGCCCAGCGCCAAGCCATCGTCAACGGTATTCATCAGGCACTGATCGATGGCATCGGCATGCCTGCCGACGAGTTGTTCAACATGGTTGACGACTATGACGAGCAGAAGTTCTTCTTCAGCCGCACCTTCAACGGCTACCAGCGCTCGGATCGCGTGGTCGTGGTTGAAATCACCATGCGCCGCGGCCGCAGCGACGCCATGAAGCGCGCCCTGTACGCCAACATCGCCGCCAACCTGGAAAAAGATGCTGGCGTGGCACCAAGCGATGTGTTCATCTTCACGCATGAAAACGACTACTCCGACTGGTCCGTGGGTGGTGGCAAGTTCGCCATGGCCATTGCCCAGCAGGTCGGCCCAGACGCCTGAGGCTGCGGCCTGAGTCACCAAGGCGGCAGGCCGCCGCGCCACTTTTGACGGGATTGATTTCACCGGGACGGTGTGGACTGATAATTTGCAAGCGCGCGAGTGCTTGCAAACGTCAGTCTGCAGCTTCTGCGTGCATAAAAATCAATACAAATAATGGCTGTAGCGCTTATTCATAAGGCGCTGGCAGCTATTAAAACAAGAGTGCGAAAGGCGTGGCAAAACAGTGACTACGTGGTGGCTTGGGTTGGCGGCAGTGGCCGCATTGATCGTGGTCTTGCTCCTGGTGCTGCTTTGGTGGCTGCAGGGCTTGCGCCGACAGACAGAGCTTGCGCTGGGCCCGGATGCCATGCGGCTGCAGGCCCAGTTGCTGCAAGGCTTGCAGGCATTGGATGTGCGGTTGCAGCAGTTGGAGCGCAGCAGCCAGAGCACGCAGCTGACGGTGGCCAAAAGCGATGGTGCGCTGGACCGCGTGACCCAGCATGTGCAGACCCAGCTGGCTCAGACCCAGCAAGATGCACTGGCCGCAAGGCGCGAGCAGGCCACGGCATTGACTGCTTTTCGTGAAGAGGTTGGGCAGCTGGCGCAGCGCCTGACGGCGGACAGCCAGCAGGCACGCATCGCATTAGAACAAAGCAGTGCCGAGCAGACGGCCCATGTGCAGCGGCGCTTTGAAGCGCTGGCCGAAACTACACGGGGCACGCTGGACTCACTCAAGGGCGATATTCAGCAGCAGCTCACCCACATGAACACCAATATGGGTGCCGCGCTCAAGGACCAGCTGGGCAGCAATGGCGAGCAATTGCGCCATCAGTTTGCGGTGCTGCAAGATGCTGTGAGTCAGCAGCTGGGTGGGCTGGCGCAAGGCCAGCAAATCTCCGCAGAGCAGCTGCGCGGCACACTGAACGAGCGTCTTGCCACCATTCAAAGCGATAACGCCACCAAGCTCGAAGAGATGCGGCGCACCGTCGATGAAAAGCTGCATGCCACGCTGGAGCAGCGACTGGGCGAGTCCTTCAAGCAGGTCAGCGACCGGCTGGAGCAGGTGCACAAGGGCTTGGGAGAGATGCAGACGCTGGCCGGCAGCGTAGGCGACCTCAAGCGCGTGATGACCAATGTGAAGTCGCGTGGCACCTGGGGCGAGATGCAGCTGGGCAACATCATCGATAACGTGCTCACGCCAGATCAATACACCAAGAACGTCAAGACCGTGCCGGGCAGCGATGAGCTGGTGGAGTTCGCCATTCGCCTGCCGGGCCGTAGCGACGAGCAGCCGGTGTGGCTGCCCATGGATGCCAAGTACCCGGTAGAGCATTACCAGCGCCTGCAGGATGCGCAGGACGGCGCAGACCGTGTGGCCATAGTGGCTGCGGGCAATGCGTTTGAGACCTCCATCCGTGCCGAGGCCAAGAAGATTGCCAGCAAGTACATTGCACCGCCATTTACGACGGACTTTGCCGTGATGTACCTGCCCACCGAGGGGCTGTTTGCCGAAGTGCTGCGCCGCCCCGGTCTGGTTGAAGCCCTGCAGAACGAAAGTCGCATTGTGGTCACCGGCCCCGCCAATCTGGCGGCCATGCTCAACAGCTTGCAGATGGGCTTCAAGACGCTGGCGATTGAAAAGCGCTCTTCGGAAGTCTGGGGCGTGTTGGGTCAGGTCAAAACCGAGTTTGGCAAGTTTGGTGATGTGGTGGATGCCGCACGCAAATCCATTGACGCGGCAGCGCGCAAATTTGATCAGGTGGGAGTGCGCACGCGTGCCATTCAACGGCAGTTGCGCGATGTTCAGGCTTTGCCCGATGCGGGGCAGGAAGAGGGTGCATTGCAGCTCCCGGCCGTTCCCCTGAGTAGCGACCAGATTAGTGCCGAGGACGAAGAATGAATGCCGCCTTGCTGCGCCTGATTTTGGCGCAAGTCTGCATTCACGGCAGCATGACGGGCATGCGCATGGCCACGCCACTTCTTGCGCTCAAAGAAGGCTATAGCGCTGCGGCGGTGGGCATGTTGCTGGCGCTGTTTGCGTTGACTCAGGTGTTTCTCTCGCTGCCCGCAGGCCGTTATGCAGACCGCCATGGACTCAAGCGCCCGCTGATCATCAGCGTGGCGGCAGCTTGCACAGGGGCGGGGCTGTCGGCCGCATTTCCGGTCTATCCGGTGATGTGCCTGAGCGCGCTGCTGACGGGTGGTGCAGCAGGCACGGCCTTGATTGCCCTGCAGCGCCATGTGGGCCGCATGGCGCACAACAAGGATGACTTGCGCAAAGTCTTCAGCTGGCTGGCCATTGGCCCGGCCTTCTCCAATTTTCTGGGGCCGTTTGCAGCGGGCTTGTTGATTGACTATGCGGGCGGAGAAGCTGCCAGCGAGACAGGCTTCAGAGCCGCGTTCTTGCTGCTGGCTCTGATGCCGCTGGCCGCCTGGTTCTGGGGGCGTGGAGTGCCGGAGTTGCCGTCTAAAGATGTGGCTCGCAGCGATAAAAAAGCGACGGCTTGGGATCTGGTGCAAAACCGTGGCTTCAGGCGCTTGCTGTTGCTGAACTGGGCGCTGTCATCGTGCTGGGATGTGCATACCTTTGTGGTGCCGATTCTTGGACATGAGCGGGGTTTGCCCGCTTCGGTCATCGGTACGATTCTTGGTGCATTCGCCATTGCCGCTGCAGTCATTCGCATGCTCATGCCTGTCATCACGCGTCATCTGGCCGAGTGGCAGGTGGTGCTGGGTGCCATGGTCTCTGCCTGCGCGCTGTTTATCCTCTACCCCTTTATGCCCGGGGCGTGGAGCATGGGTGCTTGTTCGGTAGTGTTAGGTATTGTGTTGGGTTCGGTACAGCCCATGGTGATGAGCATGATTCACCAGATCACACCCGCCGAGCGTCATGGCGAGGCGCTGGGCCTGCGCATGATGGCCATCAATGGCTCCAGCGTGCTTATGCCCGTGCTATTTGGCTCGCTGGGTGCGGTGGTGGGAGTTTCCGCCTTGTTCTGGGCGGTAGGTGCTCTGGTCGGCGTTTCAACACGACTGCCCTGGCTGATTGGGCGTGAGGACATGCCCAAGGGAGAGTGGGAGCAGCATTAGCTTTTACTGCACCAACAAAAAGAGCGCTCAAGGGCGCTCTTTTTGATTTCAGTTTTACAGCTCTTCTACCCTGCGGGCCGGGTAACTGTCCCAGCTCTGGCAGCCGGGGCAGTGCCAGAAATGGGTGCGTGCCTCAAATCCGCAGGCTGCGCAGCGGTAGCGGGTTAGCGGCTTGGTGGCATGGTTCAGGGCTTTTTGCACCGTGCCGTGGTATTGCTCCTCGGACAGTGTTTCGCCCTCCAGCCACTGCGCTGCGGCCACCAGAGACGATTCGCGCTCTAGGTGGTTGACCAGGCGCAGGCGGCCAGGTGCATCGGGCTGGCTGCTTTTCTTGTCCAAAGCCACCAAGGCCTGTAGCAGGTCAAGCGACGGAGCCTGCTCATAGTGCTTGAACAGCAGTGCGCGTGTTGGCTCAATCTCGCCAGTGGCTTCGGCCACTTCCACCATCAGGCTGGCGGCCAGAGGGAGGGCTGCGGGGCTGTTTTGCGCCAGCGCCTGCAAGCTGGTCAGCGCCTGTGCTGACTGGCCTTGGCGGTGTTGCAGCTGTGCCAGTTCAAGGCGTGGGCGCGGGGCTTGTGGTGCGGTTTCAAGCGCTTGCTGCAGCTGCGAAAATGCTTTGTCGAGCTGGCCGCGTGCGACTTGCGCTTGTGCGTCTTCACACAGATAGTGGGCAAGACGGGTGCTGAAGTCGCCCTGAGCGGCAGCCTGCATTTTGCGCACGATGGCTGCGGCTTGTGTCCAGTCGCGTGAGCGCTCGTAGATGGCCAGCAAGGAAAGGCGCGCTTCGGCCTCGTATTGCGTGCCTTCAAGGCGGTTCAGGGCCTCTTCGGCGCGGTCCAGCAGGCCAGCCTTGAGAAAGTCCTGCGCCAGAGCGTGCTGGGCACGGTCACGGTCGGGGCGGGAGAGGTCAGCGCGGCTGAGCAAGTGCTCGTGCACTCGCACGGCGCGGTTGTATTCGCCTCGGCGGCGAAACAGATTGCCCAGTGCAAAGTGCAGCTCGGTTGTATCGGGGTCGTTTTGTACGGCCTCGATAAACGCATCAATGGCCTTGTCCTGCTGCTCGTTGAGCAGAAAGTTCAGGCCTTTGAAATATGCCTTGGGAGCCTGGCGGTTGTCGGCGCGCACCTGGCGTAAATCCCAGCGAGAGGCCAGCCAGCCCAGCACAAAGGCGACGGGCAGGCCCAGCAAAATCCAAGTCAGATTAAATTCCATGAATGTCGCTTGGCGAAAGGGTCGAAGAAGAACTCTGCTCTGCGGCAGCCGGTGCTGCGGGCGTGTTTGCTGCGGCTTGCTGTGCCTGCTTGGCGGCATGCGCCTCACGGGCTGCTGCGCGGTGCTTGAGCCAGCGCGGCACCATGCCCAGTACGCCGACAAACAAACCCAGCGCAAATGCCGTCAGCACCACCAGTACCAGCGGTGCAGTCCAGGCCGTGCCAAAGAAAAAATGCACGGTGCTGTCTTGCTGGTTGTTGAGTGCGAATGCAAACAGAGTGAAAAAAATGGCTGCCTTGAGCAGCCACAGCAGGTATTTCATGCTTCCCCTTGTGCCTCTTGTATGACGGGGAGATTTTAGGCCAGCCTGTGTGCAGACTGGTCAACAGGCAAGAGAGTCAGGCCAGACAGGTGCAAAAAGGCACCTGCTGCTTCAGGTTGTCTGTTGTGGAGAGGGGGTTGGGTCGTCGGTCTTCAAGTTGTCCACGGCTTCGCGCAGGGCTTTTCCTGGCTTGAAGTGGGGAACGCGCTTGGAGGGGACTTGCACAGATTCGCCGGAGCGGGGATTGCGGCCGATGCGGGGCTGGCGGTGATTGATGGCAAAACTGCCAAAGCCGCGAATTTCAATGCGGTGACCGCGCACCAGTGCATCGCTGACGGCATCCAGAATGGTTTTGACGGCCTGCTCGGCATCACGTTGGTTGAGTTGGCCAAATTGGGCGGCAAGTTCTTCTACGAGATCGGATCGGGTCATCGGGCAGCGGAAACTAGGTTGAAAACAACAACGGGCGCACAAGGCGCCCGTTGTCTTTGACGCTTAGCGGTCGATCAGGCTAGCTGACCGACCAGCTGAGGCAAGTGATTACTTGTCTGCGTCCAGCTTGGCGCGCAGCAGAGCGCCCAGGCTGGTGGTACCAGCGTTTTCCTTGGAGGACTGAGCCGACAGAGAAGCCATGGCTGTCTGCTGTTCAGCGTGATCCTTTTGCTTGA
>NZ_JAVXSJ010000059.1:0-8184 GCF_036643215.1 Comamonas sp. | reverse complement strand
GTGGGCAGCAAGAAAGAGGGCGGCTTGTAGGGCTGGCCCATCACCTTGGTGCCGCCGCGCTTGCGGGTCTCCAGCAGGCCTTCATCGACCAGCGCATGCACTGCCATGCGCACGGTGGTGCGCGAGACGCTGTGCAGGGCTTCGAGTTCTTCGACGGTGGGAATGCTTTGCCCTACCGGCCATTCGCCCGTCGCGATCTTGTTGCGAAATAGCCGGGCCAGCTGCAAATGCAGCTTGTCGCGGGTCTGAGAGGCGGTGGGCGCGGGAGTCATGGGCAGGGCTCTATCGGAATCAGTGTAGCAAATAAAGTATCTAAACAAATACTTTATTAATGAAAAGGACGAAGACGAGGAAGACCCGCTTATTAGGCCGTCACTAAACACGCCAAGAGTTCACAAATGTCACCATTTTTGTCGCTTAAATGACTTTTAAACTCATGGTTTTGATAGCGAACAGTGCCTGTGACCATTGGTCGCCCGGCACTTTGACAAGGGCAAGCCTTGCCCGGGAGTTGATGGTTTCATGCAGCAGCAGTACGAGTGGCAGTTTTTCCGCGCCGGCGATGTGGACCAGGTGGTCATACGCACCGGCCAGGACATTGCCCACATTGGTGAGTTAGACAAGAAGCTGTGGGTGGCGCTGGCCTGCCCCACACGCGGAATTGAATTTGATAGCGCAACGCTGGATTTGATTGACGAAAGCAAGGATGGGCGCATTCGCCCGCCCGAGCTGGTCGCCGCCTGCGAATGGGCCGTAGCGCGTGTGCGAGACCCGCAAGTGCTGGCCGATGGCGGTGATGTGCTGCAACTGGCCAGCATCAACGACGCCACCGAAGACGGCGCGCCTTTGCTGGCCGAGGCCCGGCGTGTGCTGGAGCTGGCGGGCGAGCCGCAGGCCAAAGCCATCACGCTGGCACAGGTACAGGAGCGCCTGGCTTCTCTGCAAGCGCTGCGCTTTAACGGCGATGGCGTGGTCAGCGCGGCAACGGCTGAGGGTGACGAAGCGCTGGCCAGCCTGATTGCCCGCATTCAGGAGCTGTATGGAGCGGTAGATGGTCACGACGGTGTGCCCGGCATTGATCGCATCAAGGCAGAAGCCTTCTGGGTCGATGTGCAAAGCCTGCAAGACTGGTTTGGCAAAGCAGCCGAGCTGGGCTGCCACCTGCAGCCCCGCGCGCTGGCGCTGGCCGCAGCCGAGGCAGTGAATGCCGTGCAGGCCAAGGTCGATGATTTTTTTGCCCGAACCCGATTGGTGGAGTTTGATGCGAACGCCAAGGCGCCGCTGAACCCGACCGAAGAGGGCTATGCCGCTTTAGGTGTGCAGGTGCTGAGCAACACCTCTGAAGCGCTGGCCGCACTGCCGCTGGCAGCGGTCACCGGCGAGCGCAACTTGCCGTTGGTGCATGGCGTCAATCCCGCATGGGCTGCGGCGCTGCAAACCCTGCGCGAGCAGGCGATTCAGCCGGTCTTTGGCGATGCCTTGATGGTGCTGATCGAAGAACAATGGGATCAGCTCAAAACCATGCTGGCGCATTGCCAGAACTGGCTGGCCGAATGCCCTGCCACGCCGCTGGGGGCCTTGAGTGAAGCCGAGGTTCAAGCGTTGCTGGGCAGCGGTCTGCAAGATGCGCTGACGCAGTTGCTCGACCATGACGACGCTGAAAAAGAGCACAGCCTGCAAGCCATGGCCTTGGAAAAGCTGATTCGCCTGCAACGCGATCTGCTGCCACTGCTCAATAACTTTGTCTCCTTCTCCTGCTTCTACCGTCGCGAAGGCGCGGCGTTTCAGGCCGGTACGCTGTTCCTTGATGGTCGCAGCTGCGATTTGACAGTGGAAGTGGCCGATGCTGCAGCTCACTCGGTGCTGGCGGCCATGGCAAAAACCTATCTGGCTTATTGCGAATGCAGGCGCGAAGGCCAGAAAAAAATCATCGTCGCGGCGTTTACGGCGGGTGATGTGGACTTTCTGTTCGTGGGCCGCAACGGCGTGTTCTATGACCGCGCGGGCAATGACTGGGATGCCACCATCATCAAGCTCATCGATAACCCGACCAGCATTGGTCAGGCCTTCTCATCGCCGTACAAGAAGTTCGTGCGCATGATTGAGGAGCAAGTCGCAAAGCATGCTGCGGCCAAGAACGATGTGGTGAATGCCAGCCTCAGCGACAACGCTACCAAGCTGGTGACGGCCCCCAAGGACCTGGCCCCCGCACCGGCCGCAGCCAGCGCACCGCGCAAGACGGATGTGGGCACGGTGGCCGCCATTGGCGTGGCACTGGGCTCATTGAGCGCGGTGATGGTCGGTATCTTTGGCAAGTTCATCGAGCTGGGCCCGTGGATTCCGGTCGCCATTCTGGGCATTGTGCTGGCCATCTCCGGCCCCAGTATGTTGATCGCCTGGCTCAAGCTGCGCCAGCGCAGTCTGGGCCCGATTCTGGATGCCAGCGGCTGGGCCATTAACGGCCGCATGAACATCAACCTGGGCCTTGGGCGCAGCCTGTCGCAAACGGCCAAGGTGCCCACCAACGCCAAGCGCAGTTACGCCGACCCGTATGCGGATAAGCATGGGCTGCGCAACACCCTGTGCGTGCTGGGTCTGGTTGTGGTGACCGTGCTGCTGGCCTGGCGCATGCACTGGCTCGATGCTGTGCTGCCGTCGAAGGTATCGGCGCAAACGGCTGTATCGGCTGCACCTGTGGCTGAGGACACTGCGAAGTAAGCTCACGGCAGTCCCATGAGAAACACGCTGGTTACCCAAGTACCAGCGTGTTTTTTTATGTCTGTAGCGCTATGTAATCAATAGCTTCTTGCGCATTTATTGCTTGATATTCATGACGTTTTTGGCCTGAAACCCATGAAAGAGTTGCGCATGCAGCTCCTGTTTTCGATAGCCCGTGCTTGCTGCTCTGTGGGTGATCTGGGGTTGCCGTTCAGGTGAGCGTCCTACGTCTTGAGGAATTGCATTGTGTGAGCATTTACCTCCTTTTTAACCACCCAAACGCATTCACATATGGCGAATATCAAAGTTCTGATGGTTCTCACAGGTGCTGACACTTGGACCATGAAAAGTGGCACTCGCCACCCCACTGGGTTCTGGGCTGAAGAATTCATCAAGCCGCACAAAGCATTTCTGGCCGAAGACTACGAAGTTCATATCGCCACACCACGCGGCAGACCACCGACGGTTGATCCGCTGAGCCTTTCTCTGGGCTACAACGACAACAACCAGCAATCGGTAGATGATCAAAAAGCGTATATCGCTGCGCAAGATGCCATTAAAAAACCGCTGGTCCTGGGTGACATCAACCCTGCGAATTACAGCGCAGTATTCACGGTAGGCGGCCACGGACCCATGCAAGATCTAGCCGTGGACCCCGACATCGGCAACATCATCGCCGCCATGCTGGGCGCCAACAAAGTCTATGCAACCGTCTGCCACGGCCCTGCAAGTCTGCTGTCGGTATTTGACAAGGATGGCAACTGGCTGTTCAAAGGCAAAAAGCTCACCGGCTTCAGCAATGAAGAAGAAAATCAGGCCACTTTTGCGGGCGACGCCCCTTGGCTGCTGGAAGACCGCTTGCGCCTTGCTGGTGCCAACTATGTGAAGTTAGCGCCTTGGACGCCCCACGTCGTTGTGGACGGCAATCTGGTGACAGGTCAGCAGCAGGTTTCATCACAAGTCACGGCAGAGGCTGTGATCAAGCGCCTGAAAGAGCTGGGCGTCAAATAAACGCAGGCTCTTGGGTCTTGCTTATGTGCCTTGTTTATGCCGTAGCGTTGAAGCAAGGTCTCCGCTGACTCAGCAAAAACACGCTGGATACTAAAGTACCAGCGTGTTTTTTTATGCCTGAATTGCTATGTAATAAAGAGCTGCTTGCGGTTTATTTAATTGCGTTTCAGATCATTTATTGCTCTGAAAGCAATGATGGTCAAGCGCAGACAGCTCCTGTTTTTGAAAGTCAGCGTTACACGCCAGACAGCAGCGGCATGCCTGTGCGGCGCGTAAATTCTTCGTAGCTGATGGGGGAGGCCATGCGCGTGTCGGCGCTGTTGGCCTGCCAGTGCACCCAGCTCTTATGGGTGCTGGCGTCATAGACTAGCTTGAAAATGTAGTCGGGCACAGCTACTTTTCCCGGGCCAATCGCCGCTGCATTTTTGGTGAATACAGGGCCGGTGAAAACATAGACATCGCCCTTGGCGCGTAGCGCATATTTGCGCGTAGCTTGCTCCACCTGACTCCATGCACCGGCGTTGTGAATCTGATTTTGCGGAACCATATTCGCCAGACTGAAGCTTTGTGCCATGGCCTCGGGCGTGCTCATGTCTGCGGCCGGTGCCATGTGGCCGCGCGAGTAGCCGGAGTGCTTGTAGTCGTCTAGCTCTGAGCGCTCAGCCCGGGGCAGGCGGGCATCGGCATAGAACTTGTCGGCGCGCTTCAGGCCCTGGCCTTGCTCCAGCAGGCGGCGGTTCAGCCGCTGGGCGACAAAGACTGGCGTTTTTGTCGAGCCGTTGTGCAGCACGGCAAAGCTGCTGAAGCACAGCTCGCGTTCATGCGGGTGCAGTTGCAGAGTCGGGACCTTGCCGCCGGGAAAGAACTGCGAGCAGCTGGCGAAGCGCATGGGCTGGCCAGAAGCCGTGACATCGGCCTTGTCCACCTTGCCGCCCACGGGGCTGGTGTGGCCTGTAGAGGAGCCGAGATCGGGCCAGCCATTTTTGCGAAAGGCGCTGAGAGTCTCATTGAGAGCGCTCAGTGCAGGGATGTTCAGTGTCTGAATATGCAGCGCAGCCAGCCCCTGATTGAGCAGCTTTTCAGCCGATGCGGCGGGGTCGAAGCTGCAACTGGCAATCTGAAAGCTGGCAAGCGCCGAGGCACCGGCAGACAGCACAAAGCGCTTGATGCGGAAGATGCCGAAGGCAGCAGTTCTGGAAGCAAGGCTGCGCTTGCGCGCAGGCGATTTCTTTTTCTTGGCGGTCGTCATTCAGGCGGCAATAGTACGCCGGATGCGTGCTCTAAAAAGCATAGTGCGGCCCGAAGGCCGCACTTTATGTTGTGCTGTATGAAAGGACTTGTTTCCTCGTGCTTGTCAGGGCTGTTTCGCCGCGCTTGCCGGGCTGACGATTTCTGGAATTGCGCAATGTGTGCTGGCCTCGCTCATGACGATGTCCTGCTCGTGTTTGGCCACTTCTACCGACATGGCTTGCGGCAGCGGCACTGCGTTTTTCACGGCCAGAATTTCGGCCATCACGCTCACCGCAATCTCGGCCGGGGTTTTGCTGCCGATATAAAGGCCGATAGGTCCGCGCAATTTGGCCAGCGACTCTTCGGTCTCGCCAAAGTGCTCCATCATGCGTTCGCGCCTTGCATGGTTGTTGCGGCGCGAGCCGATGGCGCCTACGTAAAAGGCGGCGCTTTGCACGGCTTCGAGCAGGGCCAGATCGTCCAGTTTGGGGTCGTGTGTCAGGGCGACGATGCAGCTGCGCGCATCGGGCTTGAAGGCGGTGACGGCATCGTCGGGCATGTCCATCACCTTGCTGACTTGCGGTACAGACCAGCTGCCTATGTATTCCTCGCGCGGGTCGCAGACGGTGACCGTGAAACCATTGAACAGCGCCATCGTGGCCAGATATTCGGCCAACGCGCCCGCGCCAATCAGCAGCATGCGGTAGCCGGGGCCAAGGTGGTTGGTAAGCGTGTGGCCGTCAAACTCCAGCGCATCAGGCTGCTCGGCCACCTGCAGGCTGGCTTCGCCGGTGGCGCAGTTCACGCTACGTTTCACCAGCGATCCGGCTTCAAGCTGGGTCACCAGCTCTTGCAGACTGGCTGCGTCGGGGTTGAACTCCAGCAGAAGCTCCAGCGTGCCGCCGCAGGGCAGGCCAAAGCGGTGGGCTTCATCGGCGCTGACGCCGTAGCGCACCAATTGCGGTGGACCATCCGTAATGCCTTGGTTCTGGTTCAGCGAATGGGTGTGGCGCGCAATCAAATCGTCTTCAATGCAGCCGCCAGAGACCGAGCCAATGGCGCGGCCGTCTTCACGCAAGGCCATCATGGAGCCAACGGGGCGGGGTGATGAGCCCCAGGTGCGCACGACAGTGGCCAGCAAGGCGCGCTGCCCGGCGCTGCGCCAGTCGCGTAATGCCTTGAGGACCAGGACGTCGATATTGTCCATTGCTTGCTTTCTTTATTTGCTGGCAACTGCCAAATCAGTCATGTGCCGCTGTCGGCGTAAAAAGGCCTTCCGTGGCCATTGTGAAGGACAGGGAAGGCCAATGGGGAGTGCTGTGTATCAGTGCTGTGCTTGAGACTGTTTACGCAGCTGGCCTACCTTGGCGGGCAGGTCTTTCCATGCATCCACACCGTATTGCATGCGCATGGTGTTGAGCAGGGTGGCAATCTGCGCATCGCTTAATGCATGGCGGAAGGCGGGCATGGTACCCAGATCTGCATGGGCTGGGTTTTGCACGCCTTCCAGTACGGCCATGATGGCGTTGTCAGGCGAGGCGGAATGCAGGCTGGTGCTCAGTGCCAATTGCGGGCGCACGCCAAAGGTGCTGGCCGAAGGATCTGCGCGGTGGCAGGCCATGCAGGCACCCTGATACAGGCGGTAGCCTTCAGTGTCCAGCGCCAGCTTGGGCTTGGCAGTCTTTTCTTCGATCAGCGCTTTGGCATCGCCGGGGGCGGCATTGGCGTCGC
The DNA here is from genome assembly GCF_036643215.1 of Comamonas sp. Classification (GTDB taxonomy): domain Bacteria; phylum Pseudomonadota; class Gammaproteobacteria; order Burkholderiales; family Burkholderiaceae_C; genus Comamonas. The sequence goes on along the minus strand of NZ_JAVXSJ010000059.1, from coordinate 1,494 downwards.
GGTAGCTCATCAGATAGGTGGCAATGGCGTCAATGTCGGCATCGCTTTGCTGCGACAGGCCGTGAGCCACGGGTGCCATGGGGCCGGCAGCCACGCTGTGGCGCTCGGAGAAACCGGTCTTCATGTACTCAACCAGATCACCCTTGGTCCAGGGCAGGGGCGATGCCGATTTGGAGGTCAGAGCGGGTGCATCCCAGCCTTCAGCGCTGCCGCCTGCAAAGTGGAATTCGCCGGTCTTCTCAGCGGCCATGCCGTTGCGTGGGGTGTGGCAGGCGCTGCAGTGGCCCAGGCCTTCGACCAGATAGGCACCGCGATTCCACTCGGGGGCTTGCTGTGCATCGTCAGCCACCACGCCGGGCTTGAGGTTGAGCCAGTTCCAGGCGGCAATGCCGCGGCGCACGTTGTAGGGGAAGTTCAGCGCGGTCTTGGGCGCTTCATTTGATACAGCGGGCTCGCTCATCAGGAAGGCGTACAGATCCTTCATGTCTTCATCGGTCACGCGGCTGAACGCTGTGTAAGGGAAGGCGGGGTAGAGGTACTGGCCTTCGCGGTCCACACCGTGGCGCATGGCGCGCTCAAAGGCTTCATAGGTCCAGCTGCCAATGCCGGTCTGCATGTCTGGCGTGATGTTGCTGGTGTAGATGGTGCCGAAGGGACTGGGCATGGCCAGACCGCCGGCATTGGTCTTGCCGTTGGCTGCGGTGTGGCAGACGGCGCAGTCACCCATGGCGGCCAGCAGCTTGCCCTTGGCGATTTGCTGGGGAGTGAAGTCAGCGGATGGAATGCTGGCTTGCGTGGCAATCTCGCCCTGATGGGTGAGCGCCAGACCGGCGACTGCCAGCACGGCAACCAGTGCCGCACTGCCAATCAGGATTTTTTTGAACGTTCGCATGTGTGTACTCTTTATTTGTGGGGTCACTTGGACGAAGCGTTGCCGGTATCGGCCTTGGCTGCCTTGAGTGCTGCCAGCACGCGGCTGGGCGTGAAGGGCACTTCAAAAAGGCGCACGCCGGTGGCGTCAAAGAAGGCATTGGCAACGGCAGCAGCGCTGGGAACGGAGGCCGATTCGCCAGCGCCCATGGGTGCTTCGTTGGGGCGCTCGACCAGCAAAGAGTCGATCTCTGGCAGCTCGTCAAAGCGCAGGATGGGGTAGCCACCCCATTCCAGCGAGGTCACACCGCTCTTGTCGAAAGTGACAAATTCCTTGAGCACGCGGCTGGTGGACTGCACCACATTGCCGTGCACCTGGTGGCGCACGCCTGCGGGGTTGACCATGGCACCGGTGTCTTGTGCGACAAAGACCTTGTCCACCTTGATTTCACCGGTTTCGCGGTCCACGGTCACATCGACAGCCCAGGTCGCCCAGGCGGCACCGTAGCCGGGGAACTTGCTGTGGATGTAGCGCGCATAGGCAAAACCGCGACCCTTGACCAGGCGTTGGTCTGCAGGAGCAGGGTTGCGATGGGCAGGGCCGTCCTGCCAGTTGCATTGCTT
>NZ_JAVXSJ010000058.1:0-8368 GCF_036643215.1 Comamonas sp. | reverse complement strand
ATCGTCATCAACGCCAACCCCTGCATCAGCTATCTGATGGAGGAAAACAGCACGGCCATGCAGGCGCTGGTGATTGCGCATGCAGCCTACGGGCACAACAGCTTTTTCAAGAACAATTACCTGTTTCGCATGTGGTCCGACGCGGGCAGCATCATCGACTATCTGGTCTATGCACGCGACTACGTAAGCCAGTGCGAGGAACGTTACGGGCTGGATACCGTTGAGCAGTTGCTCGATTCCTGCCACGCCCTGTCCAACTTCGGAGTGGACCGTTATTGCCGCCCCTCTAACAAAAGTCTTGCCCGCGAACGCGCCGAGCGGGAGGAGCGCGAGGCCTATGTGCAGCAGCAGGTCAATGTGTTGTGGCGCACCCTGCCGACGCGCAAAGACAAGGACAGTGCGGCCCAGAACAATGAGCGCTTTCCTAAGGAGCCCGAGGAAAACATTCTCTACTTCATCGAAAAGAATGCCCCATTGCTTGAACCCTGGCAGCGCGAGATTTTGCGCATCGTGCGCAAGATCGCCCAGTACTTTTACCCACAGCGCCAGACCCAGGTGATGAACGAGGGCTGGGCCACCTTCTGGCACTACACCTTGCTCAACACCCTGTATGACGAGGGCTGGCTGACCGATGGCGTGATGATTGAGTGGCTGTCATCGCACACCAATGTGATCTATCAGCCACCGGCTGGGCACAGAGCCTTTAGCGGCATTAACCCCTATGCGCTGGGCTTTTCGATGTACCGCGACATTCGGCGTATCTGCGAAAACCCGACCGAGGAAGACCGTCGCTGGTTCCCCGATCTGGCGGGCACGCCGTGGCTGCCTGCGCTGCACCACGCCATGCGCAATTACAAGGATGAAAGCTTTGTCGGCCAGTTTCTGAGTCCGCACCTGATGCGCGAGATGCGCATGTTTTCCCTGCACGACGACCCTGATGAGCGTGAAGTGCTGGTCAGTGCTATTCACGATGAAGATGGCTACCGCCAGCTGCGCCAGCTGCTGTCACAGCAATACGATCTGGGTACGCGCGAGCCCAATATTCAGGTCTGGAACGTGAACCTGCGGGGTGACCGCTGCCTTACGCTGCGCCACACCCAGTACCAGGGGCGGCCGCTTGCTGACGATACGCAGGAAGTGCTTAAACACGTGGCCCGGCTGTGGGGCTTTGGCGTGCAGCTGGAAAGCGTCAACGGTGATGGCGAGACGGCGGTGTTGCTGCACTCGGTACCGGGCCCGTCGGCCTGAAAATTTCAAGCGAAAAGTGCTGGTAGCGCTTATTTATCAAGCGATACCAGCTATCAAATAAAGATCTATTCGCCAGAAAGCAAAAAGCGCTGCAGATGCAGCGCTTTTTGATGGAGCATGCGCATTAGCGCACCAGAAGGCGTCGATCAGAAGGCAGGGACAACCGCACCCTTGTACTTTTCCTGAATGAACTTCTTGGTGTCAGCAGAGTGCAGAACGCTCATCAGCTTGGCAATGTCAGCACCGCCTGCGCGATCCTTACGGGCAACAATGATGTTGGTGTAAGGCGAATCAGCACCTTCGATGAACAGGGCATCCTTGGTGGGGTTCAGCTTGGCTTCGATTGCGTAGTTGGTGTTGATCAGAGCCAGATCGACGTCAGCCAGTGCGCGGGGCAGCAGAGGGGCTTCCAGTTCCTTGAACTTCAGCTTCTTGGGGTTCTTGACGATTTCCAGCGCGGTAGGCGTCAGGCTCTTTGGATCCTTGAGCTCGATCAGGCCATGCTTGGCCAGCAAAATCAAAGCGCGGCCGCCGTTGGATGGGTCGTTGGGGATGGCGATGGTTGCGCCATTCTTCAGATCCTTGATGTTCTTGATCTTGCTGGAGTAGGCGCCAAAGGGCTCCACATGTACCTTGCCATTGGGCACGGCCACCAGCGAGGTCTTGCGGTCTTTGTTGTAGCTGTCCAGATAGGGCTGGTGCTGGAAGAAGTTGGCGTCCAGCTGCTTGTCTTCCACGGCGGCGTTGGGCTGCACGTAGTCGCTGAATTCCTTGATTTCCAGATCAATGCCCTGAGCCTTCAGCGCGGGCTTGATGTGGTTCAGGATTTCTGCGTGAGGCACTGCCGTGGCACCGATCTTGAGCACATCAGCGGCCTGGGCCGACAGTGCCAGAGTGGCAATAGCGATAGCAGAGAGAGCTTTCTTCAACATGGGTTCAGACCTTCTTCAGCAAGTTGCAACAAATCCCTTGGCCTTTTGCAGGCCGCGGTGAAGTAAGGTGCATAGTCTAGTGCGGCGCACCGAAGCCGGAAGTACATTTTTCTTATTTGGTTATAAGAACGTCGTTTTTTATTCAAAGTTTTGCATTTCTGAACTGAGTCCACTTGTCATGAACCCCGAAACGCTGGAGCGCCTGGTGCGCGTGCAAATGCCTTATGGCAAATACAAGGGCCGCCTGATTGCGGATCTGCCCGGCAACTATCTCAACTGGTTTGCCCGCGAGGGATTTCCCAAGGGCGACCTGGGCCGCTTGATTGCGTTAATGCATGAGTTGGACCACAACGGGCTGAGCGAGCTGCTGGAGCCGATTCGCAAGGCGGCAGGGCTCAGGCCCAGAGCGCAGGAATAATCAGCTGAATCAACCAGAATGGAAAAGGGCCGCAAAAGCGGCCCTTTTGGCATCTGCACTGCAGATTACTTGACCGCAGCGCGAGCGGCTTCAGCCTTGGCCTTGGCTTCGTTGAGCTTCTTTTGCAGCTCAGCGGCTTCGGCTTCAGCCTTTTTGGCTTCTTCTTCCTTGGCCTTCTTGGCTTCGGCTTCCTTGTCACCGCCCATGGCACCTGCCAGAGCGTTGCCTGCCATGGTGCCGGCCACAGCGCCGACGGCTGCACCAGCGATGGTGCCCATCATGCCGGAGCCACGGGCAGGCGTTGCCGCTGCAGCGGGAGCTGCTGCAGGAGCAGCGGCGGCTGCGGGGGCCGCAGCAGCAGGTGCTGCAGCCTTAGGAGCCACGGGAGCGGGCTGAGCAGGAGCCTTGTTGCCGATGCTGGCAGGACGCACGGACTTGCTGCTGCCCATGCGCTTGGCCTGAGCCAGCGAAGGCACAGACAGCGATGCAATAGCGATAGCGATCACGGAGGCGGCAGCACGGTACGAAGTCTTCACGGATTAATTCCAATCATGGTTGTCATAGATGGCTGTCTTTCGCACAAGGCGATAGCCAGCCGGCATGCCGTGAGACGCCTGTCTCATATGGCTTGCTTGCTATGGTATTTGGTGGTCAGGGGAGATATATCAAGGTGTTGAGCTGAAACTGTCCGTAAAAAGGACAGTGCTCAGACCTTGGCAGCCGGCTGTTGTGTTGTGTATAGGGCTGCGTCACTATTGTAGGAATAGTCTGGGTAAAGAAAAGTTCCTGCCGCCATCAAAAGTGAGAAATAGTGAAAACAAAATGCGTATAAAAAAGCCCCGCAGCGCTTGAAGCACTTGCGGGGCTTGCTATCAAATCAAGAAATAGCGGGATTATTTCTTTTGCTGCAGTTGTACCCAGTCCAGAAACTTGCTCATGTACTTGGTCAGAAAGCCGTGGCTGGCTGCGCCGATATTGCCGTCTGCATCAAGCAGCGTGTCGGACCAGCGCACAAAACCTTCGGGCTGGGCCATGGTGGGCATGTCCAGTGAGACCAGCACATTGCGCAGGTGCTGCTGCGCCATGGCAGAGGCGGCACCGCCGGGCGAGCTGCCGATGATGGCGGCGGGGATGCCGGCCCAGACGGTCTGGCCATAGGGGCGGCTCAAACCATCCAGCACGTTTTTGAGCGAAGCGGGGATGGAGCGGTTGTACTCGGGAGTGATGAACAGCACGCCATTGCAGCCGCGAATCTGTGGCTTGAGGTCTTCGAAGGGCTTGAAGTCTGGCGTGTTGTCAAAGTCGCGGTTGTAGACCGGCAGGCGGCTGATGTCGATGAATTCGAAATCAGCCTGATCTTGCATGAGTTTGGCCAGGCCTTCGCCGAGCTTGCGGTTGATGGATTGCTTGCTGAGGCTGCCCACGATTACGGCGATTTTGAGTTTGCTCATTCACTGACCTTTCGGATCACGGGTTGGAAGGGATGCAAGGCACTGTAGCAAAGCCGGGTGCTTGCTCCGCGTCAGAGAGCGCCGTCGATGCAGACACAAAAAAGCCGCCACAAATGCTGCGGCGGCTTGATGGGGGAGCTTGCTGCTTACTTCAGAACTTCCAGCAGGCGGTCCAGACCACCTTCGTTGATGGAAACCTTGGCTTCATTGCGCACGCGGGGCTTGGCGTGGTAAGCCACAGACAGGCCTGCGACTTGCATCATGGGGATGTCATTGCTGCCATCACCGACGGCAATGCACTGGCTGGCGTCAATGCCGATCAGCGAAGCCACTTCCAGCAGCGTGCGGCGTTTTTCCGCGCCGTCGCAGATATCGCCCCAGGCTTGCTCGACCAGACCGCCGGTCAGCACGCCGTCTTTGGACTCCAGCACATTGGCGCGCACAAAGTCTATATCCAGCAGGCCGCGCACATGCTCGGCAAAGTAGGTAAAGCCGCCAGAGACCAGCAACACCTTCAGGCCCGCAGCCTTGGCAGCTTTGACCAGTGCTTCAGCGCCGGGCGAGAGCTTGAGGCGTTCAGCCAGCACGCGGGCCATGTCGGCCTCGGTCACGCCGCCCAGCTTGCCCACGCGTTGGCGCAGGCTGTCTTTGAAGTCTGTGATTTCGCCGCGCATGGTGGCTTCGGTGATCGCTGCGACTTCTTCCTTTTTGCCCGTGGCGTCGGCAATCTCGTCAATACACTCGATGGTGATCAGCGTCGAGTCCATGTCAAAAGCGATGAGCTTGTAGTCGCTGAGCTTTTGCGGCGCGGTAATGCCGCGAATCATCAGGCCGGGAGCGAATTCTGTTGCGTCAGTCATTGCGTGTATGTGCGAATGCAGGAAGGGCAAAAACAGTGGCCGGGGCAGCTTGTTGCCGTCTCGGCCGGATATGGCTGCCATTATCCGCTGATGCGGACGGGCCTTGCGGGGCTCATCCGCATCATGCTGCGTTATTGCGGCTGAATGCCTGCCGCTTTCACCAGTTCAGCATGCAACTTGATGTCTTGCGACACGGTCTGCTTGAGCTGCTCGGGCGTCGATGGTGCAACCTCCATGCCGTTTTCGCTCAGCTTGGTCTTGATATCGCTGTCCAGAGCAACGCGCACGGCGCGGTTGAGCTTGTCGATAATGGGCTGGGGCGTTTTGGCCGGGGCAAACAGGCCCACCCATGCAGACAGGTTCAGGTCGGCAAAGCCGCTTTCAACCATGGTGGGTGTATTGGGCAGCGTGGCTGTGCGCTTGGGCGCCAGCAGGCCCAGTGCGTGCAGTTTGCCTGCCTGAATGTGGGGCAGCACCTCGGGCAGTACGGCAAACAGCATGTCTACATTGCCGGCCAGCGTGTCATTCACAGCAGGTGCACCGCCCTTGTAGGGCACATGCAGCATCTGTGCGTGGGTGCGGGTTTCAAACATCAGCGCTGCAAGGTGCTGGGGGCTACCGTCGCCGGAAGAGGCAAAGGTCAGCTTGCCGGGCGCTGTCTTGGCAGCGTTCACCACCGCTGCCACGCTGGGGAATTTCTGCTTGTCTTTGACCACGAGCACCATGGGCTGGTTCACCAGTTTGCTAATGGGTGCGAAGTCGGCCTCGGGGTCATAGGGCAGCGATTTGAAAATGCTCTTGTTGGTGGTCAGAAACGAGGCGGGCGAGACCATCAGCGTGTAGCCATCAGCAGCAGATCGCGCCACGGCGGGCGTGCCGATCTGGCCTGATGCGCCTGCGCGGTTGTCTACCACAAAGGGTTGCTTGAGCTCGGCAGCCAGTTTCTGGCCCACGACACGGGCAATCATGTCGGCGCTGCCGCCAGCAGGTAGGGCGACGATGACTTTGACCGAGCGCTCGGGGTAGGCATTCTGAGCCTGCGCCGTGAGAGCAAAGCCTGCTGCCAGCGCGCAGGCCAGGCCTGTGCGGGCGGTGGTATATATGGCGTGGCGAATATTGAAGCCAATGCTGGCGCGAACGGGGTGGAACAACATGCGATCCTTCTTTTCATCAAGATATGCACTGCTTTGGTGATGGCTACAGTGCGATGGCTTGATGATGAGCAAGCTTCGTGCCAGCGTCCTTGGCGTTTAGCCTGATGGGAAAGATGCTGTTTGCGCAGCGGGCACGAAAGTGGCAGACGTCAAACTGCCGAAAAATCTCAGCTTTCGGGGCTGCGCGGCGGCTGCAGATAGATGGCATCCGACCAGGTCGCCACCCAGTGCGGGCGAAAGACCACGAATACCGCCGTCAGCATGCCGGTGGTCACACCGTCGGCCCAGGCCATGAGCCAGCGGGCCATGCGCGAGAGGTCTTCGTTGACATTGGGCAGCACATGGCCTGCCCATTGGCCGACCAGAGACGCGACAAACAGACACAGAACTGTGCCTAAAAAGCCGCGCAAAAGAATAAATACAAAAATGTTGTGCCAGCACCAGCGGCGCACTGCCACGCCCCAGAGCATGGCCAGAGTGGCCGGCACCAGACCTTGCCAGACCACCATGCCAAGGGCTTCTTCCAGCCCCAAGGCGGGAGCCAATGCAAAAGCAATAGCGCCTACCGCAAGCAGCACAGGTACTGCAAGCGGCCAGCCTATCAAAAGCACGACCAGCGGCGCACCAGACCAGCGCAGTTGCAGCGGCATCTGGTGCAGCGCAGGCAGGGCCCAGACCCAGGGCAGCAGCACCAGGGTGGCGAGTAGCGGCGTGAGCAGGGGTGAGAGCACGGGGTCTTGCATGCCGCCGGGCCCGGCCCGGCTGTCCAGCATGCGCCAGGGTCGGCAGAGCAGGGCCAGCGACAGTGCCAGCAGGGCGATAGCGGCTTCCAGAAACATGGCGGCTCAAGGGTTCAAGGCTGGAGCCTATCTTGCTCTTGATGCATTGGCAGCGCTTTCAGCGCTGCTTTATGCATGAGCCTCGGCTTCAGCCTTGAGCGGCTGGCCCAGACTGCGCAGCACATCACGCACCATTTGCGCGCGGTCCTTGGGATTCTCAAGCTCTTTTTCGATGCGCAGCTTTTCGTTGCCCGCCAGCTTGATGTGCTTGTTTTTTTGAATCAGATGAATGATGTTCATCGGGTCAATCGGCGGCTGGGGCTTGAAGGTGATGTTGATTACGCCGGGCGCTGCATCTACCTTGATCACACCGTAGGGCTGGCTCAGAACGCGCAGGCGGTGCACGTCTATGAGGGTCTGGGCCTGTGCGGGCAGCTTGCCAAAGCGATCCACGATTTCTTCGAGCAGGGTGTCGATCTGATCGGCCGTCTTGGCCGTGGCCAGCTTTTTGTAGAAAGACAGGCGCAGATGCACATCGCCGCAGTAGTCGTTGGGCAACAGGGCTGGCGCATGCAGATTGATATCGGTCGATGCCGACAGCGGAGACAGCAGGTCGGGCTCTTTGCCAGCCTTCAGGCTGCGCACAGCTTCAGACAGCATTTCGTTGTAGAGCTGAAAGCCCACTTCCAGCATATTGCCGCTCTGGTTTTCGCCCAGTACCTCGCCCGCGCCGCGAATCTCCAGGTCGTGCATGGCCAGGTAAAAGCCGCTGCCCAGCTCTTCCATCTGCTGAATGGCTTCCAGTCGCTGCTGGGCCTGCTTGGTCAGGCTGTCCATGTCCGGCACCATCAAATAGGCATAGGCTTGGTGGTGGCTGCGGCCCACGCGGCCACGCAACTGGTGCAACTGGGCCAGACCAAATTTGTCAGCGCGGCTGATGAGGATGGTGTTGGCTGAGGGAACGTCGATACCGGTTTCGATAATCGTCGAGCACAGCAGAATGTTGTAGCGCTGGGCCACAAAGTCGCGCATCACGCGCTCCAGCTCGCGCTCGGGCATCTGGCCGTGGGCCACGGCAATGCGGGCCTCGGGCAGGATTTCTTCCAGCTTTTGCTTGCGGTTCTCGATGGTGTCGACTTCGTTGTGCAGAAAGTAAACCTGCCCGCCGCGCTTGAGTTCACGCAGCACGGCTTCGCGGATGACACCAGTGCCTTCGTTGCGCACAAAGGTTTTGATGGCCAGACGGCGTTGCGGGGCGGTGGCGATGACCGAAAGATCGCGCAAACCCTCCAGCGCCATGCCCATGGTGCGGGGAATGGGGGTAGCCGTCAGCGTCAAGATGTCCACCTCGGCACGCATGGCCTTCATGGCTTCCTTGTGGCGCACGCCAAAGCGGTGCTCCTCATCGATGATGAGCAGGCCCAGATTTTTGAACTGGGTGGATTCGCTCAATAGCTTGTGCGTGCCAACGACGATGTCCACCGTGCCGTCGGCAATGCCCTTGATGGCAGCGGTAATCTCTTTGC
>NZ_JAVXSJ010000057.1:0-8440 GCF_036643215.1 Comamonas sp. | reverse complement strand
ACGACGGCCAGAAGATCATCAAGCTCAATATCGGCAATCTGGCCGTGTTTGGCTTTGATGCCCCTGAGGAGGTGCAGCAGGACATGATCCGCAACCTGCCCAACTCGGCTGGCTACTCTGACAGCAAAGGCATCTTTGCCGCCCGCAAGGCCGTGATGCACGAGACGCAGCATCAGGGTATCAAGGGTGTGACGCTGGACGATATCTACCTTGGCAATGGCGCATCCGAGCTGATCAGCTTGGCTACCAATGCCTTGCTGGACACTGGCGATGAAATGCTGCTGCCCGCGCCTGATTACCCGCTGTGGACGGCTGCGACCAGCCTGTCGGGCGGCACGCCCGTGCACTATATGTGCGACGAGGAAAACGGCTGGATGCCCAATATGGCAGACATCCGCGCCAAGATCACGCCGCGCACCAAGGGCATTGTCGTCATCAACCCCAACAATCCCACGGGCGCGCTGTATTCCAAGGAGCTGCTGCTCGAAATCGTGGAACTGGCGCGTGAGCATGGTCTGGTCATCTTTGCCGATGAGGTCTATGACAAGGTGCTGTATGACGATGTCAAGCACACGCCTCTGGCCAGCCTGTCCATCGATGTGCTGACGTTGACCTTCAACTCCCTGTCCAAGGCTTACCGCTCCTGCGGCTACCGTGCGGGCTGGATGGTGATCTCGGGCGACAAAAAGCCCGCCAAGGATTACATCGAGGGCCTGAACATGCTCTCCAATATGCGGCTGTGCGCCAACGTGCCCGGCCAGTGGGCCGTGCAGACGGCGCTGGGTGGCCATCAGAGCATTGACTCGCTGGTGCAGGAAGGTGGACGCCTGCGTGTGCAGCGCGATCTGGCCTGGGAGCTGATCAACGCCATTCCTGGTGTGTCCTGTGTCAAGCCGCAAGGCGCTCTGTATATGTTCCCTCGCCTTGACCCGGCGGTGTACCCCATCAAGGACGACCAGGAGTTCTTCCTCGAGGTGCTGCAGGAAACCAAGGTCATGCTGGTGCAGGGCACAGGCTTTAACTGGCCCAACCCTGACCATTTCCGCATTGTCTTTCTGCCGCATGAGGCGGACTTGCGCGAAGCCATCAACCGTCTGGCGCTCTTCCTGGATAAGTACCGCAAGCGCCATGGCACAGACAAGCCCAAGGCTGTGACCGCTGACAAGGCGGTGAAGTCCGTCAAGGCTGACAAAGCCGCGTAACCCTTTCTTTTTTGATAGCTGGCGGCGCTTGCTATTCAAGCGCTTCGGCGCTTTTTTGACCTTAAAAACTTATGAAACCCATCCAAGTAGGCCTGTTGGGCATTGGCACCGTCGGTAGCGGTACTTTCAATGTGCTGGAACGCAACCAAGACGAGATTCGCCGTCGTGCGGGTCGTGGCATTGAAATTACGATGGTGGCCGACTTGGATACCGAACGCGCCAAGAGCGTCGTGGGTGACAAGGTCAAGGTCGTCGGCGATGCCCGCGAAGTCATTGCCAACCCCGAGATCGACGTCGTCGTCGAGCTGATTGGCGGCTATGGCATTGCCAAGGCACTGGTGCTGGAAGCGATTGCCGCTGGCAAGCATGTGGTCACCGCCAACAAGGCGCTGCTGGCCGTGCACGGCACAGAAATCTTCAAGGCTGCGGCTGAGAAGGGTGTGATCGTGGCCTATGAAGCCGCTGTGGCCGGTGGTATCCCCATCATCAAGGCGCTGCGCGAAGGCCTGACGGCCAACTCCATCCAGTGGGTGGCCGGCATCATCAACGGCACGACCAACTTCATCCTGTCCGAAATGCGTGACAAGGGCCTGGACTTTGACGTGGTGCTCAAGGAAGCCCAGCGTCTGGGTTATGCCGAAGCCGACCCGACCTTCGACATCGAAGGCGTGGACGCCGCCCACAAGGCCACGCTGATGAGCGCCATCGCTTTCGGCATTCCCGTGCAGTTCGACAAGGCCCACGTGGAAGGCATTACCAAGCTGTCTGCGGCCGACATCAAGTACGCCGAGCAACTGGGCTACCGCATCAAGCTGCTGGGCATCACCAAGCGCACCGACAAGGGTATCGAGCTGCGCGTGCACCCCTCGCTGGTGCCTGCCAAGCGCCTGATCGCCAATGTGGAAGGCGCCATGAACGCCGTGGTGGTGAACGGCGACGCCGTGGGCACCACGCTGTACTACGGCAAGGGCGCTGGCTCCGAGCCTACCGCTTCGGCCGTGATTGCTGACCTGGTGGACATCGCCCGCCTGCATGGTGCAGACCCTGCGCATAGCGTGCCTGCGCTGGCGTTCCAGTCGCACACACTCGCCGCGGCTGCCACTGAGCTGCCCGTGCTGCCCATGGCTGAAGTCGTGACCAGCTACTATCTGCGTATCCGCGTGGCTGATGAAGCGGGCGTGCTGGCCAAGATCACCGGTCTGCTGGCTGGTGCAGGCATCAGCATCGATGCAGTGCTGCAGCGTGAAGCTGATGAAGTGGGCGGCGAAGGCTCGACCCAGACCGACCTGATCATCCTGACGCACGACACCCGTGAAGGCGACATGAACAAGGCGCTGGATGAAATCCAGGGTCTGCACACAGTGCTGGCGCCAATCACCCGCATCCGTAAGGAAGAACTGAACTGATTGGAGTTCACCCCCTGAGCGGCTTTGCCGCTTCCCCCTCTCTGCTTCGCGGAAGGGGGGCGACACCATCGCTGCCGGGCGGCCCTTGCCTGGTGTCACTGACTTGGGTCAGTGGCCGTTTCCAGCATGATGGTTTCGGAGGTTGGCATGTCTGACTGCACTCAACCCGGATCTTTCCCTGTTCAGTGCGATGAGTGCACTGAAGGTCTTCTCAAAGGCTGGCGCCCTGTGGTGCTGGCCTTTTTTGCTTTTGCGGCGACTTGCGCGCAGGCCGCGCCCGTCGATGTCTATCGCGGCACGCTGGGTGGAGCGGATGTGGTGATGGAACTGGGCCAGCCCAAGGCAGGCGGTGAGCGTGAAGGGCGTTACTTCTATGTGCGCAATGGCGTCGATATCCCGCCCAAAGGTACGCTGGGCGCTCTGGCAGAAGCGCTGCCTATCAATGATGAATGGCGTCGCGCCAAGATGAGCTTTGTGATCTCAGGCATTGGCCATGCGATGGGTGCGTGTCTGGGCAGCGGGGTAGATATTTCGTTCAAGAAATTGAAACCCTATCTCAAACCTGATGCCGAGCGCTATTTCCAGCCCTGATTGGCTCAGCTCTGGGCTGAGCCAGCCGCTCAGGTGAAACCGCGTTGCCCGGTCTCTGCATTTACGCCTAGTGAATGCCAGCCTGCTGACCGATAATGTTGCGCTTGGCGGCGTAAGTTCTGCCCGTTTTGGCTGCCCGTTTTGAATTTTAGTTTTTGGCGAGTTTGAGATGCTGTATCTGTCCACCCGCGGCCATGCTGACCGCAAGCGTTTTTGCGATATTTTGCTAGCAGGTCTGGCTCCCGATGGCGGCCTGTACCTGCCAGTGGAGTACCCCCAGATCACCGATGCCAAGCTGACCCAGCTGCGCGAAACGCTGGCCACCAAGGGCTATGCGGGTCTGGCATTCGAGATTCTGTCGCTGTACATCGACGACATTCCTGCTGACGACCTGCGCGCCTTGTGCGCCAAGACGTACACCAAGGAAGTCTTTGGCACCGACGCCATCGTGCCCGTTCGCCAGCTCGATGGCGTGCTGCACATCGAAGCCCTGTCCAACGGCCCCACGCTGGCCTTCAAGGACATGGCCATGCAACTGCTGGGCAACCTGTTCGAGTATGAACTGACCCGCCGCGGCGAAGAGCTGAACATTCTGGGCGCCACCAGCGGCGACACCGGCAGCGCGGCTGAATACGCCATGCGCGGCAAAAAGGGCGTGCGCGTCTTCATGACCAGCCCCCACGGCCGCATGAGCCCCTTCCAGCAGGCACAAATGTTCAGCCTGCAGGACGAAAACATTCACAACATCGCCATTGAAGGCGTGTTTGACGACTGCCAGGACATCGTCAAGGCCGTCTCCAACGATCACGCCTTCAAGGCGCAGTACAAGATTGGCACCGTTAATTCCATCAACTGGGCGCGTCTGCTGGCCCAGGTGGTGTACTACTTTGCGGGCTATCTGCAAGCCACCCAGTCCAACGACCAAAAGGTCAGCTTCACCGTGCCGTCGGGCAACTTCGGCAATATCTGCGCTGGCCATGTGGCGCGCCAGATGGGCCTGCCAGTTGCCAAGCTGGTGGTGGCTACCAACGAAAACGATGTGCTGGACGAATTCTTCCGTACCGGCGTGTACGTGGTGCGCGGCTCGGCCAACACTTACGAGACATCCAGCCCTTCGATGGACATCAGCAAGGCCAGCAACTTCGAGCGCTTTGTGTTCGACCTGGTTGGCCGCGATGGCGAGCGTACCAAGCAGCTGTTTGACCAAGGCGTGGCCAAGGACGGCCAATTTGACCTGAGCGCAGACCCCGCCTTCAAGGACGCCGCAGGCAAGTACGGTTTTGTGAGCGGCAAGAGCACGCACGCTGACCGTCTGGCTACCATCAAGGATACTTTCAACCGCTTTGGTCAGATGATCGACACGCACACTGCTGACGGTGTGAAGGTGGCGCGCGAGCACTTAGGTGCCGAGCCCATGCTGGTGCTGGAAACAGCTCTGCCCATCAAGTTCGCAGCGACTATTGAAGAAGCGCTGGGCCGTCTGCCCGATCGCCCCGCTAAGTTCAACGACATCGAAGACCTGCCAAAGCGCGTGGTGGTGATGGCTTCTGATGTGAGCCAGGTCAAGGCATTTATCACTGAAAACTGCAAGTAAAGTCTTGAGGCGTTAAAGTTCAAAAGCACCTGGAGCTTGGCGACAGGTGCTTTTTTCTTTGGATGAAATTGGCCTTTGGCGCTTATCTAGAAAGCGCTGGAAGCTATCAAAAACATATTGAAATAAAGATGAAGGTCATAGGCTTTGCTGGATATTCGGGCGCGGGCAAGACCACGCTGGTCGAGGCGCTGGTGGCGCTGATGAAGGCGCGCGGGCTCAAGGTCTCGGTCATCAAGCATGCCCACCACCACTTTGATGTGGACCGTGAAGGCAAGGACAGCTGGCGTCACCGCAAGGCTGGAGCCTATGAGGTGCTGCTGGCATCTGACCAGCGCATGGCGCTGATGCGCGAATATGCTCAGCCCACAGAGGTCAGCGTGCACGACATGCTGGCGCAGCTGGACCCCTCGGTGGACTGGGTGCTGATCGAAGGCTTCAAGCATGGCGATGTGCCCAAAATCGAAGTCTGGCGACAGCAGCAAGACCGGCTGGACAAGGGTAAGACCATAGAGCCCTTGTTCCCGCATGACGCCATGGTACTGGCCGTTGCCACAGACGCTCCAGGCCAATTGCCCGTCTTGCCGACCCAGCCCGTGCTTGACCTGAGCCAGCCGCAAGCCGTTTTGCAATGGCTGCTGGCCCATGCCGGCACTCTCGAATACAAGAACTAAGAAAGACACCGTAATGCAAGCCCCACGTACACCACTCAAGCCTCTGGACGATGCCCTGCAAGAGCTGCTGGCCCATGCCCAGCCGCTGGCAGGCGCAGAGTCAGTTGACACGTTTGAGGCCGATGGCCGCGTGCTGCTGCAAGCCGCTGTTTCGCCGCTGCAGGTGCCGCCGCAAGACAACTCCGCCATGGATGGCTATGCCGTGCGCTCGGCGGAGTGTGTCAGTGGTGGCGCGGAGCTGCCCGTGTCGCAGCGCATTCCTGCGGGCGTTGCTCCCGATGCGCTGCTGGCTGGCTCAGTTGCCCGCATCTTTACGGGCGCGCCCGTGCCTGCGGGGGCAGATGCCATCGTCATGCAGGAAGACTGCGAAGTGCTGGAAGACGGCCGCGTACGCATCAAGACCCAGCCCAAGGCTGGGCAGTGGATTCGCCGTTCGGGTGAGGACATTCGCCAGGGTGCTACGGTGATTGAGGCCGGTGTGCGCCTCACGCCTGCGCATCTGGGTCTGGCGGCCAGCATGGGCTTTGCCAGCATGCCCGTGGCCCGCAAGCCGCGCGTAGCGATGTTTTCTACGGGCGATGAGCTGGTCATGCCCGGCACCGTGGCGCCGCAGGATATGAAGCCCGGCAGCATCTACAACAGCAACCGCTTTTTCTTGCGTGCTCTGCTGCTGCGCATGGGCTGCGAGGTGATGGATCTGGGCATCGTTCCCGATGACCGCGAGGCCACGGTGGCTGCGCTGGCCAAAGCCGCCGTAGACCATGATGTGATCGTCACCAGCGGCGGTGTGTCGGTGGGCGAAGAAGACCATATCAAGCCTGCCGTGCAGCAGCTGGGTCAGCTCGATCTCTGGCAGATCAGCATCAAGCCCGGCAAGCCTTTTGCCTATGGGCGTGTGAATCGTCAGGATGCCGGTTTTGCACATTTCATCGGCCTGCCTGGCAACCCTGTCTCCAGCTTTGTGACTTTTCAGGTGCTGGTACGCCCCTTCCTGCTGCGCCTGCAAGGCGTGCAGAACGTGCTGCCGCGTGCGATTGATGCGCGTGCCGACTTTGTCTGGCCCAAGGGCGACAAGCGCCGCGAGTTCTTGCGGGTGCGCTACAACGAGCGCGGCGGGCTGGAGCTGTTCAAAAATCAAAGCTCAGGCGTGCTGACATCGACGGCCTGGGGCGATGGCGTGGTGGATAACCCCGCCAGCACTACGATTGCTGAAGGCGATACCGTGCGCTTTATTCCGTTTGCAGAACTGATGGCTTGAAGGAGCCCTGTATGAAGACCATCACCATTCGTTATTTCGCCTCCATCCGTGAAGCGCTGGGCACGGGCAGCGAAAGCCTGCAGACCTCAGCCGAAACCGTGGGTGCCCTGCGTGAAGAGCTGATGAGCCGCAGTGATGCCACTGCCAGTGCGCTGGCCGCAGGCAAGGCCGTGCGCATGGCGCTGAATCAGGACATGTGCGCGCTGGATGCTGTCATTCAAAACGGTGATGAAGTGGCATTCTTTCCGCCGGTGACGGGCGGTTGATCTGGTGCTGATGCGGCACTGAACACCTCCTCAATCGCATCCAGAATCTGCTGAAAAAGGCCTGTGCAAGCGCTTTGCACAGGCCTTTTTGCATGGAATGGTTTCTAGGTGTTTACGCGAGGGGTGTGATTGCGTACTAGGGTTTTCCTTGGGGTGTTTTCGTGAGTCTGATGGGATTCATTTTGCAGAATCCGCCCTTTCTTGCAAAAAATAGAAAGCACACACACTCATGACAACTCACGTCAATATGGAGGAGACCCGCTCTGCGCGCTTTGCTATGCGCTGCGCCAGCTGGGCGGAGAAGTGGTTTCCGGATTCCTGGGTCTTTGCCGTCGTCGGCATTTTTATCGTGGTGCTGGCAGCATTTGCCATCGGCGCGCCTGTGCAGGAAACCAGCAAGGCCTTTGGTAAAGGCTTCTGGAGCCTGATCCCCTTCACCATGCAAATGGCCTTTGTGGTGATTGGTGGCTATGTGGTGGCCAGCTCCAAGCCTGCTTCCAAGCTGATTCAGGCGCTGGCCCGCGTGCCCAAGACCGGTCGTGGAGCTGTGGCCTTTGTGGCCTTTGTGGCGCTGACCGCATCGCTGTTGAACTGGGGCCTGAGCCTAGTGTTCGGCGGCCTGCTGGTCAAGGCGCTGGCACGGCGTACAGACATCAAGATGGACTACCGCGCTGCAGGCGCAGCCGTTTATCTGGGTCTGGGTGCTGTGTGGGCGCTGGGCATTTCGTCTTCGGCGGCGCAGTTGCAGGCCAACCCGGCCAGCCTGCCGCCCGGCATTCTGGCGATTACTGGCGTGATTCCGTTCACGCAGACCATCTTTCTGTGGCAGTCCGGCGTGATGCTGGCGGCGCTGATGATTGTGTCCATCGTGGTGTCCTATATGACAGCCCCCGGCGAGGGCACAGCGCGTGATGCGGCTGACTGCCAGGTCGATCTGGGTCAGGAAGTTGCGCATGATCTGCCCAAGCCTACGCGCCCTGGTGAATGGCTGGAGCACAGCCCCATCCTCATCATCATGCTGGTGCTGCTGACAGTGGGTTGGATGGTGGAGGAGTTCTCCACCAAGCCTTTCATTCAGGCAATTTCGGGCCTGAACACCTACAACCTGATCTTCTTGATGGTGGGTGCGCTGCTGCACTGGCGCCCCCGCAGCTTTCTGGATGCCGTGGCGCGTGCTGTGCCAACGACCACCGGCGTGCTGATCCAGTTCCCGCTGTATGGTGCGATTGCCGCCATCATGACTGAGGTCAAGGGCGCAGACGGTGCCAGCATTGCGCACTACATCTCCACCTTCTTCACCAACTTCGCCACGCATGACACTTATGCGTTGCTGATGGGCACGTACTCGGCCGTGCTGGGCTTCTTCCTGCCCTCGGGCGGTGGCAAGTGGATTGTGGAAGCGCCTTACGTCATGCAAGTGGCTAACGACCTGCAATACCACCTGGGCTGGGC
>NZ_JAVXSJ010000056.1:0-8896 GCF_036643215.1 Comamonas sp. | reverse complement strand
CCACGACCCTTGGCTTCGGAGGCCAATACTCTATCCACTGAGCTACAGCCGCGAACCCGTTAGATCGCTTGCACAACCAACAACAATTCAACAGGCGCAATTATGCACGGGTTTGAGCACCCAAATCACAAATTCAGTCGAAATCCTAATCCAGACAAATAGACATCCACCGACATCGACCCAACCTTAAGCAATGAGAAACTGCCTTCGGTAAGGGTCCAGCCATGGATGAGGCCCACAAAAAGGGAATGCAGACCTAATGCAGCTTCCTCTGGCGACACTTGCAGCTGCACCGATTGCTCTTCGGCGGCCGCCGCCAGATCTCGCGCAAACTTCTCACGAGCCTCGCATGAGTTTTTAACGTGTTGCAAGCGCACATCGGCCAGCTCTCCAACATATTCCATCTTGAAGAGTGCTGTTTCAAAGACCTTGCGCCTACGCACATCCTCATCCAGACTCTCGAAGACGTGCTGAATAGAGTGACGAATACGCTCTAGTGGTGGCAACTCGGCATAGCGGTCGTCGCAGATTTCATCGAAAGGCAGACATATGCGCCCCAGCATGGAAACAAAGACATCCATCTTGTCCTTGAAATGCCAGTACACCGCCCCTCGCGTCGCCCCTGCACGCAGCGCAATATCCCCAAGTGATGTTCGGGACACGCCTTTTTCAAAAAACACCTCTTCTGCTGCATCCAGCAACTTGGTGCGCGTCTCATCTGCTTCTGCTTTGGTTCTTCGAGCCATTACTCACCCTTTTCATCACTCGCCCGCAGCAATGCACGACGAGAAAAGCTTGCTTTACCCGCCTTTACGCAGGTTTTTCAATTATACATTTATGCATGTATGTATAATTTCTTCAACACTGATGCACAAAGTTTCCCCTAGGGATTACTCTTATTAAATGAGCGCTCCAACCCGGACTGCGCTCTTTACTCTTTTCCACAATGTCAACCGGAAGGACGTTCATGCACACGATGTATGAAGAACACAAGGCTCTCGACAATCAGCCCAATTTTGCCGCCTCCTGCACACGCTCCATGGCCATAAGCCTGAGCCTGATTGCAGCTTTGGGCCTTGCCGCCTGCGGTGACAAAAAAGAAGATCCTCAAAAAGCACAAGCTGCAGCGCAAGCACAGCCACCCGAAGTGGGCGTGGTTACGGTCTCTCTGCAAAGCGTGCCTTTGATTTCTGACCTCCCCGGCCGCCTCGAAGCCTCTCGTATTGCACAAGTTCGCGCCCGTGCAGCAGGTATCGTGCAAAAGCGTCTGTTCCAGGAAGGCTCTGACGTCAAAGCCGGCCAGGCGCTTTTCCAGATCGACAACACGCCCTACAAGGCCAACCTGCAAAGCGCCCAAGCAACATTGGCACAAGCAGAAGCCAATCTGGCTCAGGCCTCTGCCACTGCTCGTCGCTATAAGCCCTTGGTTGAGGCTAATGCCATCAGCAAGCAAGAGTACGACACCGCCATCGCCAACGAAAAGGCAGCGCTCGCTCAAGTGGTCGCAGGCAAGGCCGCAGTGACGAATGCCAACGTCAACCTTGGCTATGCCAGCGTAACAGCCCCCATCTCCGGCCGAATTGGTCGTGCACTGGTGACAGAAGGTGCACTGGTTGGCCAAGGTGAAGCCACGCAACTGGCAACCATCCAGCAGGTCAACCCGCTGTATGTGAACCTGACCCAGTCGTCTTCTGAAATCATGCGCATGCGTGAAGCGTTGGCTTCTGGCAAGTTAGCAAAAGTAGGTGACAACGCAGCCCGCGTCCACGTCTATTTGGACGATGGCAAGGAGTACGCCCACACCGGCAAGCTGCTGTTTACCGATCTGTCTGTAGACCCGACAACTGGCCAAGTCAGCGTGCGCGCAGAGTTACCCAACCCTGATGGAATGCTGCTGCCCGGCACCTATGTACGCGTGCGCCTGGAGCAAGCTCAGATTGAAAACGCGGTGCTGATTCCTCAGCAGGCCGTAACTCGCAATGAAAAAGGCAACTTTGTCATGATCGTTGCCGAAGATGGATCTGTGGCCCCTCGCCCTGTGCAAATCAGCCAGTCCAACGGCAACAACTGGGTTGTGACCTCCGGCCTGAAGAACGGCGAAAAGGTCATGGTCGATGGCTTGATCAAGGTTGGCATGGGTGCCAAGAAGGTCAAGCCTGTGGAATTTAACGCCACCCCGGCCGCTCAGCCCCAGCCTGCTCCGGCGGCACCAGAAGCACCCGCCCAAGACAAACCCGCGGCGGCTGAAGGCGCTGGCGACGCTCAAACGGCCAAATAACGGGCATACGATCCATGTCTAAGTTTTTTATTCACAGACCGATCTTTGCCTGGGTGATTGCGATTTTCGTGATCATTGCGGGCGTGATCTCCATCACAAAGCTACCGGTGGCGCAGTTCCCATCGGTCGCCCCCCCCACCATCAACGTGACCGCGACCTACCCGGGCGCTACGTCACAGACCATGACGGACTCCGTACTGCAACTGATCGAGCGCGAAATCAACGGCGCGCAAGGTCTGATGTACATGGAGTCCTCGGCTCCTGCGGGCGGTCAAGGTACCCTGACCGTCACGTTTGCCCCCGGCACCAACCCTGACCTGGCTCAGGTGGACGTGCAGAACCGCCTCGCTCGTGTTCTGCCCCGTCTGCCACAGGTGGTTCAGGCCCTTGGCGTGCGGGTCGACAAGTCCATGAGCAACTTCCTGATGATTCTGGCTTTTCAAGCCGCATCCGGGGAGACCTCGCGTGACGACATCGCCGACTATGTAAACCGCAATGTTGTGCCTGAAATCCAGCGTCTGGATGGCGTGGGTAAGGCCCAGCTGTTCGCTGCGGGTCGTGCCATGCGCGTCTGGATCGACCCTGCCAAGCTGCAAGGCTTTGGGCTGTCGATTACATCCGTGAATGCCGCCATCGCCGCGCAAAACCAGCAAATTTCTGGTGGTGCTCTGGGCGACCTGCCCAGCACTTCGGGCACAAGCACCACGGCAACCATTGTCGTCCCCGGCCAACTGACAACACCTGAGCAGTTTGGTCAAGTCGTACTGCGCTCCAACTCCGATGGCTCAACCGTGCGCCTGAAGGATGTGGCACGCATCGAGCTGGGTATCGAAAGCTACGCCTTCGAGTCCCGCCTGGACGGCAAACCCGCCGTGGCTATGGCTGTACAGCTGACTTCGACCGCCAACGCCATGGCAACGGCCAAACTGGTCAAGGCCAAGATGGCCGAGATGGAGCCCTTCCTGCCTAGCGGCGTGAAGTGGTCTTCGCCCTACGACACCTCCAAGTTCGTGAAAATTTCCATCGAAAAGGTGGTGCACACGCTGATTGAAGCCATTGTGCTGGTGTTCATCGTGATGCTGATCTTCTTGCAGAACATCCGCTACACCTTGATTCCCACGATCGTGGTGCCTATCGCGTTGCTTGGTACCTTTGCCGTGATGCTGATGGCCGGCCTGACCATCAATATTCTGGCCATGTTCGCCATGGTGCTGGTGATTGGTATCGTCGTGGACGATGCCATCGTGGTCGTGGAAAACGTCGAACGCATCATGTCCGAAGAAGGCTTGTCGCCCAAGGACGCCACCATCAAGGCCATGGGCCAGATTCAAGGCGCCGTGGTTGGCATTACCGTGATTCTGGTGACCGTGTTCTTGCCACTGGCTGCGTTCTCCGGCGCAACAGGCAACATCTATCGCCAGTTCTCGCTGGTGATGGCCATCTCGATCTTCTTCTCCGGCTTCTTTGCGCTGACGCTGACGCCCGCGCTGTGCGCCACCATGCTCAAGCCCATCCCCAAGGGCCATGCACACGACAAGAAGACCGGCCTGCTTGGTCCGTTCTACAACTGGTTCAACCGCAAGTTTGACGCTGGTACGCAGCGCTATTCCTCCGCACTCTCCAGTGTGGTCAAGCGTTCCGCACAAGCCTTCATCGTCTATCTGGTTGTCATCGCTGGCGTGATCTTCATGTTCATGCGACTGCCCACCGCTTTCCTGCCCAGCGAAGACCAGGGCTACGTCATCTCGTTGACGCAGCTGCCTCCCGGTGCAACCCTGGAGCGCACCAGCAAGACCGTTGCAGAACTGGAGCAATTTGTACTGAGCCAGCCTGAAGTCGATCACATCGTCAGCATTCTGGGCTTCAGCTTCATGGGTCAGGGTCAGAACGTGGGCCTGGCGTTCACCACACTCAAAGACTGGACTCAACGAACCGCCCCCGGCTCGGATGCCAAGTCTTTTGCGGGTCGCACCATGGGCGCAATGTCCAAGCTGCGCGATGGTTTCATCTTCACGCTGGTACCGCCGTCCATCTCTGAGCTGGGCAATAGCGATGGTTTCACCTTCCGCCTGCAAGACCGCAGCGGCAAGGGCCATGCTGCACTGCTGGAGGCACGTAACCAGCTGATTGCCAAAGCCAACCAGAGCAAGGTTCTGACTGGCGTACGCTTTGATGGCGTGGATGACGCACCGCAATGGAAGGTAGACATCAACCGCGATGCCGTCTATGCCCAGCGCGTCAACATGAGCGATCTGGCCTCCACGCTGGCAACCGCACTGGGTTCGTCCAACTCTACGGACTTCCCCAACAACGGTTTCATGCAACGCGTGACCATTCAGGCCGATGCAACTCGCCGCATGCAGCCTGAAGACGTGATGCGTTTGACCGTGCCCAACGCACAGGGCCAACTGGTTGAGCTGTCCACCATGGTCAGCGCCAAGTGGATCAGCGGCCCCATGCAGCTGACTCGCTACAACGGCTACCCCTCCATGAGCATTACTGGTCAGGCCAAACCCGGCTTTACCAGCGGTGATTCCATGAAGGAAATGGAACAGCTGGCCAAGGATCTGCCTGAAGGCTTCGGCTTCGAGTGGACAGGTCAGTCGCTGGACGAAAAGAAGGCTGGCTCCTCCGCCATGCTGCTCTACGCGTTCTCCATTCTGGCTGTATTCCTGTGTCTGGCTGCCCTGTATGAAAGCTGGAGCATTCCACTGTCCGTGCTGCTGGTCGTGCCTCTGGGCGTGTTCGGCGCAGTGGCTGGTGTGCTGATGCGCGGCATGCCTAACGACATCTACTTCCAGGTCGCGCTGATTACGGTCATTGGTCTCTCGGCCAAAAACGCCATTCTGATTGTGGAGTTCGCCAAGGACCTGCATGCCGAAGGCAAAACCGCACTGGAAGCCGCACTGGAAGCGGGTCATCTGCGTTTCCGCCCTATTCTGATGACCTCGCTGGCCTTTATTCTGGGTGTGGTGCCTCTGTACATCGCCTCCGGCGCCAGCGCAGCCAGCCAGAAGGAAATTGGTACCGGCGTGTTCTGGGGCATGGTGATTGGCACGCCAATCACCGTCTTCCTGGTGCCTGTGTTCTTTGTGACCGTGTTCAATCTGTTTGGCAAAAAATCCAAACAAGACTCCAACGCCAATCCCCCGGCAGCAACTTCTGCAGCACAGGGAGGCTCGCAACATGAATAAGACCTTGCTACCCGTAGCACTGGCCGGCGCGCTGCTGACCAGCGGCTGCTCCTTCATCCCCACGCTGGATCGCCCTGCCGCCCCGGTGGCAGAGCATTTCTCTGCCGCCAATGAGCAGGCGGGCGCTACAGCGGCGGCGGATATTCCCTGGCAGCAGTTCTTTACGGACCCACGTCTGCAGCAAGTCATTCAACTGGCGCTGGACAACAACCGCGACCTGCGCGTGGCTGTGCTCAATATCGAGAAAGCTCAGGCCCAGTACCAGATTCAGCGTGCAGCCCAGTTCCCTGAAGTCGGCGTTGGCGGCAACGCCAGCCGCCAACCCAGCACCATCACGGGCCGCTACGGCAACTCGTACATGGTGGGCTTGTCCATGCCCAGCTGGGAGATTGACTTCTGGGGCCGCATCGGCAGCCTCAAGCAGCAAGCTCTGGCCCAGTATCTGGCGACAGAAGAAGGCCGCAAGGCCGCGCAGATCAGCCTGATTGCCAATGTCGCCAACACCTGGCTCAACCTGCAGGCGGATGAAGAGCTGCTGGCCATTTCGCGCCGCACGCTGAGCACACGCGAGCAGTCCATCAAGCTGACCAAGCTGCGCCTGGATGCAGGCGTGACTTCCGAGCTTGACTACCGCCAGGCTCAGTCTCTGACCGAAAGCGCCCGCGCCACACTGGCTCTGCAAGCCGGTCAGCGCGAGCGTGATGTCAATGCACTGACCCTGCTCGCAGGCCAGACCCTACCCGCCGATCTGCTGAGCAGCATGCAAGACAAACAGCTGCGCGAGCTGCCTGCGCTGGCCGATGTGCCATCGGGCCTGCCCTCTGAGCTGCTGCTGCGCCGCCCTGACATCCGTCAGGCCGAGCAAAGCATGATTGCCGCCAACGCCAGCATTGGCGCGGCGCGCGCGCTGTTCTTCCCGAACATCTCGCTGACCGCATCGGCTGGTTTTGTGAACTCGAAGGTGTCTGACCTGTTCAGCTCTGACTCTGCCGCCTTCACCATTGCGCCTTCGCTGTATCTGCCCATCTTCAACGCTGGCCGCAACCGCGCCAACCTGAAAGTGGCAGAGACCAACGAGAAAATTGCCGTGGCGCAATACGAAGGCTCCATCCAGTCGGCCTTCCGCGAAGTGTCTGACACGCTGGTGAACCGCCGCTCCTTGAAAGATCAGCTTGACGCCCAGTCGCGCCAGCTGGAAGCCGAGCAAGTTCGCTACAAGCTGTCTGACCTGCGCTACACCAACGGCGTGGCCAGCTATCTGGACTTGCTGGATGCACAGCGCTCGCTGTTTGCACTGGAGCAATCCGTGGTGCAAGTGCGCTTGGCGCAGCTGCAAAACCAGGTCAACCTCTACAAGGTTCTGGGTGGCGGCTGGACTGAGCCTATGGCCAGCAACAACGCTGCTGCCCCAGCGACGGGCACCCCATAAGCCGCAGTTTCTGCAGCCATCCACAAAGGCGTCTTCGGACGCCTTTTTTCTTGGGCCACCACAAATTGCCCAAGGTTGATCCAACTCAACTCCTTTATGCAGCGATCGTCAACCCGTATCGTCGTGCACTGGCATTCTTAACCCTCACTTCTATAATGGTTTGTTAACCCCTATCCCACGATCTCAGAGGACTTCATGAGCGAGCAACACCACGAAGAAGCCCATACCGGCCCCATCAAAAAACCAAAGCAGCTGTTGCTGGCTGTCCTCTTCTCGTTTGTGGTGCCCATTTTTGTCATCATCGGCCTGGTCAAGTTCGTGACCTCCTCAGAGACAACAGGCCCTGGCACCGGTAATCCCGAAATGGCCAAGGCCGTGCGCCTGCAAAAAGTGGGCACGATTGAGATCCGTGATGCCAACCGCCCTCTGCGCGGTGGTGAAGAAGTCTACAAATCGCAATGCGCGGCCTGCCACGCCACTGGCGCCGCCGGTGCTCCCAAGTTTCAGGACACTGCAGCCTGGGGCCCTCGCCTGAAGCAAGGTCTGGACACACTGGTCCATTCCGCTCTGGCCGGCAAGGGCGCCATGGCAGCCCAAGGCGGTGGCGAGTTCAATGACACAGAAATTGCCCGCGGCGTGGTCTACATGGCCAATGCCGCTGGTGGCAACTTCCCTGAACCCAAGCCCCCTGCCGGTGCAGCGGGTGCAGCCAGTGCCGATGCAGCACCCGCCCCTGCCGCAGCACCTGTAGCAGCCGCCGAACCCGCTGCAGCGCCTGCCACTGAAGCCGCCCCCGCAACGGCTGCGCCAGCACCAGCGGCCGCATCGAATGTGGGCAAGAGCATCTATGACACGACCTGCATGGCCTGCCACAGCAGCGGCGTGGCCGGCGCACCCAAGTTTGGTGACAAGGCGGCCTGGGCGCCCTTCATCGCCAAGGGTATGGACGATATGGTGAAAAAAGCCACGCAAGGCGTGGGCGCCATGCCACCCAAGGGCGGCTCTACGGCATCTGATGCAGACTTCAAGGCCGCCATCCAGTACATGGTGGATGCAGCCAAGTAAGCTGCGCAACCGCAACTAAGCGGCCCACACTTCAAACGATAAAACCGGCCTTGAGCCGGTTTTATCGTTTTTGGCCTCTATCGCTTGATATATAAGCGCAAGCAGCTATCAATTTTGCATAGCAGCAGGACTCAGCACAAAGCCAAACTGTTCGGGCAGCAAGGCGCTGCTCAGCTCCTGCACCTCGGGCAAATCACCGCGTTCCAGCGCATTGGCGGCATCCAGCATGTCAAGGCTGTGCACCATGCCCAGACCTTGCGGCAGGGCGAGGAACAGTCGCCCCAGCTCATCCATCACCACCTGCTGCACCTGCGCCACTGGCAACTCCTGCCCGGTGTGGCTATGCAGTTGCAGACCTTGCTCTGTGCAGCGCACACGCCATATCCACGGAGCAGATTCCAGCTCTACATACACGCGCTGGGGGCCGTTCTGAAAGTACCAGCGCCCATCAGCCTCGGCCAGATAGTTGCGGGCAATGAAGTCGGCCAGCTTTTCATGGCGCAGCGCATTGCCCTTGGCTCCGGGCTTGCCGCTGGTAAAAGCACCACAGGCCTGCGCCTGATCGTCACGCAGCCACCATTGCCCGCGTGCATCCAGACCCAGCCAGCCACTGCAGGCGGGCACATTGGGCCACTTGGCCATGGCCTGCTTCACGATGTCATCCATTCGCTATCTCTCCTTGTTGTTCTGTTGCGGCGCGGGCAACCACTGCGCCAGCCACTGGGTCACCGCCTGCGGCATGGCCTGCACATGGGCCGGCCATGCTCCGCTGGCAAAACCTGCATGCCCGCCATGCGGCGGCTGCCACAGCTGCACCGATGCACTCACATCACTCAACGTGGGCAGACTGTACGCGGGCACAAACGGGTCATTCAGCGCATTGAGCAGCAGCAGCGGCACAGCCACCTGTTTGAGCAAGGGCTTGGCCGA
>NZ_JAVXSJ010000055.1:0-9201 GCF_036643215.1 Comamonas sp. | reverse complement strand
TACTCCAGCCACCATACCGAGTCCATACTGACGACCAATCACCAGCATGCGCAGAAGTTTTTGCGCGAGGTGGACTCGTCCAGCGTCATGGTCAACACCAGCACCCGCTTTGCCGATGGCTTTGAGTACGGTCTGGGTGCCGAAATCGGCATCAGCACCGACAAGTTCCATGCGCGTGGTCCGGTGGGCATTGAAGGCCTGACGTCGCTCAAATACGTGGTCTTGGGCGACGGCGAAGTCCGCGGCTGAAGACTGCCTGCCGGGGATGCCGTCAGCGGCCTTCTCCGGCGTTGAATTGATACCGCAGCTTGGGTTTCCCTCTCCATAACACCATGAAAATCATTATTCTGGGTGCCGGGCGCGTAGGTCAAAGTGTGGCCGAAAGTCTGGTTTCCGAGCAAAACGGAATCACTGTCATCGACACCAATGCACGCGCCTTGCGTGACCTGGAGTCGCGCTTTGACCTGCGCGGCGTGGTCGGCAATGGCATTGACCCGCAGGTGCTGGCCGAGGCGGGAGCCAAAGATACGGACTTGCTCATTGCCTGCGCGTCCATGGATGAGACCAACCTGGTCTGCTGCAAGATTGCGCAGGCCATGTTTGATATTCCCACCCGCATTGCGCGGGTGCGCTCCTCAAGCTTTGCGGCCGATGATCCGGTGCTGGGCAAAGATGGCTTTGCGGTAGACCGCATCATCTGCCCTGAAGAATCCGTCACCAACTACATCAGCAAGCTTATTGAGTACCCCGAAGCCATGCAGGTGCGCTCCTTTGCGGGTGGCCGTGCAGCGCTGGCTTCGGTGCGCGCCCGTGCTGGCGCGCCTGCGGTGGGCTTGCAGATTGCCCAGGTGCGCGAACGTATGCCCGCGCTGGCCATGCGCATTGTGGCCATTTACCGCCGCTTTATGGATGAGCCTGACCGCTTTGTGCGCTGTGATGGCAATACGCGCATTGAGCCCGGCGATGAAGTTTTCATGCTGGCCGCCACCGCGCATGTGCCGGAGGCGCTTAAAGCCATCAACTTGCCAGAGGGCCGTCCAAGCCGCCCGGTCTATCGCATCATGATTGCGGGTGGCGGTCAGGTCAGCCTGCGTCTGGCCAGAAAGCTGGCGCAGACGCCAGGGCGCTTTCACGTCAAGATCATCGAACACAATGCGCAGCACTGCCTGAGTCTTGCGTCCGCACTGCCTGCGGAAGTGCTGGTGCTGGAGGGTGATGCCACGGATGAGGACTTGCTGGAGGAAGAGGGCATTGAAGAGGTGGACCTGTTTCTGGCGCTGACGGACGATGATGAGGACAACATCATGTCCAGTCTGCTGGCCAAGCGCATGGGCGCACGCCGCGTGCTGTCGCTCATCAACCGCCGTGCCTATGCCGATCTGATGCATGGCACGCAGATTGATATTGCGCTATCCCCCGCACAGGCCATGCTGGGCGAGTTTCTGGCCTATGTGCGCCGTGGCGATGTGCAGGCCGTGCACAGCCTGCGCCGTGGTGTGGCCGAGGCGCTGGAAATTGTGGCGCGCGGCGACCGAAAAAGCTCGCGCGTGGTGGGCCGCAAGGTGGAAGAGCTGCGCCTGCCTGAGGATGTGCACATTGGTCTTATTGTGCGTGGAATCCCCGAAGGCAAGACTTGCGAAGAGGTTGCGGGCTTGCCGCTGGTGACCGAGGTCATCATTCCGCGCAGCAATACGGTGATCGAATCCGGCGACCATGTGGTGTTCTTCCTGCCTAACAAGCGGCTGGTGCGCAACGTGGAAAACCTGTTCCGCGTCAGCGCCACCTTTTTCTAAGCTGCTCCCATGAAAGACCTGCTTCCTGTCCTGCGCGTGCTGGGCATGCTGATGATGCTGTTCGCCGGCGCCATGCTGCTGCCCTTTGGCGTTTCATGGTTCACGCAGGATGGCATCTGGCGCATTTACCCTTGGGCGATCGGCCTGACCGTGGGTGTGGGTCTGCTGCTGTGGGGCGGCTTGCATCGCCACAAGCAGGACTTGCAGCCGCGCCATGGTGTGATTCTGGTGACGCTAGTGTGGGTGGTGCTACCCCTGTGCGCCATGGTGCCGCTGATGATGGGGCTGAGCCGGGTGGGTATCTCTATCAGCTTTACCCATGCGTATTTTGAAGCGGTGTCTGGCCTGACGACGGCCGGTGCGACGGTGCTCAGCGGGCTGGATCAACTGCCGGTATCCATCAACGTGTGGCGTACCTTCATGCAGTGGATGGGCGGTATGGGGATTCTGATTCTGGCCGTGGCTATTTTGCCGCTGCTGGGTGTTGGGGGCGCGCAACTGTTTCGCGCAGAGGCGGCAGGCCCCGTTAAAGATACCAAGCTTACCCCGCGCATTACCGAAACCGCCAAGGGCCTGTGGGGCGTGTACGCGCTGTTTTCCACAGGGTGCTTTCTGGCGTTCTGGGCTTTGGGCATGCAGCCGCTTGATGCGCTAATGCATATGTTTTCCACGGTGAGCTTGGGCGGCCTGTCGTCGCACGACGCCAGCTTTGCCTATTTCAACTCGCCCCTGCTGGAGGCTGCTGCGCTGCTGTTCATGCTGCTGGCCAGCTGCAACTTTGCGCTGTACTTTGTGGCCATGCGCAAGGGGCGACTCGACAGCTTTATGCGTGACCCCGAAATGCGCGCCACGATTGGCGTGCTGGTGGGCGCGGGACTGCTGGTGGCTCTGCTGCTCTGGGTCAAGGGCGTGTACGGCCCGCTGGATGCACTGCGCTTTGGCATGTTCCACACGGTCTCAGTGGCCACCACCACGGGCTTTTCCACCACAGACTATCTTTCCTGGCCGGTTTTTATTCCGGTGCTGCTGCTGCTGCTCTCCGGGGTGGCGACCAGCGCGGGTTCGACTGGCGGCGGCATCAAGATGGTGCGCATGCTGATTCTGGTCAAGCAGGCCAGGCGCGAAATGACGCGCCTTGTGCATCCGCGCGCTGTACAACCCGTGCGTCTGGGCGATGCAGTGGTGGATAACCCGATGATTTTTTCGGTGCTGGCCTACATGCTTGTCTATGGCGCCACGGTCATTGTGTTGAGCATGGTGTTGTTGCTGACGGACCTTGATCCTCTGACTGCTTTTTCTGCTGTTCTGGCCAGTGTGCATTGCATGGGGCCGGGACTGGGGGCGATTGGGCCGGCATCCAACTACACGGTGTTGACTGATTTCCAGATCTGGGTGTGTACTCTAGCCATGCTGCTGGGGCGGCTTGAGATACTGAGTTTTATGGCTTTGCTGACGCCGGCTTTCTGGCGTCGCTGAGACAAAAGACTAGGGAAAACACCTATCTCATGCTCCAATCTCTACAATCGCACCCCACCACCGTCTCCTGAGGGTATTTATGGTTCCACATCTTGTCACGGCTTTGACCGGCCCCATTAACGAACTTGAGCAGCGCGTTCTCGATTCAATGCCTGCCATCGAGCGTTGGTTCCGCCTTGAATGGATGGAGCACACGCCACCGTTCTATTGCTCGGTGGACATTCGTAATGCGGGTTTCAAGCTGGCACCGGTGGACACCAACCTGTTTCCGGGTGGCTGGAACAATCTCACCGATGAAATGCTGCCGCTGGCCGTACAGGCTGCGATGGCTGCTATCGAAAAGATATGTCCTGAAGCGCGCAATCTGCTCATCATTCCCGAGAACCACACGCGCAACACCCACTATCTGGCCAGCGTGCTGCAGCTCAAGCGCATCTTCTCCATGGCGGGTCTCAATGTGCGCATTGGCTCCATCAGCCCCGAGATCAAGAAGACACTGTCCATCACTTTGCCCTTGGGCGACGTGATTCAGCTCGAGCCGGTGATTCGTAGCAAGCGCCGCCTGGGCCTCAAGGATTTCGACCCCTGCACCATCCTGCTGAACAACGATTTGTCCACAGGCGTTCCTGGTATTGTCGAAGAGCTGTACGAGCAATATCTGTTGCCCCCCTTGCATGCAGGCTGGAATGTGCGCCGCAAGAGCCGCCATTTCCAGAGCTATGAAGAAGTCGGCAAGCGCTTTGGCAAGCTGCTGGGGATTGATCCGTGGCTGATCAACCCGCTGTTTGGTCAGGTTGAAAATATCGACTTTGCCGAAGGCACGGGCATGGATGCGCTGGCCGATCAGGTCGATGTGATCCTCTCCAAGGTGCGCCGCAAATACAAGGAATACGGCATCAAGGAAAAGCCGTTTGCCGTGGTTAAGGCCGACAACGGCACCTACGGCATGGGCGTGATGACCGTGCGTGATGCCAAGGAGCTGGCTGCACTGCCGCGCAAGAGCCGCAACAAGATGGGCATCATCAAAGACGGCCAGACCGTGCATGACGTCATCGTGCAGGAAGGCGTGCTGACCTATGAGCGCATGCACAATGCCGTGGCCGAGCCCGTGGTCTACATGATGGATCGCTATGTGGTTGGCGGCTTCTACCGCATGCACCCAGAGCGTGGCGAGGACGAAAACCTCAACGCCCCCGGTGCCGGCTATGTGCCGCTGGCCTTCCAGCAGAGCAATCACCTGCCTCAGGCGGGTATGCGCCCCGGTGCCAGCGCGCCTAATCGCTTTTATATGTATGGCGTGGTAGCACGTTTGGCCATGTTGGCGGCGAGCTATGAGCTGGAAGCCACTAATCCTGACGCAGAAATTTACGACTGATATCGCATGTGCGCGGGACAGCGCACAATGCCGTCAATTTCATCACTCGGTGACTGCCTTACGAGTCGCTTCCTGACCTGTGCAAAATTCGAAATCCTCGCTAGGCGCCCTGACTTTGGGCGCAATTGGTGTTGTCTATGGAGACATCGGCACCAGTGTTTTGTACTCGGTCAAGGAGGTTTTCGGCTCAGGCCATGTGCCTTTTACGCCGGCCAACGTCTATGGCGTGCTCTCGGTACTATTCTGGACGCTGACGGTCATCGTCTCCCTCAAATACGTGGTTCTGGTGCTGCGTGCCGACAACAACGGCGAGGGCGGACTGGTGGCTATGCTGGCTCTGGCATCGCAGACGGTCAAAGACAAGCCGCGCCTCTCCAGCGCGCTGTTTCTGGTGGGCATGTTCGGTACCTCGCTGTTTTATGGCGACGGGGTGATTACCCCGGCAATCTCGGTGCTCTCGGCGGTTGAGGGGCTGGAAGTCATCTCGCCGCACTTCACCAAGGCGGTGATTCCGCTGACGCTGGTGATTTTGTTTCTGCTGTTCTTTGTGCAAAAGCGCGGTACGGCAGGCATTGGCAAGTTCTTTGGACCCATCACAGTCGCCTGGTTTGCCTGTATCGCCTTGCTAGGCGTGCGCCAGATCATGGGCCACCCTGAAATTTTGGCGGGCCTGAGCCCACACTACGCCGTACTGTTCATCTGGAACAACCCCGGCACCAGCTTCATCATTCTGGGTGCCGTGGTGCTTTGCGTGACTGGTGCGGAAGCGCTGTATGCCGATTTGGGGCACTTTGGCAAAAAACCGATTCGTCTGGCCTGGTTCAGCATCGCCATGCCGGCGCTGACGCTGAACTACTTCGGCCAGGGTGCGCTGCTGCTGGCCAACCCAGAGGCTGTGAAGAACCCGTTTTTCATGATGGCACCCAGCTGGGCTCTGCTGCCGCTGGTCATCATGGCCACCATGGCTACCGTGATTGCCTCACAGGCGCTGATTACCGGCGCCTTCAGCGTGACCCGTCAGGTCATTCAGCTGGGTTACTTTCCGCGCTTTGAGGTGCGCCACACCAGCGTGAAGGAAACCGGCCAAATCTATATGCCGCTGGTCAACTGGGGCCTGTTTGTGGCGATTGCGCTGGCAGTTTTGCTGTTCAGAAGCAGTGGCAATCTGGCTGCGGCCTACGGTATTGCGGTGACGCTGGACATGCTGATCACTACCATGCTGACCTTCTTCGTGATTCGCTATCGCTGGAACTACCCGCTGGCTCTGTGCCTGCTGAGCACTGGTTTCTTCTTCTTGGTGGACTTGGCTTTCTTTGCGTCCAACCTGCTCAAGTTGTTTGAAGGCGGCTGGTTCCCGCTGCTGATTGGCGGAACGGTCTTTACGCTGATGATGACCTGGCGCCGTGGCCGCGAGCTGCTGCACCAGAAGCTACAGGCGGATGCGCTGAATTTGCGCGATTTTCTGGAGTCCACCTGGCGCCATCCGCCCACGCGCGTGCCGGGCACGGCGGTGTTCCTCTCGGGTGAGCCGGGCACGGTGCCCCATGCGTTGCTGCATAACCTCAAGCACAACAAGGTGCTGCATGAGCGCAATCTTTTTGTGACCGTGCGCAATCACGAGGTGCCGTGGGTAGGGCTGGATAAACGGGTGGAGTCCGAGTCGCTGGGAGGCGACTGCTGGGAAGTCATGATTCACTATGGCTTCAAGAATGAGCCCGATGTACCCGCCGCGCTGGCGCAGCTGCGTACTCAGGGTTGTTTGCTGGACCCGATGTCCACCAGTTACTTTCTGTCGCGCGATGTGATCATCCCGCGCATGAATAACTCCATGGCCCACTGGCGCGAGAAGCTGTTTGCCCAGATGCACCGCAACGCCAGCCGTGTTGCAGACTTTTTGCACCTGCCCAGCAATTCGGTGGTGGAGCTAGGCTCCAAGATCGAGCTGTAAGAACTTTGAGTCAAATAGTGTTCTAGCGCTTTATAGATAAGCGCTAGAGGCTACTCATTTGATAGTGGTGTGTTTGAGCTGCATCTGTCGTCACGCATGCGGCAGAAAATCTGGCCGCCCTGATGCCAGAATGCGCAGATGCGCTTTTTCAAAGACTTGAGTCCTGCCGCTGTCGCCGCAGGCTTTGTGGCGGTTCTGGTGGGTTTCACCAGCTCGGTGGCTCTGGTGTTTCAGGCGGCGCAGGCTTTTCATGCCACGCCTGAGCAAATCACCTCCTGGATCTGGGCGCTGGGTCTGGGTATGGGGCTTTGCTCGCTGGTGCCATCGCTTATTTTGCGCATGCCCGTCATGGTGGCCTGGTCCACGCCGGGTGCGGCGGTGCTGGCTACGGCAGGTCTGGCGGGCGGCTTTTCCATGGGCGAGGCCATTGGCGCCTTCATCGTCAGCGCGGCGCTCATCATTCTTGTGGGCGTGACTGGCTGGTTCGAGCGCATCATGAACCGCATCCCTATGGAAATTGCCTCGGCCCTGCTGGCTGGGGTGCTGGCCAAGTTCGGCATGCAGGCCTTCTCGGCGGCAGAGAGCAATCTGTCTCTGGTACTGGTCATGCTGCTGGCCTATCTGCTGTCGCGCCGCATGGTTCCGCGCTATGCCGTCATCATTACCTTGCTGGTTGGCACGCTCTGGGCTGCACTGCGGGGGCAAATGCAGTGGTCCGCCGTGCATGCTGGTCTGGCAATTCCGGTTTATACGGCTCCCGTGTTCTCGCTGCAGGCGCTCATCAGTCTGGCCTTGCCCCTGTTTGTGGTGACCATGGCTTCGCAGAATCTGCCGGGTGTGGCGGTAATCCGCGCCACGGGCTACCCGATTCCTGTGTCTCGCATCATCAGCACCACGGGCGTGGCGACCTTGCTGCTGGCTCCGTTTGGCGGCTATGCCCTGAACCTGAGCGCCATTACCGCTGCTATCTGTATGGGTGATGAGGCTCATGAGGATAGAAACAAGCGCTACACCGCTGCAGCTGTGTGCGGCCTGCTATATATATTGATAGGCATCTTTGGCGCCATCGTTACCGGGTTGCTGACGGCCTTTCCTAAAGAATTGGTCGCCTGTATTGCAGGCTTGGCCCTGCTGGGCTCCATCGGTGGCGGTATGGCAACTGCTTTCAAGGATGAAAAGCACCGGGAGGCGGCGCTCATTACCTTCCTTGTCACGCTTAGCGGCGTAGTCATTGGCGGCGTGGGATCGGCATTCTGGGGCGTGGTTGCTGGTAGTCTGGCTTTGTTCGTCCAAAGCTTCCGAGCCCGGGCGGTTTGATCATCTGCTGCCACTTTGTGGTGTTATGCCCGGCTGGGCATGATGCCCATATCTACCGATAGAGTTCATTACCATGCAAATACTGTTTGTTGCCGATCCGCTGGAATCCTTTGTTATCTACAAAGACTCCACCTTTGCCATGATGCGCGAGGCCCAGCGCCGTGGCCACCAGATCGTGGCCTGCGAGCCCAAGCACATCTCTTGGCAAAGCGGTGGCAAGGTCAAAGCGCAGGTGCGCTACATCTCGCTGACCGGTAATAAGGATGCTTGGTTTGAGGAAACAGCCTGCAAAGCGGTGAACCTGGCTGACTTTGACGCCATCGTCATGCGCAAGGACCCTCCTTTTGATTCGGAGTTTTTCTACGCCACGCACATGCTTAGCCAAGCCGAGCGTGAAGGCGCCAAAGTCTTCAACAAGCCCAGCGCCCTGCGCGAGCACCCTGAGAAGCTCGCCATCATGGAATTTGCGCAGTTCATCTCGCCCACCTTGGTCACGCGCAGCGCTCAGGACATCCGTGCGTTCCATGAAGCGCACAAAGACATCATCCTCAAGCCACTTGATGGCATGGGCGGCATGGGGATCTTCCGCGTGGGTGAAGATGGCCGCAACCTGGGCAGCATCATCGAAACCCTGAATCAGGGCGGCGCAATCAGTGTCATGGTGCAGAAATTCCTGCCCGACATCGTTCATGGTGACAAGCGAGTCCTCATTATTGGCGGCAAGCCTGTCCCCTTCTGCCTGGCTCGCATCCCGCAAGGCAATGAAGTGCGCGGTAACTTGGCTGCAGGCGGCAAGGGTGTGGCCCAGCCCTTGGCTGAACAAGACAAGGCCATTGCAGAGTTCATCGGTGCAGAACTGGTCAAGCGTGGTTTGCTGCTTATTGGTCTGGATGTCATTGGTCATAACGTCACCGAGATCAATGTGACCAGCCCCACCTGCTTCCAGGAGATCTTTGATCAGACAGGCTGTGACGTCGCAGCACTGTTTGTCGATGCCTTGGAGTCAGCAGCCCTGTCCATGTAAGAAAAAGAAGGCAGACAGGCTTTGGCCTGTCTGCCTTCTTTTCGGCTGTCTTTGTGTGGGTTGCAAAGTGCTCAAATTTCTGTGTACAATGCAAGGCTGCGCTGAACGAGATCACTTGGTTTTCTCGAAGCAAATCAAGAGATTGAGATGCTAAAAACTGTGCTAAAATTCAAGGCTTCGCTGATCACAGCAAGCAACAAAATTCAAGAGTGGCTCTGCCAGTTTTGAATTCTCGGTTCCTTAAAAAAATACAGCCGATAAGCGTGGG
>NZ_JAVXSJ010000054.1:0-9298 GCF_036643215.1 Comamonas sp. | reverse complement strand
GAATGAAAGGCCACGCAAGACGCTCGGCTTCCATACCCCCGCTGAGATGTTCAGCGAATGTGTTGCATCGACCGGTTGAATCCGCCGTCGGCAGCACCAGTTCGCAGCTTACGAGAGCTGCCGTTCAGGTTGTCTGGTGCACTGTGATCCAGCCAGTTTCCGGTTTGAGGCGCACTGCGGACGTCTGGCCAGATAGCAGGCCAACGTCTGGTATCGGCGGCAGCGGTCACAGGCCTGCCAAATCTCAGCGGCTGCAACCAGCCTTAAGCCGAAACTCAGGCTACATGCCTGCTATCTCTAAATCGCAAGAAACGTCTTATGCGAAGTTGCAGGAATGCTTGCCTAAGCTTGTGTCAGAGTGGATGTGGCGGGAGTGGAGCAGGAGGTGGAGCGTCTGTTGCTGACAACACTTTTTTGTGCTGAAAAGTGCTGCTTTGTACGGGTGTGTTTGTAGAAGTTTTCCGTACTTCTTCCGTATTCCGTACAAAAAAATGCCCGCTTGTTAGCGGGCACTTTCGTTGCAAGCCTTGGTTTTGCTTGCTAAATTTGGTAGGCGCGATTGGATTCGAACCAACGACCCCCACCATGTCAAGGTGGTGCTCTAACCAGCTGAGCTACGCGCCTGTTTCGTTGATGAAGCAATTGTAGCAGCGTAAAAAACCGGTTTTTTGAAAGATTCGACTTTTTTGCGTTTGTGGAGTAATTTTTTCAATTTCTGAGGCTCTGCCCAAGGCTTGGTGAGGTGCACTTCATTCGCCACTAAACTTTGATGTGTCTTCTATCTATTGAATCGGCAATTTCATGACTAAAGCACAAGCGGGCATTCTGGCGTCTCTCCCTGAACAGGGGCGCTATGTTTTTTTCACCTTGTCTGGGGCGCGTGCGCAGGTGCAGGGCGCACTCAAGACATTGCAGGCCACTATAGATAGCAAGCAGGTAGTGGTGGGACTGGGTCAGCAAGTGCTGCAGGCGCTGGATAAGCACATTGCGCAGATGCATGAGTTTCCGCAGTTGAAGGGGCCTGAGTTTGAAGTGCCGAGTACGCCGCAGGCGCTGTGCCTGTGGCTGCGCGGTGATCAGCGTGGGGATTTGATTGTGCTGACGGCCAAGTTGGCGGCGATGCTGGCACCGGCCTTTACGCTCCACCATGTGGTGGATGCGTTTGTGCACCAGCGCTCGGGCAACGGCCATGGCCGAGATCTGACGGGCTATGAAGACGGTACAGAAAACCCCGAGGACGATGACGCCGTGGCCGCAGCCATTGCCGCAGAGCAGGGCGCTGGGCTGGATGGTGGCAGCTTCTGGGCATTGCAGCAGTGGCAGCATGACTACGCCGTGTTTGATCGCATGCCAGCGCATGAGCAAGACCACGCCGTGGGCCGACGCCGCAGTGATAACGAAGAGCTGGACGATGCGCCTGAGTCTGCCCACGTCAAACGTACAGCACAGGAGAGTTTTGAGCCCGAGGCTTTTCTGGTGCGCCGCTCAATGCCCTGGTGGAGCGTCAGCCCGCAAGGCGCGGATCACAGCGGCCTGATGTTCTCGGCCTTTGGCTGCAGCTTTGATGCCTTTGAAGCCCAGATGCGCCGCATGCTGGGCATGGATGACGGCATCAGCGATGCGCTGTTTGGCTTCTCCAGGCCTCTGACTGGCTGCTACTTCTGGTGCCCGCCTGTGGCGCAGGGCAAGCTGGATTTGACGGCGCTTGGTATGTGATGCGTATCTGAGCAGTATCAGCGCAATAAAAAACGGGCCAGAAGGCCCGTTTTCTTTGATGCAGGCATCAAGCCATGCTCAGTGTGTACTGCGAGAACCACCTGATCCGCCGGAAGGCTGGGTGGCAAAAGTGATCTGCGACAGGCCGGCGTGGCGAGCTGCTTCCATGACTGTCACCACGGACTGGTGGGGCGCATTGGCGTCGGCGCTGATGATGACCACGCTGTCTTTGCCTGCAGAAGCAGCGCCAGAGAGGGCGGCTGCGACGGTGTTGACGCTGCGATCGTTCACGGTCTGCTTGTTGACGGCGTAGCGGCCATCGCTGGCCACAGAAACGATGATCTCCTTGGGGCGATCGCGCTGCTGCTCGGCATCGGCCACGGGCAGGGTCAGCTGCAGCTCGGTGAACTTGCTATAGGTGGTGGACAGCATCAAAAAGATCAGCACCACCAGCAGCACATCGATGAAGGGGATCAGATTGATCTCGGGCTCATCACGGTGGCGGGGACGAAAGTTCATGGGGGCGTCCGCTTTACTTGGCCGAGCTCACGCGGGCCAGATGGCGCACAAACTGCTCAGAGGCCAGCTCCATGCCCAGCAGATAGCCATCTACACGGCCGCGGAAGTAGCGCCAGAAAATGAGGGCGGGAATTGCCACCATTAGGCCAAATGCGGTGTTGTACAGCGCAATCGAGATGCCATGCGCCAGCTGGGCCGGGTTGCCTGAACCAGAGCTTGCGCCGGGCTGGGAGCCAAAAATCTCGATCATGCCGATCACGGTGCCCAGCAGGCCCAGCAGCGGTGCGGCCGAGGCGATGGTGGCCAGGGCGCTCAGATATTTTTCCAGCTTGTGGGCAGCGGCGCGGCCGGCGCCCTCCATGGCGGAGCGCAGCTCTTCTTCGCTGCTGTCGGGGTGGGTCTGAAGCGTGTTCAGGCCGGTGGCCAGCACTTCACCCAAAACCGAGCTCTGGGCCAGCTGCTTTGTAGTTTCTGCGCTGGGCAGGCTCTTGGCGGATACGGTAATAGCTTCATTGAGCAGGTTCGCAGGTGCGACCTTGCTGGTCTTCAGTGAGGTGAAACGCTCAAAAATCAGGGCCAAAGCCAGAATCGAGCAGGCAATCAAAGGCCAGATTGGCCATCCTGCGGCTTGTATGATCGACAGCAACGTTCTCTCCCTCGTCTTATACGGAAAATGCAGTCGACGATTATCACCCACAGCCGTGCGGGTCTGATCCGTATTTATGCGGGCGTTGATGACGTGGTTTGCGCCAGCTCAGCACAATGCAACTTGCTCTAGCGCATCGCGTCTATCACAAAAAACTGTGGATAACTTTGTGATCTATTAATGACGCGCAAGAGCAGTCAAGGATGTAATAAATATTTGTTACGATTTTGACACTTGGATGAATTTAAATAGTCATTAAAAATCAAAGGCTTGCTTTCTGTTTTGTACGTTTTCTTTGGGATGCTGGGTGCCGCTCCACTTCAGGACTGGATGTCTGTATCTGTGGAGAATCTCGGCCAGACAAAGGCTCTTTAACACCGCATGAACTCAATGTTTGACAGTCAAAGCCCAGCAGCCACGCCGCGTGTGTGGGATGTTGGGGCGCTATGCCACGCCATTGGTGATGCTTTGCAGGCCCGTTTCAACCCGGTCACGGTGCGCGGCGAGCTGAGCGGCTTCTCGCGCGCGGCCAGCGGGCATTGCTACTTCAACCTCAAAGACGCCAGTGGGCAGATTCGCTGCGCCATGTTTCGCCGCGCCGCCGAGCAGGTGGGCTTTTCGCCGCGCGATGGTGAACTGGTCGAGGTACGGGGGCGTCTGGGCGTGTATGAACAGCGCGGCGACCTGCAACTGGTGGTGGAAGGCATGCAGCGCGCCGGGCAGGGCGCTTTGTTCGAGCAGTTTTTGCGCCTCAAGGCCCAGCTGGAGAGCGAAGGCCTGTTTGATCAAGCCCGCAAGCGCCCGCTGGCACCGCAGCCGAGCGGCATTGGTGTTGTTACCTCGCTGGGCGCAGCGGCCTTGCACGATGTGGTGACTGCGCTGCGCCGCCGTGTGCCGCATATTCCGGTGGTGATTGCGCCAGCGCTGGTGCAGGGCGTGCAGGCGCCTCAATCCATTGTGCAGGCGCTATTAAAAATGTATCAGCTAGCGCAGGCAGGACAAGCGCTAGAGGGTGATTTGACCCTTAATAAAGCGCAGCAACCCGTCATCGACACCATCTTGCTGGTACGCGGCGGGGGCTCGCTGGAAGACCTTTGGGCCTTCAACGACGAGCAGGTGGCGCGCACCATTGCGCAAAGCCCGGTGCCGCTGATCAGCGGGGTAGGGCACGAAACAGATTTCACCATTGCTGACTTCTGCGCGGACCTGCGCGCGCCCACGCCCACGGCGGCGGCAGAGCTGGTGGCCCAGCCGCGTGAGGTCTGGCTGGGCACGCTGGATTTGATGCAAGACAGGCTGGACAACGCTATGCAGCGCCTGCTGGACAGACAGGCCCAGCGGCTTGATCTCGCAGCCGGGCGGCTGGGCCGACCCAGCGAGCAATTGGGCCGTAACCACCTACAGCTGGCAAGGAAGGCCCAGCGTCTGCGCCACGCCATGCTCTTGAAATTGCAGCGCCTTGCGCAGAACCAGCAATCGCTACAAGCCAATTTGCCTATTATTTTGCAGCGCAGTCTGGAGCAGAAAAAAACTCAGCTCGACCGCATGGACCTGCGCCTGCAACTGCTGGACCCGCGCCTGGTGCTGCAGCGCGGCTATGCCTTGCTGACGGATGAGAAGGGCCAGCCTGTGACCCAGGTCAGACAGGCGCCGCCGGGGGCAGCGCTCAAGGCGCAGTTGTCGAATGGGTCTGTGGATCTGGTCGTTACCCAGCCGCGTCTGCTCTGAGGTCGACTCTAAGAGCTGCTAACACTACCCAGTAAGCCAGAGGTTTGCGTTTGAGACGAGGCGCGAAGCCGCAGGCAGTACAGAAGTACAGAAGTACGATAAGGCGAAACAACAACGTATCAAGGGTTGTGTCAGCAGCTCTAAATACCTGTATGGCCACTGGGCTCTTCATCAGAACTCTTTTGCTGTAAGCGCAGGCAATCGCGGCAAAGCAAGGGCTGGCGCGCTGTAGGCGGTGAGCGAACGCCAGTTCTTGCTGCCGCAATAGTCCTGATGAACGGCGCCGGGCGGTTCAGTTCTTTCTACAATGGCCCGGTTAGTGCAATACTTGATGGCTGTAGTACAGCAATGTGCAAGCTGTTCTGGTCCGCACAACGGCCACCACGCCAGCATCCAGATGCCGGGCGGTCCTAAAAAATTTCAACCACGAGGAAAACCATCATGGAACGCACTCTGCCTTCTCTGCCTTATGCAATCGACGCCCTGGCTCCCCACTACAGTCAGGAAACGCTGGAGTTCCACCACGGTAAGCACCACAACGCTTACGTGGTGAACCTGAACAACCTGCAAAAGGGCACCGAGTTCGAGAACATGGACTTGGAAGAAGTGGTCAAGACGTCTTCCGGCGGCATCTACAACAACGCTGCCCAGATCTGGAACCACACCTTCTTCTGGAACTGCATGGCTCCTGCCGGCGGTGCAGAGCCTACTGGTGCTCTGGCTGACGCGATCAACAAGAAGTGGGGCTCCTACGCTGAGTTCAAGAAGGCTTTCGTGGCTTCGGCTGTTGGCAACTTCGGCTCCGGCTGGACATGGTTGGTCAAGAAGGCTGACGGCTCCGTGGACATCGTCAATATGGGCGCCGCTGGCACCCCCCTGACCACAGCCGACAAGGCTCTGCTGACTGTGGACGTGT
Source organism: Comamonas sp. (assembly GCF_036643215.1). Classification (GTDB taxonomy): domain Bacteria; phylum Pseudomonadota; class Gammaproteobacteria; order Burkholderiales; family Burkholderiaceae_C; genus Comamonas. The sequence continues at coordinate 3,773 of NZ_JAVXSJ010000054.1, read as the reverse complement.
GGGAACACGCTTACTACATCGACTACCGCAACGCCCGTCCCAAGTTTGTCGAGACTTTCCTCGAAAAGCTGGTGAACTGGAAGTTTGCTGAAGCCAACTTCGCTGCTTAATGCAGGGCATCAGGTCTGAGGCTTTAAAGCTCAAGACCTGATTGCAGGCCAAGCCAGAACCTCCGCAAGGAGGTTTTTTTGTGCCTGCTGTCTGGTTTTTATGATGATTTAAGGCGCTAGCCCATTCATATCAAGCGCAGACAGCTATGTTTTTGATACTCGAATCAACAGTGCAGAGGTGTGGTGATGAGTGAAGGTGCAAGCGTTTCAGTGCACATGAACAGCGATGACCGCATTCCAGCGTACTTTCTCTGCCACGGTGCGGGCCCCTGGCCCTGGGTGCCCGAGATGCGCGACTGGCATGCCCAGATGGCGGCAGGCCTGCGCGACATTCCGCGCCAGTTGCGGCGCACACCGCGTGCCGTGCTGCTGATCTCGGCCCATTGGGAAGAACCTGTTTTCACCGTGCAAAGCGCGGCCCAGCCCGGCATGCTCTATGACTACGGCGGCTTTCCCCCGCATACCTACAGCCTGCATTACCGCTCACCCGGCGCGCCAGAACTGGCCAGCCGCGTGCTGCAACTGCTGGCGCACAGCGGCATTCAGGCCCGCGCAGATGCACAGCGTGGCTACGACCACGGCATGTTTGCGCCCATGGCAGTCATCTACCCGCAGGCCGATGTGCCCGTGCTGCAACTCAGCCTGCGCAGTGATCTGAATGCTGCAGAGCATCTGGCGCTGGGCCGTGCCTTGGCACCGCTGCGCGATGAGGGCGTACTCATCATTGGCAGCGGCAGCAGTTATCACAATATGCGTACCTTTGGCCCCATAGGGCGCGCTCCATCCAAACTGTTTGATGACTGGCTGGCCGAGACACTGATGCAGGTCACACCGGCAGAGCGCAGCCAGCGGCTGGCGGACTGGCACGCCGCGCCCGGTGCCCGCATGGCCCACCCGCGCGAGGAGCACCTGCTGCCGCTGATGGTGGTAGTGGGAGCCGCTGAGCAAGAGATGGCGCGGCGAGTTTATTTTGAAGAAGCCTTCATGGACTCCGCCACGGTGTCCAGCTATTGCCTGCAGCCGGAGTCAGAGCGCTGATCTCGCAGCTCATTCCTGCTCATCCAGCGGGCTAGCCAAAAACTCCTGCCTGTCACCGTCAATAGACTCGGCGCTTGCCTGCAAAAAAGCGCTGAAGCTGGGCGCTATCCAGCAGATCTGATCGGGGTCGTGAACATAGGCGATGACTTGACCGCGCAAGCCCTCGATGCCGGGGGCTTGGTCAACTAGCAAAACAATGTCGCCGTAAAAGCAGGCAAACGGCTGCCAGCCCCTGTGCCACCAGCGGCCCGTCAAACGAGGGTCTTGCGATGCCGGGCCAGCCTTGTCCCACATACGCTGGGCGCGCTGCGCCATGCTTTGGGCTTCCCCAAGGGCCTGCCGGGGCGTGAGCAACTCCAGTGCATCGACAAAACCCGGCCGCTGAAACAGGGGCTGGGCACTGTCTGCGCTGCTGCCTGCAGTGATTTTCCAGAGGGCGGCAAGGTCGCTGTCGATCGGGCCGATCTCCTGGCTCAGCGTCTGCAGATCCTGCTCTGAAGCAGGGGGCAGAGGCAGCATGGGCAGATCGTATGCCGCATACACAGCGCGCAAATGCGAAAGATATTGGTCAGGTGTCATGGCGGCAGGCGCAGTACTCTGGGTGGGGAAGGTTTGGCAAGCCATGCGAACGAGTGGGAGAGTGATCGCTTTGGCACAGGGGTGTGGACTGGGAAATTTTAGGACCGCTAATGTTGGCGCGGGTTTGTGGGCGATTTGGGGCCTGCAGGACAGTTTGGCCGCTTTGGTACCGAATGGGCCCACACCAGAGCCCCACCGAGGGCCGACAGCTGAAACTTATGACAAACCCAATCGTCCCCTGGATCGGAGGCAAACGCCGTCTGGTCGATCTGCTCCTGAAACGCTTTCCAGCCCATAGCTGCTACGTGGAGGTCTTTGCCGGTGGTGCAGCGGTCTTCTTTGCCCGCCACCCGGCAGAGGTGGAAGTCCTCAATGACGTCAACGGCGACCTGGTCAACCTCTACAGAGTGGTCACTCACCATCTGGAAGAGTTCGTAAGGCAATTTAAATGGGCCTTGACCAGCAGGCAGGTCTTTAAATGGCTGCAGGAGACCCGCCCCGAGACCCTGACGGACATCCAGCGGGCGGCCAGATTCTTCTACCTGCAGCAGCAAAGCTTTGGCGGGAAGGTGGCTGGCCAGACCTTTGGTACAGCCACCACCGCACCCGCCATCAACCTGCTGCGCATCGAAGAAAACCTCTCGGCAGCTCACCTGCGCATGGCGGGCGGCACTTATATCGAGCAACTGGACTGGGCTAAATGCATTGACCGCTACGACCGGCAGCACACGCTGTTCTACCTGGACCCACCTTACTGGGAGACGGAAGGCTATGGCGTGCCGTTTGAGTGGGAGCAGTACGAACTGATGGCCCAGAAGCTCAAAGCAATCAAAGGCAAAGCTGTAGTCAGCATCAACGACCATCCCGCCATCCGGGAATGCTTTAAAGACTTCGAGATGGAGGCTTTAAAACTGGATTACACGGTCGGCGGTGGAGCCAATCGGGTGGAGCGGGGCGAGTTGGTGATTTACAACTGGGCGAGAAGTGACGAGCCTGCGGGACTGTTTTAAGACGAGCTGGCCGACTGTTGTCGGCCAGGAGCAGTCGCATGAGTTTTTAGGAAAATGTTCTAACGCTGTTGCGAGTTCCATATAAACATCAACTGACTTATGAAGAACTACTTCAATAGATTAAAGAAACTTTCGAGCTTGCTAACACCTGGGTGGGTGGTTTTTATAGTTTTTGGATCGCTCATAGGTGGGACATACCTTCTGGGGTACGTCCTTCCAGCTCCCAGAGACGCAACTAAAGAATGCAGGCAACAGTGCCTACCGAGGGCAGGAAATTTGGTAGACGACAAGAACTACCCAATGTCGGCAAAGGGTATGTATCGAAAAATCTGTGAATGCTCTTGATTAGGCAAAAGGGTTAAGGAGTCACAGTCATGCCCATAGGCCGCTTCGGGTCGAACTAAGACAGCCGCAACCGGCCATAAGCGGTCGGCCACTGCATCGTCTTAGGCGGCAACTTCAGGCTGAAAGCGGGAATCCAGTTCGCGCTAGGGAGAGCTAGGCAAGATTGCTGACCAGATTGCCATCACGACTCCTCCGGATAGGAACCAAGCGAACATACGCTTGGCAACGACGGCATAGCGACCACGTTCTTCGTGGTCAAACATCCAATCCCGCGCGAAGGGCGCTTGGCGGCCTAGAACGAGAAAGTAGCCCGGGAGCAAGAAAAACACGAGCGCAAAAGCCAGGAACAGGAGATTGCTCTGCAACTCGCCAAGCGCGTGCTGCTTGTCCATCCAGCGTTCAAACGGCACAGCCCAAAGTGCTAGCCAAGCGCCTGCTACGGCGGCGGTTTTCAGACTTGGTTGAAGGCTCATGGTTTTCGAAGTCTACCTTGTGGGCCGACTGCTTGCGCTGCATACCAGGCATCAGTCGTCAAAACTCGGATGACGGCAATGGGTCGAACTGAGATAGCAGCAACCGGCCAGGAGCTGTCATTCGGCTATGCTGGTCGCTTGTCTTGGTGTTAAGCACCGTCCAGCGGCGTTGTTGCACAAATCAATTTGAAGTCGAGTGTCCCCTGACCCGGGCGTAG
>NZ_JAVXSJ010000053.1:0-11234 GCF_036643215.1 Comamonas sp. | reverse complement strand
TGCTGCGCGGCATGTCGCTCATGGTGCGCATATTGTGGGTGCGGTCTGCCAGCTTAATGAGGATGACGCGCACATCGCGGGCCATGGCCAGCAGCATTTTGCGGAAGGACTCGGCCTGGTTTTCTTCGCGAGTGTTGAACTGCAGCTTGTCCAGCTTGGTCAGCCCATCAACCAGCTCGGCTACATCTTCGCCAAAGCGCTCATTCAGATCGTCTTTGGTAATGCCGCAGTCTTCCATGGAGTCATGGAGCAGGGCCGCCATGAGGGCGGGGGCATCGAGTTTCCAGTTGGCGCAGATACCCGTGACCGCGATGGGGTGGGTGATATATGGGTCCCCACTGCTGCGCCATTGGTCCGCATGTGCATTGTCAGCATAGAGGTAGGCCTGACGTACGCGGTCTGCGCTGTCGGCATCCAGATAGCCGAGATGCTCCATCAAACCTTCAAAAGCAGCAGCAGACACGCGCGCAGCTTGCTCGGCAGACATGCGCAAAGGCTTGGCTGGTGCCGAAGAGGAGGGAGCTATCGTCGAGTTCTGGGCCGCTGTCATATTGCTTAAATGTAGCTTGCAAGTGCAGTGCACAATCTTATAGGCACAAAAAAGCACCGACGAGCGGTGCTTAATTGTGAATTGTGGTGCTGCATTGCAACAGCTTAGCCTGGCACCTTCTTCAGCATTTCCAGACCAACCTTGCCTTCTGCGATTTCGCGCAGAGCGGTAACGCCAGCTTTGTTCTTGGCTTCAACTTTGGGCGTGTGGCCTTGGTTGAGCATGCGGGCGCGGTAAGTCGCGGCCAAAACGAGCTGGAAGCGGTTGGGGATTTGCTCCAGGCTATCTTCAACAGTAATGCGTGCCATCAGGTACTCCGGGAACGGTCAGTTAGATTCAGGGATGTTGAGCGACTCGAAAGTATCGGCGCGAAGGCGCCGCTGGGCCGCATATTTGAGGCGTTGCGCGTGAATGATCGTTTTCAGATCAAAGAGCGCACTCTCAAACAGTTCGTTGATTATAACGAAGTCGAATTCGGCGACTTGCGCCATTTCCTCCGCCGCATTTTTCAGGCGCAGCTCGATCACTTCAGGAGCGTCTTCGCCACGGTTTTCAAGGCGTGCGCGCAACTCATCCCAGCTGGGGGGCAGGATGAAGATCAGAACAGCATTGGGAAATGCGTTCTTGACCTGCAGTGCGCCCTGGTAGTCGATTTCGAGCAGCACATCGGTGCCGCCCTGAATGCGCTCTTCCAGAGACTTCTTGGCCGTGCCATAGCGGCGGCTGTGCACATTGGCCCATTCGACGAAGCCGTTGTTGGCGGCCATGGCGTCAAATTCAGCGTCAGAGACGAAGTAGTACTCGCGACCGTGCTTTTCCTGGCCACGCGGTGCACGCGTGGTGTGGGAGACGGATGGGTAGACGCGCGCATCGAATTCACGCAGCGCGCGTACCAGAGAGGATTTGCCGGCGCCGCTTGGGGCCGACACGACAAATAGATTTCCGGGATGTTCCATGGCTTGGGGCATGACTTGGGGCATGAATTTCGGCGTATGGGGTGGATACGCCCAGGGATTGCTTACTCGATGTTCTGCACTTGTTCGCGCATTTGCTCGATCAGCACCTTCATGTCCACGCTGATGCGGGTCAGCTCCAGCGTGGCAGATTTGGAGCCCAGCGTATTGGCTTCGCGATGGAGTTCCTGAATCAGGAAGTCCAGACGCTTGCCAATTTCGCCACCTTTTTTCAGCAGACGTTCGATCTCGTCCAGGTGCGAACCCAGGCGCGTCACTTCTTCGGCTACGTCGATGCGGATGGCAAAGGCCGTGGCTTCAGACAAGGCGCGGTCCTGAGCGGCTTCAGGTGCGACAGCGCCGTCGCCCAGAGCCATGGCATCTTTCCAGCGCTCCAGAAACTTCTGGCGTTGTTGCTCAACCAGCAGAGGCACCAGCGGCACAGCTGATTTAGCCAGTTCGCTCAGTTGCTTGATATGGCCGAGCAGCATGCCTGCAAGACGTTCACCTTCGCGGGCGCGGGCGGCCAGCAGATCGGTGATGGCTTGTTCAGCCAGTGGAGGGACGATTTCGTTCCAGTCCGTGGAGGCCGTGCTGGTGCCGCTGCAAAGGCGCAGCACATCGGCGACGGAGAGGTCTCGTGCCTTGGGCAGCCAGGCCTGAACGGAATCCTGCAGGGTTACCAGTCGCTGCAGCTGGGCTGCGGCGGGGATGGACAGGGATTGGTTGCTGGAGACGTCGATGGCGGCGCGCACTTCCACCTTGCCGCGCTTGAGCCGCGCGGTGAGCAAGGTGCGCAGGGCCGGTTCAAGGGCGCGCAGTTCGTCGGGAAGGCGGAAGGACAAATCCAGAAAGCGACTATTGACCGCTCGGATCTCAAGGCCCAGTCGACTATTGGACTGGGACTCTTGACCACCCTCAACGGATGCGCTGTGCTGTGCACTGGCGTATCCGGTCATGCTGTAAACTGGCATTGGACTTTTGATGGATGCTTGCAATTACCCGATTATCCGGGTTTCGAATCATCCTTGAGGTTTACCGGTAAAAAATGTCTACAAAAACCAAGCCAGCCTCTTTACCGTCGGGCAGCACAATAGGCGGTTATCGGGTAGTGCGCAGGATTTCTTCGGGGGGGTTCGGGATTGTTTACTTGGCTCTGGATGCAGATGGCCAGCAAGTAGCAATCAAGGAATACCTGCCGGCCTCGCTCGCCACTCGTGCGCTCAATGAGCTTCAGCCGGTTGTTGCGCCAGAGAAGTTGTCCCTGTATCGCCTCGGGCTTAAGAGCTTTTTTGAGGAAGGGCGTTCTCTCGCTCAGATTTCGCACGCCTCCGTGGTGAGCGTGCTGAATTTTTTCCGCGAAAACGAAACCGTCTACATGGTGATGAATTATCTGGAAGGGGCCACCCTTCAGGAATTCATTGTCACGGCGCGGGAGATCAAAGCCGACAAGGTGTTCAGAGAGTCGACCATTCGCTCTTTGTTTGATGAAGTGCTGCGCGGCTTGCGCATCGTGCACCAGCACAAGATGCTGCACCTGGACATCAAGCCCGCGAATATCTTCATCACCAATGACGACAAGGCCGTGCTGATCGACTTTGGTGCAGCGCGTGAAGTGCTATCCAAAGAAGGCAACTTCATTCGCCCCATGTACACGCCCGGCTTTGCCGCGCCCGAGATGTACCGCCGCGATTCGCAGTTGGGGCCTTGGACAGACATTTACGCCATTGGAGCCTGCATTTATGCGTGCATGCAAGGGATTCCTCCCAATGAAGCGCCGCAGCGCCAGGACAAAGACCGTCTGGCTCTGGCCCTGAACAAGCTGCGCGGCGTGTACTCGGACAATCTGATTGAGGTGGTGGAGTGGTGCATGGCCATGGACCCGCTCTCGCGTCCGCAGTCGGTGTTTGCGCTGCAAAAAGAGCTGAGCCGTGAGGGCGAGCGCCGCTACACCAAGCTCAGCGTGCAAGAGCGTATGCGCATGCAGTTTGACAACATGGTGCACGACGCCAAGAAGAATTTGCAGAAGATTGGGAGCTCCGATCGCGGAGCGGAGGCCGACAACAGCAATCGCAAACCATGAAATTTTCCGTATTCCAGCTCAGTCGCCGCGGGGGCCGTGCCCTCAATGAAGATCGCATGGGCTACTGCTATACGAGAGAGGCGGCTTTGTTTGTGCTGGCTGACGGCATGGGCGGGCACCCAGATGGCGAGATCGCTGCGCAGATTGCACTGCAGGTCGTGTCGCTGCACTTTCAGCAAAAAGCCAAGCCTTTGCTGGCCGACCCCAGACTTTTTCTGGAAGAGGCTTTGCTGCTGGCCCATCGGCAGATTCTGCGTTACGCCGGTGCCAAGGGCATGATGGATACGCCGCGCACCACGCTGGTCGCGGCCGTGTTGCAAGAAGGCAAGATCACCTGGATTCACTGCGGCGATTCGCGTCTGTACTGGGCGCGCGATGGGCAACTGGTCGAGCGCACGCGCGACCATTCCTATAGTGAGATGCGCAAGGTCTCGGGTGTGCTCACGCCGTCCAATCGCAATGTTTTGTTCACCTGTCTGGGCTCGCCTTCCAAGCCTATTTTTGATGTGAGCGAGACCAAGCGGCTGGAAGAGGGCGATCAGGTCATGCTGTGCTCTGACGGACTCTGGGGCAGTCTTTCCAATTCGGAAATTCTCAAGCTCATGCATGGCAAGGCCGTGGCGCACTTTGTGCCCATGCTGGTCGATACAGCGCTCAAGCGCGCTGGCGACAGCAGTGACAATGTCACCGTGCTGGCACTGGTATGGGAAACGCCCAATAATTTCGAGCCATCCTCTATCTCCACGCTGGAGATGGAAGATCAGGGCTTCGAGTCCACGATACAGGCCGGGCCGATCGATGAGAGCGAGGATGAGCTGGACGACGAGGCCATCGAGCGATCGATTGCCGAAATCAATGAAGCCATACGCCGCTCGGCAGAGCGCCAAAAAGCCAAGACCTGAATGGGTAAGCCCGCAGTGCCGGGCTTTGGCTTACTACTGAATCAATAGCTGATTGCGCAAGCGCCACAAGCGCTTGTCTGGATTTTTATCATGAAAATTGTGCTGGCATCCAACAACCGCGGCAAGCTCGTCGAGTTGCAGGCCATGTTCGCCCCGCTGGGTGTAGAGCTGATTAGCCAAGGTGATCTGTTCGAGGGCGAAGCCCCCGAGCCCTATGGCACGTTTGTTGAAAACGCGCTGTCCAAGGCCCGCTTTGCGGCCGAAAAGACCGGTCTGCCTGCCATTGCTGATGATGCGGGCATGTGCGTTGATCATTTCGGGGGCCTGCCCGGTGTGGATACGGCGTATTACTGCACCCAGTTCGGCTACGAAAAAAGCGATGACAACAATGTGCGCGCGCTGCTGGAGCAGATGCAGGGCGTGGACAACCGGCGCGCGGCCATGGTCAGCACTCTGGTGGGCGTGCGCAATCCCAAGGACCCCGAGCCCCTGATAGCCGTAGGCCGCGTGCAAGCGATGCTCACCACCGAGCGTCGCGGCAGCAACGGTTTTGGCTTTGACCCGGTGCTGCTCATTCCCGAACTTGGCATGACCTTTGCCGAGATGACCCCCGAGGTCAAGCACGCGCACAGCCACCGTGGACGCTCTTCGCAGAAGATGCTGGCGATGGTCAGGGAATGCTGGTTGTGACCAATGTCTCCCCCTGAGGCGCTTTGCGCCTTTCCCCTCTCTCGCTGCGCGGGAGGGGAGACGATGCCCTCGCTGCGGGGCGGCCCTTGCTCGGCATCTCTGGCTAGGGGCTGTGCTAGTTTTAGCGGTATCGGTTTTTTGCTGAGCTAGAAAAAGTACTTTCCCATGATCCCCATTCAGCCTCAGTCTTCCGAGACTGCCGAAGCCGCAGTTCAGCGCGATATTCAGCATTACATGCGTCCGGGCACGCTGCAGCTGGGCAGCCTGCCGCCGCTGTCGCTGTATGTGCACCTGCCCTGGTGCCTGAAAAAATGCCCTTACTGCGATTTCAACTCGCATGGCTGGGCCAAGAGCGATGCGCTGCCAGAAGATCGCTATATCGATGCCCTGATGGCCGACCTGGAAAGCGCGCTACCGCTGATCTGGGGGCGCACGGTGCACAGTGTCTTCATGGGCGGCGGCACGCCCAGTCTGTTTTCGCCAGAGTCCATCGATAAGCTGATCGCCGGTCTGCGTGCCCGTCTGCGCATGGAGCCGGACTGCGAAATCACCATGGAAGCCAATCCCGGCACGTTTGAGAAAGACCGCTTCAAGGCTTTCCGTGCGGCGGGTGTGAACCGCCTGTCGATTGGCGTGCAGAGCTTTGATGACCGATTTTTGCAGGCTGTGGGCCGTGTGCATGATGCCGCTCAGGCCAAGGCAGCCGTGCGCGAGGCGGCGGACAATTTCGAGACCTTCAATATCGACCTCATGTATGCGTTGCCCGGCCAGTCCAAGGCAGATCTGCAGCGCGATGTGGATATGGCGCTCTCGTTTGCGCCGCCGCATCTGTCGATTTATCACCTGACCATTGAGCCCAATACCTACTTCGCCAAGTACCCGCCGGTGATCCCTGAGGACGATACGGCTTACGAAATGCTGGACCTGATTACGGCCAGCACCAGTAAGGCGGGTATGAGTCGCTATGAAGTCTCGGCCTATGCCAAGCCCGGCCATCAGTGCTTTCACAACAGCAACTATTGGCAGTTTGGCGACTATCTGGGTATTGGTGCGGGCGCGCACAGCAAGCTGAGTTTTGCGCACCGCATCGTGCGGCAGGTGCGATTTCGTGATCCTAATCGCTATATGGACATGGCACTGGCCGGCACGCCGCTGGCGCAGGACCATGAGGTCAAGCGTGCCGATCTGCCGTTTGAGTACATGCTCAATGCGCTGCGTTTGCGCGGCGGCTTTGCGCTGCAGGAGTTCATGGAGCGCACCGGCCTGCCCATGTCATCCATTGCCAAGGGGCTGGATGCGGCGCAGGCCAAGGGTTTGATTACCCGCGACATGGGGCGCGTGGTGCCCACCGAGCGCGGGTTTGATTTTCTGAATGATTTACAGGAAATGTTCCTGTAAAAGTCCAGCTGCCATGTTTAGCCGCAGCGCAGGGCGATGATCTTGCCCGCGTCGTTGGTGATCACGTTCAGGCGCTCCTGGTTGTAATCCATGGTGGCGGGCTGGTTCTCGCGCAGCACGCGTAGTTGATAAGCACCGGACTTCTGGCGAATGTTCTCCAGCGTCGATGCCACGGTGTTGTGCCCGATAAACATCTGCACCGGCTGCGCATTGCAAACCTGCAACTGACGCGCGGGCTGGGCCGGTGTGCTGGCTGAAGGCACGGTGCCGTTGCTGGCGCAGCCTGCGATCAGCAAAGCAAGAGTGGCGGTCGCCAGACCGGTGAGGGTGCGATGGGATGCGTGCATGGTGAATGTGCGGGGAGTCATGCCCCACACCATAGCGCGCTAGCTGGCGGTTTCAGTGTCAGACGGCTTGCGAATATGCAAGCGGGTGAAACCAAGCAATGCGCAAAATTAATAGCTGCATGCGCTTTTGTATCAAGCGCCAGAGGCAGATTTGACTCTATTTTGTTGCCGGTGCTGATTAGGGCTTGGCGGTCTTGTCTGCGGGCTGAAAAATCGTGGCTTCGATATTGGCGGCCTGCAACTTGCGGACGGCTCTTTCAGCGCGCTTGCGGCTTTCAAATGGTCCGCTGCGCAGGCGGGTGACCTCGCCCTTGTTGCTGGTCATTTTTTGCGACAGCGCAGGCAGTTTGGACTTTTGCAGCTGGGCCAGCACCTTGTCGGCATTGGCGGCTTCGGAATACACGCCCACATTCAGATAGAACTTGCCGGGAATCAGGTCGGTTGCCGTTGTGCTTGTGCTTGTGCTTGTGCTTGTGTTTGCTGGCGTGGGCGCTGCATCCGCTTTCTGAGGCTTGGCGAGTGTTGTTTTGGAACTGCTTTCGGGGGCCTCAGCTTTTGCGGTCGCTGGCGTCGTAGCTTTAACCGGCGCAGCGATTGCAGGCGCAGCGATTGGGGCGGGCTCAGGCGCAGTAACGGGTTCGGAAATTGATTCAGCCGCTGGAGCTGGCGCACTGGGCTCAATCACTGGCGCAGCGACCGAAGCAACTGGAGTAGGCACAGCAGGCTCAGCAACAGGCTGAACCACCGGTTTTTCAGCAATTGCAGGTGGCGCGCTGCGAGATGGCAGCAAAGCCAGACTGGCCCCAGCAATGGCAGCAACGGGCAGGGCCAGCACCAGCAGGGCAGCAATCTTGTTTTGGGTGGGGCTGGCCTGCGCTTGCAGCGCAGCATGGGCTTGTGCCATGTTGGGTGCGGCGGTAATGGCCTGCAGCGTTTCGGCCTTGATTTTTCGCCAGTACCAGCCGTTGGCCAGCAGACCGGGAATGGCCATTGCCACCAGCCAGAGAGCAGCGCCAAGGCCCAGTGCCATGGCATGGGGCAGCGCAGGGCGCAGGCCTATCCACCAGATCAGCGCGACGACGGTGACGGCCGCAAGGTACTTGGCCGCTTCAAGCCACAGGCCGCGCAGGCAGCACCAGGCCAAGGTGAAAAAGGCGGCGGCCATATTCCAGCTGGGCAGGCTGCGGTCCAGCGCATCAAAGCGCTTGAACTGGGCGAGGTAATAGGCATGCGCGCGAGGGCCTATGCGGCTGGCGTAGAGCTGGGGCAGCAGGCCTGCATCTTCCTCAGGCAGCTCATCGCTTTGCAGGCTGTTTTGCATGGAGTAAGCGGCTGCCGCAAACGCCCCGGCGATGGAGGCGGGGAGTGGGCTGGCTGGACTCGTAGAGCCGGGGCCGGCGCCAGAGCGAGGCATCTGTCTGAGCACAGGCTCTTGCCGCTGTGGTTTGGCAGCAGGGGCGGGCGCAGGCGTTTGGGTGTCCGAAGCGGAAGGCATGGCCCTGATTGTGTCATGACGTTACGAATGGCTTGATTGCGCATTCCCAGCAAAAAACCGGCACAAGGCCGGTTTTTTGGGAGATGGCTTGATGCACCATCAAGCCTTGTGTGCAGGCAGCACCGTGGCGCGTACTTCGCCAAAGCCGATACGGGCCGCACCGGGCTTTTCGCACCAGCCGGTGAAGACCACGGCATCGCCGTCCAGCAAGAAGGTGCGAGTCTCGCCGTTGCTCAGGCTCAGCGGGTTCTTGCCGCCTTCGGTAATTTCCAGCAGCGCACCGGCTTGGTCCATGGTGGGGCCAGACAGCGTGCCCGTACCCATCAGGTCGCCGGGTTGCAGGTCGCAGCCGTTGACGGTGTGATGGGCAATCAGCTGCGCCATGGTCCAGTAGGCGTGGCGGTAGCTGGTCTGGGTGATTTGCTCGGCTTGCTTGCCTTCGGTACGCATCTTCTCAGTCTGGATGGCGACGGTGAGCTGCACATCCAGCGCACCGTGCTGAGAGTTGGCTTCAGAGCTGAGGTAGGGCAGGGGCTGTGGGTCTTCGGCTGGGCGGGTGAAGGCGGTTCGGTAGGGCGCCAGCGCTTCCAGCGTCACGATCCAGGGCGAGATGCTGGTGGCAAAGTTCTTGGCCAGGAAGGGGCCCAGCGGCTGGTATTCCCAGGCCTGCACATCGCGGGCCGACCAGTCGTTGAGCAGGCACAGGCCAAAGATATGGTTCTCGGCATCGTCCATGCCGATGGCATTGCCCCAGGCATTGGCGGAACCTGCGTAAATGCCCATCTCCAGCTCGTAGTCCAGACGATTACAGGGCTTGAGCACGGGGTCTGCATCTGGAGCCTTGATCTGGCCGTTGGGGCGCTTGAAGTCCACGCCCGAGATGCGGATGCTGGAGGCGCGACCGTGGTAGCCGATTGGCACCCACTTGTAGTTTTCCATCAACGGGTTGGTGGGGCGAAACAGCTTGCCCACGTTGGTTGCGTGATGGACGGAGGTGTAGAAGTCGGTGTAATCGCCGATCTGCGCGGGCACGGCATATTCCACATCAGCCTGTGGCACGAGGCAACCCTTGAGTGCGGCTTCTTCGGCGGCACCAGCACGCAGTGCGCGCGATAGCGCCAGACGCAAGGCCGACCATTGCGTATGGGTCATGCCCATCAACGTGTTGAGCTGGCTTTGCGCTGCCGCTTCGACCTGGGCCTGGACATCGCTGCTCAGAATCTTGGCACTCCGTACTGCGACCATATCCAGCACCTGATCGCCAATGGCGACACCGCCGCGAAAGCCGTCACTGCTGCCCTTGCAGCGAAAGACTGCGAAGGGCAGGTTCTGAATGGGAAAGTCGCTCTTGCCGGTGTTGGCGCTGGCCACCCAGCTTTGCAGACCTGCGTCATGTGTTTCGTTCAAAGTCATCGTGTCTCCTTGATCGTTTTAATGAAATTGGCTTGTGGTGCTTATCTGATGAGCGCAGGTAGCTATTGATTTGATAGTTCTATGCTCAGGCGGCGGTAAAGCCGCCGTCCATATTCCACTGCGCGCCGCGCACCTGGGCGGCGTTGTCGCTGGCCAGAAAACTGGTCAGTGCGGCGATTTGCTCGACGGTCACAAAGGCTTGCGATGGTTGCTTGGCTCCCAGCAACCGGGCACGGGCAGCGGGCTCGTCCAGTCCTTCGCGCAGCGCCAGCGCATCAACCTGCGCCTGCACCAGCGGCGTCAACACCCAGCCGGGGCAGATGGCGTTGCAGGTCACAGGTGTGGTGGCCAGCTCCAGTGCCACGGATTTGGTCAGACCCAGCAGCCCGTGCTTGCTGGCCACATAGGCAGGTTTGTTGGCCACTCCGACCAGTGCGCTGACGGACGCCATATTGACGATGCGCCCCCAGCCGCGTGCCAGCATGGCGGGCGCGCAGGCCTGAATGGTGTGGAAGGGGGCAGACAGGTTCACGGCCAGCATGGCATTCCACTTTTCTTGTGGAAATTGCAGCACCGATTGCACATGCTGCATACCGGCGTTGTTGACCAGAATGTCTATCTCGCCCAGCTCGGCCGCAATGCGGCGGGCCAGGGGGGCAATGGCCTCGCCATCAGCCAGATCCAGCGCGTAGTAACGCGCGGCTACGCCCATGGTTTGCAACTCGGCCAGCTGTGCATCGGTGCTGGCGGATGCGGCTTTGCTGCCGTGCAGGGCAATGGCTGCGCCTTCGCTGGCCAGTTGCTTGGCAGTGGCCCAGCCAATGCCGCTGGTAGAACCGGTGATCCATGCCACGCGGCCGTTGTGGGGTTTGTGCGAGGCGGCGATCATTTGAGCAAGTCCATTTCCATGTGCACGTACTGGCTGATAAAGCGCACCTTGGCCCAGTAGACGATCAGTCCTTGCGGGTTGCAGGCCCAGCGCAGAGCCTGCATTAGCGGCGTTCCCAGCGGTACGCCAAGATGCTCGGCAATCAGTTCGTCGGCAGGGGCCACGCTCAGGTACTGGCGGGCCGTGGCGATATGGCCGGAGTCATTGCCCAGCGCCTGCGCCAGCGTGGCGCGCTCCAGCTGCTCTTGCAATTTGGGGTAAAGCTCTTGCTCCAGATACAGCTCTGACAGGCAAAACCGCGCATCGCCATGGCTGTGCACGCGCAAAAAGTGCACATAGGCCGGGGCCAGCGTGCCGGGCAGCGGAAAGCCAGAGGGAATCGGCGGCACACAGTCATTGGCTGTGTGCAGCGTGATTTGTTGAATCTGTTCGCCAAAGGCCACCAGCTCTTGCCAGCTGGTGGGCAGCAAGAAAGAGGGCGGCTTGTAGGGCTGGCCCATCACCTTGGTGCCGC
>NZ_JAVXSJ010000052.1:0-11444 GCF_036643215.1 Comamonas sp. | reverse complement strand
GATGTATCGGCACTGGTCTGGGTGGTCAGTGCAGACAACCTGGCGGGTGGTATTGCCTCGGCGGCCTTCATCGCTTATCTCTCGGGCCTGACCAATGTGCAGTACTCGGCTACGCAATACGCGCTGTTCAGCTCCATGATGCTGTTGGCGCCCAAGTGGCTGGCTGGCTACTCTGGCGTGTTTGTCGATGCTTTTGGTTACGAGGCGTTCTTCCACACCACGGCGCTGATGGGATTCCCTGTGCTGCTGCTGATCTATCTGGCATCCAGGGTAAAAATGGGCTCTAGCGCTTGATGAATAAGCGCTGATAGCTATTGTTTTTGTGGCGCAAAGGCGGTTTACCCAACTTTACGCGCCAGACAAGAGCAGATCACCTGCGTGTTGCAGCATGGGGCCTTGAAGAAAAATTAAGGCGCGAGCATGACTACACTGCCCCCTATGAGCACGCACCAACTTCTGATGATTGAGGACGACGTTCGCCTGGCGCAAATGGTGAGCGACTATCTAGGCAATAACGGCCTGGAAGTGACCCATAAGGCCGACGGCAAAAGCGGTCTGGACCAGCTGCAGCCAGCAGATGGCGGGTCGACGGAGCAGCCGGATCTGGTGATTCTGGATCTGATGCTGCCTGACATGGACGGCCTCGAAGTTTGTCGCCGCATCCGTTCCATGCCCGGCGCAGCCGCTCAGGTTCCCGTACTGATGCTGACCGCCAAGGGCGACCCCATGGACCGCATCATCGGCCTGGAACTTGGCGCTGATGACTACCTGCCCAAACCCTTTGAGCCGCGCGAGCTGCTGGCCCGCATTCGCGCCATCTTGCGCCGCAAAGGAAGCGAAAGTCAGGCCGCACCATCGACCGCTGTCATGCGCTTTGGCGCCCTTGAAATTGACCGCGATGCACGTACTGTTGCCGTCGGTGAGCAGGTGGCCGACCTCACCTCCTACCAGTTCGACCTGCTGGTAGCGCTGGCCGAACGCGCAGGCCGCGTGCTGACGCGTGACCAGATCATGGAAGCCGTGCGCGGCCGTGAGCTGGAAGCCTTTGACCGCTCCATCGACGTGCACATGGGGCGCATTCGTGCCGCGATTGAAGCGGACCCCAAGGCCCCCAAACGCATTCTGACGGTGCGCGGTGTGGGCTATGTCTTCGCTAAACAGCAGGATTGATTTTCGGTGCCCGTGATGATGGAAATGTCCCAATGAAGCTGCTGCATGTTTTCTCTCAGCGCCTGTACCTGCGCATCTGGCTGGCCGTTGTGATCGGGGTGGCCGTGCTGACGCTATGCGTGGCATGGGCCTGGAATATCGCCGAAGAGCAGCGTGTGCAAAACAGTGCTGCGGCTCCATCACGTGAAATGGCGGTGCGTGGCCCTGATGGTGATGTGCTGATTGAAGGACGTGGCAATCGCATCTCCGGCTCGCCAGTAGATGGCGTGCGCTTTGAAATTGCCGCCAAAGATGGGCAAACCTATGAGCTGTGGATGGCCCCACGCGAATGGCGCGACGGCCGCCCGCCACCGCGTGATGGTGCGGTCGCGTTCTGGCTGCGCCCGCCCTTTGGCTTTTTATGGATGCTGGGGCTGGTGGGCGTTGCCGTGATCGTGGGCGTGTTCCCTATCATTCGCCGCTTGCTCAAGCGCCTTGAAAACCTGCAGCGCGGCGTGAAGCGTTTTGGTGAGGGTGACCTATCGGTGCGCGTGCCCGAGCTCGGCCATGATGAAGTGGCGGATCTGGCTCACCAATTCAACGCGGCAGCCGAGCGCATCGAAACTTTGATGACATCGCACAAGTCCTTGCTGGCCAACGCTTCGCACGAGCTGCGCTCGCCGCTGACGCGTATCCGCATGGGACTGGAGTTCATGGGCAATGACCCGGCCAGCGCTCGTGCCAAGGTCGAAATTCAGCGCAATATCACCGAGCTGGATCAACTGGTCGATGAGATCTTGCTGGCCAGCCGACTGGACTCCAGCGAAGTGGATGTGGGGACGGTGGAGTGCGTCGATTTGATCGGCCTTTGCGCCGAGGAGTGCGCGCGCATTGATGCGGATCTGGACATGCAAGCGGACGGCCCGCTGGAGGTGCAAGGCATTGCCAAACTGCTGCGCCGCGCAGTGCGCAATCTGCTGGAAAACGCCCGCCGTTACAGCGCTGGTGAGATCACGCTGTCGCTCGCCAAGCAGGGCAATATGGCGCTGATTTGTGTCGCAGATCACGGACCTGGCGTACCCGAGGCGCAGCGTGAGCGCATCTTCGAGAAGTTTTACCGTTTGCCCGGTGCCAGTGAGCGATCTGGCGGCGTGGGTCTGGGTCTGTCGTTGGTACGCTCGATTGCAGAGCGCCACGGCGGCACGGTGCGCTGTGAAGATCGACAGGATGGCGGTAAAGGCGCAAGCTTTGTGATTTCGCTGCCGCTGGTTTGAGTGGATGGCCCAGTAAAAAGCCCCGCAGGTTTTGGCCTGAGGGGCTTTTTACTGGAGGCTCTCAGCGCGGCAGTTGCACGGGGCGGCCAATGGAGACATAGCCCAGGCCATGGCTGGCTGGCAAAGATGGCTCAAACAGGTTGCGGCCATCAAAGATCATCTTGTCAGTCAGAGTCTGTGCCAGTAGGCTGAAGTCAGGTGCGCGGAAGATCTGCCACTCCGTCACGATGGTCAGGCAGTCTGCTCCCTGTACGGCAGAGAGCGGGCTGTCGACCAGTTGCAGGTCGGCGCGTTCGCCGTAAATGCGGCGTGCTTCCTTCATGGCCACGGGGTCATAAGCCTGAACCTTGGCCCCTGCGGCCCACAGCGACTCCAGCAGGTTACGGCTGGGGGCTTCGCGCATGTCATCGGTGTTGGGCTTGAAGGCCAGGCCCCAGACGGCAATGGTCTTTCCCTTGAGGTCGCCGTTGTAGAAGGCGCTAATGCGCTCAAACAGCACGTTGCGCTGGGCCTTGTTGCGGTCCTCTACGGCGTTGAGCAGCAGGGGCTCGAACTCTACTTCCTTGGCAGTGTGGATGAGTGCTTTCACATCCTTGGGAAAGCAGCTGCCGCCATAGCCCACGCCGGGGTAGATGAAGTGGTAGCCAATGCGTGGATCGCTGCCAATGCCTCGGCGTACGGCTTCTACATCGGCACCCAGGCGCTCGGCCAGGTTGGCGATCTCGTTCATGAAACTGATCTTGGTCGCCAGCATGGCATTGGCTGCGTACTTGGTCAGCTCAGCGCTCTTCACATCCATCATCACGATTTTGTCGTGATTGCGGTTGAAAGGTGCATACAGCTCGCGCAGCTTGGCTTCAGATGCAGGGTTGCTGGTGCCAATGATGATGCGGTCCGGGCGCTGGCAGTCTCCCACCGCAGCCCCTTCCTTGAGAAATTCGGGGTTGGAAACAACATCAAACGTGTAGGGCACATCGCGTTGCGCAAGGCCTTCAGCGATGACGGCGGTGACCTTATCGGCAGTGCCCACGGGCACGGTTGATTTGTTGATGACGATGCGCGGGCCGTCCATGTATTGGGCAATGGTGCGGGCCACGGTCAGCACATATTGCAGGTCAGCGCTGCCATCTTCATCGGGTGGCGTGCCCACGGCCAGAAATATCAGTTCACTATGCGCCACGCCTTCTGCGGCATTGGTGGTGAACTGCAGGCGACCGAGCTGCTGATTGTTGATGACCAGGGCATCCAGACCTGGTTCATGAATGGGGATCTGTCCTGCCTTGAGGGCGGCGACTTTTTTCTCATCCACATCCACGCACAGAACCTGATGACCGACATCGGCCAGCACGGCTCCTTGTACGAGACCTACATAGCCGGTACCAAAAACAGTAACTTTCATACGCGATAAAAGGAGCGGTACCAGTCCACAAAACGCTGCACGCCGGTATTGATGGGCATGGCCGGTGAGAAGCCAATCCAGGACTGCAGGGCACGGGTGTCAGCCGATGTACTGTGCATATCGCCGGGCTGAATAGGCAGCATTTGCTTGTGGGCGGTGGTTTGCAGGGCACCCTCCAGTGCGGCGATGTAGTCCATCAGCACGGTGGGGGAGTTGTTGCCAATATTGAAGATGCGATATGGCGCAGTGCTGGTGCCGGGGTTGGGCCGCTTGCTGTCATAGCTGGCGTCCGCAGTGGCCGGTTTGTCCAGAACACGCATGATGCCTTCGACGATGTCGTCGATATAGGTGAAGTCGCGCACCAGCTTGCCGTCACCGTAGACATCAATGGTCTCGCCCGCCAGAATGGCCTTGGTGAATTTGAACAAAGCCATGTCAGGGCGGCCCCAAGGGCCATAGACCGTGAAAAAGCGCAGGCCTGTGGTGGGAATCCCGTACAGGTGCGAATAGGTGTGAGCCATCAGCTCATTGGCCTTTTTGGTGGCCGCGTAGTAGCTGATGGGGTGATCCACGGCATCGCTTTCGGAAAACGGCATCTTGGTATTGCCGCCATAGACGCTGGAGCTGCTGGCATAGACCAGATGCTCGACCTTGTGCTTGCGGCAGCCCTGCAAGATATTGCCAAAGCCCAGCAGATTGGAGTCTGTGTAGTCGTCAGGCTGGTCGATGGAGTAGCGTACGCCAGCTTGTGCAGCCAGGTGGAGAACCTTGCGGGGGGTGACTTCTGTAAACAGGTCGGCCATGCCTTGGCGATCAGCAACATCCAGCTCTACAAACCGGAAGTTGACATGGTGGCGCAGCTCATCCAAGCGGGCGTGCTTGAGCGTCACATCGTAGTAGTTGTTGAGGTTGTCGATGCCGACGACGGACACGCCTTGCTCAAGCAGTCGCTTGGCGCAATGCATACCGATAAAGCCGGCACAGCCGGTGATCAGAACGCGATTCATGGGGCAATCCAGAGATATTGGTACTGCGCAGGCGTTGCGCTGGCTGGCATTTTTTCGAAACGAATGGTCAGCGTTTGAGGGGAGGTTTTAGCCTGCGTGGTAAAGATTCCATCCCACCAGCCGGGAACCGGCTTGTCGGCACGGGTAATCAGAAGTAGTCCGTCAGCAGCGTCAGCCTTGGCTTGAGACAGGCATTGCTGCAGCTGTGCGCCATCCGGGCAGCCAAGTGCATAGCTTTGAGGGAATTGCGAATGCAGCATGGCGGCGATCATGTGGTCAGAGCCAACGATCACGCCATTGCCGGTGTAGCCAGCGCTGCGCAATTGCCGCGCCAGTTCCTTGACGGGGTGGTTCAGCTCATCAGGATCATTCTTGAGGCTGCCTTGCCAGGGGCGTAACGTTGCCATGGTCAGAAAGATCAGCGCAAAGACAATGACGAAGTTGGTGAACATACGTCCCACACCTGACTCCAGCAAAGCAGGGCGCCACACATACAGGGCCATGGGGGCGATGGCGGTTAGTGGCAGCATCCAGCGTTGTTTGAAGTCGGTGACATCAGCCGTGATCACCATGGCTAGCAGGCAAACGGCAACGATGAGCAGATAGCGCTGCAGCAGCGGTTTGACCCAGATGCGTGAAGGCACTAAGACAGTCGCTTGAGGTGCAGGGGTCCAGAGCTTGGAGCGATAGCTGACTAATACCGCAACCAGCCACAGGCCGAGGGTAGAGAGCAAGGCCTTGAGCAGATTTCCCAGACCGTTGAGGTGCGATGCCTCGGTCGAGATGGACATTTTCTGTACAGTTTCGGCCGTTGCCATTCCCCAGTGCGAAGCTAGCCACAAGGCATGGGGTGCAAAGATCAGTGCTCCTACCAGCGGAGCCAGCC
Source organism: Comamonas sp. (assembly GCF_036643215.1). Lineage (GTDB taxonomy): Bacteria > Pseudomonadota > Gammaproteobacteria > Burkholderiales > Burkholderiaceae_C > Comamonas. The sequence goes on along the minus strand of NZ_JAVXSJ010000052.1, from coordinate 5,729 downwards.
ACCAGCCTTTGGCAAAAATGGCCGAGCGAACCTGCGCCACCGTCATCGATGCCACAAACAAGGCGCCGATCAGCATGGCGTAGCTGTATTTGGAGAGCATGCCCAGCCCGCAGAACAGGCCAATCAATACAAAATTGATTGCTTGCGGTCTTTGTACTTGACGCAGTACGGCGAACCACAGGCCCATGGTCATGGCTGTGACCATTACTGTGTGAGTCTGGTCACGCAGGGAATCCCAGCCGAAGGGGGGCATCAGCAGCAGGCCTGCTGCAACCCACCATGCGCCTTTGTCAGTGAGGATTTTTCGGCCTGCCAGCCATGCCAGACAGTAGGTCAGTGCAATCAGCGAGTGCTTGAGTAAAGCCAGAGCCAGAACTGAGGGGCCGAAGAGCTGACAGATCGCCCACTGCATCCATGTATAGAGCGGCGGCTGGGAGCCGTAGCCCAGCTGCAGGTGCTGGGCCCAGAGAATTTGTTCAGACTCGTCCCATTTCATGCCCGCAGAAATAGTGATACGCGACACGATATGCGCACAGACCATAAGCGCGAGCCATACCCATGGCTTGGAATAAAGTGTTTGCTGCCAGTCTTTGGAAAAAGAGGGCGTAGAGCTTGATTCCATTGATTTTTGCAGGTGAGCAAATTATGGAGTTTGTGCACCAACTTTTGCGATTGGCTTTGCAGGTCAAGCAATGCGTTTTGCGAAAATGGCACCTAGGGCATTAAGTTAGTATAGGTGACTGTTATTCAAAATCATTGACATGAAGTCTGTGCACGATTCCAGTCCTGAGGTCTCCATCGTTGTACCTATTTATAACGAGTTCGATAATCTGCCCAATCTGGTGGCCCGCATTGACGAGGCCATGCGCACCCAGCCGCTGAGCTATGAACTGATCGCGGTGGACGATGGGTCAACGGACGGGAGTGCCAAGCGTCTGCGCGAGCTGGCTGAGCAGAACCCTTGGGTGCGAGTCGTGTGTCTGGTGCGTAACTACGGTCAGTCCAGCGCCCTGCAAGCAGGCTTTGATCGTGTGCGTGGTCGCTATGTGGTGACGCTAGATGCGGATTTACAGAACGAGCCCGGCGATATTCCGCTGCTGCTGGAGCGTCTGGAAAATGAACCTGATCTGGACATGATTTCAGGCTGGCGCAAGAACCGTAAGGATAAGGCGTTGTCGCGTCGCTTGCCATCGGTGTTGGCCAATCGCCTGATCTCCAAGCTCACGAATGTGCAGTTGCATGATTACGGCTGCGCCCTCAAAGCATATCGCCGTGAGATCATTGACCGTATTCGCCTGTATGGCGAGATGCACCGCTTCATCCCCTCTCTGGCCCGCGATGCCGGTGCTCGTATTGCTGAAGTTCCCGTGCGCCATCATGCGCGTACCCATGGGGTGTCCAAGTACGGGATTGATCGCACCTTCCGTGTGATTCTGGATCTGATCTTTATCGTCTTCTTCATGCGCTTTCGTCAGCGCCCCCTGCACGCCTTTGGTGGCATGGGGCTGTGGATGGCAACACCCGGCGTTTTCATTCTGCTGTGGCTGCTGGTACAGAAGCTTATGGGCGAATCCATTGGCGGGCGCCCGCTGCTGATGGTAGGGGTCATGTTGGTGTTGATGGGTATGCAGTTCATCGCCGCCGGCCTGATTGGTGAGCTGCTGACACGTATTTATTACGAGTCTGGTAGTGGCTTGCAGTACTACGCCAAGGACTATGGCGTAGTGGAGCACAAGCTCGAAGAAAAAACGACCAAAGCAGAACCTGCTGCATTGTGAGCAAGACGCGTAAAGCGCTGGTTCGTGCCTTGATGGGCACGGCTTTGCTGGGGGCAGTCATTTACTTTGCAAACCCCCGGCAGCTTTTTGCGCAGCTGCAACAAGCCAACCCGTGGTGGCTGCTGACGGGCTTTGTGGTTGCTATCTCTTCCAATGTCGTATCGGCTTGGCGTTGGCGTGCCATGGCGCAATGGCTTGGGGCAGAGATGTCTGTGGCATCTGGCATGCGCTGGTATTTTCAGGCGATTGGCTTGAATGTACTACTGCCCGGTGCCGTGGTCGGTGGCGATGTCTATCGCGCAATCGCGCTCCAGAAAACGGGGCAGGCTAAGGCAGCGAGCAATCTGTCAGTCATTCTGGATCGCATCAGTGGCTTGTGGATGCTTTGCGCCATTGGCGGTTTTGGCGCGTTCGCTTGCGCTCCTACCTTGGCAGCGTGGGTGCACATGAATGAGGCCGTATTCAGCGCCTTGCTGCTGGCAATCACTGTGCTATGGGTGCTGTTTCCCTGCGTGCTGTTACTGGGGTTGCGCCATGGCTGGCTCAAGCTGCCTGGCACTTGGCTGGATCCTATTCGCGTGGCAGCCAGCAGTCCTGACTTTATGCTCCAGCTGTTAGTTCAGGCCGCTTCATCAGCGGTGGTGCAACTTTTTTCTGCGGCTGCTCTGGCTTGTGGTGCTATTGCTCTGGGTGTTCAGTTGCCGCTAGTCGTGTGGACCTTTGCGATTACCCCAGTATTTTTGATGGCTGCATTGCCTGTCAGTGTGGGCGGCTGGGGCACCCGCGAAGCCGCCGCTGTGGCGGCTTTAGCTCCGTTTGGGGTGTCTGCTGTTCTGGCTGTGGGTGTGGGGCTGCTTTATGGCGTGTTCGCACTGGGCCAGGGCGCTTTGGGCGCGCTGGCGTTTGGCTTACCCAGCAAGAGTCAAGACTGAGGTGCGGGTGCTGCTTGGGATTCAAGCCTGCAAATACCACCCCAGAGCACAGCAAGACTAAAGATATAGAACATGTTGCCGCTGTTGTGCGCGAAGAAGACCTGGGTCCAGCCAAATCCAAAGTAGGCCAGAGGCAGCAGCGTTGCAGCAGCTCGCAGGGCCAGCAGCTTTGGGCGCTGTTCAGCATTGACACGTGCTATGCGGCTTTGTGTAGGCCAGAAGATGGCTGCGGGTACCGTATAAAACAACAGCAGCAAGATCAGGCCCAGTAGTCCGCGCTTGACCCACATATCCAGAATTTCATTGTGCGCATGCCCATACTCCATCACAGAGGGGTGAGCGAGGCCTTGATCCACCATTTGCTGCTTGGCAGCCGGGTAGCCTGCCAGGCCCCAGCCGGTTAGGGGGCGTTGTTCGATCAAATGAATGGCAAGTCGCCATTGCTCCAGTCGCTGGCCGACAGAGGTGACTGCATATTTTTGAGGATCTTGTAGGTATTGCGAAATCTCCTGCGCTGCTTCGCTGCTGCGCTGCTCAAGCTTTTGGTAGGCTGGCACAGCCACGATCAAGCCAAGAATGAGCATGCCCCCTGCAGCCATACTGGCCAGACGCTTATAGCCATTGAGCCAAGCCATCAACCAGATAGCGGCAATCAGCAATGGGATAACAACCCAGGAACCGCGGGAATCTGAAAGAAAGGATGCGTAAATGCCGCATGCTCCAAGCAAACCCAAGGCCACTGCTTGACGCTTGCTCCGGCCGCCCAGCAAGGCCAGTGCCAAAGTGGCAAAACCCAGATACATGGCAATGCCACCATATTGGATGGCATTCGTAAATCCGGAAACTCTTGGCATCTTTAAGACGCCCGCTTGATAAGCGGCAATCGTGAGAGCGCCGGTAGATCCCAAAGCGATACCCCAGACGATTGCGGAGAGCCGGACTCCCGTTTTGCTCAGATACCAGAGGCTGAGAGCAGCCAAGCCATATTTCGCACCGTATGCCCAACCTGCCGCTGAGAGCCAGCGGTCCAATGACAGACTCCATAGCAAGCCCATGGTCACAAGCATCCCAACTAGAACCAGAGTATCCCGTTGTGTTGGCTTTTTTGAGCGAACGGCAAAGCAGCCAATTAGCGTGAAAAGTGCGAGAGCTGTGGAACCGTAGGAGTAGCCGGACGGCACGCAAAGGCTTAGGGCAAAGAATGCAAAGCAGGCGGCATCCAGTGTATAGGGGAGAGCCAAGGCGAGCTTGCTTGGTGGTCGCGTGACTTGCGTGTGCAAATTCATGGTTTGTAAATAAGTGCTGCTGTTAGATAAATTTGCTTTGAATAGCAAACTAGTCATGCTTCAGGCAGGGGACTTGGTGCTTTTGCATTTCTACAAAAACACTAGTTTTTGAGCATCAGCTTCTTTTGAGATCTGTGGGGTAGTTTTTGTCATATCCCAGAGCTGCATATCTGAAGAATGCCTCTAGTGCGACGAATAGACAGTATAGGAAGCCAGCACCCCCGCAGAGAAAGCCTAAATGGAAAAAATACAGGCGAATAAACATGGAAGAGCCCGATGCTAGGCCGCGAATTACCCCACCTTTTTTTCCTGCGCGTTTAGCCGCACCCAGCATGGAGTACTGGGTCAATTTTTGTAGGCTATCGAGTACGGTCTCTCTTGAATGATGAAGCAAGGGCGCCGAAATTTTCTTACGCGGCATTTTGGAGTCAGTTAACTGAGCTTCTTCGTGCACGATTCCCTTGAATTCGCGCACGGTGCGACGAACAAAGAGGCGTTCAACCAAAGATGTTGAACGCAGATACTTCAGTTCATGACCAAAAGCCACCATACGCCAGCGAATCTTCCATACAGCCTGCTGATTGCTCGAAACAATGGCTTGCAGTTCTTGCTGAAATTCAGGGCCGATGATTTCATCGGCATCGAGGAAGAATATGTAGTCACCAGTGGCGTGTTGAAGCAGACGATTTCGCTGTATGGCAAAGCCTTGCCAGCTTGGGTAAATAAAAGTCTCTGCTCCACAATGACGTGCAATTTCCACAGTGCTATCGGAACTGCCGCTATCTACAACTATTAGCTGATCTGCAAACTTGGCACTTTCCAGGCAGGCTCGGATTCTGTGAGCCTCATTGAGTGCCAGTACGCCTATGGTTAGTGTGGGACGTTGTTCTGTGTGAGTGGACAAGAGGTGTTCCTCGCAATGCGCCAAAAGGAAATGCCGCTTGATGCGGCATTTATTGTTCAGCACGGGTGTGCTTCAATGCCCGCCCGCAAACACCTCGCCCGCCTTCAGGCGGTAAACGGTGCCGCAGTAGGGGCACTTGGCTTCGCCGGTCTTGGCGACATCCAGATAGACCTTGGGGTGGCTGTTCCACAGCTTCATATCGGCTTTGGGGCTGGGGCAGAACACGCCTCCTTGGGCGTTCAGGTCTTTGGCGGCCAGTTCGACGACGGCGTTCGTGGTCATTTCTCGTATCTTTCTCGTGATTTTCAATGATGCCTATCCCTGACACTGGCGACGCCACTCAGGGATAGCGATTGTCACACCTTGGTGAGCCAGTGTGCGTATTGGGGGTTGCGGCCGTTGACGATGTCAAAGTAGGCCGTTTGAATCTTTTCGGTAATCGGGCCGCGTTGACCGGCGCCGATCTGGATGCGGTCCACCTCGCGGATGGGCGTCACTTCAGCTGCGGTGCCGGTGAAGAACAACTCATCCGCGATATACAGCTCGTCGCGGGTGATGCGCTTTTGTACCACTTCCAGACCCAGGTCCTTGCAGATATGGAGCACGGTGTTGCGGGTGATGCCGTTGAGTGCGCCGGCCGACAGGTCAGGGGTGTAGAGCACGCCATCCTTGATCACAAAGATGTTCTCGCCCGAGCCTTCGGACACAAAGCCAGATGCATCCAGCAGGATGGCTTCGTCGTAGCCATCGTCTAGTGCCTCGGTGTTGGCCAGGATGGAGTTGGTGTAGTTGCTCACCGCCTTGGCCTGGCTCATGGTGATGTTCACAT
>NZ_JAVXSJ010000051.1:0-12541 GCF_036643215.1 Comamonas sp. | reverse complement strand
GCTCGTCGGGCTCATAACCCGAAGGTCGTTGGTTCAAATCCGGCCCTCGCAACCATCAAAGCCCCGATCAGTCATGGTCGGGGCTTTCTGCATTGTGGCGGGCACAAATGTCAGCTTCTATGCACGTAGGTAACGGCAGCAGCGAATCCGAACCATTGGGGTATTGATTTCAAAAGGTTCCGAGTCAAAGATCAGGATGCATGCGTATCAAGCGCACTGCTCGTTCTGTCGCTGTTCAACACAGCCATTGCCGAAATCCTTGCCTGACTTGGTGTTTATGTGCTGATCAGGCTCTGCCTGTTCAACTTGTAAGGAGTGAACCCATGTCCTATATCGATGGTTTCGTAATCGCTGTACCCACAGCAAACAAGGCGAAGTTCATTGAGCATGCGCGCAAACTTGACCCGATATTCATCGAGTTGGGAGCCATCCGTGTGATTGAGGGGTGGGGAGATGATGTCCCCGATGGAAAAGTTACCGACTTCAGGCGGTCCGTGCAGGCCACGGCTGAGGAAACAGTGGCTTTTTCGTGGGTCGAATGGCCGGACAAGGCTACGCGAGACGCCGCCATGAAAAAGATGATGGAAGACCCGCGCATGGATCCATCTACGCCCGGCAACCCGCCGATGCCATTCGATGGCAAACGAATGATCTTTGGGGGCTTTGAACAGGTGGTTGAAGTTAAGGCCTGAACGGAATGAGTGGGGTAGGCACCATTGAGGTGCTAAACGGTCATCTCACACTTGGCTCTTATCCTGGAGGCTGCGGTGATGTCATTACTCAAATCACTCATTTTGGTCTGTAGCTGTTTTTTGGCTACGCACGTTACGGCACAGATGCCTCAAGGCGAATACCTTGACGGGAAGGACTCCAAGGTGGGAGTTGTCCTGGCACATGGCAGAGGAAACTCCCCAGACGGTAGCGTAGTCGGGCCACTACGACGAGGCATCAACAAAGATTTAGGCTTTCACACCCTCTCATTGCGCATGCCTGATCCTGGCGCAGATTCGCCTGACTCACCAGAGCTGGCAGCCGCGTTTCCTGAGGCCTATCAGCGCATTCAGTTTGCAATTGATTACCTGAAGACCCAGAAAGGGGTTGAGCGCATTTATCTGATGGGCCACAGCATGGGAGGGCGCATGACAACAGGCTTTCTGGCAAACAATCCGACGGCCCCGGTTGTTGGCTTCATTGGGGTCGGATTGACTGCAGGTGGCAAGGAGCCAGTTAACACCAATCTCAATCTGCGAAAGGTGAAGATTCCGGTAGTAGATGTGTATGGTGACAACGAAATGGATGCGAAAGCCGCATCTTTTCGCAAGCAATTAGTGTCCGAAAACTATGTGCAATTCGAAGTTCCTGGAGCTAAGCATGACTACCGTGGGTATGAGAAGCCGGTGTCAGATCTCGTGATCGAGTGGCTTAAGAAGCAAGAGGGCAGGTGAACCTGGCTACTGATATTTGGACATTCTTTGCACTTTAGTGGGCCAGAAATTGAAGCCCAGGACTTGAGTGTTGCAGCTCAATGACAGAGCACATGAGCTTCTTTTCTTTCATTTCTTATTCTTTTAATGTAACTTACATGATTTTCATGGGGATTCTAAAAATCCTCATTGACCTAATAATCAGCCCTTCGTTTGCCAGTTATCGATGGGCTTCCCGTACATCAGGGCGATGTCTTTCTCGTAGAACGCCATCAGGTTCTTGCGCTTGAGCTTGAGGGTAGGGGTCATCAAGCCGTTATCAATGTTCCACGAGTCCTTGACCAGATGAACTGCTCTGGGCACGGCATACCTGGCGAAGCTGCGGGTCTGCTTTTCGATCCGGGCTAATGCCTCGCGCTTGGCGGCAGAGTGCTGCAGACTGGCGTCATCTTCTGGATTCAGTCCCAGGCTCTTGGCCATCATTTCCCATTCAACCGTGTTGACCACGGCGACACAGGCAATGAATGGAGCGTCTTCGCCCACCACAAAGACCTGCTCAAACAAAGGATCGACCATGATGGCCTGCTCCACATCATTGGGCGGAACCTTTTCGCCAGTCGATGTGACGATGATTTCCTTGATGCGCCCTTTGATGCGAATGCGGCCGTTTTCAATGGCGGCCTGGTCACCTGTTTTTAGCCACCCATCGGCGGTGAATGCCTTGGCCATATCTTCAGGGCGATTCCAGTAGCCTCGCATGACGACAGGGCCTGAGACCTGTAGCTCCTGATCCTCGCCAATGCGTGCCTGAATACCGGGCAGCACTTTACCCACCGTCTCGGGCCAGTTGTCATCCAGTCCATTGGCGCTGACGACGGGCGCTGTTTCCGTCATGCCATAGCCTTGCACCATGGGCAGTCCAAGGCCCAGAAAACTGCGCGCAATCGTCGGGGACAGCGGGGCGCCTCCGCTGACGGCGATACGCAAGCGCCCGCCAAACTGGGCAAGCAAGGGCTGCGCCACCAGTTTGCGTAAAAGCCATGCGGGTATCAAAGAGGCCCAGCCACTGGTGCTTTCCTTCGTGTTCGAGGTGCTGAAAAAGGGAATACCTTGCCGGGCGCAGAAGGTGCGCCAGCCTTTGTCAACTGCGGCATCAAACAGCTTGTGCTTATTGGGGCTCAATGCTAGCGTTTCCTGCACCTTGGCGTACACACGCTCGTAGATGCGTGGAACGGAGATCAGCACCGTTGGCCTGATGTTTTTCAAATCCTGAGAAAGCAGGGCCACAGACCGCGCGTATGCCACGCAGGAGCCCGTGGCCACGGCCAAGTAGTAGCCGGTGGTTCTTTCAAACGTGTGAGACAGAGGCAAGAAGGAGAGAAAAACATCTTCAGGAAAGGCGATAACCCGCTGCATGACGGCGTGCACATCGCTGACCACGTTGTCATGCGTGAGCATCACACCCTTGGGTTTGCCAGTCGTGCCTGAGGTATAGACGATGCCTGCCAGATCGGTTTTTTGTGGCGGGGCAGGGAGGTCAAGGCAGCCCTTTTCGCCAGCCTGCAGCCATGCAGACAGGGCAATCACGGGCTTGGCATGCAGGGCTCTGACGGTGTCTTCAGCGCCATCTGCTATCTCTGCCAGGCGGTTATTGGATGCGCTCTCTTGCGTGGCTTGCTGGGCGTGGATGATGGCTTGTAGCGCTGGCAAGTCCTGACCTGTGGTGCAGATACGATCCCAAGCTTTGGCTTCGGCAACTACCAGCAGCGAAGCGCCTGAGTCCGCAAGAATGTAGGCAATGCTTCCCGCGTTATCAATGGCGTGCAGCGGTACGGGTACATAGCCGCAGCGCAGGCAGGCTTGGTCGATGGACATGGCATCAAAACCATTGGGCAACAAGATGGCAACACGTGCGCCTTGGGGCAGGCTGGATGCGCAAAGTGCTCGGCTCCAGCGGGCAACACGGGCGGCGGTATCCGCCCATGTCAAACTTTTCCAGTGGTTGGCGCGTTCATCAAACTCTCGATAGGCCTCGCCTTCGGGAGTGGTGCGAACCCGGATGGCCAGAAGCTCTGGCAAGGTCTGAGCTTGCCCAATCGTCAGACTGCCGGGCAGAGCCTGCAGGCCCAGTACATCGTTCACACTTTGATGATTCATACGCTTAACCTTCAGAAAGCAGGCCGGTTGCTGCTTCGTGAATGATAGCGTTCTGCAAAAAATGAAATGAACAGTGCTCGTTTTGAGCTACTTAATTCACAGCGCTGAGCGGAATATCCACCTGCTGATAGCACACGGCAATGTAGTGGTGCAGGCGCTGCTGCTCGTCACGTACTGCGGTTAAGGAAATCTGGTGGTTATGGCCGTCATGGCGCATGGCGCAAGAGCCTTGCCAGTGGCCGTTACGGCCAATGACGGTCCAGATTTCACGCCACTGCGTGTCTTCCTCATCCTGAACAAACAGGCTGACGAATTCCTTGTTCTTGGCAATTTTGCGGCTCAGCCCGCAGATGCGCTCAAAGGCCGGGTTGATATCGACCACTTTACGGTTGGCATCCAGCACCACCATACCTTCATAGGAATGGTCAAAAACAGTGGCGGCAATATGCAACTGGCGCTCTGTTCTTTTGCGATCAGACAAATCAGTCAGCAGACCTACATAAATACGCTGGCCGCGTGCTTCGGCCTGACTTAATGCCAGGCGCAGTGGCACCAAAGTTCCTTGCTTGGTCTGACCCAGCACTTCAGAAATCTTGTTTTTCAGAGGCGCAGCGGCATTGCGCTGACCTGTTTCATGTCGATCAAGATAATGGTCATGCTGGCTGGACAAAGCCGCAGGCATGAGCATTTTCACATTCTGCCCCAGCACTTCTTCTGCCGTCCAGCCGAAAATGGCCTCGGCCGCTGGATTGAAGTCGGTAACTCGGCCGTGGCTGTCGATGCAGATAATGCCGTCAGCAGCCATATTGACCAAGGCGCTCAGGCGGGCCTCATTCATGTCCACTTTTTGCCAGCGCGTGCGGTAATGAATCAAAGCGTTTGCCTGTGCAATCAAGCCGCCAATCGCAAGGGTAATCAAGGCAATAGTCAGTGCAAGAATCAGCTTGTCATTGGTGGGTGGCATGCTGTGGTTGCCGTGATCGGCAGGCACACGCAGCGCCAGCATGGCGATGTAATGCATGCCTGCAATGGCTCCGCCCATGATGAGAGCCGCCAGTGTTTTGCGCAGCGTGGCGTGCTTGATGCTGACATGCGTCAGACCAAAACGCACCCAGAGCGCCAATGTAGCCAGCGCCACGCCCACCACCAGTGAAACGGCAAACCAGAAAGGGGAATATTGATATGGTGACTGCATGCGCATGGCTGCCATGCCGCTGTAATGCATGGTGGCAATGCCCACACCCACAATCAACCCGCCAAGCATCAATTGTTTGGGGCTGATTTCATTACGTGAGAGCAAGGTAAGGGCAACCGCTGACGCCGCGATGCCGGGGAGTATGGAGAGAACCGTCAATAGCAGCTCGTACTGTACAACACCATGTAAAGAATAGGCCAGCATGCCAATGAAATGCATGGCCCATATGCCGATGCCCAGCGCCAGCGAGCCTCCCAGAATGGACCAGCAGCGTAGCTGCGGTGTAGCGGCCAGTCGTGCAAATGCAGCATGGCGTAATGCCTGAGCCGAAGCAATCCAGCAAACAGCCAGCGACAGCAAAACTAGAAAGGGATCGTGCTCGCCTTGCTGCAAGTGGGCCTCAGGCGATGGAGTCCAAAAAAATTGCGCCAGCATGAATAGTCTTTCTGAAAGAATGAAAGCACATTCAGTTACTGTTACGAGGATGGCACAAATTAAGTAATCCTGTTTACTTAATTTGTAGGATCAATCCTAAACTGGCTTCAAAAAACGCTGACAAAGACGATTGTTCACGAATGTTGGCATAGACGCTATTGATGCCAGCGTTAAATCGCGGCTTCCAGTCCATTGGCAAAGTGCTGCTTTACCGCGTTCATGGCAACTTGGGGCTTGCGTTGCAGCAGCGCCAGCATGATGGCGTCGTGCTCGGCCAGAGAGTCCTCAATACGGCCTTGCTTAAATAGTGATTTGTGGCGGTTGAGTTTCATCACCTTTCGCAGGTCGGCCACGAGCTGATTGCGCCAGCGGTTGTTGGCGATATCCAGAATCTGCATGTGAAAGCTTTCGTTGAGCGCGAAAAAGCGCTCAGCGTCAGCGGTCTGCCGTTTGAGTTCTTCGTGGGTCTGCTGCAGGCGCTGCAGCTCTTCATCAGTGGCCTTGCCAGCGACTTCTGAGGCGGCATCGGCCTCCAGCAGGCTCAGCAGGTGATAGACATCCGAGATGTCCTTGCGCGAAACCTCAGTCACATAGGCGCCGCGGCGCAATTTCATGGTCACCAGACCTTCAGCGGCAAGGACCTTCAGTGCTTCACGCAGGGGAGTGCGACTGATGCCGTATTCCTCGGCAATCTTGAGTTCGTCAATCCAGGCGCCGGGCTCCAGTTCTTGCTGAAAGATGCGTTGGCGCAGCTGCTCAGCGACCTGTTCATATAGCGCGAGTGGTGTAAGCATTTTGGTCGTCATTACGGGCGATTATATGCGTTAAGAATTTTGAATTCATAATTATGAATCATGTACACTTGCCGCAAATAGGTAGTTCACCGCAATTCCAACCTTCACTGCGCGCACCGCAGACGAGAGACAACATGAGCCAAGAGAACGCGAAACAGGGCCAACAAGAATTTGCAGCAGCAGATCTGCATGCCTGGAACAAGGCTGCGAACAAGGTATCGCCCGGCGGTGATATCAACAATCTGAACTGGGTCACGCCTGACGGCATCACCGTCAAGCCCCTGTACACGGCTGAAGACACCGCAGACCTGCAGCACACCAACACGCTGCCGGGCTTTGCCCCCTACATTCGTGGCCCGCAGGCCACCATGTATGCAGGTCGCCCCTGGACGATTCGCCAGTACGCAGGTTTCTCTACCGCTGAAGAATCCAACGCCTTCTACCGCAAGGCACTGGCTGCTGGCGGCCAGGGCGTGTCTGTCGCGTTTGACCTGGCCACGCACCGCGGCTACGACTCTGACCATCCCCGCGTGACGGGCGACGTGGGCAAGGCCGGCGTGGCCATTGACTCGGTCGAAGACATGAAGATCTTGTTTGACCAGATTCCTCTGGACAAGGTTTCGGTCTCCATGACCATGAACGGCGCTGTGCTGCCCGTGCTGGCTGGCTACGTGGTGGCGGCTGAAGAGCAGGGTGTGTCGCAAGACCAGTTGGCAGGAACGATTCAGAACGACATTCTGAAAGAGTTCATGGTGCGCAACACCTATATCTACCCGCCCAAGCCGTCGATGAAGATCATTGGCGACATCATCGAGTACACGAGCACGAACATGCCCAAGTTCAACTCGATCTCGATCTCGGGCTACCACATGCAAGAAGCCGGTGCTAATCAGGCGCTAGAGCTGGCCTTCACGCTGGCCGACGGCAAAGAGTACGTGAAGACCGCCGTGGACAAGGGCATGGACGTGGACGCCTTCGCAGGCCGCCTGTCCTTCTTCTGGGCGATTGGCATGAACTTCTATCTGGAGATCGCCAAAATGCGCGCGGCACGTCTGCTGTGGTGCCGCATTATGAAGGAAACCGGCGCCAAGAACCCCAAGAGCCTGATGCTGCGTACGCACTGCCAGACTTCCGGCTGGTCGCTGACCGAGCAAGACCCGTACAACAACGTGGTGCGCACCACCATCGAAGCCATGGCGGCCGTGTTTGGCGGCACCCAGTCGCTGCACACCAATGCGCTCGATGAAGCCATTGCGCTGCCTACTGAGTTCTCGGCCCGCATTGCCCGCAACACCCAGCTGATCATTCAGGAAGAAACCCACATCACCAATGTGATCGACCCCTGGGCCGGTTCCTACATGATGGAAAAGCTGACCCAGGACATGGCCGACGCCGCCTGGAAGATCATCGAAGAAGTGGATGCCATGGGCGGCATGACGGCTGCGGTGGACAGCGGCTGGGCCAAGCTCAAGATTGAAGCCGCCGCTGCGGAAAAGCAGGCCCGTATTGACTCCGGCAAGGAAGTCATCGTTGGTGTCAACAAGTACAAGCTGGCCAAGGAAGACCCCATCGAAATTCTGGATGTGGACAACGTCAAGGTCCGTGACAGCCAGATTGCCCGTTTGAATAGAATCAAGGCAAAACGCGATACAGCCCAAGTGGAACAAGCGCTGGCAGCTATCACTTCTGCAGCAGAGTCCGGTGAGGGCAATCTGCTGGATCTGGCCATCAAGGCCGTGCGCCTGCGCGCCACGGTGGGTGAAGTCTCTGACGCGATGGAAAAGGCCTTTGGCCGTCACCGCGCTGATACGCAAAAGGTGACCGGTGTGTACGCTGCCGCTTATGACTCCGCCGAAGGCTGGGACAAGCTCAAGGAAGAGATCAACGCCGCTTCTGAAATACTGGGTCGTCGCCCCCGCGTGATGGTCGCCAAGCTGGGCCAGGACGGCCATGATCGCGGTGCCAAGGTCGTTGCTACCGCTTTTGCCGACCTGGGCTACGACGTGGACATGGGCCCGCTGTTCCAGACGCCCGAAGAATGCGCTCGTCAGGCCATTGAGAATGACGTGCACGCCGTGGGTGTCTCCACACTGGCTGCTGGTCACAAGACTCTGGTGCCTGCCATCATTGCCGAGCTGAAGGCGCAAGGCGCGGACGACATCATTGTCTTTGTCGGTGGCGTGATTCCTGCGCAGGACTATGACTTCCTGTACACCGCAGGCGTCAAGGGCGTGTATGGCCCCGGCACCCCGATTCCTGCCAGCGCCAAGGATGTGCTGGAGCAAATCAAGAAGGCCAACGGCATTTAAGCCCCGGCGCACTGATAGCAAAGGCGAACACGAAGTGACACCTGAGCAAATGCAAGACGGCATCCTGCACGGCAACGCTGCCGTGCAGCGCCGGGCGATGGCCAAGGCCATCACCTTGCTGGAATCCTCCCGCGCCGACCACCGCGAGCAGGCCGATGGCTTGCTCACGGCCCTGCTGCCGCACACGGGCAAGGCATTTCGCCTTGGCATCAGCGGCGTGCCGGGCGTTGGTAAATCGACCTTTATTGAAGCGCTGGGCCTGTATCTGATTGGCAAGGGCCTGCGCGTTGCGGTGCTGGCGATTGACCCATCGTCCTCGGTCTCTGGCGGCTCCATTCTGGGTGACAAGACCCGTATGGAGCACCTGTCCATGCGTATGGAAGCCTATATCCGCCCCAGTCCGTCCAGCGGAACCCTGGGAGGTGTGGCCGAGAAAACGCGTGAAGCCATGCTGGTCTGCGAAGCCGCAGGCTATGACGTGGTCATCATCGAGACCGTGGGCGTGGGCCAGAGCGAGATTGCCGTGCATGGCATGGCCGATATGTTCTGCCTGCTGCAGCTACCCAATGCCGGCGACGACCTTCAGGCCATCAAAAAAGGCGTGATGGAGCTGGCTGACCTTGTGGTCATCAACAAGGCCGACATCGATGCCAAAGCCGCCATGCGTGCGCAGGCACAAATTACATCGAGCTTGCGTTTGCTGGGCATGCATGGCAACCCGGACCACGCCACGCATGGCGCGCTCTGGCAACCACGTGTGATTCAGATCAGCGCCTTGCTGGGCAACGGGGTGGATGATTTCTGGGCGGCAGTCAGCAGCTTCAGAGACATGCAGACCGCCAACGGCCGCCTGCAACTGCGCCGCGAAAAGCAGTCGCTGGCCTGGATGTGGGAGCGCATTGACTTCGGCCTCAAGCAGGCGTTTCGCCAGCACCCGCAGGTCAAGGCCATGCTCCCCGTCCTTCAGGACGATGTGGCCGCTGGCCGTATTGCGGCTAGTACCGCAGCAAGAAATCTACTTCTAGCCCAAATGCAGTAGGCGCTAGCAGCTCTTATTACCATAGCATCGCATTACAACTTGCGAGACAAGCAACCCAAATCACGATAGAGGACAAGCATGCAAGACGATATCCTGAAGCAGCTGGAAGCCAAGCGAGAACTCGCGCGGCTGGGTGGGGGACAAAAGCGCATCGATGCGCAGCACAAAAAGGGCAAGCTCACGGCGCGTGAACGCATCGAGCTGCTGCTGGACGACGGCACCTTCGAAGAGTGGGACATGTTCGTGGAGCACCGCTGCACGGACTTCGGCATGGAAAACACCAAGATCCCCGGCGACGGCGTGGTCACCGGCTACGGCATGATCAACGGCCGTCTGGTCTTTGTGTTCAGCCAGGACTTCACCGTGTTCGGCGGCGCACTGTCCGAAACCCATGCCGAGAAGATCTGCAAGGTGATGGACCAGGCCATGAAGGTCGGCGCTCCCGTCATCGGTCTGAACGACTCCGGCGGTGCGCGTATTCAGGAAGGCGTGGCCTCTCTGGGTGGCTATGCCGACGTGTTCCAGAAGAACGTACTGGCTTCGGGCGTGGTGCCACAGATCTCCATGATCATGGGCCCATCGGCTGGCGGCGCGGTGTACTCGCCCGCCATGACCGACTTCATCTTCATGGTCAAGGACTCGAGCTATATGTTCGTGACCGGCCCTGAAGTCGTGAAGACCGTGACCCACGAAGAAGTCACGGCCGAAGAACTGGGCGGCGCCATCACCCACACCACCAAGAGCGGTGTGGCCGACATGGCGTTCGACAACGACGTGGAAGCACTGATGATGCTGCGCCGTCTGTACAACTACCTGCCGCTGAACAACAAGGAAAAGGCGCCCGTGCGCGTGTCCACCGATCCGGTGAACCGTGCCGACATGTCGCTGGACACCTTGGTGCCCGACAACGCCAACAAGCCTTACGACATGAAGGAGCTGATCGCCAAGACCGTGGACGATGGCGACTTCTTCGAGCTGCAGCCCGAATACGCCAAGAACATCATCATCGGTTTTGCCCGCATGGCTGGCCAGACCGTGGGCATCGTGGCCAACCAGCCCCTGGTGCTGGCCGGTTGCTTGGACATCAAGTCCTCCATCAAGGCGGCGCGCTTTGTGCGTTTCTGCGATGCGTTCAACATCCCTGTGGTCACCTTTGTCGATGTGCCCGGCTTCATGCCCGGTACCAGCCAGGAATACGGCGGCATCATCAAGCACGGCGCCAAGCTGCTGTACGCATACGCTGAAGCCACCGTGCCAAAAATCACCGTCATTACCCGCAAGGCCTACGGCGGCGCGTATGACGTGATGGCCTCCAAGCATTTGCGCGGTGACGTGAACCTGGCATGGCCCCATGCCGAAATCGCCGTGATGGGTGCCAAGGGCGCGGTGGAAATTATCTTCCGCGAAGACAAGAACGATCCTGTCAAGCTTGCAGCCCGCGAAGCGGAGTACAAAGAACGCTTTGCTAACCCCTTTGTTGCCGGCGCTCGTGGCTTTATCGACGACGTGATCCAGCCACATGAAACGCGCAAGCGTATCTGCCGCAGCCTTGAGATGCTGAAGAACAAGCAGCTCGAGAATCCGTGGCGCAAGCACGGCAACATCCCTTTGTGAAAGCGATGTAATTATGCGCCCGAACCTGCTTTTTCTCTTTGACCTGCGCAAGGATCAGCAGGAGCCGTCCGTCATCGACGAGACGGTGCGTTCGGGCGCGCAGTTTGGCGGCACCAACCTGTGGGTGCTGTTCTTCGCCATCTTGATCGCGTCGGTGGGGCTCAACACGAACTCCACCGCCGTGATCATCGGCGCCATGCTGATCTCACCGCTGATGGGCCCCATCGTGGGCATGGGCTACGGTGCGGCCGTGCAAGATCTGGGCTTGATCCGCATGGCGGGCAAGAACCTGGCCATCTTCGTGGTTCTGAGTTTGCTGACTTCGGTGCTGTACTTCACGCTCAGCCCGCTGGAGCAACCCCAGTCCGAGCTGATGGCGCGCACTTTTCCCACGCTCTGGGATGTGCTGATCGCCGCTTTCGGCGGCGCGGCTGGCATGGTGGCGGTGACGCGTCGCAGCTACAACAACATCGTGCCGGGCGTGGCGATTGCCACCGCGCTCATGCCCCCTCTGTGCACCGCAGGCTTTGGCATTGCCCATGGCCGCTGGGACATGTTTGGCGGCGCCTTCTACCTGTTCATCATCAACAGCATGTTCATCGGCGCGTCCACCCTGGCGGTGGCCAAGCTGCTGCGCCTGCCGCGCCAGGGTGAACTCGACGAAGTGACGCGCAAGCGCCACCGGCTCATCATCGCGCTGGGCCTGATAGTGGTGCTGGTGCCTAGCGTGTGGATGGGCTATCGCCTGGTGCAGCAAGAGGTGTTTGCCAGTGCGGCGGTTCGCGTGGCGCGGGATCTGGAAGCGGAGCCCAACAGCCATGTACTGATGCACGAGGTGGATGCTGGGGCGCGCACGCTGCGCCTGATCGTGGTGGGCCGGACCGACGAAGCCCAGCTGCGCGAACAGGTCAAGCGCCGCATGCTCAACGATGGGCAGGCCGATGTGACGGTGCTGGTGCGTGATGCCGGAGACGATTCGCTCAATGTCGAGAAGCTGCGCCGCGAACTGGAAGAAGGCGTGAACAAGACGCTGGTTGAGCAGGTCAAGTCCATGGATGCGCAGCTCAAGAGCTTGCAGCAGGATGTGGCGCAAGCCAAGGAAAAGCCCGCCGTTAAACCGGTGGATGCCTTGGCGCTGCTCCAGGAAGTGCAAGCCCAGCAGCCGCTGGTCTGCGCGCTGACCCTGGCGCAAGGCGAGCGCTCTGACAACGCAAGCGATGCAGCCCAGCCAAGCACGGTGGTGGTACTGGATGTCGCCAACAACTTAAACACGCACGACAGGGACAGCCTGAACCGCTGGCTTGGCGTGCGACTAGAAAAAACTGAAGTGCAGTTGATCGAGCGACTGGATTCCCGCTTGATCAACGCTAGAGACAAAAACCGAAGGAAGCAGACAACATGTTCACCAAAATCCTGATTGCCAACCGCGGCGAAATCGCCTGCCGCGTGATCGCCACTGCCCGCAAGATGGGCATCAAGACCGTGGCCGTGTATTCGGACGCTGACAAGGATGCGCGCCATGTGAAGCTGGCCGACGAGGCCGTGCACATTGGCGCCGCGCCCAGCCGCGAGTC
>NZ_JAVXSJ010000050.1:0-12908 GCF_036643215.1 Comamonas sp. | reverse complement strand
CGATGGAGCCTGAGTACGAAAAGCTCAGCGATGAGGCATTGCGCGCCAAGACGCAGGAGTTCAAAGACCGCGTCGCCAAGGGCGAAGCCTTGGATGATTTGCTGCCAGAGGCATTTGCCGTGGTGCGCGAGGGATCCAAGCGCGTCATGAAGATGCGTCACTTTGACGTGCAGATGCTGGGTGCCATGGCGCTGCATTACGGCAAGATTGCTGAAATGCGTACCGGTGAAGGCAAGACGCTGACCGCCACGCTGCCCGTTTATCTGAACGCTCTGGCAGGCGAAGGCGTGCACGTGGTGACCGTCAACGATTACCTGGCCAGCCGCGATGCCCGGACCATGGCGCGTCTGTACAACTTCCTGGGTCTGTCGGTCGGTATCAACCTGCCCAACCTGTCGCGTGAAGACAAGCAGCAGGCGTACAACTCCGACATTACCTACGGCACCAACAACGAGTACGGCTTCGACTATCTGCGCGATAACATGGTCTATGAGCCCAATGATCGTGTGCAGCGCGTTCTGAACTACGCCATCGTCGACGAGGTGGACTCCATCCTGATCGACGAAGCGCGTACGCCACTGATCATCTCCGGCCCTGCCGAAGATCACACGGCCATGTATGTGGCCATGAACAAGATTGTGCCCAACCTGGTTCGCCAGGAAGGCGAAGCCGACCCCCGCACGGGCGAAGGCGTGACAAAGCCCGGTGACTTCACCGTGGATGAGAAGTCGCATCAGGTTTACCTGACCGATCAGGGTTACGAAGCGGCTGAGCGCCTGCTGAGCCATGCCGGCCTGATTGCTGAAGGCTCGTCGCTCTACGACCCCTCCAATATTTCTCTGGTGCACCACCTGTACGCAGCGCTGCGTGCCAACCAGCTCTATTTCCGCGATCAGCACTATGTGGTGCAGAACGATGAAATCGTGATCGTGGATGAGTTCACGGGCCGTCTGATGGCTGGCCGTCGCTGGAGCGATGGTCTGCACCAGGCCGTGGAAGCCAAGGAAGGTGTGGTCATTCAGGCCGAGAACCAGACCATGGCCTCGATCACCTTCCAGAACTACTTCCGTCTGTACAAGAAGCTGTCGGGCATGACCGGTACGGCTGATACCGAAGCCTACGAATTCCAGGAAATCTATGGTCTGGAGACCATGGTGATTCCTCCCAATCGCCCCAGCAAACGTCAAGATCAGCTCGACCGCGTCTACAAGACCACCAAGGAAAAGTACGCTGCCGCAATCATGGATATCCGTGAGTGCTACGAGCGCGGCCAGCCTGTGCTGGTGGGGACAACGTCGATCGAGAACTCTGAAATCATCGACGAACTGCTCACAAAGGAAGGTCTGCCGCACCAAGTGCTGAACGCCAAGCAGCATGACCGCGAAGCGGACATCATTGCCCAGGCTGGCAGCGAAGGCATGATCACCATCGCCACCAATATGGCGGGCCGTGGTACCGACATCGTGCTGGGTGGCAATATCGACAAGGAGGTCGCGGCCATTGAAAACGACGAGTTGCTGAGCGAGTCTGAGCGTCAGCGCAAGCTGGAAGAGTTGCGTGCCGACTGGCAAGTGGCTCACGACAAGGTCGTGGCTCTGGGCGGTCTGCGCATCATTGCCACCGAGCGCCATGAGTCGCGCCGTATCGACAACCAGTTGCGTGGTCGTTCGGGCCGCCAGGGCGACCCCGGTTCTTCGCGTTTCTATCTGAGCCTGGATGACCAACTGATGCGCATCTTCGCGGGTGACCGCGTCAAGGCCATCATGGATCGCCTGAAGATGCCCGAGGGTGAAGCGATTGAAGCGGGTATCGTGACTCGCTCCATCGAATCGGCCCAGCGCAAGGTGGAAGCCCGTAACTTCGACATGCGCAAGCAATTGCTGGAGTACGACGACGTCTCCAACGACCAGCGCAAGGTCATCTACCAGCAGCGCAACGACATTCTGGATTCGACCGACCTAAGCGGCATGCTGGCCGCCATGCGCGAAGACGTGATCACCGATCTGGTGCGTCACTACGTGCCTGCCGAGTCCATGGAAGAGCAGTGGGATATCCCCGGCCTCGAAAAGGTGCTGGCCAGCGAGTGGCAGATTGAGCTGCCGCTGCAGCAAGAAGTCTCGGCCTCTGAATCCATCACTGACGAAGAGATTCTGGAAAAGGTCGTCAAGGCTGCGCACGACATGTTCGAGGCCAAGGTGGCTGTGATCGGTCAGGAAAACTTCACGCAATTCCAGCGTGCGGTGCTGCTGCAGAGCTTTGACACCAACTGGCGTGACCACCTGGCGGCGCTGGACTATCTGCGCCAGGGCATTCACCTGCGCGGCTATGCCCAGAAGCAGCCCAAGCAGGAATACAAGCGCGAAGCGTTCGAGCTGTTCCGTCAGCTCATCGATCAGGTCAAGACCGAAGTCACGCGCGTGCTGATGACCGTGCAAGTGCGCTCACCCGAAGAGATGGACGAAGCCGCTGTGGCCATGAACGAGCGCGGTGCGCAAAGTCTGGGACACATGAGCTATGCCTCGCCTTCGGAAACCGAAGCCATGAGCATTGAGGACGATGTGACGCTGGCTGAACCTCTGGCCTTGCCAGAAGGCGTGCACGTGGGCCGCAACGACCCTTGCCCTTGCGGTAGTGGTCAGAAGTTCAAGCTCTGCCACGGCAAGCTGTCCTGATCACCCCTGAGGCGCTTTGCGCCTCACCACTCTCTCGCTAACCCGGGATGGCGATGACACCTTCTGGTGCCTCTAGCCTGGGCCTTTGGTTGATCAAGGGGGCAGGCGACACTCACATCACGGGCTCAGGCCCGTGTTTGTATTTGTGCCGTGGCTTTTTACATAGGCGATGCGAATAAAGCCCGGCGCGCCCTGGATTGTTCCGATAATGGAGCGCGTTTTTTCTCAATCACAAGGACTATTGCAATGCCCGTGAATCTCTCCGCCCCTGTTGCTGCTGATCTGCTGGCGATCAATGGCGTTCGCATCGGCATTACCGAAGCCGGTGTGCGCAAGGCCAATCGTAAGGACCTGACGGTGTTCTTGTTGGATGAAGGTGCGTCGGTCGCTGGTGTGTTCACGCAGAACCGCTTTTGCGCGGCTCCCGTGCAGATTTGCCAGGAGCATCTGGCTGCGACTCCCGCCGTCCGTGCCATGGTGATCAACACCGGTAATGCCAACGCGGGCACGGGCGCTGCAGGTCTGGCCAATGCGCGCGCTACCTGCGATGCGCTGGCTAAGGAGATGGGCCTGAAGGCGGGTGAGATTCTGCCTTTCTCTACCGGCGTGATCATGGAGGAGCTGCCCGTGGACCGCATCGTCGCCGGTCTGCCCAAGGCTATCGCTGCCGCCAAGGCCGATAACTGGGGCACGGCTGCCGAAGGCATCATGACCACTGACACGCTGCCCAAGGCCTTCAGCCGCAGTGTGAGCATTGGTGGCAAGACCATCTCCATCACCGGCATCAGCAAGGGCGCGGGCATGATTCGCCCCAATATGGCCACCATGCTGGGCTTTTTGGCGACAGATGCCGCCATTGCACCTGAGTTGCTGCAGCCGCTGGTCAAGCAACTGGCCGATGGCTCCTTCAACCGCGTGACCATTGATGGCGATACCTCCACCAATGATTCGTTTGTGCTGATCGCCACACATAAGGCTGGCAATGCGCAGATCATGTCGCTGACCAGCGCCGAAGGCGAGCAGCTCAAGGCTGCGCTGCTGGAAGTCGCACAAAAACTGGCTCAAGCCATTGTGCGTGATGGGGAAGGCGCTACGAAATTCATCACGGTGAAGGTTGAAGGCGGCAAGAACGAAGAGGAATGCCGACTGGCTGCGTACTCCATCGCTCATTCGCCTCTGGTCAAGACTGCTTTCTTTGCTTCCGACCCTAATCTGGGTCGTATTCTGGCAGCAGTGGGTTATGCCGGTATTGCCGATCTGGATCAGACCAAAATTGATCTGCATCTGGACGATGTGCATGTGGTCGTCAACGGTGGCCGCAACCCTTCGTACAAGGAAGAAGACGGCCAGCGCGTGATGAAGCAGCAGGAAATCTTGGTGCGCGTGTCGCTGGGCCGTGGCGATGCGGTGCAGACCGTGTGGACTTGCGATCTGAGTCACGAGTACGTCACTATCAACGCTGATTATCGGTCGTAAACACCCCCTGAGCGGCTGCGCCGCTTCCCACTCTCTGCTTCGCGGAGGGGGACGACAGCCTCTCTGCGCGGCGGCGCTTGCTCGCTGTCCCTTGTGTGGGGCGTGCCAGTTTTAAGCGCTTTGGGTGCTGCAATTTGAGAAGCTGCTAGCGCCTGTGTTTATTAGGTTTCAGACACTTTTTTGGCTGAAACCAATCAATGCCAAGCGCTGGCAGCTATAAAAACAGATGGAGATTGGCTTGTGCAAGATGTGATGACCCCCCTGGAGCGCTTGGTTGAACGTGCCGAGCAGCTGATGCAGCGTATTGAATCCGTGCTGCCTCAGCCCCTGCAAGCGCCAGCAGATTGGAACGACGCCATCGCCTGGCGCTATCGCAAGCGCGCCAATGGCTGCGGCGTGCTGGAGCCTGTGCGCCATGTGGGTGCCATGCAACTGTCTGATTTGCAGAATATTGACGTGCAAAAGGAGAAGATTGCACGCAATACCGAGCAGTTTGTCAGCGGCCGCACGGCCAATAACGTGCTGCTGACGGGCGCGCGCGGTACAGGCAAGTCCTCGCTGATTCGTGCCTGCTTGCACAGCTATGCGCCGCAAGGCCTGCGCCTGATTGAGGTGGATAAGGCTGATCTGACCGATTTGCCCGATATCGTCGACGTAGTGGCCAGCCGCCCCGAGAAGTTCATCATCTACTGTGATGACCTGAGCTTTGAAGAAGGGGAGCCCGGCTACAAGGCCATGAAGTCCATGCTGGATGGCTCGGTCTCCGCCGCTACGGCCAATGTGCTGGTCTACGCCACCAGCAACCGCCGCCACCTGTTGCCCGAGTACATGACGGACAACCTGGCGCAGCAAAAAAGCGAAAACGGCGAAATTCACCCCGGCGAGGTGGTGGAAGAGAAGATTTCTCTGTCTGAGCGCTTTGGCTTGTGGGTCAGCTTCTATCCCTTCAGTCAGGACGAATACCTGCGCGTAGTGGCGCAGTGGCTGTCGGCGCTGGGCATGGATGCGGCGACGATTGAATCAGCCCGGCCCGAGGCATTGGTATGGGCGCTGGAGCGCGGCTCGCGCAGCGGTCGTGTGGCTCACCAGTTTGCACGCGACTACGCGGGCCGCAATGAGCGCCCTGTGGACGTGAATAAGCGCATTGCAGATGTCGATGGTCTGGCTGAAGAAGCAGATCTTGAGTAAAGAAAGAGTTTGAAGTGACTGCTGAAACACAGGTGCAACGCAAGCACACTGACGTAGCCGTGGGCGTGCTGCTGCGCGAATCCGATGGTGCGCTGCTGATTACCAGTCGTCCTGCTGGCAAGCCCTATGCCGGCTACTGGGAGTTTCCGGGTGGCAAGCTGGAAGAGGGCGAGAGCGTCGAGCAGGCCCTGCGCCGCGAGCTGATTGAAGAGCTAGGCGTGACCATTGGCACGGCCCATGCATGGAAGGTGACCGAGCATGATTACCCGCATGCGCTGGTGCGACTGCACTGGTGCAAGGTGATGCAGTGGTCAGGTGAGTTTGAGATGCGTGAAGGTCAGCAAATGGCATGGCAGCAATTGCCGCTGGATGTGGCGCCGGTCTTGCCCGGCTCTTACCCTGTGCTGCAATGGCTGAGCGAAGAGCGTGGCCTGTTGTTCGATCAGAGCTATTACGAGGCCAGTCAGCCCAAAGCTTGAAGCAGGTTGCTTCAAAAAAAGAGCGCCTTGCGCTCTTTTTTAATAGGTTCAGGCTTCGGTGCGCGGGTCGCCAAATGGTGCATCTTCGGGCGGAGTCTGGGCGGGTACCCGGAACTCTTCATTGCCCCAGGCACCCAGATCGATGTTGCGGCAGCGCTCGCTACAGAAAGGCCGGAACTTGTTGGTCGGCATAAAAACGCTGGGGCCACCGCAGGTGGGGCATTTCACCATGGTGGGGGATTGGTTGTCAGTGCTCATGGTGCAGGTGTATCACAGCTGGAAAAAACGGGTGGGCTAACCCTGAAAGCAATTGAGCCACAATCAGCGGCTCAACGTACATGAAAGCAGGGCAGGCTCAGGCGCAGAGCGTCAGCTCAAAAGAAGCGTCGTCGTTGCTGGGCTGGGGCTTGCAGCCGCTGGCCAGCTTGAGCAGGCGCACGGACACCAGCAAGCGGTTGCCGCTGATTTCGGGCACCAGATTGAGGTGAGGGTCTATGCGCAGGCGCAGCAATTGAAAGCTGCGGCCTGCAGGCATGGCTTGCTGGAACACGCCTTGCTCGGCGGCTACACGCTGGGGGATGCCGGTTTCGCGCAGCAGCTGCAGTATCAGCTCAAGAGACTGGCCTAGCGGGGTCAGCTCGGAAGCCCAGTCTTCCAGGTCGCGCTGGCGAAAGCGTGGGTCCAGGCTCAGCCAGGCGTGATAGGCCGGCAGGTCAAAACTGCAGGTGCCGCCTGGAATACCCACGCGGCTGCGTATGGACATCAGCCAGTCGTTTTCAGTCAGGGCCTGACCAGCCTTGCCGCTTTGCGCATTGATAGCGGTAAAGCAGCTTTCGACCTGGCGCGCCACCTGATGCAGCATGTGCTGGGAAATATCGGGGTTGTCGCGCAGAACGTCGAGGAGGTTCTTCTGGCGCTCCAGATCCTTGAGGACATCGGCGCGCAGATCGCTGCGCGAGGCCACATCCATGATCTCGAAGATGGTGATCAGCACGAAGTGATGATCAACAGCATGCGCGCGGGTCAGCAACTCGCTCAGTCGGCGATACAACTGCTCAAGGCGCAGATAGGTTCTCAGACGCTCGTTAAAAGGATATTCGTACAGGATCACGTTTGCTGGGCTCCTAGGGGCGCACAGGAATCAGCGGTTAACGTGCACATGCGGCGATCACACGCACAGGCCAAGCCCCATGACGCGCATCATAGCCCGAACCATGCAGCGATTTGATCGGTATATGTGTTGAGAGAATCGATTGTGATGCCTTCGTCGTTATAGAGCACCCAATCTGCGGCAGCCAGCCGTTGCACACGCGTAGCCTGAGCGGCAATGATGTCTTGCACAGCATCTTGCGTCAGGCCGCTACGTGCCATGACGCGCTCAACTTGAGTGCTTTCGCGGCAATCCACAACGAGCACGCCATCAAGCTTGCTGCGCCAGTGCCCGGACTCCACCAGCAAAGGAATGTCGTGAACAACGAGTTTGCTGCCCGCAGCAATAGCTGCTTCATGTTGCTGGTAGGTTTGCTCGGCAATCAGGGGGTGAAGAATGCCTTCAAGTTGCTGGCGAGCTTTTGGGTCTGCAAAAACCAGCTCGCGCATGCGTGCGCGGTTGAGGGCGCCTTGGGTATCAATCAGGTCTGCACCAAATGACTGCGCAATGCTGGGCAGAGCAGCACCACCAATGGCTGTCAGGCTGCGTGAGATATGGTCTGCATCAATCAGCGTGGCACCGCGCTCTTGCAAGCGCTGGGCGATCGTACTTTTACCGCTGCCAATACCGCCGGTCAGGCCCAGTCGAAAAGGAGAGGCAGAGGGTGCAGCATGCATGGGTTTTATAGGCCCACAAAGCCCAAGATGGCCTGAGGACCCCAGATCAGGCTCACAAAGCCGCCGCCTGCCAGGAAGGGGCCAAATGGAACATAGCCGCCTTCACGCAGCTTGCTATTGATCTTGAGGGCGATGCCGATGATGGCGCCCACGACTGACGCCATGAGAATGATGGGCACCAGCGCCTGCCAGCCAAACCAGGCGCCCAATGCGGCAAAGAGCTTGAAGTCGCCGTAGCCCATGCCTTCTTTGCCTGTTGCCAGCTTGAAGGCCCAGAAGATCAGCCATAGCGACATATAGCCTGCGACAGCGCCCCAGAAGGAGCTGAGTAGTGGCACGGAAGTCCATTGCAGAGCTGATGCAAGCAGCCCACCCCAGAGCAGTGGCAGGGTGATGGAGTCAGGCAGAAAGGTGGTGTCCCAGTCAATCATTGCCAGAGCCAGCAGCGCAGCACTGAACCCGCACCAGGCAAAGCCTGTAGGTGTGAGGCCATCGCGGGCGAGGCAGAAGGCGAACAGTGCGGCGCAGATCAGCTCTATGGCTGGATAGCGCAGGCTGATGGGCTTTTTGCATTCAGCGCAGCGACCGTGTAGAAAGAGGTAGCTGAGTACGGGGATATTTTCGTACCAGGCGATCTGATGCCCGCAATGCGGGCAGCGCGAACGCGGCTTGCTGAGTGTGATAGGGCTCTGAGCGGGTGCAAGCTCAATCTTTGCACCTTTTTCTCTTTGCTCCTCAGCCCATTGCACGCATTCGCCATGCCACTCTTGTTCCATCATGCGCGGAATGCGGTGAATCACAACGTTTAAAAAACTGCCAATCAGCAGGCCCAGCACGCCGCCTGCTGCAGCATTCAATGCAATTTCGGAAATCATCAGACCACTTGACCCAACTTGAAGATAGGCAGATACATGGACACCACAATGCCGCCAATCAGCGTGCCCAGGAAGACGATGATGACGGGCTCCATCAGGCTGGAGAGGCCTGCGACCATTTCGTCGACTTCACTTTCGTAGAAGTCGGCTGCTTTGCCCAGCATGTGGTCGATGGAGCCAGATTCTTCACCGATGGCGCACATCTGAATCACCATGGAGGGGAAGATGTTGGCATTGGCCATGGCTGATGTCAGGCTGGTGCCGGTGGACACTTCCTGCTGAATTTTGTCCGTGGCTTGCTGGTAGAGGTAATTGCCCGATGCGCCGCCTACGGAGTCCAGAGCCTCGACCAGAGGAACGCCAGCCGCAAACATGGTGGAGAGCGTACGAGTCCAGCGTGCTACGCAGGATTTTTCGATCAGCACCCCAAAAATGGGGAGCTTGAGCATGGTGCGATCCATGAACTGCTGTACCCGTTCATTACGCTGCCAAGCTTGCATAAAGAAGTAACCACCGCCGCCGATCACGCCAAAAATCAGCCACCAGTACTGAACAAAGTACTCACTGATGCCCATGACGATTAGCGTTGGTGCAGGAAGGTCGGCTCCGAACGAGGTAAAGACTTCCTTGAAGGCTGGGATCACGAAAATCATGATGACCGCAACCACGACAAACGCCACGATCATGACTGAGATGGGGTACATCAGCGCGGATTTGATCTTGGATTTGATGGCCTCCGTCTTTTCCATATAGGTGGCAAGCCGGTCCAGCAGCGCCTCTAAAATACCCGCGGCCTCGCCGGCTTCAACCAGGTTGCAGTAGAGGCTGTCGAAGTACAGAGGGAACTTGCGAAAAGCGGTGCTCAGCGAGGTACCAGTCTCTACATCAAGGCGGATATCGTTGAGCAGCTTGGTGACGTTGGGGTTGGTATTGCCACGGCCCACAATGTCAAAAGACTGCAGCAGTGGGACGCCAGCCTTCATCATGGTCGCCAGCTGGCGGGTAAACAGTGCGATATCCTTCGGCTTGATCTTTTTACCGCCACGGGTTCGGCGCTTTTTGATCTTGGAGGGAGTCACGCCTTGGCGGCGGAGCATAGCCTGAATCTGGTTTTCTCCGCCGGCACGTGTTTCACCGCGTACGATTTTTCCGTTGCGGTCTTTGCCCTCCCACTCAAAGAGAAACTCCTTGATTCCCTTGGACGCTGCGGTTGCCATGGCGTTCCCTCGCTGGTATTGGTTTTACTCGTTGGTAACAGCCAGCACTTCTTCGAGTGAGGTCTGTCCTAATTTAACTTTATGAAGGCCAGAGGCGCGCAATGAGCGTACGCCTTCTGCCTTGGATTGGGCTGCGATTTCCAATGCGCTGCCATCGCGCAAGATGATGCGCTGCATCTCTTCGCTGATGGGCATGACCTGATAGATGCCGACACGACCTTTGTAGCCGTTATTGCAGGCGGGGCAGCCGACGGGCTTGTAGCTGCTCCAGCTGCCATCCAGTTCATCTTCGTTGTAACCGGCTTCAAGCAAAGCGTCATGCGGAATATCTGCAGGTTCTTTGCACTGGGGGCACAGGCGGCGCGCGAGTCGCTGCGCGGTAATCAGAATCACGCTTGAGGCAATATTGAAGGGTGCAATCCCCATATTGCGCATGCGCGTCAGCGTGGTCGGCGCATCATTCGTGTGTAGCGTCGATAGCACCAAGTGGCCGGTTTGCGCAGCCTTGATGGAGATGTCCGCTGTTTCCAGATCGCGGATTTCACCCACCATGATGATGTCTGGATCCTGGCGCAGAAAGGACTTCAGGGCTGCCGCAAAGGTCAGGCCCGCCTTCTCGTTCACATTGACCTGATTGACGCCAGGCATGTTAATTTCGGAAGGGTCTTCAGCCGTAGCGATGTTCACGCCTGGCTGGTTAAGTAGGTTCAGGCAGGTGTAGAGCGAAACCGTTTTTCCCGAGCCCGTAGGGCCGGTCACCAGAATCATTCCATAGGGGCGCTTGATGGCCTTGAGCAGGCGCTCTTTTTCTTCGGGCTCGTAGCCTAGTGCCTCGATGCCCATCTTGGCAGAGCTCGGGTCCAGAATACGGATCACGATCTTCTCGCCAAACAGTGTGGGTAGTGTGCTCACGCGAAAGTCGATAACCCGGTCTGGCCCGACTTTGAGCTTCATGCGGCCGTCTTGAGGGATGCGTTTTTCTGAAATATCCAGTCGCGATATCACCTTGATGCGCGAGGCCAGCTTGTCCTTGATCGCGATAGGAGGAGATGCGATCTCGCGCAACTCACCATCCACGCGAAAACGCACGCGGTAGTTGTGCTCGTAAGGTTCAAAGTGCAAGTCTGAGGCGCGCATATTGAAGGCGTCCAGCAGCATCTTGTGCAGGAACTTGACGACGGGTGCATCTTCAACGTCCGCGCCAATGTTGTCTTTTTCTTCAGGGGCATTTTCGATTTTGACGTCATCAAAATCGAAATCGCCCGAGCTGGAGTAGCTCTCCAGAGATTCGCTGACGCTTTTGCCTGTCTGGTCGATCAGCTTTTGAAGCTTGTCTGCCTCGACGACAACCCAGTCAACCAGTAACTGGGTCGTGAACTTGATCTGCTCTGCGGCCTCTTGCTGTGTCGGATCGGCTGTTGCGACGGTGATCCGGTTTCCGCGCTTGGTCAGGGCCAGTACGCGGTAGGTGGTACTGATCTTTGGGTCCAGCAGTTCGCGAGGGAGCTGCTGGGTATCAATGGCATTCAGGTCCAGCAACGGTGTGCTGAACATGGTGGAAATGGTTTCCGCGATTTCCAGCGCGCTGATTTCGCCGGACTGGCTGAGTTCAGTGATAAAGGGCGTGCGGTTTGTCGCGGCCTTCTTGACTGCTGCCTCGGCTGCTTGCTGGGAAACTTTGCCTGCTGAAATCAGAGCTCTGCCCAGGCCGGGGATGGCAATGGGGGCAGCAGAGGGTTTTTGCAGGTTATCGGCAGCAGCCATGTATCCGGTTCTGAGAGGGTAAGGGGAAGACTTATCCTACCATTCTTGTGGTTGCTCAAGGTATGAGGCAAAGTCGTATGCAAGCGACAAAGCAACGCATTTGAATGTGGCTCAAGAAACGGTGATAAAGCCGTGATTGGTCGAGTCTAAGAGACCCGTCCTGGATCTCTTGTCTCGAGCTAAGCACTCTGCCTAGCTAAACGGCCGCCCGTAAGCGTGCGGTTTAGCTGCTGAGTTAGGTGCGGCGCTCCAGTAGCTGAGAGGCCAGATCAAGCAAGCTGGCAGTGTGCGCGTTGTTTGGCAAGGCGCCCAGAGCATCGATGGCGCGCAGGGCTTCGCTGTGAGCGGCAGCTCTGGCAATGTCCAGAGCGCCCGTGTTGCGCACGATTTCAACAACGGCTTCCAACTGATCGGTTGAGCCTTGTTCAATGGCATTGCGAACAATGGCTGCCTGCTCGGGGGTGCCGCGTTGCATGGCTGCAATCAGTGGCAGGGTGCATTTGCCTTCGCGCAAGTCGTCGCCCAGGTTCTTACCCATCTCCTGCGCATTGCCTGTGTAGTCCAGTACATCGTCAATGATCTGGAAGGCGGTTCCCAAGGCCTGACCGTAGGCGGCGCAGGCTTGCTCAACTTCGGCAGGTGCATCTGCCAGAACAGCGGCCAACTGGGCGCTGGCTTCAAAGAGCTGAGCGGTCTTGGAGCGAATGACGTGCAGATAGCCTGCCTCATCCAGCGATGCGTCATGCGTGTTGATGAGCTGCTGAACTTCACCTTCAGCAATCACATTGGTGGCGTCCGACAGGATTTGCAGCACGCGCATGCTGCCCACTTCCACCATCATCTGAAAGGACCGTGTGTGCAGAAAGTCACCCACCAGAACACTGGCAGGGTTGCCAAACGTCTCGTTGGCCGTTGCACGGCCGCGGCGCAGCGTGGACTCGTCCACCACATCGTCATGCAGCAAGGTGGCGGTATGGATCAGCTCCACTACCGCTGCCAGGGTGTACTTTTTCTTGCCTTGGTAACCAAGAGCACCACTGATCAACAGCAGCAGCGCAGGGCGCAAACGTTTGCCGCCCGCCGCGATGATGTACTGGGAGATCTGTGCAATCAGAGGAACGCTGGTTGTCAATCGCTGCGCAATGACAAGATCCACTTCACGCATGTCATCTGCGATCAGGGCAAGCGGATTGGATGTGGATATTTCTGTAGTCAAGGTGATTGAACCGCCAAGTGGATCAAGGATTATAGAAATAGAGTGTTGCTCTTTTTTCATTGATGACTTGCGCGGGACTTGCTTGCGGTCTCTGTGGGGTTGATCTGAGCGTGATTTTTAAGTGCGTGTTAGAATCGCTGGCTCTGTGGAAATTCGTCTGCAGAACTCTCAAAGTAAAGAGGTTTACATGTACG
>NZ_JAVXSJ010000049.1:0-13249 GCF_036643215.1 Comamonas sp. | reverse complement strand
TGCGGGAATAGCTCAGTTGGTAGAGCGATACCTTGCCAAGGTATAGGTCGACGGTTCGAACCCGTTTTCCCGCTCCAGGTTTTTTGTGATGACGGCGCGATAGCAAAGCGGTTATGCCCCGGATTGCAAATCCGGTTAGACCAGTTCGACTCTGGTTCGCGCCTCCAGATTTCCTTGGTGAAATCAACAAGTTAGGCCTCCCAATCGGGAGGCCTTTTTGTTTTTAGATACAAAAAAACCGCAAAAAATCACGCTGACCGCGCGAAAAAACACCCTAAACCACGTGTGTACTGCATAGTTTGGCGGTTAGATGAGTTATATGCAGGGTCGGCCGACGAGATCTAAGGGCTGTTTTCGGCCATAAGTAGTCGGGCAGCTCGTGGCGCCCAGTGAAAGCTGTCTCTCAAAGCTGTGTACGATACGAACGGCTACCCTGTTCTTGGAAGCCGTCATCGGTGGCCAGTGACTACTCTACGTTAGAGCTGTTGGCCAGAGCGTCGAGTGGGCTGCAAACAGTACCACTGCTCATCCCCTGAACATGCCTATAGACCAGGGCAGTGGGACATAAACTGACCTCATAGCCCTTGGACTGTTTGCCGACTTGGGCTGGCGCGCTGATGACCCGGAAGAGATAGCGCGATAAAATGTTTCAAGGAGAGAAAATGACAAATCCAATTAATGTCGCGGCATGGTTCATTAACCACGTCGATCGTGACAGTGGTGACTCCATGACGCCACTCAAACTGCAAAAGCTTCTTTACTACGCGCAAGCGTGGCACCTGCTGGCGTTTGATGAGCCCCTCTTCCAAGAGGAGATGCA
Source organism: Comamonas sp. (assembly GCF_036643215.1). Taxonomy (GTDB): domain Bacteria; phylum Pseudomonadota; class Gammaproteobacteria; order Burkholderiales; family Burkholderiaceae_C; genus Comamonas. The sequence goes on along the minus strand of NZ_JAVXSJ010000049.1, from coordinate 12,429 downwards.
GGCTTGGGCCCATGGTCCAGTGGTGCCAAGCGTCTATCACGAGTTCAAGACATATGGCTTTAACTCGATTCCGGAATACAACGGGGCCGAGGAAATCGATGAAGAGTCCGAGCGCATCTTGTCTCAGGTAGCCGACATCTACGGAGAGTTCTCCGCGAAGCGCCTGGAAGCGATGACCCATATGGAGGATCCTTGGAAGGACGCCCGAAGAGGGATTGCGCCCGAGGCTCGTTGCGACGCTGTCATCCCCAAAGACACCATCAAAGCCTATTTTCAACGGACATATGGTGAGATGACGGATGAGCAAAACGCTGCCTAAAGGAAAGATCCAAGAAAGCGCTAAGGCCACACTTCAGCTCAGCGAACGCGACAATCAGATTTTTTCCATCGCCGAAAGTACTCAGGTGCAAGGGGGGGACAACGCGACCCCTTACATTGTGCTCAAATATTTTCGGGATACATACGAGTGCTTTTCTCATTGGGAGAAGGATGAGCTCAAAGCCTTTACTGATTTGATCAACGATCTTCGTAAGAGGACTTGGAAACAGGTGCTTCAAACGAGCGGAAAATCAAACAAGCATGGGCTTGCGTATACACCCTACGACCCTGCCAAGACTGCCGAAGCCGCGAAGACTCATCTTGAGGCAGTTCGTGGCCAAATTTCGCCAGACATAACGTTTTTCGAACTACGTGTTGATCAGAACAAGCTGAGAGTTCATGGGTTTCGAGCCCGTGCCGCTTTCTTCCTTGTACTTCTGGATCGAGAGCACCGCGTCTTCCCCATGTAATCGCAGTGCGGAACAGCCGTCAATGGGCTGTCCACTTAGATATTGGTCCTCGCCTGAGGCTACCTTGGTGTGCCACAAAAGGCGATGTAGAAAAGGAAAGGACTGTCATGCGCTGGACATCCTGAATCAACTTCGACCGATCGTGAATATTGCACAGTAATTAAGAAACGAACGGCCGCAATGGGTCGTGTGCAGTCGTTCAGCATATGCCTCTGTGGTGAGGTTGCAAGTTGAAGGGTAGGGTGCTCTGAGTCGGTTGTTGGGCGGTTGCCTCGTAACCTATTGATTTATAAGGTAGGCTTTAGCTTGCAAATCCGGTTAGACCAGTTCGACTCTGGTTCGCGCCTCCAAGATAAGCCAGAACTCTCACGAGTTCTGGCTTATTCTATTTCAGATCCAAAATTCTCTTTTCGAACGCCAGTATTGCGCTGCGTGCTCCTGATTGAGTAGCAAGTTAAACAAATTTGCTTAGTCTTGATGGACGATGGGCTGAATCCATTTTCTTTTTACGCTGTCTCCATATCTTGATTGCACATCAACATGGAGACAAAAATGCGTTTAACAGGAAAAATTGCCGTGGTCACAGGGGCTGGCCAAGGCATGGGCCGTGCGATTGCACAGCGTTTTGCAGATGAAGGCGCTACCGTGGTGGCGGTTGACCTGAACGAAGAAGCAGCCAAGCAGACTCTGGAAGGCAAGAGCGGTAAGCACCTGGCACGTTCCGTCAACGTGGGTGACAGCGCAGCCATCGACACGCTGTTTGCTGAAATCAAGCAAAACCTGGGCTCTGTGGATGTGCTGGTGAACAACGCAGGCGTGGGCTCTGTGGATCAGTTTGCCGATATCACCGATGCCACCTGGGAGCGCGTAATTGGCGTGAACCTGAATGGTGCTTTCTACTGCGCCCGTGCAGCGGTCAAGCAGATGCAAGAAGGCCAGGGCGGCGCCATTGTCAACATCTCGAGCACCTCGGCTGTCAGCGGCGACGGCCCTGCGCACTACTGCGCTTCCAAGGCTGCGCTGATGGGTCTGACCCGTGGCATGGCCAAGGAACTGGCCCCCAAGAAGATTCGCGTGAACACGCTGGTTCCCGGTCCTACCAACACACCCATGATGCAAGGCATTCCTCAGGAATGGGCTGACGCGATCATCGCTGGCGTGCCCATGGGTCGCATGGCTGAACCCGATGACATCGCAAAGGTGGCAGTGTTCCTGGCCAGCGATGACAGTGGTTTTGTGACCGGTCAGAACGTGGCAGTTAACGGCGGCAGCGCCTTCCTGTAAGGAGTATGAATATGAGCAAGCGTCTGGAAGGCAAAGTAGCATTCGTTACCGGTGGTAGCTCCGGCATTGGTGCTTCAACGGCAGAGCGTTTCGCCCAAGAGGGTGCCGTGGTGGTGATTTGCGGTCGCCGCAAGGAAGCGCTGGATGAAGTCGTTGCCAAGATCAAGGCAGCGGGCGGCAAGGCTGAAGCGGTTGTGGCCGATGTGGGTGTTGAGGCTCAAATTGTGGGCGCGCTGGAGCAAACTGCGCAGGCACACGGCAAGCTGGACATTCTGGTGAACAACGCCATGGCCTATACCTGGGGTGGCATTGAAGCCATGTCCACGCAGGACTGGCAAGCCAACTTCGGCACGTCGGTGGACGGTACTTTCTGGGGTACGCGCACGGCCTTGAAGCTGATGAAGAATGGTGGCGGCTCCATCATCAACCTCAGCTCGATCTGCGGCACGCTGGGCACACCCTATATGGCGGGTTACTCGGCAGCCAAGGCTGCGGTGATTAACTTCTCGCGCGCCGCGGCTGCGGAAGGTGCTGCTGCGGGTGTGCGCGTGAACGTGATCATTCCTGCGGTGATCGAAACGCCCGCCACTGCCGGCATGCTGGCGGATGAAGCATCTCGCCAGACCACGGAAAAGCTGATCCCCATGGGTCGCGTCGGTCAGTCGCAAGAAGTGGCCAATGCCATTTTGTTCCTGGCCAGCGATGAAGCCAGCTATGTGACCGGTGCTTCGCTGCCCGTGGATGGCGGTCGTTCGGCTGTGCTGGTGACAGCGCTGTAAGAGAGAGTTGAAGATGAGTGAACCCGTGAATCAGTGGCCACAAACGCTGGAAGAGCGTATCGACCGTCTGGAGTCGCTGGATGCGATTCGTCAGCTGGCTGGCAAGTACTCCCTGTCGCTGGACATGCGTGACATGGATGCCCACGTCAACCTGTTTGCACCCGATATCAAGGTGGGCAAAGACAAGGTTGGGCGTGATCATTTCATGGCTTGGCAGGACAGTACGCTGCGTGACCAGTTCACGGGCACTTCCCATCACCTGGGGCAGCACATCATCGAGTTCGTGGACAAGGATCACGCCACCGGCGTGGTCTATTCCAAGAACGAGCATGAGTGCGGTGCCGAGTGGGTCATCATGCAGATGCTGTACTGGGATGACTACGAGCGCATTGACGGTCAGTGGTTCTTCCGCCGCCGCCTGCCCTGCTACTGGTATGCCACCGATCTGAACAAGCCGCCCATTGGCGACATGAAGATGCGCTGGCCTGGTCGTGAGCCCTATCACGGTGCTTTCCACGACCTGTTCCCGAGCTGGAAAGAATTCTGGGCCAACCGCCCCGGCAAGGATGAGCTGCCGCAAGTGGCAGCACCTGCGCCGCTGGAGCAGTTTCTCAAAACCATGCGCCGTGGCACGCCCGCGCCGCGCATGCGTGTGCGCTAAGGAGTCGGTATGAATCAAACGCTTTTTACGCCCACCCAGTTCGGCAAGATTGCACTGCAAAACCGCGTGGTCATGGCGCCCATGACACGCAACCGCGCAGAGGTAGATGGCACGCCCACGGACATCATGGCCGAGCACTATGGTCAGCGTGGTGATGCAGGTTTGATCGTGGCTGAAGGTGCATGGCCTGAAGTGACGGGCCAAGCCTATTGCCGCCAGCCCGGCATTGAAACGGCCGAGCATGTGCGCGGCTGGCGCAAGGTGACGGATGCGGTGCATGCACGCGGTGGCTCCATCGTGCTGCAGATCATGCATTCGGGTCGCATTGGCAGCAGCCAGATCAAGCCTGCGGGTGTGCGCTCGGTGTCACCATCGGCTATTCAGGCGCAGGGCAAGATCTGGACCGATGCCGCTGGCATGAAGGACTTTGATGTGCCTCACGCTTTGAGTGCTGATGAAGTGCGCAAAGCCATTGCCGAGCACGCCGCAGCCGCCAAGCGCGCTGTGGATGCGGGTTTTGATGGCGTAGAGCTGCACGGCACCAGTGGCTATCTGAGCCTGCAGTTTCTGCACTCCAGCACCAACCAGCGCACCGACGAATACGGTGGCAACGCTGCCAGCCGTGCGCGCTTTGCGGTGGAATGTCTGGCTGCCATGGGTGACGCGATTGGGATTGACCGCGTGGGCCTGCGCCTGAACCCCGGCAATACCTTCAACGACACCTCGGATGAAAACTCTGAGGCCACCCATGCAGAGCTGATGCGTCAGGCCGCCAAGCTGGACATCGCCTACCTGCACGTCATGCGTGCACTGTTTGAGCCTTCGATTGATGCCTTCAAGCTGGCCCGTGAGAACTTTGGTGCCAACCTGATTCTGAACGATGGCTTTAATGCAGAAAGCGCTGAAGCGGCGCTGCAGGCTGGCGAGGGGCAGGCGGTGTCGTTTGCACGACATTTCATTGCCAACCCAGATCTGGTGCAGCGCATGCGTCTGGGCTTGCCTTTGAGCAAGTTTGATCGCAACACCCTCTACACCGCTGGTGCCAAGGGCTACAACGACTATGCGCAGGCTGACGAGATTCAGACTGCCTGATTAAGAGATTGCTGATCAGCCTTCGGGTTGATCTCTAAGTAGTTCATCGTGTTGGCCGCATTTCCTTTTGGGAGTGCGGCCTTTTTTTTGCTTTCTCCATTGTCGCCAGAGCGTCGGGCTGGACTACCTCAAATGGCTGAAAGGGTTTAGTCCTATTGGCTTGCATCGCTTTCTGTTAATTGGATGAGTGCTATGAAATTTGTTGCAAGAGGCAGTGATTCGTTAGTCTCAATGGACGATGTTTGTACCCCCCGTCAGAACCAGAATCCATCACATCACTAAACAAGATTTGGGTTGGAGGCCCCGGCATCATGATGGAAATACGTGGACTAGCGTACGTTGTCGCTGAGAGCTCTGATTTGGATCGCTGGGTCAGCTATGCACGTGACGTGCTTGGCATGATGCCTAGCACCACCGCTGATGGCGATCTGCTGATCAAGATGGATGAGCGTCAGTTCCGCTTTCAGGTTCAGCCTGGCAGTCAGGACAAGTACTTTGCATCCGGCTGGGAAGTGGCCAACAAGGAAGCCTTCGATCAGGCACTCAAGGCGCTCGAAGCCGCTGATGTTCGCTACGAAATTGGCAATGCCGCACTGTGCACCAAGCGTCGTGTGCAGCAGCTGGCTATCGTGCAGGACCCTTCTGGCAATCGTCACGAAATCGTCTGGGGCTTCAAGTCCGATTTCACCCACTTCGCATCGCCCCAAGGCGTGTCGCGCTTCATCACTGGTGACTACGGCCTGGGCCACACCGTGCTGCCCGCACCTGACTTTGACAAGACCGCCGCCTTTGTGCGTGACGTGCTGGGCTTTGGTCTCTCGGACATCTACAACTTCAAGCCCGCAGGCGATGAAGGTCCGACCATCCGCATTCACTTCTTCCATTGCGCCAACGGCCGTCACCACAGCCTGGCGCTGGCTGAGTTCCCTTCTCCATCGGGCTGCGTGCACGTGATGGTCGAAGTGGACAACATGCCCGAAGTGGGCCGTGCCATGGACCGCATGCAAAAGGGCGAAGTCAAACTTTCGGCCACGCTGGGTCAGCACACCAACGACAAGATGATCTCGTTCTACATGAAGACGCCTTCCAACTTCGACCTGGAGTTCGGCTATGGCGGCGCCATCATCGACTGGGATCACCACATCACGCATGAATTCACGACCGTCAGCCTCTGGGGACACGACTTCAGCGTAGGTCGTCCTGAAAACAACTAATAGGAGGCTTGAGACATGGCCAATAAATTAATGACTGCGAAGGACGTTGTGGCATCCATCAAGGATGGCATGACGATTGGTATTGGTGGCTGGGGCCCTCGCCGCAAGCCCATGGCTCTGGTGCGAGAGCTGCTGCGCAGCGACGTCAAAGATCTGACCGTGGTGGCTTATGGCGGTGCCGATGTGGGCATGTTGTGCGCCGCTGGCAAGGTCAAGAAACTGATCTTCGCCTTTGTGTCGCTGGACTTCATTCCGCTGGAGCCTTACTTCCGCAAGGCCCGCCAGAACGGCTCCATCGAAGTGATGGAAATCGACGAAGGTCACATGGTGCTGGGCCTGAAGGCTGCTGGCATGCGCATTCCCTACATCCCCACTCGCGTGGGTCTGGGTACCGATGTGATCAAGCACAACAGCGACATCAAGCTGGTGGGCTCTCCTTACGACAACAAGGAGTGGGTTGCGATGCCTGCTATCAATCTGGATGTGGCCCTGCTGCATGTGGATCGCGCTGACTCGCGTGGTGTTTGCCAGATTGCAGGCCCCGATATTTATATGGACGACCTGTTTGCCCGCGCTGCGACCAATACGTTTGTGAGCTGTGACGAGCTGGTGGAATCCAGCACTTTCGAGTCGGCTGACGCTGCGCGCCTGGTGTTCTGGGAGCGTTCCGAGACGACTGGCGTGGTTCACCTGCCCGGCGGTGCTCACCCCACATCCTGCGCACCTCTGTATGGCTTTGACGTCAAGCACTTCAAGGAATACGTAGCCAGCAGCAAGGAAGAGGGCGGCTGGAACGAGTACCAGCAGAAGTACGTGCAGTGCACGGAGCAGGAATATCTGGAAAAAGTGGGTGGTATGGACGCAATCAAGCGCCTGCCCCTGCCTGTGTTCTAAGGAGGCAAAGATGAGTGAAATTGCATTGGTAGATCGCGTCATCTGCGCCGCGGCACGCGCCTGGGAAAAAGACGGTGAAGTTCTGGCCACCGGCATCGGCCTGGTGCCCCGCCTGGCGGCTTCGCTGTGCATGAAGTCCATCAATACAGATCTGATGATGACGGACTCCGAAGCCTGGGTGGTCAGCGAGCCCGTGCCCGTCGGCCCCCGTGGTGACTACAAGATCAAGCGTGAGTCCTGGATGGGCTTCTCCCGCATCTTCGACAACGTCTGGGGTGGCAAGCGTCACGCCATGGTGGGCCCCGTTCAGGTGGATCGCTTTGGTCAGGGCAACATCTCCATGGTGGGCGGCGACTATGCGCGTCCCAAGTCCATGATGCTGGGTGTGCGCGGCTTTCCGGGTAACTCCATCAACCACGCCAACTCCTTCTTTGTGCCTAACCACAGCCCCAAGGTGTTTGTTTCGGGCGAGGTGGATGTGGTTGGCTCTGTGGGCTACAACCCCGCACGTCTGGCCAAGGGCTGGACGCTGGAAGAAACCACGGACATCCGCTTCATCTTCACCAACCTGTGCGTGCTGGACTTCGGTGGCCCTGACTATCAGGCCCGCCTTGTCTCTCTGCACCCCGGTGTGACGGTTGGGCAGGTGCAGGAAGCCACAGGTTTCCCTGTGCATATCCCTGCCAACGTGGGCGTGACGGCGGACCCCACACCCGAGCAGCTGGCTTTGCTGGCCCAGCTCGATCCGCACAACCTGCGCGCTACGGCCATGGGAGCCTGATATGGAAAATGCAGCTTCCAGCGAATTTGTGACACGCGAAGACAAGGCCGTCTACGAAACCGACGAGCCCGTGCTCTACAGCGTGGACAACGGTATTGCCACGGTCACCATGAATCGACCCACGTTCAACAACGTGCAGAACTCGCAGATGACCTATGCGCTGGATGCTGCCTTCCGCAAGGCAACTGATGACGATAGCGTCAAGGTCATCGTGCTGCGCGGTGCAGGCAAGCACTTCAGCGCGGGGCACGATATTGGTACGCCCGGTCGAGACATCAACAAGTCTTTTGACCGTGCGCATCTGTGGTGGGATCACACCAACAAGCCCGGTGGCGAGCAATTGTTCGCCCGCGAGCAAGAGGTTTATCTGGGCATGTGCCGCCGCTGGCGCGACATTCCCAAACCTCTGATCGCCATGGTGCAGGGCGCCTGCGTGGCTGGCGGCCTGATGCTGGCCTGGGTCTGCGATCTGATCGTGGCCAGCGATGACGCATTCTTTCAGGACCCCGTAGTGCGCATGGGCATCCCCGGCGTGGAGTACTTTGCCCACGCCCACGAACTGCACCCCCGCATCGCCAAAGAATTTCTGCTGCTGGGCGACCGCATGACTGCAGACCGTGCCTACCAGATGGGCATGGTCAACCGTGTGGTGCCACGTGCCGAGCTGCAAGAGCAGGTCGATGCCATCGCTTTGCGCCTGACAGCCCAGCCCCGTCTGGGTCTGGCACTGACCAAGATGGTTGTCAACAAGGCTGAAGAGCTGCAGGGTCTGCGCTCCACCATGGACATGGCCTTTGGCTACCACCACTTTGCGCACGCTCACAGCCAGGCTATGGGCATGGGCCAGCTCGGTGGTCAAGACGCCAAGACCATGGTCAACGCCAACAAGAAGGAGGCCGCGCAATGAGCGAGGTCAATGCACTGCGCACGCCTTTGTGCGATTTGCTGGGATGCCGTTACCCGATCGTTCAGACTGCCATGGGCTACGTGGCTGGTGCGGATCTGGTGATTGGTACGACAAATGCCGGTGGCTTTGGCTTTCTGGCCGGCGCCACGATTCACGCCGACAAGATTGAAGCCGAGATTCTGCGCGTCAAGCGCGAGACGGATGACCAGCCTTTTGGCCTGAACTTTCACATGTTCCAGCCCAACGCCCAGCAACTGCTGGACCTGGCTGTGAAGTACCGCCTGCGTGCCGTGAGCTATGGCCGCGGCCCGGACAAGAAGGTGATCGGCCGTCTGCGTGATGCCGACATCGTCTGCATGCCTACCGTGGGTGCTTTGAAGCATGCCCAGAAGGCCATCGAGATGGGCGCCAATGCCATCACCGTGCAAGGTGGTGAAGGTGGCGGCCATACCGGCAGCGTGCCCACGACGGTGCTGCTGCCCCAAGTGGTGGATGCCGTGAGCGTGCCCGTGATTGCTGCTGGTGGTTTCTACGACGGCCGTGGCCTGCTGGCTGCGCTGGCCTTTGGTGCATCGGGCATTGCCATGGGAACCCGCTTTTTGATGACCAGCGACTCCAAGGTCCCGGATGCCACGCTGCAGCGCTACCTGGCCACCAAGGATGCTGAAAAGATTGCCGTATCGCATCTGGTTGATGGCATGCCCCAGCGCATGATTCCTAACGAATACCTGTCCATGCTGGAAAAGGCCAGCCCCATGAAGCGCCTGCGTATTGCGGTGAATCTGGCACTGAAGTGGAAGGCCGAAACTGGCATGACCACGGGTCAGGCCATGAGTATCTTCATGAAGGCCATGCGTGAGGATTCCTCCTCTGTGGCCCAGACCGTCATGGCGGCTAACGCCCCCATGCTGCTGCAGCGCTCCATGGTCGACGGCAACCCGGCCGATGGTGTGATGTCTGCCGGTCAGGTGGCCGCGCTGATTGGCAAGCTCGACAGCTGCGAAGACGTGATCAGCGGCATTGTTCGTCAGGCCATGGCCCGTCGCACTGCACTCAATGAATTGACTCCTGCGTAATAACAAGCCCATTAACAGGCCAACGAGAAGACTGAATATGTCCACTCAACAATTTCACTCCAACATTCACGACAACGGCGTGGCAGAGCTGGTGATTGACCGCGCTCCTGTCAATGCCCTGAATTCTGCTGGCTGGTATGGCCTGGCCCAGGAAATCCAGTCGCTGGGCGACCGCCCTGATGTGCGCGTGATCGTGATCCGCGCTGAAAACCGCGGCTTCTGCGCCGGCGTGGACATCAAGGAACTGGCCACCAACGACAAGCTCATCATCGATGTGAACGCAGGCAACTACGCCACGTTCAAGGCTGTTCACTTGAACAAGGTGCCGGTGATTGCTGCCGTGCACGGCTTTGTGCTGGGTGGCGGTATCGGTATCTGTGGTGCATCCGACATCGTGATCGCGGCGGAAGACGCTACCTTCGGCCTGCCCGAAGTGGACCGCGGCGCCATGGGCGGAGCAGCGCACCTGCAGCGCATGTTTGGTGTGCAAAAGACCCGCTACCTGTTCTTTACAGGCGAGATGATTGGAGCGCAGGAAGCCTTCCGTTTGGGCGCTGTCGAGCGCGTGGTACCCCGTGAGCAACTGCGTGATACCGCCATGGAAATCGCCAACAAGATTGCCGCCAAGAGCCCTGCCATGATCCGCATCGCCAAAGAAGCGCTGACCGGCATCGAAGACGGCAATCTGGAAGACAAATACCGCTGGGAGCAGGGCTTCACTCTGCAAGCCTATATGAGCCCCGATTCCGCCGAGACGCGCAGCGCCTTCGTGGAAAAGCGCGACGCCAAATTCTGATTCGCCAAGCGCAACGAGGAGACAACAAGATGGATTTGACCTATACCCCTGCGCAAAAGGCTTTCCGCACCAAGGTGCGCGCCTGGCTCAAGGACAACGTACCGAAAGAGCGCCTCAAGAGCTACGACACGCGTGAAGGCTTTGAGCAGCACCGTGCGTGGGAAGCCTTGCTGGCAGGCGCCGGTTACAGCGCCGTCATGTGGCCCAAGGACCTGGGTGGCAGCGGCTGCGACCTGACCGAATGGCTGATTTTTGAAGAAGAATACTGGGCCGCCGATGCACCTGCACGCGTGAACCAGAACGGTATTTTGCTGCTGGGCTCCACCATCATGGAGTTTGGTACGCCTGAGCAAAAAGCCCGCTTCCTGCCCCGCATGGCCCGTTGCGACGACATGTGGGCGCAAGGCTGGTCTGAGCCCAATGCTGGCTCTGACATGGCGGCCATCAGCAGCCGCGCTACGCGCCAGGGTGACAAGTTCATCCTGAACGGCCAGAAAATCTGGTCCACCCGCGCCATCTTTGCAGACTGGGTCTTTGGCCTGTTTCGCAGCGATCCCACCTCCAGCCGTCACCACGGCCTGAGCTACATCCTGGTGCCGCTGAACACGCCCGGCATCACCGTGCGCCCCATCCGCGCCATCAATGGCCGCGAGCATTTCGCTGAAATCTTCTTCGACGATGTCGAAGTCTCTGCTGAGAACCTGATTGGTGCCGAAGGCAAGGGCTGGCATGTGGCCATGGCGACTGCTGGCTTTGAGCGCGGCCTGCTGCTGCGCTCTCCCGCACGCTATCAGCGCAGCGCCCAGAAACTGGTGGACCTGTACCTGCGCAACCAGGTCGATGCCGACCGCGACCATTCCATCCGCGACGCTGTTCTGCGCGCATGGCAGGGTGCCGAGGCCTACACACTGTCTTCGTACCACACCGTGGGCCGCCTGAACAAGGGTGCGCAGATCGGTGCGGAAGCGAGTACCAACAAGATTGTCTGGTCCGAGCTGGACATTCTGATCAACGAAACCGCCATGCGCATTCTGGGTCAGCGTGCAGAGCTGATCGATGACGAAGAAGCCAATGACTGGCTGGAAGGTTTCCTGTTTGCGCAAGCAGGCCCGATCTACGCGGGCAGCAACGAGATTCAGCGCAACATCATTGCCCAGCGCATGCTGGGTCTGCCCAAATCCTGATCGGCTGGGAGAACACCATGGACTTCACCTTTACCGAAGATCAAATCGCATTCCGTGACTCGGTCAGCCGCTTTCTGATGACGGAAGCCGCTCCCGAGCTGCTGCGCGACATCTGGGAAACCGAGAGCGGTCGCTCGCCCGAGCTGTGGGCCAAGATTGCGGAGCAGGGCCTGATGGGCCTGTCCGTGCCCGAGGCCGATGACGGCATGGGCATGGCCGATATTGACTGGGCTTTGCTGCTGCAGGAAGTGGGCTACTACGCTCTGCCTGATGCGCTGACCGACACCGCCTATGTGGCTGTGGGCATGCTGTCTGCTTTGCCACAAGGCCACGCTGCCCGCGCCTACCTGCCCAAGATCGCCAGCGGCAGCTGCCGCGTGGCCGTGGGTCACCCCAGCAATGCGACCGTGGCCGATGCGGAGCACGCTGATGTGTTGCTGCTGGCCCAGGCCACGGCAACGGGGCTGGAGCTGCACCTACTGACTCCTGCCCAGTGCGAAATCAAGGCGCTCAAGAGCATTGACTCCTCGCGTCGCCTTTCCAAGGTGAGCTGGACCGCTTCTGACGCGACCCGTGTGCTTGATGGTGCTCTGGGCCAGAAGGTCTGGGATACCGCTGGTGAGCGTGGCGCGCTGGCGGCTGCAGCCCAGATGGTGGGTCTGGCCCAGCGCATGCTGGACCTGTCTGTGGACTATGTCGCTCAGCGCAAGCAGTTCGACAAGGTGATTGGCAGCTTCCAGGCCGTGCAGCACCATCTGGCAGACATCGTCACCAAGATCGAATTTGCCAAGCCTGTTCTGTACCGCGCTTTCTATGCGCTGCAGCACAACGAGCCTGATCTGGCCGTGCGCATCTCTCACGCCAAGCTGCAGTGCAGCGAAGCGAGCTGGTTTGCCTCGCGCAACAGCCTGCAGGTGCATGGTGCCATGGGCTACACCTGGGAAGTCGATCTGCAGATGTTCATGAAGCGCGC
>NZ_JAVXSJ010000048.1:0-13288 GCF_036643215.1 Comamonas sp. | reverse complement strand
TTTAACTAGAAAAAACACATCCACACGATGAGCTTTAAGGACTCCAAAGGGTCGAAAGCACCAAGCCAGCACACACCAAAGCAGTCACTTGGTGATGGTCAGATTCCACTGGCAGCTTTAAGGGTTAGAGCTGACCTTCTCGAAAGTCCTGGTGCAATGACTGCTTTCGGTAGCAGCAGTCATTGGTGCGTTCGAGGTGAACGACGGCAGCCAGCCTAGAGCCGCCACTGAACCTGTGCCTCGCGTAGGCTAGAGAGCACAAAGAAAAAGCCCATCAAGATCTTGAGGGGCTTTTTTTAATTTCAAAATCACCTAGCACATTTTTGCGAAAAAGCAAAATATGGCGAAACGTGAAATAAAGCATAACCTGTCTGTTTCGGCCACTTTATGCTTAACGGCACACCTTTAAAGGCGCTTTTTTATTTGATCATCTGGCGGGGACTGTGAGATTCGAACTCACGGAAGGATCACTCCTTCGGCAGTTTTCAAGACTGCTGGTTTAAACCACTCACCCAAATCCCCGGATGGCAGGATTCTACACAATGATTGTGGGCAATCCAGCTTTGTGAGCGTTTTGTCTTTGTTCTTGAAAACAATAGCATCTAGCACTGGATGAGAAAGGGTTAGAAGCCACTTTCACGTTCTCTGTCGAATCCACCAGCATGTGCAGACCTGATTGGCTGCGTGTGTACGGCAGTTGAGCATTCAGGTCGGGCTGCTGTCTTCACAGCGTACCGAAGGCTGGCGCTGGCCATGCAAGGCCACGAGTTGCAGCATCGATTGCAGCAGGCCCGTGGTTTTCCTGAGCGCCAGGCCCAAGAGGTTCTTGAGCGTCAAACAACATTGAATGGCTGGATCCGAGATGCTTCGGGCTTGGCCCGCCTTTGCCGCTGGCTGCGGCAAACCAAGACATGCTCTTATCCAGCCAGGCTGTCAGAGACTCTTGTGCTTAAGCGATGCGTTGTATGCCTTCCAGTTTGTAGTGCGCTAAAACTGCTTGCCTCTGCTCGATTCACTCATCTGGCGAGCTGGATTTATGCAGCAAGGCCTAGCAACGCACAAGTTTCAAAATGAACGGCGTGGCAAGAAGGACGTCGGTCGAGCAGATAACAAAAAACGCCCCGAAGGGCGTTTTTTGTTGGATGTTCAGGCCAGAAGCCTGAAAGATTCGACTCGATCAGCTGCGCAATGCGATGGCTTGAGCCGCAGCCAGGGCTGTCATGTTGACCACGCGGCGCACGGTGGACGAGGGGGTCAGCACGTGAGCCGATGCGGCGCAGCCCATCAGGATGGGGCCGATGGTGGTGCCGTGGGCGCCGGTGGTCTTGAGCACGTTGAACAGAATGTTCGCTGCGTCAAGGTTAGGGCAGATCAGCACGTTGGCTTCGCCAGTCAGCGTGGAGTCCAGCAGCGAGTGGCTGCGAACTTCAGCAGACAGGGCGGCATCGCCGTGCATTTCGCCATCGCACTCAATGTGCGGGTTGGCGGCTGCGAACAGGTCGCGTGCGGCGCGCATCTTGCGGGCGGAGCCGCGAGTGGACGAGCCGTAGTTGCTGTGCGACAGGAAGGCGACCTTGGGAGGCAGACCAAAGCGGGCGACTTCGTCGGCAGCCATCTTGGCGATCTCTGCCAGCTCTTCGGCGCTGGGGGCTTCGTTGATGTAGGTATCAGCAACAAACAGCGTGCCGGATTCGAGCATGACGGCGTTCACGGTGGCGAACTCGTTAGCGCCCTTCTTCAGGCCCAGCACATCTTGCAGATGGGTCAGATGGCTGTCGAAGCGACCGACCAGACCGCACAGCATGGCATCGGCATCACCCAGATGCACCATCAGAGCGGCGATCAGGGTGTTGGAGCGGCGCACGGCTGCCTTGGCGGCTTCGGGGGTGACGCCGTCACGGCCCATCATCTTGTGATAGGTTTCCCAGTACTGGCGGAAACGTGGGTCATCTTCAGGATTGCAGATTTCCACATCCTTGCCGAGCTGCATGCGCAGGCCAGCCTTGGCGATACGGGCTTCGATGACAGCAGGGCGGCCGATCAGGATGGGCTTGGCCAGGCCGTCGTCCAGAGCAACTTGCACGGCGCGCAGAACGCGTTCGTCTTCACCTTCGGCATAGGCCACGCGCTGTTGACCGGCCTTGGCGGCGGCAAACACGGGGCGCATGAACATGCTGGTCTGGTAGACGAAGCGAGTCAGGCTTTCGCGGTAGGCGGCGATGTCTTCGATGGGGCGGGTGGCCACACCGGATTCGGCAGCTGCCTGGGCCACGGCAGGAGCGATACGCAGAATCAGGCGCGTATCGAAAGGCGTGGGGATCAGGTAGTCGGGGCCGAAGGTCAGTTCCTTGCCCTGGTAGGCGGCGGCGACTTCATCGCTGACGTCTTGCTTGGCCAGTGCAGCGATTTCGCGCACGCAGGCCAGCTTCATGGCTTCGGTGATCTTGGACGCGCCGCAATCGAGTGCGCCACGGAAGATGTAAGGGAAGCACAGGACGTTGTTGACCTGATTGGGGTAGTCCGAGCGGCCGGTTGCGATGATGCAGTCAGGGCGGACGGCCTTGGCCAGTTCAGGGCGGATTTCGGGCTCGGGGTTGGCCAGAGCCAGAATGATTGGCTTGTCGGCCATGGTCTTGACCATGTCGGCAGTCAGCACGCCGGGGGCGGAGCAGCCCAGGAACACGTCAGCAGCGTTCACGGCGTCAGCCAGTGTGCGGGCGTCGGTGTTTTGAGCGTACTGGGCCTTGGATGCGTCCAGACCGCCGGGGCGACCTTCATAGATCACGCCCTTGGAGTCGCACATGAAGACGTTTTCACGCTTCACGCCCAGACCGACCATGACGTTCACGCAGGCAATGGCAGCGGCGCCGGCGCCGGAGACAGCGATCTTGACCTTGTCAATTTCCTTGCCCACCAGTTCCAGACCGTTCAGCAGAGCGGCGCTAGAGATGATGGCGGTGCCGTGCTGGTCGTCATGGAACACCGGAATGTTCATGCGCTTGGAGAGTTCTTGCTCAATGTAGAAGCACTCGGGGGCCTTGATGTCTTCAAGGTTGATACCGCCCAGAGTGGGTTCCATCGCAGCGATGATGTCGATCAGCTTATCGGGATCGCGCTCGGCCAGTTCGATGTCGAACACGTCCACGCCGGCAAATTTCTTGAACAGGCAGCCCTTGCCCTCCATCACTGGCTTGGAGGCCAGAGGGCCAATATCGCCCAGACCCAGCACCGCAGTGCCGTTGGTGATCACGCCAACGAGGTTGCCGCGCGAGGTGTACTCGGCTGCAGTGGAGGGATCCGCCTCAATGTCCAGGCAGGGGTATGCCACGCCTGGCGAGTACGCCAGAGACAAGTCGCGCTGATTGGACAGGGGCTTGGTGGGGGTGACGGAAATCTTGCCTTTGATGGGGCTGCGGTGGTATTCGCGGGCCGCATCGCGCAGGGCTTGTTCGGCGGAGGACAGGTTTTGTGTCATACGAAATTTATCAGCAAGGTTGCGTCTCTGAGCTTACCGGATGGTGAGAGGCTTTTTGGGTCAGGTCTGTTTTGCCTGAACTGCACCGACAACAAACCCCCTGACGCACCAAGGTGCGCTCAGGGGGTCTGGACCGGCGGGTAGGCCGGCTGTTTCAAGAGACTTGACGTTTAGTGAGCGTCTGCCTCGCGAGCTGCGTTGATTGCAGCGGTGTTGTCTTTGGCGGCGCCGTTAAAGAAAAGATTCAGTGCCAGAGCGGTAATCGAAGCCAGCAGGATACCGGATTCGATCAGCGGATGGATGGAATGAGGCATCCATTGACGGAAATTAGGTGCAACCAGAGGAATCATGCCCACGCCAATAGACACTGCCACGATCATGGCATTGTGCTTGTTGTTGCGGAAGTCCACGTTGGCCAGAATGCGAATGCCTGTGGAGGCAACCATACCGAACATCACCAGACCTGCACCACCCAGAACCACGGTAGGCAGAGATTCAATCAGAGCGCCCATTTTTGGCAGCACACCCAGAACGATCAGGATGGCACCGCCTGCCACGCAGACCCAGCGGCTCATCACGCCAGTCACCGCAACCAGGCCCACGTTCTGCGAGAAGCTGGTGTAGGGGAAGGTGTTGAAGATGCCGCCGATCAGGGTGCCCAGACCGTCAGTGCGCAGGCCCTTGGTCAGGTCGTCCTGAGAGATTTCGCGCTTGGTCATGTCGCCCAGCGCCAGGAACATGCCAGTCGATTCAATCATCACCACCACCATCACCAGGCTCATGGTCAGGATCAGGATGGGGTCGAAGACAGGCATGGCGATGTCGAAAGGCAGCACCAGGGTGAACCATTCGGCCTCGGCAACCTTCTTAAAGTTCATCAGACCCATGGCGACGGAGATCACGCCGCCAATCAGAATGCCCAGCAGCACCGAGATGTTGGCGATAAAGCCCTTGGCAAAGCGTGCAATCAGCAAGATGGAGAGCAGAACCACGCCGGAGACGGCTGCGCCTTGCAGGTCTGCGTACTTGGGGTTGGGGATCGTAGGAAGAATCGAGAGGCCCTTGGGCACAGCAGGCAGGACGGAGCCAGGAGCGCCAGCCATGGCCTGTGCTTCGGCCAGCCACTTCAGGTGCTCGGGGTTGGGCACGGAAGGAGCGGTTGGGCCGACGGGGTTGCCGAAGATCCAGTTGATACCCACGCGCATCAGGCTGATGCCGATGACGGCAATGATGGTGCCGGTTACCACAGGTGGGAAAAAGCGCAGGCAGCGGCTGATGAGCGGGGCAATGATGATGGACACCACGCCGGCCCCGATAACCGAGCCAAAGATCAGGCCCGCTCCGGCGTTGCCGCCTGTGGACTGGGCAATGGCCACCATGGGGGCCACGGATGCGAAAGTCACGCCCATCATCACGGGCAGCTTGATACCAAACCACTGGGTCGCACCCAGGGCTTGAATCAGGGTGACCAGACCGCAGACGAACAAGTCGGCTGAGATCAGGTGCGCGACCTGCTCTGGCGGCAGGTTCAGGGCGCGGCCCACGATCAGGGGCACGGCCACAGCGCCCGCATACATGACCAGCACGTGCTGCAGGCCAAGCGCAGTGAGTTGCCCGGCGGGCAAAATTTCATCTACGGGATGCACTTTGGATGTCATAAAAAATGTCTCCTCACTCCATATTGGGATCAGGTTGGCGCACAGCTGTTGCCGCTGCGTCAATCCATACAAAAAGTGTATACAGAGCCAAAACGCGAATATCTCCCGGTAAACCCTGTCCAAAAATCGTTAACAGGTTTCAAAGATTTGGGTTATGTTATTTCTGCATGATTTTCTTGAAAATTATCGATTTGCTATATAAATAGGAGCTTGTATCGCTTTATTTATATGCATTTAATTTACTTATTAATTTGAAAGTGTTTATTTTAAAGCGGTTATAGCTACTAAATTAATAGCAAAAATTGCGTAATCTGCCATTCATCAAGAAATAAAGCGAGTTATGCACGTGCAGGTCATGGCAGTTGAAACATTTCGCTTCTGAAAAACCGGGTGGTACGGAGTGAGTTAAGACGCGATTACTACTGCTAAACCCACGGAAAAATCGCACAACGCGCGCCATTGCAGCAGCGCTTGGTAAAAGCGCATTTAGGCGGGCAGAGTTCTGCGATGGGGTGAGATGACGCTGTGATCGGTTTTGCGCGTGCCAGGCGCTTGCGGATGGCCGTTTGGCGCTGATCTTGGCTGGGGGCGCGCAGGTCGCCCGGTCAGGGATGCAAAAACAGTCTGGAAGAGCGCCTGTAGCGGGCTTATGCCCTTCAGGCTCCAGCGTCACAGGGCTTGTGCGATGCATCACGACAAGTCATGGCGCATCCTGTGCATCCAATGGCCAAGCCTAGGGCCCTTGAGAGGGGGTGAGGGCGCTGCCATGCACCGACCACAAAAAAGGAGCCTGGATAAATCCAGGCTCCTTGAAAAACCTCTACCCAGGCAGGTACAGGCTAGGCGTTCAAGCGAAATGTAGTTATGCGGTCAGGTCCACCAGCGAGCGTGCAACCACCTTGGTGGCGCGGCGCAGGTCTTCCAGCACCAGACGCTCGTCGGAGCGCTTGGCGTGCGATTCCAGCACGGTGCGGGGGCCGGCGCCGTAGATCACGCCGGGAATGCCGCGCTCAACGTACAGGCGCACGTCGGTGTACAGGGGGGTGCCCACGGAAGGAGGCATTTCACCGAACACGGCCTTGCCGTGAGTCTGGATGGCGTCCACCAGGGGCTTGTTGCCGTCCAGAGGCGTCATGGCGTTGGCCAGCAGCAGGCGTTTGATGTCCACGCGCACAGCGTCTTCACCGGTGTAGCCGCCTTGCGTGTTGAAGTCGGCGATAGCCTGGGCGATCACAGCGCGGATGCTGGCTTCGACTTCCACGGGATTCTCTTCAGGAATCATGCGGCGGTCGATCTTGAGCATCACCTTGCCGGGCACCACGTTGGTGTTGGTGCCGCCGTCAATGCGGCCGATGTTCAGGTAGGGGTGCTTGATGCCGGGCACTTGCGAAGTGACTTGCTTGTACTTGACGTTTTCGCCGTACAGAGCGGTCAGCAGCACAGCGGTGGCTTGCAGTGCGTCCACACCGGTGTGGGGCACGGCGGCGTGAGCCATCTTGCCGTGCACGGTGATTTCCATCTGCAGGCAGCCGTTGTGAGCGGTCACGACTTCGTAGCTGAAGCCAGCAGCGATCATCAGGTCAGGCTTGGTCAAGCCCTTTTCCAGCAACCAGCCGGGGCCCATCAGGCCGCCGAACTCTTCGTCGTAGGTGTAGTGCAGTTCCACGGCGCCCTTGCTGGGCTTGGCCACGGCTTCCAGAGCACGCACTGCGAAGGTGAAGGAGGCGAAGTCGCTCTTGCTCACGGCAGCAGCGCGGCCGTACAGCTTGCCGTCTTCGATCTCGGCACCGTAGGGGTCCTTGGACCAGCCTTCACCTGGAGGCACCACGTCGCCGTGGGCGTTCAGGGCAATGGTCTTGCCACCGTCACCATAGGGGCGGCGCACGATCAGGTTGGTGATCGACTCCATGCCGTAGGCCTTCACATCGGCTTCAGGCACGACATGCTTTTCGGCTTCAAAGCCAAAGTCCTTGATCAGGTCGGCGGTGCGCTCAGCGTGAGGCGCATTGTTGCCCGGAGGCGTGTCCGTGGGCACTTGCACCATGGCTTGCAGGAACTTCACTTCTTCGTCGAAGTGCTCGTCGATCCATGCATCGATGGCGGCGTAGGTGGCTTGCTTGTCTTGATTCATATTGGTCATTGCTGTTCTTGAGCCAGTTGGTTGAGGAGGTGGGTGAAAGCGTCCACGGACAGTTGCATGTCGTCAGAGGTGGAGGCTTCCAGCGGGTTGTGGCTGATGCCGGCGTTCATGCCGCGCACAAACAACATGGCCTGGGGCATGATTTCGTGCAGCTTCATGGCGTCGTGACCGGCGCCGCTAGGCATACGGAACAAGGGCACTCCCAGTGCGTCCACAGCGTTTTCCCAGCGCTTTTGCCATTCGGGGGCGCTAGGCGCAGCCGATGCCTTCATGGACAGGTCTGTGCTGAAGCGCAGGCCACGGCGTTCGGCAATCGCAGCCATCTCGGTCATGATGTCGTTGATCATGGCGTCGCGCTGGTCGTTGGTGGGCGCGCGCAGGTCCAGCGAGAACTGGCAGCGGCCGGGCACCACGTTGACCGAACCCGAGGGCACGTTCAGCTGGCCGATAGTGGCCACGCTGTCGCCATCCTGGCCAGCACGCTTTTCTATGTACAGCGACAGCTCGGCCACGCCAGCGGCGGCGTCGCGGCGGCGGTCCATGGGCGTGGTGCCTGCGTGGCTGGCCATGCCGATGAATTCGCACGTATAACGGGCGCTGCCGTTGATGGAGGTGACGATGCCCAGAGGGATGTCCAGCTCGTTGAGCACGGGACCTTGCTCGATGTGCACTTCCACAAAGCCCAGGTACTTGGCGGGATCGCGCTGCAGCTTGGGGATGTCGTCAATGCACAGACCGGCGTGGGTCATGGCTTCGCGCAGCGTGATGCCGTCGGCGTCCTTTTGCTCCAGCCATTCGTTCTTGAAGTCACCGACCAGAGCGCCAGAGCCCAGGAAAGTGGCCTTGTAGCGCTGACCTTCTTCTTCAGCGAAGCCTACGACTTCAATGTTGAAAGGCAGGCGTTTGCCTTGCTTGGCCAGTTCTTGCACGCAAGCCATGGGCACGAAGATGCCCAGACGGCCGTCGTACTTGCCGCCGTTGCGCACGGTGTCGTAGTGGCTGCCGGTCAGCAGGGTCTTGGCACCTTCGGTCGCTGCCTTGTAGCGGCCCACCACGTTGCCCACGGCATCGATTTCGACTTCGTCGAAGCCGACTTCACGCATCCAGTGGCTGATGCGCTGGGCGCAGGCACGGTGAGCGTCGGTCAGGTAGGTAACGGTGAGCTGACCCTTTTCGGCGTAGCCTGGGTCGCTGTTGGTGGATAGGCGTTCTTGCCAGTCCCAGACTTCATTGCCAAGAGTTGGTTCGTAGCCGAACTTGTCGTTCAGGCGAATCTCGGCAATGCGGTGAATATTGCGCAGCGCTTCAGCCTGCTCGTAAGCAGGGTGGTTGAAGATGCGGCGCTCAAAGGTTGCAATGATCTCGGCCTTGTTCAGACCCAGACCACGCGCACCGCGCACAGCCAGAATGAAGGGGAAGCCAAAGCGCGCACCGTACTCGGCGTTGAGCTTGCGGATGTGCGCCAGCTCTTCGGGCGTGCAGTTCGTCAGGCCAGCCTTCTTTTGCTCATTGGTCGATTCGGCCGTGAGCGTGTTGGTTTCCATCTGCTTGCCGGCGAGTTCCGGGTGAGCCAGGATCAGGTCAAGCTTGGCCTGATTGCTGGACTCGGCCAGCACTTGGGCCATGGCGTGCTTGATGTGAGCCATGGATTTGAAGGGGCGCTGAGCCAGCGCAGCCTCGGCAATCCAGGGGGAGTGCTCATACAGACCATCGAGCAATTCGATGGCGGTTGCCGCGTCAGCGGCATTCAGTTGTTCCAGGGTCAAAGCCATGATGCAATCAATCCTTGCAGGGGAAACGCTCAGCCCAGTGGCGAGCCAAATCAATACGGCGGCACACCCACACGTTGTCGTGCTTCTGGATGTGATCGAGGAAGCGCTGCAGCGCTGTAATACGGCCGGGACGGCCGAGCAGGCGGCAGTGCATGCCGATGCTCATCATCTTGGGGGCGTTGTCGCCGTTGGCACTGCCTTCGGCATACAGGACATCGAATGTGTCCTTCAGGTACTGGTAGAAAGGGTCTGCATACGAGTAACCCTGAGGCAGGGCAAAGCGCATGTCGTTGCAATCCAGTGTGTAAGGCACGATCAGCTGGTTGTGGGTGCCGCCATCGGTCTTGGCAACCTTCATCCAGAAGGGCAGGTCGTCGCCGTAGTAGTCGCTGTCGTAGGTGAAGCGGCCGGTATCGGCCACGATGCGGTGGCTGTTGGGGCTGTCGCGCCCGGTGTACCAGCCCAGGCCGTGGTCGCCGTCGTGGCCGTACAGCTCTTCAAAGATCTCCACGCATTGCTGCATGTGGGCGCGCTCGATTTCTTCGGGCGTGTTCTGGTAGTGGACCCACTTCAGACCATGGCAGGCCACTTCGTGACCCAGCTCGTCAAAGGCCTGAGCCAGCTCGCGGTGCTTTTGCAGGGCGGTGGCCACGCCAAACACGGTCAGGGGCAGACCGCGCTTTTCAAATTCTTTCAGAATGCGCCACACGCCGGCGCGCGAGCCGTATTCATAGATGCCGTCCATGCTCATGTGGCGAGCGGGATAGCTGGCGGGGTTGAACATTTCCGACAGGAATTGCTCGCTGCCGGGGTCGCCGTGCAGGATGTGGTTCTCACCGCCTTCTTCGTAGTTCAGTACGAACTGCACAGCCACGCGGGCTTTGCCGGGAAATTCGGGGTTCGGCGTGTTGCGGCCATAACCAATCAGGTCGCGTGGGTAGGAGGCGGTGGAATCGTAAATCATAGGGATACAGATGAAAGTGCCATCGACAAGTCGTTCGTTGGCAGATCGCGGTCAAAGGTCAGGCCTGCTTCCACGTGGTCCAGGTGCTGTTGCATCAACAGCACCGCATGTTCGGCATCGCCTGCCGCCAGTGCGGTGACGATGTCGGAGTGCTCTTCGTGCGAATGCTCTGCCGCCGATGCAGACTGGTACATCAGCGTGATCAAGGCGCAGCGTGAAATCAGCTCCCCCAGCAGTTGTGCCAGCACTTCGTTGCCCATCAGCTCGGCCATGCGCACGTGAAAGTCGCCCAGCAGCTCAGTGCGCTGGCCTACGTCTTCGGCATCCATGGCCTTTTTTTCAGCCGTGACATGCTGCTTGAGCGCGCGAATCTTGGCGGCAGTGCTTTGCGAAGCAAAGCTGCGCACCATCTCGGCCTCCAGCATGCGGCGCACGGCGAAGACCTGGCGCGCCTCATCCACAGAGGGCGTAGCGACAAAAGCGCCGCGCGCAGGCTCCAGCTTGATGAGCCGGTTTTGTGAGAGCTGAAACAGCGCCTGGCGAACCAGAGTGCGGGAAACACCGAAGTGATCGGCCAGTTTTTGCTCGGCCAGTTTGGTGCCGGGCATCAGGCGATGCTCGACGATCGCCTTGGTCAGGCTGTCAACAATGAAACTGGTGGTGGAAGTTTCCATAAATTCATCATAGCGGTTGAAGACTAATTTTGTATACAGTTTCTGTCCACCGGTTATGGTGTTTATCTTGATAACCGATGAAGAAAAGCTGCGAGCAAGCGCGCAAACCCATGCGGCACAACGACTTGCGGCATTAATGCAGCAAAGATCAGTAGTGTTGTGACGTTGGGGTGTCTGTGAGGCAAAAAAGCCGGAATGCACAATGCGCAGCTATGCAAGCACAGAATACATCCTCGAGCGCGCAGGTTGCGGTCGCACCTTCTCCTCAGCAAGACCCTGCGGGTTTCCTGCGTCATCTGTATGAGGTGGCGGTGCGCAATGCCCTGCCCATCGAGGGGCTGGCGCGCCATCTGCCCAAGCCGCCCAAGGGGCGCACGCTGGTGCTGGGTGCCGGCAAGGCAGGCGGCTCCATGGCTCAGGCGCTTGAAGCGCTGTGGCCGCAAGATGCGCCGCTGTCCGGTCTGGTCGTCACCCGCTACGCCCATATTCCGCCGCGCCCCGAAGGCCTGCCCGTGCGACTGGAAGTGGTGGAAGCCGCTCACCCCGTGCCTGATGCTGCAGGTTTGGCTGCTGCCGAGCGCATTCTGGCGCTGACGCAGGGGCTGACTGCCGACGATCTGGTGATCTGCCTGATCTCTGGCGGCGGCTCATCCCTGCTGACCCTGCCTGCCGAAGGCATTGATTTGGCCGAGAAGCAGCGCATCAACAAGGCACTGCTGGAAAGTGGCGCCGCCATTGGCGAGATGAACTGTGTGCGCAAGCACCTCTCGCGCATCAAGGGTGGCCGTCTGGCTGCGGCCTGTTTCCCTGCCAAGGTGGTCACGCTGACCATCAGCGACGTGCCTGGTGACGATCCTTCTGTGATCGCCAGCGGCCCCACGGTGCCCGATGCCTCGACCTGCGCCGACGCGCTGGCGATTCTGAATCGCTACCAGATCAGCATCCCCGATTCCGTGCGCGCTGCACTGGAAGCCGGTCAGCTGGAAACGCCCAAGCCCGGCGATGCGCGCTTTGAAGGCCATACCGTGCACCTGATCGCCACGCCCCAGCAATCGCTGGAAGCGGCGGCGGCTGCCGCGCGTGAAGCGGGCATGGCTGTGCATGTGCTATCGGACGAGATGGAAGGCGAATCCCGCGAAGTGGGCAAGGTGCACGCCGCACTGGCGCGTGCCGTGGCCAAGCATGGTCAGCCTTTTGCCAAGCCCTGCGTGATTTTGTCGGGTGGCGAAACCACGGTAACCATTCGCCCCCGTCAGCCCGGCGCAGCCAAGGGTCGTGGCGGCCGTGCTGGCGAGTTCTGTCTGGGTCTGGCACAGGCGCTGCAAGGGCAGGAAAAGGTCTGGGCTCTGGCTGCTGACACCGATGGCATTGACGGCATTGAAGACAACGCCGGTGCCCGCGTTTCGCCTT
This sequence comes from Comamonas sp., assembly GCF_036643215.1. Lineage (GTDB taxonomy): Bacteria > Pseudomonadota > Gammaproteobacteria > Burkholderiales > Burkholderiaceae_C > Comamonas. The sequence goes on along the minus strand of NZ_JAVXSJ010000048.1, from coordinate 1,195 downwards.
GCACCTTGAAGCGTGCCGCCGAGCAGAACCTGCGCATCAGCGACCATCTGGATCGCAACGATGCCTACGGTTATTTCTCGGCCATTGGCGACCTGGTGATTACTGGCCCCACGCACACCAACGTCAATGACTTCCGCGCCATCCTGGTGCTCTGATCTGCATCTTTCATAGCGCCTTGCGCTTGAATTTAAAAGACTTCAAGGTCTTTTAAACCTGCAGCTACCGCTTAATAGGCGGTAGCTGCTTTGCTATTGATAGCGTTCTGGCAGGATTGATTCGTTTGCAGAATCACCCTTCCATCATCCTCCGCGCGGTAATTCTTCCCACCAGGCGTCGTCAAACTTGCCTTGCATAAAGGCGATGAAAGACTGCACTTTCTGCGGCACCAGTCGCGGCGAGGGGTAGACCGCGTGAATCTCCTGCTCATGCAGGCGGCAGGTCTTGAGCACCTCGACCACGCGGCCATCCTTGAGCGAATCCTGGGCTACGTATCGCGGCAGGGCTGCAATGCCCATGTGCGAACGCGCAGCAGCCAGCAGGGCCGAAAGATTGTTGGAGCGCAGCCGCCCGGTGACGGGGATGGAAACCGGCTCGCCGCTGGCGTTGCGCAGCCGCCAGATGTCGTTGCCCTGCACGCTGCTGTAGATCAGCGTGGAATGCTCTTTCAGGTCTGAGGGGCGGCGCGGCGTGCCGTGTTTGCGCAGATAGGTGTTCGACGCCACCAGCACCCAGGGGTTGATCCCCAGCATGCGCGCGCCCAGCGATGAGTCGGCCAGCTTGCCCAGGCGCAGCGCTACGTCGATGCCGTTGGCCACCAGATCGGTGTAACGGTCCTCAAAGCTCAGGTCGACCTGCACCTGCGGGTTGTGCTTCATGAAATCCATGGCCAGCGGAATGAGTACGCGCCGCCCGAAGGCGACCGAGCTGCCGATGCGCAGCTGCCCCTGCACCTGCGTCTGGCGCACCTTGACGACGTTCTCCGCCTCGGCCACATCGTTGACGATGATCTTGCACTTCTCGTAGTACAGCGCGCCGGCTTCCGTCATGCTCACGCCGCGCGTGTTGCGGTTGAGCAGGCGCACTTTCAGGCGCGCTTCCATGGCTGCAATCTGTTTGGTGACCGTGGGCTGCGTGGTTGCAAATTCCTGCGCCACTTTGGTGAAGCTGCCGGTCTCCACCACCCGCACAAACATGT
>NZ_JAVXSJ010000047.1:0-13849 GCF_036643215.1 Comamonas sp. | reverse complement strand
ATGGTGCCATGGGCTACACCTGGGAAGTCGATCTGCAGATGTTCATGAAGCGCGCATGGGTGCTGGATGCTGCATGGGGCGACAAGGGCTATCACTCGGCCCGCCTGACCCAAGGCCTGCTGCGCAGCCCCAATGCCCCCGTGGGCCCTGGTGCTACGTTTGATCGAGAAAGCGCTTATTGCGGCGACTGCTCTGCGCAAGCTGCTATCAAAAACATTGCGGAAGAGGTGGCTGCATGAGCGCCCAAGCCTATATTGTTGACGCACTGCGCTCGCCCACAGGCAAGCGCAAGGGCTCTCTTGCTGCCGTGCATGGTGCCGACCTTGGTGCCCATGTCATCAAGGCGCTGGTGGAGCGCAATGACATCCCCGCTGCAGATTACGACGACGTGATCTTTGGCTGCGTGGACACCATCGGCGCACTGGCCGGTGACATTGCCCGCACTTCATGGCTGGCCGCAGGCATGCCCCTGAACGTGCCCGGCACCACGATTGACCGCCAGTGCGGTTCGTCCCAGCAGGCCATTCACTTCGCGGCGCAAGCGGTGATGAGCGGCACGCAGGATGTGGTGCTGGCCGGTGGCGTGCAGACCATGAGCGCCATCCCAATCTCCTCGGCCATGCTGGCTGGTCAGCCTCTGGGCTTCACCACACCGTTTGCAGAGAGCAAGGGCTGGCAGGCCCGCTTTGGCAACGCTCCTGTCAACCAGTTCTACGCAGCGCAGCGCATTGCCGATCACTGGGGTGCAAGCCGCGCAGACATGGAAGTGTTTGCCAAGGAAAGCCATGACCGCGCACTGAAGGCGATTGCCGAAGGCCGCTTTGACCGTGAAATCGTGCCCTTTGGCGACTTCAAGATGGACGAAACCGCCCGTCTGAGCACGCTGGAAAAGATGGCCACGCTGGAGCCTGTGGACCCCACCTATCCCTCCATCACCGCAGCGGTTTCCAGCTCCACCTGCGATGCAGCGGCTGCAGTGCTGGTGGTTTCGGAAGCAGCGCTCAAGCGCTACAACCTGAAGCCCCGCGCCCGGATTCACCACATCAGCGTGCGTGCCGATGACCCCATCTGGCACCTGACGGCTCCGATTCCTGCCACTGAGTACGCACTCAAGAAGGCTGGCATGAAGATGTCCGACATTGACCTGGTCGAGATCAACGAAGCTTTCGCTTCCGTGGTCATGGCCTGGCTCAAGGAAACCGGCTATGACCACGCCAGGACCAACGTCAACGGCGGTGCGATTGCTCTGGGTCACCCGCTGGGTGCATCGGGCGCCAAGCTGATGACCACGCTGCTGCACGAGCTGGAACGCACCGGCGGCCGCTACGGCCTGCAGACCATGTGCGAAGGCGGTGGTCAGGCCAATGTGACCATCATTGAACGACTCTGACGATAGATATGCGGGCACCTGTGGGTGCCTGCATTGCGTGGGGTTGAGTCAACGGCCAAGGGTTAGCGGTTAAGCAAGTCATCCAAAAAAATATCAACGGAGACAAAGACATGCAAGACAGAGCGGCAGATACAGATCGCAGAAAATTTCTCATGGGTGCCGCAGCGACAGCCGCTGCAGTGAGCTTGCCAGCGGCGCAAGCCAGCGCCAAGACTGTGGTGCAGGCCAGCGCGCCGGTCGATGCCATCACCATGGCAACGCAAATTCGCAAGGGCGACGTAACGCCTCTGGAGGCGCTTGACGCCACCATTGCCCGCGTTGAAGCCTTGCCCCGGCTCAATGCCGTGGTCATCAAGGATTACGAGCAAGCTCGCGAGCACGCCAAGAAGATCTCGGCCATGGGCCGCGATGCGCGCAAGCAGGCGACGGGGTCAGCGCCGCTGTGGGGACTGCCTTTTGTGCTCAAGGATCTGGGCGTGAGCATGACGGGCACTGTGACCAGCAATGGCTGCGCCTTCTTCAAAGATGCCGTCGCCACGCAGGACTCCACCTTGGTCGCGCGCTACAAGGCGGCAGGTCTCAACATCTTTGGCAAGACGGCTTCGCCTGAGTTCGGCATGACAGCCACCACAGAGTCCAAGCTCTATGGCGCTACGCTCAACCCCTGGAACACCAAGCACACCACAGGCGGCTCGTCTGGCGGCACGGCAGCAGCGATTGCCGCGGGCATTCTGCCCGTGGGTCATGCCACCGATGGCGGTGGCTCCATCCGCATTCCGGCTGCGCATTGCGGGCTGTTTGGTCTCAAGCCCAGCCGTGGTCGTGTGCCTGCAGGGCCCAATTCGCTGGATGGCGCAACCGGTCTTTCGGTCAACCACGTCATCAGCCGCAGCGTGCGCGACACCGCTTTGCTGCTGGACCTGACTGCCGGCCCTGAGTATGGTTCGCGTGTACGCCCACCTGTAGATGCGCCGCGCGGCTACCTCGAAGCGATGCAAAAGCCCGAACGCAAGCTGCGCATTGCCATCTGGCGCAAGAGCTATTTCGGCATGCCCGTGCATGCCGATTGCCTAGCAGCTGTCGATAAGGCCGCCAAGGCCTGCGAGGCCATGGGCCACATCCTCGAAGAGGCCATGCCCGATCTGCCCGTGGCAGAAATCTTTGCCGGCATGGGACCGGGTATGTCTGCAGGCCTGCTCAGCAGCATTGAATACCGTGAAAAGCAGCTGGGCCGAGCTGTGCGCGAAGACGAGATGGAGCCCTTGAACTGGGCTGCATTGCAGGCTGCCAAAAAGGCCACAGCGCTGGAGCTGTACCGTGGCCGTGCAGGCTTTGACAAGGCGGGACAGCTGATTGATGCCTTCCTGTCCAAATATGACCTGATTCTGACGCCCACCACCGCCGTGCCCGCTCAGCTGCTGGGCGCGCTGCGACTCGATCAGCCATACCAGAGCTATGCCGCAGAGGCCATGAACGCCTCTGCCTTTACTTCGCTGTTCAACATCAGCGGGCATCCGGCCATGTCGGTGCCGCTGCACTGGACGGCCGACAACATCCCTGTCGGCTCTCACTTTGTTGCGCCTTTTGGTGGTGAAGGGCGCTTGCTGCGTCTGGCTGCCCAGCTGGAGCAGGCCTTGCCGTGGGCGCATCGCATGCCTGACCTGTCCGCACTCAAGGCTTGAGTGTTTAACGAAAAAAGGAGCGAGAGCATGGAATCAGTGAATCAAGGCATGGACAGGCGCAGCCTTATTCAAGGGGCTGCTGCTGTGGTGGGGGCAGCGGCTGTACCGGCAATGGCCAAGGAGAAAAAGGAGTCACAGATGCTTGATGGATACGCATGGGCTGAGCAGATTCGCCGTGGTGATGTCACTCCGCTGGAGGCCCTGGACGCGGCCATTGCACGCACAGAAGCCTTGCCCAAGCTCAATGCCGTAGTCATCAAAGACTATGAATTGGCCCGTGGCCTGGCCAAGCAGATGTCTGCACTGAGCGCTGCAGACCGCGCCGCAGCGACAGCCAAGGCGCCCATGTGGGGCGTGCCCTTTCTGGTCAAGGATCTGAACCAGTACATGAAGGGCACGGTCACCACCAACGGCTGCCGCTTTTTCAAGGGCGCGGTGGCGGAGTACGACAGCACTCTGGTGGCCCGCTACAAGGCGGCTGGCCTGAATATTTTTGGCAAGACGGCATCGCCAGAGTTTGGCCAGACGCCTACGACCGAGTCCTTGCTCTACGGCAAGTCGCCCAACCCCTGGAATGCGGCCCACACCACGGGCGGCTCGTCCGGGGGAGCGGCTTCGGTGGTGGCTGCCGGCATTGTGCCCGTGGCCCACGCCAGTGACGGCGGCGGATCTATCCGCATTCCTGCTTCGCACTGCGGTCTGTTCGGCCTCAAGCCCAGCCGTGGCCGCCTGCCAGCCGGGCCTGCGAACATGGAAGGCTGGATGGGCCTGTCCATGAACCATGTCATCAGCCGTTCGGTGCGTGACAGCGCACATTTGCTGGACCTGACACAGGGCCGTGAGCCTGGCTCGCGCACCGTGCCGCCGCGTGATGTCGATGGCACCTACTTCGAAGCCTTGAATCAGGGGCCTCGCAAACTCAAGATTGCGGTCTGGCCCAAGAACTACTTTGGCATTCCTGTGCATGCCGATTGCCAGGCCGCTGTGGACAAGGCCATCAAGGCCTGTCTGGCACTAGGGCACGAAATTGTTGAAGACATGCCGCAGCTGCCCGTGGCCGATGTGTTTTCCGGTCTGGGCATCGTGACTTCGGTGGGCATGATGGCCAGCATCCGCGCTCGCGAAAAGCAGCTGGGTCGAGCCGTGCGCCAGGATGAGGTCGAACAGATGGATTGGCTGTATCTGGAAAAAGCCAAGACCTACACCGCCGAACAGATGCTGATGGCGCGCACCAACTTTGATACGGCGGGCCAGATCCTGGACCGTTTCTTCCTCAAGTACGACCTCGTTCTGACGCCGGTGATGGCCGTGCCGCCGCCGCTGCTGGGTGTGTTGTCGCTGGACCAGCCCTATGACTCGTTTGCACGCGAAGCGGTGAAGGCCTCGCCCTATACCGCTTTGTTCAATATGACTGGCCAGCCCGCCATGTCCGTGCCCATGCACTGGACGAAAGACAACCTGCCGGTTGGCGCGCACTTTGCGGCCCCGTTCGGTCGCGAAGGCCGTCTGTTGGGCCTGGCCGCGCAGCTGGAGCAAACCGTTCCATGGGCAGATCGCACACCGGATCTGTCTGTCTTCAAAGCGTAATTTCAAGAAAGCAGACGTGTTCTGAGACCGTCTGTACAGCAAGCAAAAGGGGATAGAAATGGGTATTTGCAACCAGAGAACCGTCGTCATTACCGGTGCAGGCGGTGGCCTGGGTCGCGCGTATGCGCTGGCCTTCGCGCAAGAAGGTGCAAATGTGGTGATCAACGACATTCGCGCTGAAGCCGCTCAGGCCGTAGCCGATGAAGTCAAGGCCGCAGGCGGCCAGGCCATTGCCAACACCGGTGACATCACTACCGTGGCGGGCGTGCAGTCGATTCTGGATGCCACGCTGGCAGCCTTTGGCGATGTGAACGTGATCGTCAACAACGCCGGCGTGCTGCGCGACCGCATGTTCCTGAGCCTGTCCGAAGAAGACTGGGACATGGTCATGCGCGTGCACCTGCGTGGCCACTTCTGTATGGCCAAGGTGTTCGGCGGCTACTGGCGTGACCAGAAGAAGGCGGGCAAGGAGGTGGATGCTCGCATCATCAACACCAGCTCCGGTGCTGGTCTCCAGGGCTCCATCGGTCAAAGCAACTACGCGGCTGCCAAGGCCGGTATTGCGGGCCTGACGCTGGTGCAGGGGGCCGAGCTGGCTCGCTACGGCATCACGGTCAACTGCCTGGCACCTGCAGCGCGAACCTCCATGACGGAGGGTGCCATGCCCGATATGGTCAAGAAGCCTGAATCTGGTTTTGACGTGTGGGACCCCATGAATGTGGCCTCTATCGTGGTGTGGCTGGGCAGCAATCTGTCCAAACATGTGACGGGCCGTTGCTTTGAATCCAAGGGCGGCGAGCTGTCCGTGGCCGATGGCTGGTTCACCGGCACCATCAACGACAAACAAGGCCGCTGGGAGCCCGCCGAGCTGACGGCCGTGGTGGATCAGCTGATTGCACAAGGCAAGGCCCCGCAAAAGGTCTACGGCACCTGATTGCAGCAGCGGCAATAGAGCAGCCGGGACTCGCTGCCCGGCTCTGGTTATTCAATAAAAACGCAGGACGCGAGCCATCATGGATTTAAGTCTGAACGAAGAACAAAAAATGATCGCCGAAAGCGCGGCGGTGTTTTTGCAGGAAAAAAGCACCACGGCGCAAGTGCGCAAAGTCTCAGAAACAGAAGGTGGCCTGGACCGCGCTCTGTGGCAGGAAGTGGTGGACATGGGCTGGTGCAGCGTGGCGTTGCCCGAAGCCGCAGGCGGCATGGGCCTTGGCTGGCGCGAGCTGGTGCTGCTGCAAGAGCAGATGGGCTACCACCTGGCCTGCGTACCGTTTTTTGATGCGGTCATTGCCGTCACCCCACTGTGGAAGGCGCTGAGCCAGACCGAGCAAGGCTTGCCGGTGGTGGAGCGACTGGCGGCATCGGGCCAGATCTGCGTGCTGGGCATGACGGTGCGCGGCGAGCTGCCGGCTGCCGCGACGGTGACGGTTGACGGCGATACGCTGGTGCTGAACGGCCAGTGGAACCAAGTGGGCTCAGGCTCGCACGCCGATGTGTTTTTGCTGCCCGCCACGCTGCCCTGCGGGTCGCTGGGCTTGCTGGAAGTGTCCGCCAAGGCACAAGGCCTGAGCGTGCAGGCACTGACGACGGTGGACGCCACACGCAGCAGCGCCAATGTGGCTGCCGTGAATGTGCGCCTGACCGGCGCTGCCGTGCTGGTGCATGGCGATGCGCTCAAAAAACTGTGGGTTCAGACCCGCAATCTGGCGGCGATTGGCTTGGCCGCCGAGCAGGTGGGTGTGGCCGATCGCGCGCTGAATCTTGCGGTGGAATACACCAAGGAGCGCCAGCAGTTTGGGAAAGCCGTGGGCAGCTTCCAAGGCGTCAAGCACCGTGCTGCGCAGATTCTGGTGAAGGTGGAGACGGCCAGATCAGCCGTCTATGCTGCAGCTTTCATAGCTGATACCGCTGGTGATGCAACCGATCTGACCTATTTTGCAGCGCAAGCCCGCACAGATGCTGCGGAAGCCGCTCTCTTTTCTACGCGTGAAAGCATACAGCTGCATGGCGGCGTGGGCTTCACCTGGGAGTTTGACCCCCATCTGTTCTTCCGCCGCGCGCAGGCTGCCAGCCAGCGTCTGGGGACCGTGGAGCAGTGGCGCGAGCAAGTAGCTGCGCGTTTGTTGGATGAGAGCGTGACGGAGGCAGCATGAACATGCAGGAATCAGAAATCAATGAAGCCTTTCGCGCTGAAGTGCGTGAATGGATGGCCCAGCACCTGACGGGCAAGTTCGCGCCCCTCAAGCACGCTAGCGGTCTGGGTGCCGAAGGCTATGACGCCCAGCTCGCCAAAGAGTGGGAGCAGGAACTGGCCCAGGGCGGCTGGACGGGTCTGGGCTGGGACACGCAATATGGCGGCCGCAATGCACCGCTGTCGCAGCAAGTTATCTTCCACGAAGAATATGTGCGCAGCGGCGGCCCAGGCCGTATCGGCCACATTGGCGAGACGCTGCTGGCCCCCACGCTGATGGCGTTTGGCTCGGCAGAGCAGAAGGCCCGCTTTCTGCCCGGCATTCTGGCGGGCACCGACTACTGGGCTCAGGGCTACTCTGAACCCGGCGCGGGCTCTGACCTGGCGGCTATCCGCACCAAAGCCAACCGCGACCCGGCGACGGGCGAGTGGGTGATTCACGGCCAAAAGGTCTGGACATCGTGGGCGCATGAGTCCGAGTGGGTCTTTGTGCTGGCTCGTACCGAAGAAGCCAGCGTGCCCGTGGCCAGCGCTCGCCATGCCGGCATGGTGCTGCTGCTGGTGCCCATCAAGCAGGCGGGCGTAGAAGTGCGCCCGATTCGCCAGATCACAGGGACTTCTGAATTCAATGAAGTCTTCTTTGATGGAGCCCGCACCGATGGCGCTTTGCATCTGGGTCCCGTGGGCGACGGCTGGAAGGTTGCCATGTACTTGCTGGGCTGCGAGCGCGGTGCATCCACGCTGGGACAGCAGGCGCACTTCCGCTATGAGCTGGACCTGATCATTGATCTGGCCAAGCGCAATGGCACAGCCCGCGACCCGCTGATTCGTCAGCGCATTGCCAAGGCAGACATGGGCTTGCAGACGCTGCGCGCCCACGCTTTGCGCTCCAGCCGGGAAGACACGCCTTTTCGCGTGGCCTCGGTCTCCAAGTACGCATGGTCCAACTGGCACCGCGATCTGGGTGAGCTGGCCATGGATGTGCTGGGCGAGCAGGGCGAGCTGGAGCTCAAGGACCCAGCGCTTGCTGCGTTGCAGCAGCTGTGGCTGGTCAGCCGCGCAGACACGATCTACGCCGGCACCAATGAGATTCAGCTGAACCTGATGGCTGAGCGCGCTTTAGGCATGCCGCGCTGATTTTTGTGGGCCGCGCTGCCGCCTTTTGGCGTAGGTAGATACGCTGATGGGTGTCATTGGGAATGCGAAAAAACCTAGGGTTAGCCAGAAGGTTTTTGCCGCTTTTCCGCCTTTCAAGTGTCCGTAGGACGACATTAGGGAATGACCTATCGTCCAAAGTGACGATGTTGCAGCGCAGCGCGAGCCTGAAGATGAACTTAACTTCCCCTTAGATGACTCATGAATAGCGCTCCTTCTTACGTTGCTCCCCACGACTTGCTCAAGGGCAAGACTGTGCTCGTTACCGCTGCTGCTGGTGCTGGTATTGGTTTCTCCGCTGCAAAACGTGCAGCAGAAGAAGGCTGCAAAGCCTTGGTGATTTCCGATGTGCACGAGCGTCGCCTGGCTGAAGCGGTGGAGCAGATCAAGAAAGATACGGGTTTGACCCAGGTCTTCGGAAAGCTCTGCGATGTGAGCAAGGAAGAGCAGGTGCAGGCACTGATCTCCGAAGCCGATAGCATCATGGGCGGCATCGATGTACTGATCAACAACGCCGGTATGGGCACCAGCTGCAAAGTCGTTGACATGAGCGACGACGAGTGGGCCAAGGTCATCGATATCACGCTGACCGGCACCTTCCGCATGACCCGCGCAGCGCTCAAGGTCATGCAGCCACGTGGCAAGGGCGTGATCGTCAACAACGCTTCGGTGCTGGGCTGGCGCGCTCAGACCGAGCAGGCACATTACGCAGCGGCCAAGGCTGGTGTGATGGCTTTCACCCGCTGCTCGGCGCTGGAAGCGGCCGAGTTTGGTATCCGCATCAATGCGGTGGCACCTTCTATTGCGATCCACGCTTTCCTCAAGAAGTCGGCTTCTGAAGAGCTGCTGGCCAAGCTGTCTGAAAAAGAAGCGTTTGGCCGCGGTGCTGAGCCTTGGGAAGTGGCAAACGTCATGATTTTCCTGGCCAGCGACTACTCCTCGTACATGACGGGTGAAGTGGTGTCCGTCAGCTCGCAAAGGGCTTGAGCGATGAGCGCTTTTGCTGAAAAAGTAGTGTTTGGCTCTGCGACTGCGGTGTTGGCTTCGGTCGGCCGCCAGCTGGGCGAAACCGAGTGGATGCAGATCAACCAGGAACGCATCAACCAGTTTGCCGATGCTACGGGCGATCACCAGTGGATTCATGTGGACCCCGAGCAGGCTAAGAACGGCCCGTTTGGTGCCTGCGTGGCGCACGGCTATCTGACGCTGTCGCTGGCCAATCTGTTTTTGCCCCAGCTCGTGGTCTATGAAGACCTGAAGATGGGCGTGAACTATGGCTGCGAGAAGGTGCGTTTCCCATCGCCCGTGCTGGTGAACTCGTGGGTTCGCGGCAGTGGCGAGGTGGTAGCGGCGACCCCGATTGGCACGGACGGCGTGCAGGTAACGATTCGTATCACCGTGCAGGTTAAGGGTCAGGACAAACCCGGGTGCGTGGTCGAAACGATCAGCAGACTGTTTTTTATCCAGGAAAATTGAGTGAGTGCAAACAGCTGTCCCGACAGCGTTTGCATTTTTTGTGAAGAGGGATGAGCTGCCGACAGAGTGGCCGACCTCGATAGGGCAGCGCAAGCTGCCTAGGGCGCGACGAACAGTTAGTTAGGAGACAAAGATATGAAAGACGCAGTCATCGTTTCGACGGCACGTACCCCCATTGGCAAGGCTTACCGCGGTGCATTCAATGACACCGAGGCTCCGGTGCTGGGTGGTCACGTCATTCGTGCGGCACTGAACAAGGTGGGTGTGGCTGGTGAGGATGTAGGCGATGTCATTCTGGGCATTGCTGCCCAGCAAGGCACACAGGGCTACAACCTGGGCCGCCTGTGCGGCTACACCGCGGGTCTGCCAGAGTCGGTGGGCGGCATGGTGATCGACCGCATGTGCGCATCGGGCCTGATGAGCATTGCCACAGCCTCCAAGAGCATCATGACCGGCGAGCTGGACATTGCCGTGGCCGGTGGCCTGGAGTCCATCTCTCTGGTGCAGAACAAGTACAAGAATTCGTATCGCGCCCAATCCAAGGCTGTGCTGGCTGCAGAGCCCACTGCCTACATCCAGATGATCGAGACGGCCGAGCTGGTCAGTCAGCGCTATGGCATCAGCCGCGAAGCCCAGGACGAATACTCGCTGCGCAGCCAGCAGTGTGTGGCTGCTGCTCAGGCCAAGGGCCTGTTCGACGACGAAATCGTGCCGTTGACCACCGTCAAGCAGCTGTTTGACAAAGAAGGCAACGTCACTGGCACTGAAGAAGTGACGCTGACCCGCGACGAAGGCAATCGCGCTGAAACCACGCTGGAAAGCCTGGGCAAGCTCAAGCCCGTCTGGAAGAACGGTCAGTGGGTGCCAGAAGGCCAGTTCATCACGGCCGGTAATGCCTCGCAACTGTCTGACGGTGCCAGCGCCTGTGTGGTGATGAGCGCTGACGAAGCCCGCGCCCGTGGTCTGGCACCTCTGGGTACCTACCGCGGCGTGGCGGTGGCAGGCTGCCGTACGGATGAAATGGGTATCGGCCCTGTGTACGCTATCCCCAAGCTGCTCAAACAACATGGCCTCACCGTGGGTGATATTGGTCTGTGGGAAATTAACGAAGCCTTCGCCTGCCAGGTAATCTACAGCCGCGATCAACTGGGTATTCCAGATGACCGCCTCAACGTCAACGGCGGCGCGATCTCTATCGGTCACCCCTTCGGCATGTCGGGTGCACGTCTGGTAGGTCACGCCCTGCTGGAAGGTCGTCGCCGCGGTGTCCGTTTTGTGGTGGTGAGCATGTGTATTGGCGGCGGCATGGGTGCTGCTGGCTTGTTTGAGCTGAACTGAACTGCCTGAAACCAATCTTCAATTGAGGAGATGAGAATGATGGACAGCGCTTTCGCAAAGATGGGTTTCTCCACCTACACACCAAGCTCCATTGCCTGTGTGATGAAGGATGTGCCTATATTCGACACTCCCGTACCTGTACGGGTGGCTGCCGACGCTCCGTTCGTGACGGCCGAGCAATTCAGCGCGCTCATTAGCCAGCTGTACGAGGCCGCCATGGACCCAGAGGGCTGGAAGCCTTTTCTGGAAACCTTGCGCCTGCAACTGGGCGGCAACTACGCATCGTTGATCGTGCGTCCCGGCTCTGCCGACGATGTGGGTCTGATCGTCTCGGCCGCTGGCGACCGCCGCGATCTGATGCCGAATTGCCCCAAGATCAGCATGAGCCCGTTTCGCAGCATGCCGACCGACCGCATCGTGACCGTAGGCGATGTGATGCCAGAGTCCGAGTGGCGCGCTTCAAGCTACTACAACGACTGGTGCAAGCAGTTGCAGGTCTTCCATGTGATGGCTGCCGACATTGTTACCAAGGACAGCTGCGTCTACGGTCTGCGCATCACGCGTCCCGAAGGTGCTCCCGCTTTCACCAAGCAGGAACGCGCCTTTGGCTCCATGATGCTGCCGCACATCAAGCGCGCACTGAACCTGCATTTGTCTGTGAATCAGGATCGTCAGGTCATCTCCCTCTACAGCAAGGCCACGGCCCAGCTGATGGTGGGTGTGGTCATCCTCGATCAAAACGGCAATGTGCTGGAATGCAACCCCGCAGCGGCCAGCATTCTGGACATGCAGGACGGGCTGAAGATCACCGGCGGCGTGCTGGAAGCCAACTACGCCAACGACAACCGCAAGCTGCAGCGCCTCATCAAAGACGCGCTGATGCATACCCAGGTCTCGCGTCTGTCGATGACCGAAGGCATGTCGGTGAGCCGTCAGTCCGGTCAGCTCAACTGGGGTGTGGTGGTGCAAAGCATCTCCCCTGACGAGTGGACCGAAGGCAAGCAACGTCCCAGCGTCGCCGTCTTTGTGCGCGACACCGGCGGCAAGGCAGACCCACCCGTCAAGCTGGCCCAGCAGCTGTTCCAGCTGACACCGGCCGAGACTTCGCTGGCGATTCAACTGGCCAACGGTCTGTCGCTGGAAGAAGCGGCAGAAGCACTGAACATTCGCCGCAACACGGCTCGTGCTCACCTGCGCTCCATCTTCTCCAAGACGGGCGTGCGCCGCCAGACAGAACTGGTGCGCATCTTCCTCAACAGCGTTGCCTGGCTGGGGAATAAATAAAAACGGTTGGTGGAACGACCATGAAAAAACGGGCTTCGGCCCGTTTTTTTGTTGGCGCATGTGGGCTGATTCGTGTGCTTTCAAGCCAGACTCATGGCTTGCCTTGCCGGAGGTTCAAGCGCCGGGCTGCGCTTGTGCAGCGGTCTGTTCAGTCTTCTGGGCTGCCGGTATGAGCCTGTGGCACTGCAGGCTTCAAGCGCTTCGCCCAGCAACTCCAGCTGCCTGGGCCCGCTGACGTGAATGGCTGGGTGGCCATCAGGCTCGTCGATGAAAAAATTGACACGAAGATAGTCGTACTTGGAGGCCACATCGGCATAGAGCCCCAGCTCCGCCGCGTACTTTTGCAGATCCTCCGCCCATTGCTTGAGCTGTAGCAGATCAGGCTTTGGTCGTTTTCCCTGGCGACCGTTGATCAGCATTTCGCGCAGTGACGCCGGTAAACCCGGAAGCCGATTCAGTACAACGTTTCCACATATCTGTTTGACCCTGCCTCTGTTGCTGATCTTGCGTCCCATCACATCCTCTGAACTATGTCCCGTGACTGAACTGCCGAGAATACCCTTGCTTGAGGTCCAGGTCTTTGATGAGCGTGACCTTAAGTGTCAGCAAGCCTGTTTTCCATTGAAATGCTTGCAGCCTGTTGCAAGTTGGTCTGCATATCGAGCCATTCTGAGCAGGTGATGGACTCATTGGTGGCTCATCGGGGAACCAGCGACTATTTAAAAAACATAGCTGCCAGCGCTTTTTATTCATAGATTTCAGAAGAAAAGAAAGCTGAAATCCAATGAATTCAAGCGCAAGCAGCTTTTGTTTTGATAGCTGCTATTTCACCTCTCAGGCGCAGGCCTTGGTTTCACGCAGCGCCGCAATATCGCCGGCGGCATAGCCCACGGATGCCAGCACGGCATCGGTGTCTTGTCCTATCTTGGTGCCTGGTACAGGCTGGCGCGCCGGGGTGCGCGAAAAGCGCGGGGCAGGGGCGGGCTGGCGGTGGGTGGTGCCATCCACGGGTAAGTCTATGAATAAATTACGCTCGGCGTTATGCGGGTGGCTGGGGGCTTCGGCCAGGCTCAGCACGGGGGCAAAGCAGACATCGCTGCCTTCGAGTTCCGCGCACCACTGAGCCTGGGTCTTGCCACGCACGATGTCTGCGACGCGGGTCTTAAGGGCTGGCCAGTCGCTGGTCTTGTACTGGCGCTTTGGGTCTACATCGGTGAGGCCCAGCTTCTGCAGCAGCAGGGCGTAGAACTGGGGCTCGATGGCGCCCAGTGTGATGTGCTTGCCGTCGGCGCATTCAAACACTTCGTAGAAGGGCGAGGTGTTGAGAAAGTGGTTGTGCGCGGGGTCATCCTGCCAGTAGCCCATGCCGCTGCGCATCTGGTGGATCAGGCCGCTCATGGCGGTGACGCCGTCAATCATGGCGGCGTCCACCACCTGGCCCTTGCCGGACTGCTTGGCCTCGTGCATGGCGCACATGATGCCGAAGAGTAAAAACATGGCCCCGCCCGCCATATCGCCGACCATGGTGGGCGGCAGCACAGGCGCCTGGCCGGGGCGCATGGAGGTCGCCATCACGCCGGTCAGCGCCACATAGTTGATGTCATGCCCTGCAGCTTGCGCCAGCGGCCCGGTCTGGCCCCAGCCGGTGACACGGCCAAAGACCAGCCGCGGCGCGCGCTTAGCCACTTCCTCGGGGCCAAAGCCCAGGCGCTCCATCACGCCGGGCCTGAAGCCTTCAATCAGCGC
>NZ_JAVXSJ010000046.1:0-14574 GCF_036643215.1 Comamonas sp. | reverse complement strand
AATCGGTGTGGGCCAGTACTTTTTTATAGTCGCGGTCCACGATCAAGGTGGAGATACCGGTGGCGCGAATTTCGGCAATCACGCGCCAGATCTCGGCCACCACCAGCGGGGCCAGACCTTCGGTGGCCTCGTCGAGAATCATTAGCTGCGGATTGGTCATCAGTGCGCGACCGATCGACACCATTTGCTGCTCGCCGCCCGAGAGCTGATCGCCGCCGTTGGACAAGCGTTCCTTGAGGCGTGGAAAGGTCTCGAGCACGCGCTCATAGGTCCAGTTCCTACGGCCGTCCAGGCCAGCCCTGGCACTCATCAGCAGGTTCTCCTTGACGGAGAGATTGGGGAACACGCCGCGTCCCTCCGGAACATAGCCAATGCCGAGACGGGCCATTTTTTCGGGGGCGGAATTCGTCACCTCTCTGCCGCCGGCAAACACCCTGCCGGAGCGAGCAGGAACATAGCCCATCAGCGTGCGGATCAAGGTGGTCTTGCCCATGCCGTTGCGTCCCAGCAGGCCCACGGCCTGGCCTTGTGGCAGCTCCAGCGAGATGCCGTGCAGGATATGGCTGTCACCATAAAAACTGTGCACCTCCTGCAGGCTGAACATGGCTTGCGTATTGGATGCGGTCACATGCTTTTCGGCGAGTGTTTCAAGCATGTTCTTCCTCTCCCAGATAGGCGGTGCGTACCACGGGGTCTGTGCGAATCTGGTCTGGGGTGCCGGTGGCCACCACGCTGCCATTGACCATCACGGTGATGCGATCTGCGATGCGAAACACGGCATCCATATCGTGTTCCACCAGCAGCACGGCGTGGGCTTTTTTCAGCTCCTGCAGCAGCACCAGCATGCGTTCGGTTTCTTCTGCACCCATGCCGGCCAGCGGCTCATCCAGCAGCAGCACGCGCGGTGCGGTGGCAAGGCACATGGCGACTTCTAATTGGCGCTTGGCTCCATGGCTCAGGCTGCCTGCAATGCGCTGCGCATGTTGCGCCAGACCTGCGCGTATGAGTGCCGATTGCGCGCGCTCCATGCTGGCGGCGCAATGCTGGGCAGATTCCCAGATGCGCCAGGGGCGTGGCTGGGCCTGCGCCTGTGCGGTCAGGCGGCAGTTTTCCAGTACCGTGAACTCCGGGAAGATGGTGGTGCGCTGGTAGCTGCGGCCAATGCCCGCCTTGGCGCGCAGGGGCTGGGGCATGCGTGTGACGTCATGGCCTTCCAGCGCAATGCTGCCGCTGCTAACCGCTATCTCGCCAGAGAGCATATTGATCAGCGTGGATTTGCCCGCGCCGTTGGTGCCGATGACGGCATGGACCTCACCCTGATGCAGTTCCAGATTCACCTCATTGACGGCCACCAGACCACCAAAGCGCCGCGTCAGGCCGCGTACGGAAAGCTTGGGAGCATCACTCATGGTTTGCTCCTTGATTGGTAGCTGCTTGCGCTTTATCTGTCTGCACTACAGACTTTTTTTGCCATTTATCGTTGATGCCTACCAACCCCTTGGGCAGCAAGGCGACGAGCACGATGATGGCGATGCCCAGTGTCAGCTGCCAGTGGTCGGCCGCATTGCCCATGAGGGCGTGTGTGCTCAGCAGCTCCTTGAGCAGCACAAAGGTAATGGTGCCCAGCACCGCACCGCGCAGCGAGCCCACGCCGCCCAGAATCAGCATCAGCAAGACCTCGCCAGAGTGGTGCCAGGCCAGCAGTTCTGGGTTGACCACGGCGTCGCGTGCAGCCAGCAGAAAGCCTGCAAGTCCAGCCAGAGCACCCGCAATCACAAAGCCCGCGAGCTTGTAGCCGTAGGTCGCAAAACCAGCGGCGCGCATGCGCTGCTCGTTGACGCGAATGCCTGACAAGGCATGACCAAAGCGCGAGTGGCGCAGCATGGCGATGAAGGCGTAGACCAGCACCAGCGCGGCCAGCACCACGAAGTACTGGGTGCTGCTGCTTTCCATGTCCAGCGCGCCAATGGCTGGGCGCTGCATGAGGTAGATGCCGTCGCTGCCGCCAAAGTAGCCCACGTCATGCACTACAAAAAACGCCAGCTGTGCAAACGCCAGCGTGACCATGATGAAGTACACGCCCTTGGTGCGCAGGCTGAGCGCGCCGACCACCAGTGCATACAGCCCTGATGCGCCAACAGCTGCGCCCAGCATGACGAGAAAGTTGCTGCCATCTGGCCCCGCAGCTTTTACAGCCGCATAAGCGCCCAGGCCAAAGTAGGCGGCGTGGCCCAGACTCACCAGCCCCGCGCCGCCCACCAAAATGTGCAGGCTCAGCGCGAAGATGGAGAGAATCATGATCTTGACGACCAGATCGGACAGATAGGCCGACCAGAAGGGCTGAGCGGCCGCCAGCAGCGCGGCACAGGCCAGTGGCAGCACAACCCCCACCCACACGCTTTTGGCGCGAATAGGGCGGCTCTGGCTGGTTACCGCAGGTGCCTCGGCATAGGCTTGGTTGGTGTGGGGTAGCGGGTTGCTCATGTTCAGCTCCGTTTACCCATAAGACCTTCGGGTCGCCAGACGAGGATGACGGCCATCAGCAGGTAGATGCTCATGCCGCTGAGTTCCTGAAAAAACACCTTGCCAAAGGTATCGACAAAGCCCACCAGCAGCGAGGCAATCAGTGCACCAGTAATGGAGCCTATGCCGCCGATCACGACGACCACAAAGCAGATGATGAGCACGCTGGAGCCCATGTTCGGATAGACCGAACTCATGGGCGCGGCAATCATTCCGGCCAGCGCTGCGAGGGCGACGCCAACGGCGAAAACGATGCGGTACAGGCGCTTGATATTGATGCCCAGACCACGAACCATGTCGCGGTTGCTGGCACCGGCGCGGATCATCATTCCCAGCCGCGTGCGGTTGACGGTGTAGTACATCAGCAGCGCCACAAGCAGACAAGCCACGGCGGCAAAAACGTTGTACCAGGGGTACTGCATCATGCCCATCAGCGGAAAGCTGCCAGCCAGCCACGCAGGCTTTTCCACGCCATGCACATCGTTGCCCACCAGGATGGCGCGCAGGCCTTCAAACACCAGAATCAGGCCATAGGTCATCAGCACTTGCTGCAGGTGGTCGCGCTCGTAGAGAAAGCTGAAAAACGCCCATTCCAGTGCGTAGCCGAGCACCACGGTGATGAGCACGCCCACCAGCAACATGGTGATGAAATGCTGGCCCAGATAAGGCGACAGCGCAAACGCCACATAGGCGCCAATCATGTAGAAGCTGCCATGGGCGAGATTGATCACGCCCATGATGCCGAAGATCAAGGTCAGGCCTGAGGCCAGCAGAAACAGCAGCAGCCCGTACTGAATCGAGTTCAGGCACTGCACCAAAAAGGTGGCGAGATCCACAGCAATCCTTGTCCAGGAGGAGGTCGGTTAAAGCGCACATGGCCCGGTTTCACGGGCCATGCGTTGGTCTTACATGCGGCAGCCGCGTGCAGGGTCTGCAAGGCCCTTGACGGCAATGCCGATCTTCTTGTTCTCCTTGCCATCGACCTTGCGCAGATAGATGTCCTGCACGGGGTTGTGTGCCTTGCTCAGTGTGAAGTCACCGCGTGGGCTGGCAATCGTGGCTTTTTCGATGGCGGTGCGGAAGGCGTCCTTCTTGGTGATGTCGCCACCGGCAGCCTTCAGACCCACGGCCAGCATCTGCGCTGCGTCATAGCCTTGCACGGCATACACGTCGGGCTGCAGCTTGTAGCTCTTGGCGTAATTGGTGCGGAAAGTCTTGTCGCGAGGCGTGCCCAGCTCGTCCGCATAGTGCAGCGTGGTCAGCATGCCTTGTGCGGCCTCGCCCTGGGCCTCCAGCGTGCCGTCGGTCAGGAAGCCGGGACCGTAGAGCGGAATGGTCTTGGACAGGCCGGATGCGTGATAGTCCTTGACGAATTTCACCGCGCCGGCACCGGCGAAGAAGGAGAACACGGCATCGGGTTTGGCCGCTGCAATTTCGGTCAGAAGGGCCTGGAATTCGACGTTCGGGAAGGGCAGCGTCAGCTGCTTGCTGACCTTGCCGCCATTCTTTTCAAATCCTTCCTTGAAGCCGTTGACGGCCTCTTCACCGGCTGCGTACTTCCAGGTCAGGGTCATGGCGTTTTTCTTGCCCTCCTTGGCGGCGACCACGCCCATGGGGTAGGCAGTCTGCCAGTTGGTGAAGGAGCTGCGGAAGATATTGGGCGCGCACATGGGGCCGGTGACGGCATCGGCCCCCGCATTGGGCACGATGAGTACGGTGCCGCTTTCCTTGGCAGCCTTGGCCATGGCCATGGCTACGCCCGAGTGCACGGTGCCGACGATCACGTCGACCTTGTCGCGTTTGATCAGGCGGTTGACGTTATCGGTGGCCTTGGCGGGGTCGGATTCGTCGTCGACCTTGAAGTACTCGATCTCACGTCCACCCAGTTTTCCGCCTTGCTCGGCCACCTGCATGCGAAAGCCGTTTTCAATCGCCACGCCCAGTGCTGCATAAGTGCCGCTGAAGGGCAGCATGAAGCCGACTTTGATCTTTTCCTGCGCCATGACACTGCCGCAGCTTGCGGCGGCGGCCAGTGCGATTGCTGTGGCTTTGCTCCATGTTGCCCATTGCTTGCTCATGCTTGTCTCCTGCTGGTTGATTGACGAATGCCTGGGTACTCTTGAATCACCGGTTCTGACTGGCGGGTGGCTTGCTCAAACGCATGCACGTGCGCACTCTAACAACTTTAGGTTTAAAGCAAAACCAGCGCTTGCCCTAGTCGGTAAATTCCTGTTTTCATAGCTGTATCCGCTTGATGGGTAAAGGCTCAGTGCGGTTTTGATTCCAATTCGCGCAAACGAAAGCGCTGAATTTTCCCGGTCGCGGTCTTGGGAAGTTCGTCGACAAACTCGATAAAGCGTGGATATTTGTAGGCCGCCAGCCGGTCTTTGACGAAGGCCTTGAGCTCTGCCTCGCTGGTGCTGTGACCGGGTTTGCAGACCACATAGGATTTGGTCTTGGTCAAGCCTTGGGCATCGGTCACACCGATGACTGCAGCCTCCAGCACGGCGGGGTGCAGCTGCAGCGTGGACTCCACCTCGAAGGGAGAGACATAGATGCCGCTGACCTTGAGCATGTCGTCGCTGCGGCCCGCGTAGGTGTAGTAGCCATCGGCGTCGCGCACATATTTGTCGCCGCTCTTGAGCCATGCGCCCTGAAAGGTGTCGCGCGTCTTGTCGCGGTTGGCCCAGTACATCAGCGCGGCGCTGGGGCCTTTGATGAAAAGATCGCCAATCTCGCCATCGGCCACGGGCTTTCCGTCTTCACCGCGCAGCTCTACCGCATAGCCAGGAACAGGCTTTCCGGTGCTGCCGTAGCGTATGTCGTCAGGCCGGTTGGAGAGAAAGATATGCAGCATCTCGGTGGAGCCAATGCCATCCACAATGTCTGCGCCAAAGTGGGTCTTGAAGCGCTGCGCAATCTCGGCGGGCAAGGCTTCGCCTGCTGATGAACACATGCGCAGGCTGACTTGCTCGCGCGCTGGTAAGGCTGGGTGAGCCAGCATACCTGCAAAGCCAGTGGGTGCGCCAAAAAACACCGTGGGCTGGTGCTGCGTCCAGCGTGCAAAAACGGCCTCGGGCGTGGGGCGTTCAGCCATCAGAGCTACGCTTGCACCCACGCTTAAAGGGAAGGTCAGTGCGTTGCCAAGGCCGTAGGCAAAGTAGAGTTTGGCGGCAGAAAAGCAGACATCGTTTTCGTCCAAGCCCAGTACCGGTTTCCCATACAGCTCGGCTGTCCAGTACGGGTTGGCGTGGGTATGAACAGCGCCCTTGGGTTTTCCTGTGGAGCCTGATGAATACAGCCAGAAGCCGGGGTCGTCCCCCATGGTTCTTGCCGCATGGGGCAAGGGCGTTTGCTGCGCCAGCCAGGGCTGCATGGGCTCGAATGCGGGGGGCAGCCCCTGCGGCGCTTCTTCAGGTCTGGTGACCCAGATGTGGTTGACTTCGTGTTGTGCTTGGTTGAGTGCCTGCTGCACTGCGGGAACCAGCGCGCCATTGGTCAGAATGGCCTGCGCGCGGCAGTGCTCAAGCATGTAGGCATAGTCAGCCGGTGTGAGCAAGGTATTGACCGCAACAGGCACCACGCCTGCGTACATAGCTCCTAAAAACGAGATGACCCACTCGCGCATATCGTGCATGACCAGCAGCACGCGCTCTTCGCGGTGAATGCCTGCAGCCAGCAGGCCATGGGCGATGCGGCTGGCTTGTTCCTGCAGCTGCGCATAGCTGAGCGTGCCTTGATCATCGGTATATGCAATCTTGTCAGCGCGGTCCTGATTGAGATCGAACAGATGCTGGGCGAAATTGAAGGGCTGGCTGAAATCAATCATGGTCAGGCTCCCGTCGTTGCACCCAGTGCCTGCAGCACGCTGGGTGCGGCCTGCATGGCGCTTTTGCGGTGGTAAAAATCCAGTGCCCGTAAGCCGCCCAGCTCGGCACCGCCACCGGCGCGGCCCGGCCCGCCATGCATGGACTGGGGCATGACATTGCCGTGGCCCGTATGCAGCTTGGCGACATTCGGCGTGACCACATGCACGCGGCCGTGGCTGGCGGCTAGGTCGGTGCTGGCTGTGGCCAGTGCCGCCGCATCTTCGCCATACAGCGAGCAGACCAGCGAACCCTGACCCCGATGTGCAAGCGCCAGACCGTGCTCCAGGTCACGGTAGGGCATAAGCGTAGCCACAGGGCCAAAAATTTCCATGTCATGCACCAGCGCGCAGCCGTCGGGGTCTTCAGTGCCCAGCAGCACGGGCTGGGCGCAGGCGGCAATCGTAGGGTTGGCATCGACCAGTGCATTGGCTCTGCCGTCATACAGCGCGTTGGTGTGGGCCAGCAACTGGCTCAGCCCTTGCTGCACGGTGTCGTACTGCGAACGGCTGACGAGCGATCCCATGCGTACGGCCTCATTGCGCGGGTTGCCCACGGTGACTTTGGCAAGCTGCGCGGAGATGGCCTGAGCCACTTCGTCATACAGATTTTGCGGCACCAGAATGCGCCGTATGGCCGTGCATTTCTGCCCTGATTTGACGGTCATTTCACGGGCCACTTCACGGGCAAGCAGGGTCACGGCTTCGCTGCCTGCGGCGTGGCCAGGCAGCAGCAGTGCGCTGTTCAGGCTATCGGCTTCGATGTTGCAGCGTACCGAATGGCGGGTGATGGCGTTGTGGCTGCGAATGGTGGCTGCGGTGTCGGCTGAGCCGGTGAACGACAACACATCCATGGGCTGAAGCTGATCCATCAACCCGGCAGCGCTGCCGCAGATGATGGACAGCGCACCCGGTGGCAGCACGCCCGCATCGATCACATCCTTGACCATGCGCTGCGTGAGCCAGGCTGTAGTCGTGGCGGGTTTGATGATGACGGGAACGCCCGAGAGCAGGGCTGGAGCCGCTTTTTCCCACAGCCCCCAACCGGGGAAATTGAAGGCGTTGATGAACAGCGCCACGCCGCGCGTGGGCACCTGAATATGCTGGGACTGAAACGCCCCCTCTTTGGCCAGCGCCACGGCTGCGCCATCGCTCAGGTGCTTGGCATGGCCTAGCGCTGCGCCCCACTTGGCGTACTGGCCCAGCGTATAGATTCCGCCATCCACATCGACGGCAGTGTCGTTCTTCACCGTTCCGCTGTTGGCGGTGGAGATTTCGTAATACGCATCGCGGTGGGTTTGCAGTACGGCCGCAATATCTGCCAGCAACTGGGCGCGCTGGGCGTAGCTCATGGCCCGCAGAGCCTTTCCGCCGGAGTCACGAGCAAAGGCAAAGGCCGCGTGCAGGTTAAGCCCGGTGGCATCGACGCGAACCAGCTCGGTGCCCAGAATCGGGTCCAGCAATCGGCTGCCCGGTCCAGTGCCGGTTTGCCAGCGCCCGGCAACATGGTTGGCAAGTAGCTCGGTCATTTGCTGACCCCTTGGGTGGCAAATGTGCGGATCGTGAGGGCGGCCATAGGTGTCTCCTGAAGTGCGGCTTTGAGCTGCATCTAGTCTTCGATGAAACATGCAATATTGTGCGTGCATTCAAAAGATAAATACGGGACAATTCAGTGTCAAGCAATATATTGCATGTATGGCGTTAACCCCGACTGTTTATCATTCACCCCCTCTGAGGAGCTTTATGGATCAGTTAGTGACGGCACCAGAACTGGATATGCAAGAGGCCGAAGCAGGCAAGAGTGCGCTGCTGCAGGCGCTGGGTGAGCGGGTGCGCAATCTGCGTGCCAGCCGTGGTTTGACGCGCCGTGGGCTGGCGTCTGCCGCCGAGGTGTCGGAGCGCCACCTGGCCAATCTTGAATACGGCACGGGCAATGTCTCCATCCTTGTGCTGCAGCAAATTGCACAGGCACTGCGCTGCAGCATGGCCGAGTTGCTGGGCGATGTGACCACCTCCAGCGCCGAATGGCTGCTGCTGCGCGAACTACTGGAAGGCCGCAGCGAAGCCGATTTGCAGCGCGTGCGGCTGGCGGCGGGCGAGATTCTGGGTACGGCACCCAGCGGTGATCCGCATCGCGGCACCCGCATTGCATTGATCGGTTTGCGCGGTGCAGGCAAGTCCACGCTGGGCCGCATGCTGGCCGATCAGCTGAACGTGCCATTTCTGGAGTTGAACCAGGAAATTGAGCGCGTAGCTGGCTGCAGCGTGCGCGAGATTTATGACCTCTACGGGGCTGGCGCTTATCGACGCTATGAGCGCCGTGCGCTTGAAGAAGCCGTGCAGATTTACAGCGATGTGGTGATCGCCACCCCGGGCGGCATCGTGTCAGATCCTGCGACCTTCAACGAGCTGCTCAGCCACTGCACCACCGTGTGGTTGCAGGCTCAGCCCGAGGAGCATATGAGCCGTGTGGTGGAGCAGGGTGACACGCGCCCCATGGCCGCCAACCCTGAGGCCATGGACGATTTGCGCCGCATTCTGCAGGGGCGCGCGGCCTTTTATTCCAAAGCCGACCATCTGCTTGATACCAGTGGCAAGAGCCTGCAGCAAAGCTTTAAACAGCTGAAGTCTCTGGTGGTGCAGTAACGCGTTTCAGACGGGAAGCGCGCGCTGCAATATCGCCGAGAGATCGAGTGCTGCCGGGTTGAAGGCCCCAACCACCATGGCCCCGCTTTGCTCGCCCAAGCGGGTGTGGATAAAGCCATCGGCCATATAGCCGGGCGCATGTTTGCGCAGCAGGCAGGCCTGAGCTAGCAGAGCCAGGTCTTGCACCAGTCTGCGAGCCTGCGGCTCCAGCGCCTCTGGCGCGGCAGACAGACGTTGGGCCAGCGACTGAGCCAGCCGCGTCAGCGTGGGTTCCCCTGCAGCCATGTTGAGGAGGTCCTGCAGCAGCAGGCGTGTGGCTTCAGGCTCGCGGCCCATGGCGCGCAGCACATCAAGGCACATCACATTGCCCGATCCTTCCCAGATGGAGTTGACCGGCGCTTCGCGGAACAGGCGCGACACAATGCTTTCCTGCACATAGCCGTTGCCGCCAAAAACCTCCATGGCTTCGCCTGTGATTTCTACCGAGCGTTTGCAGACCCAGAACTTGGCGGCTGGCGTCATGATGCGCTTCCAGGCACGGGCCAGCAGGTCGCCTTCGGCCTCGCGTTCATAGGCCTGCGCCAGATGCATTCCCAGTTGCATGGATGCTTCGCTTTCGAGAGCTAGATCCGCAAGCACACAGCGCATCAGAGGCTGATCTGAGAGGATTTTCCCGAAGGCCGAACGCTGTCGTGCATAGGCAATCGATTGCACGGCGGCGGTGCGCAAAATGGCTGCGCTGCCCAGCACGCAGTTCAGCCGCGTGTAACTGGCCATCTCGATGATGGTGGGAATGCCTCTGCCTTCCTCACCCATGAGAATGCCCCAGGCGTCTTGTAGTTCTACCTCGGAGCTGGAGTTGCTGCGGTTGCCCACCTTGTCTTTGAGGCGCTGAATACGCACCGGGTTCTTGCTGCCATCAGGCCGCCAGCGCGGCACAAAAAAGCAGGCGTGGCCGCCTGGATCGCCATTGGGCGCAGCCATGCGCGCCACAACCAGGTGGGCATCGCACATGGGGGCCGAGAAAAACCATTTGTGGCCGCGCAGCAGATATTCGCCACCGCGCCCGCCTTCATGCACCGGGCGGGCTACCGTGGTGTTGGCGCGTACGTCAGAGCCGCCCTGTTTTTCTGTCATGCCCATGCCTATCCAGATGGATTTTTTCTGGCTCAAAGGTGCATCACGCGCATCGTATTCATGGCTGTAAAGCTGGGCCTGCAACTGGCTCCAGAGCTGCGGTTCTTTTTGCAGCACAGGGATGGCTGCTGTGGTCATGGTGGCGGGGCATAGCGTGCCTTGCTCAACCTGCCCATGCAGATAAAAGCCTGCGGCCCATGCGCTCCAGCGGCCTTTCACTGCGCTCTCAAACGGCAGCGAGATCAGGCCTTGTTCGCGGTACAGCGCCATCAGGTTGTGCCAGCTGGGGTGGAATTCCACGGCATCCAGCACGCGACCGCGTGCGTCAAAGCGCTGCAGCTCTGGGGTGTGGCGGTTGGCTAGCTCGGCATGCTCCCAATTGGCCTTCTGGCCAAGCTGCTGCGCAAAGCGGTCTAGTGCTGGCGTAAAGGCCTGCGCCTGCTTTCGTTGCAGGGTTTCTTGCAAGGCCATATCGGACTGAAGCAGATTGATGTCGGTCAGCTCATCAACCTGATTGAAAACGTCATGGGTATCCAGGGCTTGCATGCAGAACCTCCGGTGGCAACAAACCACTATAGAGCGACTGCATGCGCAGGGGAAAGCGGGTTTTCAGCGCTGCGCTTATCGCTTACGCGCCTGCTCGTACAGGCCCATGACGCGCGGCACATTGCCTTCAAGCTGGCGAATGCGGCTGGGGCCCGTGGGATGGGTGGAGAGAAAGCCTATGCCGCCTTCGCCCGTGGCTTCACCCATCTTGCGCCACAGGCTCACGGCGGCCTGCGGGTTGTAGCCTGCGCGGGCAGCCAGCTCAAGGCCCACCAGGTCGGCATCGCTTTCATCGTTACGGCTGAACTTGAGGCTGAGTAACTGCCCGCCAAGGCGCGCTGCTGTGCTGCCAATATCGCCCAGACCCAGTAGCTGCGCACCCAGTGATATGCCAATGCTGGTGGCCTGATTTTTGGCCAGTTGCTCGCGCGAATGCTCGCGCAGCGCATGTGCCATTTCATGGCCCATGATCATGGCGATTTCATCGTCCGTCAGCTTGAGTTGGTCGATGATGCCGGTGTAGAAGGCAATCTTGCCGCCGGGCATGCAAAACGCATTGATCTGTTTGCTGGCGATCAGGTTGACCTCCCACTTCCATTGGCTGGCGCGTGGGTTCCACTGCGCAGCGTATGGGATGAGACGCTGTGCAATGGCGCGAATGCGCTGCAACTGGGCGTTGTTGCCGTCTGCGAGTGCTCCTTTGGCCTTGGCTTGCTGTAGCAGCTCCTGGTACTGCTGCGTGGCGGAGTTTTCAAGCGTTTCTGCCGGCACCAGCTGGCGCATCACCGATGCCTTGCCTACATCGACCTGAGCCTGCGCAGGCGCGTGCATCAGCGGGGCGCAGGCAAAGGCCACCAGCAGCGAGTGGCGAGTGGCGAACCGGCGCAGGAGGGAAGTGGTGGCGTGCATAAGGGCCAAGTCTATGCGAGCCGTAGCAGGCGGTAGGTCAGACGGCTTCTGCAGACTTACGTTCCGCCTGCACTACCAGCCACAGGCCTCCAATCACGCCCAGCAGGCCAAGCACTGACCACCATGCAGGGCGCTCACCCACGATCAGCAGCGACAGCACAAAGGCCGTAATGGGCTCTGCCTTGCTGAGTGCCACGCCAGTGGCTGCAGACATGCCGCGCAAGCCAACGGAAAACAGTAGATAGGCCACACCTGTCGCTACGATGCCCAGATAGATCACGACGGCCCAGCCGCTGGCGCTGACTTGTTGCGGACCACCCAGCCATGAGGCAAACGGCAGCGACAGCAGCGCGGCGCAGCCAAACACCCAGGCGTTAACTGTGGCCACACGCGCCTGCATGACCAGCGCCTGATTGACCAGTGCATAGGCCGCATAAGAAAGCCCCGCCAGCAGGCATAGCGCCATGCCCACCCATGGCAGGTGTTGCCTGTCCGCCGTGGCCAGCGCCATGACAATGCCGCCGCCCACGCCTATGCAGGTTCCCAGCCACCACTGCGGGCTGGGCATGCGCTTTTGCACTACAGCCTGCATCAGCCCCGCCCAGATGGGGCCGCTGCCAATGGCCAGTGCTGTGCCCAGCGCCACGCCGCTGGCTTTGATGCCAGCAAAAAAGCTCAAGTTGTAGATCGCCATGCACAGCCCGCAAAACACCATGCGGCCCCAGCGCAGGGGTGATGGCCGGTGGCCTCTGTCCATCACCAAAGCCAGTGCGATAAAAAACAGCGCTGCCATCACCATGCGCAGCCCACCGACCCAATAGGGCGACAGCTGTGCCGGTGCAAAGTGCTGTGCAGTGCCCGTGGTGCCCCAGAGCATGGCGGCGGCCAGCACCAGGCCCACAGGCCCTAATGAGGCGGTGGTGGAGGGGAGAGAAAGAGTGGTGGGAGAGGACATGAGAGAGTCATCATGCGCCGCAGCAAGCGTGGTAACTATCGAAGAACGCTTGTGGTGATGGGGGCGGAGTCAGCGCTGCTCACGCAGCTGGCGAGACGTCACGCCACGTTCGCGCCGCAGGGCGTAGGCCAGTGCGCTGGCCGATGCATAGCCGCAGCGCAGAGCCGTGGCCTCCAGCGCAGCGCCTTGCTTGAGTTGCTGCACTGCCGCATCAAGGCGCAGGCCGCGCAGCCAGTTTTGCGGTGTGTGGCCTGTCAGTTCTACAAAGCGGGCATGGAACTGGGCCACGCTCAAATGCATCAAGGCTGCCAGTCGCGCAGTGGGCCAGTTTTCATGCAATGTGGCCTGCACCTGGTATTGCAAGCATTGCAAGTCCAGCCCGCGGCGTTGCAGCAGCGTGCGGGCCTGCAGCACCAGCGCCATTTGGGCAGCTGCAGACAGGCTGGACTGGGGATAGCGCAGCGGCGGCGGCACGGCAAAGCGGCGCAGCTTATCGAGCCCATGCGCCATGGGGGCATCAATCACCAGTACCTGCGTTTGTGGCTGGGCCAGATAACCGTGGTCGGTGCCCGCAGGGATGACCATGCCGCAGGCGCTGTCGACAAAGCTGGGCCTGCCAGCTACCTCCAGCTCCATGCGGCCTTGCAGTGCAAACAGAATTTGCGCATAGCCGTGAGCATGGGCCTGATGCTCGCCGTGATAGCTACGCACCGAGGCCTGTGCTTGATCAAGCACAGGTCGCAGGGATGCGGTGTCACGGCTCATAGGTAAATCTTGCTTACAGAAGAGGGGGCAGGCTCGCAGATGGTAGCGTCTGCCCCTGCACACAGGCAACCGATAATGCCCACAGCCTTAAAGAATCAGACCATGACCGAGTCGACCAAAACAAGCAGCAAACTCTCCGATATCACCCCCACGGCAACGCCAGAGCCCAAGCGCAGCTGGGGCCAGGCCCTCAAGGTCTATGCCCAGCCCACCAGCTTGCGCATGCTGGCTTTGGGCTTCTCGGCCGGGCTGCCGCTGCTGCTGGTGCTAGGTACTTTGAGCTTCTGGCTGCGTGAGGCCGGTATTGACCGCAGTACGATTGGCTTCTTGAGCTGGGTTGGGTTGGCTTACGCCTTCAAGTGGGTCTGGTCACCCCTGGTGGACAGGCTGCCCCTGCCGGTCGCGACAAGACTGCTGGGCCGGCGCCGCAGCTGGCTGCTGTTCTCGCAGTTGCTGATTGTTGCGGGACTGCTGGGCATGTCTTTTGTGGACCCCAAGCAGGCTTTGCAGCCGCTGGTGATCTGCGCGGTGCTGGTGGCCTTTGGTTCGGCTACGCAAGACATTGCCCTTGATGCCTACCGCATCGAGTCTGCCAAGGTGGACGATCAGGCCGCGCTGGCCGCCACCTACCAGACCGGTTATCGCCTGGCCATGATCTGGGCCGGTGCGGGTGTGCTGTGGGTTGCCTCCAAGGTGCAGGGCGATGTGCAGGGCTATGTGGTGCAGGCCTGGCATGTAGCCTATACGGCCATGGCGGCCAGCATGCTGGTGGGCATGATTACGGTGCTGCTCTCGCCAGAGCCTGAGGCCCGTCCCATGGCCCCTGCGCGCAATGCATCGGAATGGATTCAAGGTGCGCTGATTGCGCCGTTTGCTGACTTTATTGGCCGCTACCGCTGGCAGGCGCTGCTGCTGCTGGCGCTGATTGGCCTGTATCGCGTAAGTGACGTGGTCATGGGCATCATGGCCAACCCTTTCTATGTGGACATGGGTTACACCAAGGAAGAAGTGGCCGCTGTGACCAAGGTGTTTGGCGTCATCATGACGCTGGTGGGCGGTTTTGTCGGCGGCACCATGGCCGTGCGCTGGGGCGTGATGCGTGTGCTGATGCTGGGCGCGGTGCTGTCGGCTGGTACCAATCTGCTGTTTGCCTGGCTGGCCACCCGTGGCCATGATGTATCGGCACTGGTCTGGGTGGTCAGTGCAGACAACCTGGCGGGTGGTATTG
>NZ_JAVXSJ010000045.1:0-15111 GCF_036643215.1 Comamonas sp. | reverse complement strand
ACAGGAAGGAGCCAATCGGCTTGTCCGGCTTGCCCAGACCCGAGCGCGCCATCTTGACGGCGGACGCCAGCACTTCCAGCGCCTTGTCCTGGCCAAAGACCACGCTCTTCAGGTCACGCTCCAGCGTCTGCAGCTTGCTGCGGTCGTCGTTGCTGACATTGGCAGGGGGAATGCGTGCAATCTTGGCCACAATGGCTTCGATCTCGGCCTTGCCAATCAAGGTCTTGCGCTTGTCCTCAGGGGCAATGCGCTGGGCGGCACCGGCTTCATCGATCACGTCAATCGCCTTATCGGGCAGGTGACGGTCGTTGATGTACTTGGCCGACAGCTCAGCCGCGGCCTGCAGGGCTTCCGCAGCGTATTGAATGCTGTGGTGCTCTTCAAAGCGTGACTTCAGGCCCTTCAAGATGTCCACGGTTTCAGCCACAGTCGGCTCGACCACATCCACCTTCTGGAAACGGCGCGACAGGGCCGCGTCTTTTTCGAAGATGCCACGGTATTCCGTGAATGTGGTCGCACCAATGCAGCGCAGCTGACCGCTGGACAGCGCAGGCTTAAGCAGATTGGACGCATCCAGCGTGCCGCCCGATGCCGCACCGGCACCGATCAGCGTGTGGATTTCGTCGATGAACAAAATCGCGTGCGGCTTGTCCTTGAGGGACTTGAGAACGCCCTTCAGGCGCTGCTCGAAGTCACCACGGTACTTGGTGCCGGCCAGCAGCGCGCCCATGTCCAGCGAATAGACCACGCCATCCTTGAGCACATCAGGCACCGTGCCTTCAGTAATGCGCCATGCCAGACCTTCGGCAATAGCGGTCTTACCCACGCCCGCTTCACCCACCAGCAGCGGGTTGTTCTTGCGACGGCGGCAGAGGATCTGAATCGTGCGCTCGACTTCGTATTCGCGCCCGATCAGCGGATCGATCTTGCCTTCCTTGGCGGCCACGTTCAGGTTGAGCGTGAACTGCTCCAGCGGCGAGGCTTTTTCACTGCGCTCGCTGCCGCCACCTTCTTCACTCTCCGAAGGCGCATCGGCCTTGGCGGGCTCTGGTGGCTCACCCTTCTTGATGCCATGGGCAATGAAGTTGACCACGTCCAGACGTGTCACGCCCTGCTGGTGCAGGTAGTACACGGCATGCGAATCTTTTTCACCAAAGATGGCCACGAGCACGTTGGCGCCCGTCACCTCTTTTTTGCCATTGCCTGTGGACTGCACATGCATGATGGCGCGCTGAATCACACGCTGGAATCCCAGCGTGGGCTGCGTATCCACCTCGTCGGTGCCATCCACCTGCGGCGTGTTGTCCTTGATGAAGTTGGACAGCGATGAACGCAGATCGTCGATATTGGCCGCGCATGCGCGCAGCACCTCGGCTGCACTGGGGTTGTCCAGCAAGGCGAGCAGCAGATGTTCCACGGTAATGAACTCGTGGCGCTGCTGACGGGCCTCGACAAACGCCATGTGCAAGCTGACTTCCAGTTCCTGAGCGATCATGTGCGACTCCTTTCGGCTTGCTTGGTTTGACTCACTGCTAACTAATCTGAGGGCGGTCTGCGCTTATTCAACAGGCTCGAATGTCGCTTGCAGCGGATGCCCGGCTTTGTGGGCCGCTTGAAGCACCTGCTCGACCTTGGTCGCAGCAACATCCTGGCTATAGACGCCGCAGATACCGCGACCGTCCAGATGAATTTTGAGCATGATTTGTGTGGCGGATTCGCGGTCTTTGTTGAAAAGCTCCTGCAGCACTGCAATCACAAACTCCATGGGCGTGAAGTCATCGTTGAGCATCACGACCTGATACATGCGCGGCGGCTGAAGCCGTTGACGACGGCGCTCCAGCACCAAAGCGTCACCACCGTCAGGCGTTCTGATCGCTGGCGAGACCGGGGGAATTGATGGGGGTTGGGTTGCCATGAAATCCATTCTAGCGAGCCGTTGCAATGTTTTTGCGCTGGCATATGCATAGCATTGTTAGGGATTTCAAGCGGGTCAAACGCAAATATAGGCAAACCAAGGGAAATCCATTGAAATCCCATGCCCAGCAAGCGCTGAACGCTATCAAAAAATCAAGCCACCGTTTGATGTGCATTCAAACGATGGCGGCAGGGTCTGCAGAGATTTTCTCGAAGTCGCGAAGACCTATGGCCGGCTGCCATTTCAGGCTTGGTGCGCAGTGCGGACGCAACTCCCGCACCAGCAACGCAACGACGAATGGCGGCTGTCCATGCACCGCCCCTCGGGGCTGCTGCGCGATCTTCGAGTAAGCCTCAACAGGCCTGTTTTTTACTTATAAATCACCTTCACCTGGCCTGCGCCTACCGAGCCATACCAGGCGGCCAGCGCTGCATCTGAAGGGTAGAAGCGGCTGCTCTCACCCAGCTCCAGCTCGCAACTGGCAGACCCGCGATCGTCCTTGCAGACCAGATCGAGTCGCACCTTCACGCCATGGGTGACATTGCCGCTTTCGGTCTCTTCTACCTTGGCCGGAAACTGGCGCAGCAGGCCCGGCACGTCGGGCATGTTTTCACCCACGCTGACCTGCAGATAGCGGGCGTAGCGGCAGCGGGCATCGGACAGCGCCCACATTTGCTGTACTTTCATACGCAGACCACCGCTAAAGCGATCGGGCTGCAGGCGGCCTGAGACGACGACAAATTCGTCTTCCTTGAGCACATCGGCACAGGCGGCCATGGTTTTTTCATCCACAGAGGCCTCAATCGCCATCGATTTATCGTCGATGGTGAAGATGCTGAGCTTGCCGCGCTGACCGTTGATGGTGCGCAGCCCGCTGATGATGCCGGCCATGGTCTGTGCCTCACGGCTGTCGCGCATCTCGGCAATGGGGGTACGCACAAAACGGCGCACTTCGGCCTCAACCTCATCGAACAGGTGGCCCGTCAGGTAAAAGCCGATGGCGGTTTTCTCCAGCGTCAGCTTTTCCTTCACGCCCCAGGGCAGCACATCGGCCATAGGCGGCTCTGCGGTGCTGGAGCCCACGGCGTCGTCGCCCATCATGTCAAACAGACCGCCTTGGTCCGCATTGGCAATCGATTTGGCGGCAAAGCCCATGGCCACATCGAGCGTAGCGATGAGCGATGCGCGGTTGAGGTCAATCGAATCAAAGGCACCGCCTTTAATCAGCGCCTCAACCGTGCGCTTGTTCAGGCGGCTGCGGTCCACGCGCAGGCAGAAGTCGAACAGGCTCTTGAAAGGGCCTTTTTCATGGCCGTTAGGCCCTGTGCCCACGCCGTTGCGCGCAGCCACTATCGCTTCGATAGCAGCTTGCCCAGTACCCTTAATGGCTCCCAACCCATAACGTATGACTTTGTCGGTCACCGGCTCAAAGCGGTGCACGCCACGGTTCACATCGGGCATCTCGAAGGTGATACCCATGCGCAGCGCATCTTCGTACAGCACCTTGAGCTTGTCGGTGTTGTCCATTTCCACGGTCATATTGCCGCAGTAGAACTCGGCCGTGTAATGCACCTTGAGCCAGCCCGTGTGATAGGCCAGCAGGGAGTAAGCAGCGGCGTGCGACTTGTTGAAGCCGTAGCCCGCGAACTTTTCCATCAAGTCAAAAACTTCGTCGGCCTTGGTCTCATTGAGCCCGTTCTTGGCCGCGCCTTCGCGGAACAAGGCGCGGTGCTTGGCCATTTCTTCGAGCTTTTTCTTGCCCATGGCACGACGCAGCAAGTCGGCGCCGCCCAGGCTGTAGCCACCCAGCACCTGGGCGGTCTGCATCACCTGCTCCTGGTAGACCATGATGCCGTAGGTCTCGGCCAGCACCTTCTCGACCATGGGGTGCGGGTACTCCACCACTTCCTGCCCGTGTTTGCGGGCAATAAAGCTGGGAATCAGATCCATGGGGCCGGGACGATACAGGGCGTTCAGCGCAATCAGGTCTTCCAGACGCGAAGGCTTGGCTTCCTTCAACATCTGCTGCATGCCGCGCGACTCAAACTGGAACACGGCTTCGGTCTTGCCGTCCGAGAACAGTTTGTAAGTCGGGTAGTCATCCAGCGGAATGTTCTCGAACTGGAAATTCTCCTGACCCTTGTGGCGCTTCATGATGAATTCGCGCGCAATTTCCAGAATGGTCAGCGTGGCCAGGCCCAAAAAGTCGAACTTGACCAGGCCGACCAGTTCCACGTCGTCCTTGTCATACATGGCCACGGCAGAAGTGCTGCCGGGCTGCTGATACAGCGGGCAGAAGTCAGCCAGACGGCCCGGCGCAATCACCACACCACCGGCGTGCATGCCGATGTTGCGGCACATGCCTTCGAGCTTTTGCGCCATCTCGATGACGGTCTTGACATCTTCTTCCCTCTCAATGCGCTCGGCCAGAATCGGCTCGGCCTCAATGGCATAGGTGTACTTGTCGCCTTCCTTTTTGGGGTTGGGCGGGTACTTCAGGGTGACATGCAAACCGGGCTTGTTGGGGATGAGCTTGGAGATGCCGTCGACGAACATGTAGCTCATGTCCATGACACGGCCCACGTCACGAATCGCCGCACGCGCAGCCATGGTGCCGAAAGTGGCAATCTGGCTGACCGCATTGCGACCGTACTTGTCCTTTACATAGTCGATGACCCGGTCGCGATTGCCCTGGCAAAAGTCGATGTCAAAGTCAGGCATGGAGACGCGTTCTGGGTTCAGAAAACGCTCAAACAGCAGGTTGTATTCCAGCGGATCAAGGTCGGTCACCTTAAGCACATAGGCCACCAGCGAGCCGGCACCCGATCCACGACCCGGGCCCACCGGGCAGCCATTGGCCTTGGCCCACTTGATAAAGTCCGACACGATCAGGAAGTAGCCGGGGAAGCCCATCTTCATGATGGTGCCCAGTTCAAACTCCAGCCGTTCTACGTAGCGCGGGCGCTCTGCATCGCGCTTGGCAGGATCGCGGTAGAGATGCGCCAGACGTTCTTCCAGCCCCTGATAAGACTCCTGGCGAAAGAACTCGTCCATGGTCATGCCTTCCGGCACGGGGAAGTTGGGCAGCTGCGGGTTGCCCAGCTCCAGCGTCAGGCTGCAGCGGCGAGCAATTTCCAGCGTGTTTTCAATCGCGCTGGGGATATCGGCAAACAGCTGCTCCATTTCCGCAGCGGTCTTGAAATACTGCTGGCGCGTGAACTTGCGCACGCGCTTGGCGTTGCCCAGAATTTCGCCTTCGGAAATACAGACCCGGGCCTCGTGCGACTCATAGTCGTCGGGCGTGGAAAACTGAATCGGGTGGGTGGCAACCACCGGCAAATTCAAACGACTGGCCAGCTTGACGGCCGCCAGCAAATGCGACTCGTCATCCGCACGGCCCGCACGCTGAATTTCCATGTAAAAACGATGGGGGAAGATGGTGGCCAGGCGCTGCGCAATCTCGCCTGCGCTTTTTTCATCACCACGGGTCAAGGCAATGCCCACGGGGCCGGCCTGTGCGCCCGCCAGCACAATGAGGCCTTCGCCCAGCTCCTCCAGCCATTCCCATTTGTGCTGAGCCTGATCACGCACCACATTGCGCGTCCAGCCACGGGCCAGCAGCTCGGCAAGGTTGTGATAGCCCTGCTTGCTTTGCACCAGCACGATGATGCGCGAGGCCGGCGAGTCGCCCAGCCCTTCCAGCACAATTTCGGCCCCCAGCACAGGCTTGACGCCCTTGGCGCGGCCTTCGCGATAAAACTTGATGCCGCCAAACAGGTTGTTGAAGTCGGTGATGGCCATCGCCACCTGCCCATCTTCGGCAGCGGCCTTGATCATGGCATTGATGCGGGTGGTTCCGTCAACCACGGAAAATTCGGTGTGCAGGCGCAGATGGACAAACATGGGCGCTATTGTAGAAAGAGCGCGTCATCCCTGCGGGCTCAATGCTTCTGTTTCCATGTTTGCATCGCTATGCATTGCCAGTCCAGCGTAAAGACGCCAGTAACTCACTGAGGCAGCACGGCTGCCCATTACAATGCTTCGATCCTTTTTCGGGAAGGTCCGGGTCTGGTGGTGTATGGTGTGGGGCTTTCGCCCAGCCAAAATATCTGCTGGGCCTACCTCCAACTACCGCTAATGATTGTCAGAAAACTGTCCACCATGCCGCGTATTTCACTGACTCTTGTCCCTGCCGTGTTAATCGCCGCCGCTTTGGCGGGATGCTCCAGCACCAAGGACGACCCGACGGCCAAGTGGACCCCCGAACGCATCTACACCGAAGCGCGTGAAGAGTCTTCCTCGGGTGCCTTTGACAAGGCCGTGCCCCTGTTTGAAAAGCTCGAAGGCCGCGCCGCAGGCACGCCTTTAGCTCAGCAGGCCCAGCTGGAAAAAGCCTACGCCCAGTACAAGGCTGGCGACAAAGTGCAGGCTCTGGCCACGCTGGACCGCTTTACCAAGCTGCACCCCGCTAGCCCCGCCATGGACTATGCCCTCTATCTGAAGGGTCTGGTCAACTTCAACGACAACCTGGGCATGTTCGGCTGGCTGACGCGCCAGGACCTGTCCGAGCGCGACCAGAAGGCCGCCAAGGATTCGTTTGAAGCCTTCCGCGAGCTGGTCACACGCTTTCCTGAGTCCAAGTACTCGGATGATGCCCGCCAGCGCATGCAGTACATCGTGAACTCGCTGGCCCAGTATGAAGTCCACGTGGCCAAGTACTACTATGGCCGCGGTGCTTATGTGGCCGCCATCGCCCGCGCCCAGACCGCCGTGCGCGACTACCAGAACGTGCCTGCCGTGCGCGAAGCCATGGTCATCCTCGTCAACTCCTATGACGCACTGGGCATGACCCAGCTGCGCGACGATGCCCAGCGCGTGCTGGAAAGCAGCTACGGCAGCGCAGCTTCCACACCCGTTGAGCAAAAAAAGGCTTCCTGGTGGAAGCTCTGGTAAGCGAACGCGCTGCACAGCCGTCAACTTAGTCGCCCAAGCTGGCCCAAAAAAGGATACCCATTGCGTATCCTTTTTTGTTTATGCGCAGGGTTCAAGGTGGATTCAGCGCTTGCCTTGGCCGCGTTCTGCAGCCAGTTGTTCCAGCGCTTCTTCAAACTCGGACTGACTTCCCAGCACCCGCATAGGTGGCAACGCCGCCATCAGCTGGCCGCCATAGCCCATGCTGACCAGCCGACCGTCGCAAATCACCAGCACCCCGCGATCAGACTCACTGCGAATCAAGCGCCCCGCACCTTGTTTGAGCGCAAGCGCAGCCTCGGGAATCATGTAGTCGTGAAAGGCTGCTCGCCCCACGCGTTCCAGCTGCCGCGAGCGCGCTTCAACCAGCGGGTCATCGGGCGGGGGGAATGGCAGCTTGTCGATCACCACCAGCTGCAGCACATCACCGGGCAGATCCACGCCTTCCCAGAACGTGGCTGATGCCACGAGAATCGCACCCCGCTGCGGAGGCGACTGGCTGGCACCTGCAGCCATAAAGCGCTGAATCAGTGCCAATTTGGGTGCTTCGCCCTGCACCAGCACATCCAGATCAGCAAACAGGCCCAGGGCAGAACGCAGCGATTCACTGATCGCATGCAAGGCCTTGAGAGTCGTGGTCAGCACCAGTGTGCGTCCGCCGATGCGCTGCGCCGCATCCAGAACCAGTTGTGCCACCTGCAGGCTGTGTTGGGCGCTACCCGCCGCCGCAAAAGGCTGGGGCACATAGACACCCGCCTGATGGTGATAGTCAAACGGGCTCTCCACTTGCAGCACCTTTGCGCCGTGCAGCCCGCAGGAGTCCGTAAACCAGCTCAGCCGCGCATCATTGCCCAGTGTGGCCGAGGTAAAAATCCATGCCTTGCGCCCGCTGGCATTGCGATCTTCGCTCTCATTATTGACATCCTTATCCAGCGTGCGCTGCTGCAGGCGCTGCTGCATGATGCGGGCAATCGACAGCGGTGACTCCAGCATGCGCAGGTGCTGCGTGCCCACTTCCAGCCAGCGCACACAATCATCGTCAGCAGACCCTGCAAACCGGGCAAGCCTTGCCAGCAATTCAACGCCGCGCTCATACAGGCGCTGCAGTTCGGCCGCCATGGCTTCCATCACTGCCAGAGGTTTGAGCAGCGCGCGCAGGCTTTGCCCCAGTCGTACCAGCGCCGCACGCCATTTCGCCCCATCCAGCCCCTGCGGCGTAATGCCCTGCCAGGGCAGGCGGCCGCCCACCGTGGGCTTGCCGGCCTGCAGGCGCAACTCGCGCATGGCCTGCTCCAGCGTTGCACACAGCACCAGCCAGTCCGCCATGCCGCGTGCATGCTCCTGCGTCACCCGCAGAGCATCGCGTGCATAGCCCACCAATTGCTGACTGGACAATGCCTCGCCCGCAAACTGCACGCCAATATCGTTGAGCTGATGGGCTTCATCGACAACGACCACGCCGGTGTTGGGCAGAAGATTCGCCATGCCGCTGTCGCGTACATCCAGGTCTGCAAACAGCAGGTGGTGATTGACGACCACCACATCAGCCTCCAGCGCCTGCTGGCGCGCCAGATTGACGTGACAGGCCTGCCAGTGCGGGCAGTCCGAGCCCAAGCAGTTATCTTTGGTGGACGTTACCAGCGGCACAGCTGGCGAGCGCTCATCCAGCGCTGTCATCTCCGCCAAGTCACCCGTACGGGTGATTCTGGCCCAGCGCTCCACATCGGCCACGGTGCGCAACACCTGAGGGTCTTGCGGTGCCGTACGGCCCTGGCGCACTCGCTCAAGCCGTTCAATGCACAGATAAGACGCTCTCCCCTTGAGCCGCGCCATGCGCAGCGGCAGGCCAAGGCCATGCACCAACCTTGGCAAGTCACGCGCAAACAACTGATCCTGCAATGCCTTGGTAGCGGTAGACACCAGCACGCGCTGGCCGCTGAGCAATGCGGGCACCAGATAAGCATAGGTCTTGCCAACGCCCGTGCCCGCCTCGACCACCAGCACATCACCCTCTTCAATGGCCTGCGCCACAGCCAGCGCCATGCGGGTCTGGCCCGAGCGCGGCAAAAAAGCGGGTTCAGCCAGGGACAGTGCCCCGTCCGCAGAAAACACTTGTGCGACCGCATCCAGCAACTGAGTCAAAACCGTTTTACCTTCATACAAGCAAAGTCAGTGCAACCTCACATAAGATTGCAAATATCCATTTAAAACAGGCTTCCGGCCGATAAAATGTAACGCAACGTAAAGCAGCGCCATTCCAGCCCTTTAAACTTACTCATGTCATCCAGCTATCGCATCCAGGCCGCAACTGGCATACATCGTGGCGATCGGGAATATCAGCAAGACCAAGTTCTGCTGATGACTCACCCCTATGCCCGAGGCTGCATTCTTGGCATCGTGGCAGACGGCATGGGCGGGCGCAGCGGCGGGCGCAAGGCATCCGATCAGGTGATGCTCACGGCGCGCCAGTTGTTTGAGCGTTTTGAACCGGCCAAGGAAGACTGCACGCGCATGTTGCGCACCATTGTGCAGGATGCGCACACCGTCATTCGCCTCACTGCCATCGCTTCAGAGCAAGAGCCCCACAGCACCGTCGCCGCCTTTGTGGTGCTGCCCGATGGTGTCTGTCACTTCATGCATTCTGGCGATTCGCGGCTCTATCACTTCCGGGGCAATCGTCTCGTGCACCGCTCGCTTGACCATTCCTATGTGCAGGCGCTGGTCGACCGTGGCGACATCACCGAGGACGAAGCCAACAACCACCCGCAGTCGAACATTTTGCTGGGCTGTCTCGGCGCGGAAAGCCCGCCGCCCATGGTTCACCATCTCATCGAAAAAATGCAGCCCGGCGATACGCTGATGGCCTGCTCCGACGGCGTCTGGCACTACTTCACCACGCAAGAGCTTGCCACCGTAGTAGATGGACTCTCGCCCCGTGAGGCTTCGGAGTTTCTGATTGAAAAAGCCCGCCAGCGCGCAGCGGGCGGTGGCGACAACCTGTCGCTGGCAATCTTGAAGCTGGCTGAACCTGAAAACGCCAACTAATCAGCCCTTCAAAATCAGATAAAAAAGCCTCCAGCGCTTTAAATACAAGCGCTTTCAGCAATGCTTTCAATAGCAAGTTCTATAACTGAGGGAAAATCTCTGTCTCTTAAGGCCTGAGATTTTCAAGGCATTTAAGGCGCAGGTGCAGGCAGCGGCGCAGAGGTTTTGCCGCGTTCCTGAGCCTGCTTCAACGCATGGGTCTTATGGTCAGCCGCTTCTTTCAGCTTGGCCTCACGGGCCGCTCTGGCCTTGGCTTCGCGCTCTGTCCTGCCCTGATCGGCGTTAGCACGGCTTTGCTCATGGCGGCGCTGGTAATCAGCCTGTTTGCTGGCACGCTGCTGGGCTTCGCTCTGCCGCTGAGCCTGCACCGCCTGCTCATCCACAGGCGGCTTGGCACCCACGCCCGTCGGCGATGGTGGATTCTTGTCCACACCATCGCGTTTTTGCGATTTCATGGGCGCAGCTGCATTTTTGGCTTTTTTATCTTCAATGTCCTTGAGCTTGGTCGCCGCTCTGTCCTTGCGCTCAATATCGTTGAGCTCTAGCTCGCGTGCGCGCAGCGGGACATCCTTCTGTCGGGCTTTCTCGCGCGCATCGGCCAGGCAGCCTTCGACGGAGAACTTCTGGTAGCACAGCTTGTCCTCAGCCACACGCTGCTGCTCGATCAGAGCGCGCTGGCGCACAATTTCTGCGCGCTCTGCTTCGTGCTCTTTCAACAACTGCTCGCGCTGCTGCTGCGCCACAGCTTTTTGCGTCTGCTGTCCCTCGCCCGACACCTGTGCGCTGGCCGGCGCGCAAAGCATCCAGACCGCTGCAATGGGGGCAAGTGCCAGAGCAGTAAAGCGGCAACTGGTCAGCTGGGCAAAAGGATTAGGCATCTTCATCAACTTGAGGCTTTAGTACAGACAGGTATACAGGCATCTTAAAACGCCTGGCAGCAGCGCTTGACTATCAGGTCAAGCTGGTGTCGACCACGCGGCGCTCCAGCGCCAGATATTCCTTGGAGCGCATCTCGTTCAAACGCGAGACGGTGCGCGGGAATTCATGGGACAACGGACCCTCAGTATAGATTTGCTCTGGCGGCACCGCAGCCGACATGATGAGCTTGACGTGGCGGTCATACAGCACATCCACCAGCAGCGTAAAACGCCGCGCGGCCGATGCCATGTTGACATGCAGCTCAGGCACATCAGACAACAAGACGGTGTGAAACTGCGTGGCAATTTCAAGGTAGTCGTTTTGCGAGCGCGGACCGCCGCACAGCTCGCGAAAATCAAACCAGACCACGCCACCCGCACGGCGCTTGGCCGCAATTTTTCGGGTCTCGATCTGCATCACGGGCTCTTCGTCATGGGCTTCGGCCAGACGATTAAAGGTCTCCTGCATCGCTGCTTCAGCCTCGGCGCCCAGCGGGCAGTGGTAGAGCTTGGCGTCTTCCAGCGTGCGGCGGCGGTAGTCAGTGCCGTTGTCCACATTCACCACTTCCATGCGCTCCTTGAGCAAGGCAATCGCAGGCAGGATGCGGTCCCGGTGCAG
Organism: Comamonas sp.; assembly: GCF_036643215.1. GTDB lineage: Bacteria > Pseudomonadota > Gammaproteobacteria > Burkholderiales > Burkholderiaceae_C > Comamonas. The sequence goes on along the minus strand of NZ_JAVXSJ010000045.1, from coordinate 3,644 downwards.
GCCGCCAGGGTAGAGCCCGTCCGGCTCGAAATTGGAGGTCGTCACAAAGCCCACGCCATTGGCAAACAGCGATTCCAACAGCTTGTAGAGAATCATGGCGTCCGTGATGTCGGCGACGTGAAACTCGTCAAAGCAGATCAGCTTGTACTTCTTGGAGATCTTGGCACCCAGCGCGCTCAGCGGGTTCTGCGTGCCCTGCATCAGGTGCATCTCGCGGTGCACCTCACGCATGAATTCGTGAAAGTGCAGACGCACCTTGCGCTTGATGGGCACGGCGTTGAAAAAGCATTCCATCAGAAAGCTCTTGCCACGCCCTACCCCGCCGTACATGTAAACGCCCTTGGGCAGGTCGGGGTGATTGATCAGTTTTTTGAGAGCATTGGAGCGCTTGCCTTTGTAGGCCGTCCATTCATCAGCGCAGCGCTGCAACGCCTCAACAGCATGCAGTTGTGCAGGATCGCTTTTGAATCCCTTGGCGGCCAGTTCTGCCTCGTAGGCCTGTTTTACATTCACCGTCGTCTCCAGATGCTCAAAAAATAATAGCTGCTACCGCTTATGTATTAAGCGCTAGCAGCCATTTGGGTCCAAATTCTAAAAGAAACTCAGCTTGCGCGCGGGTACTTCACAGCCATGTCAAAAACCTGCGCGCAAGACTGATAAAACTTTAGAAATTCAGTGTGCGCTTGTCCACAGCCAGAGCGGCTTCCTTGGTGGATTCGGACAGCGATGGGTGGGCGTGGCAGATACGGGCGATGTCTTCGCTCGATGCCTTGAACTCCATGGCTACCACGGCTTCAGAGATCAGCTCGGACACCATGGGGCCAACCATGTGCACGCCCAGGATTTCGTCGGTCTCGGCATCGGCCAGGAACTTGACCATGCCGGTCGTGTCGCCCAGCGCGCGCGCGCGGCCGTTGGCCAGGAAGGGGAAAGTGCCGGCCTTGTACTTGACGCCGTCGGCCTTCAGCTGCTGCTCGGTGCGACCCACCCATGCCACTTCGGGGCTGGTGTAGATCACGGAAGGCAGAGTGGCGAAGTTCACGTGGCCATGCTGGCCAGCGATGCGTTCGGCCACGGCCACAGCTTCTTCTTCAGCCTTGTGCGCCAGCATGGGGCCACGCACCACGTCACCCACAGCCCACACGCCGGGCAGGTTGGTCTTGCACAGGTCGTCCACCACAATGGCGCCGCGCTCGTCCAAAGCCAGGCCCACGGCTTCGGCGTTCAGGCCGATGGTGTTGGCAGTACGGCCAATCGACACGATCAGCTTGTCCACGTCCAGCGACTGGGCTTCGCCCTTGGCGTTGGTGTAGGCAACAGACACGCCCTTCTTGCCAGCCTTGACTTCACCGATCTTCACGCCCAGCTCGATCTTCAGACCTTGCTTGTCGAAAGCCTTCTTGGCTTCCTTGGCGATTTGCTCGTCCACCACGGGCAGGAACTTGTCCATGCCTTCCAGCACGGTCACTTCCGTACCCAGACGACGCCAGACCGAACCCATTTCCAGACCGATCACGCCAGCGCCGATCAGGCCCAGCTTCTTAGGCATTTTTTCCAGGCTCAGAGCGCCGTCGTTAGACAGGATCTGCTCTTCGTCGAACGGCACTCCGGGCAGTGCACGGGCGTTGGAGCCAGTGGCCACAACGATTTGCTTGCCGGTGATGACTTCTTCTTCCTTGCCAGTCACCTTGATTTCATAGCCGCCTTCAGCAGCTTTGACGAAGGAGCCACGGCCGTGGAAGAAGGTGACCTTGTTCTTCTTGAACAGGTACAGAATGCCGTCGTTGTTCTGCTTCACGATCGCTTCCTTGCGGGCGATCATCTTGGCCACATCCATCTCAACCTTGCCGGTGGAGATGCCGTGGTCAGCAAAGTGCAGCTTGGCATGTTCGAAATGCTCGGAAGACTGCAGCAGTGCCTTGGAGGGGATGCAACCCACGTTGGTGCAAGTACCGCCGGGAGCAGCGCCGCCGGCAGCATTCTTCCACTCGTCGATACAGGCGACGTTGAAACCCAGTTGTGCTGCACGGATTGCAGCGATGTAGCCGCCGGGGCCTGCGCCGATCACGACGACGTCAAATTGCTTGCTCATGATTTAAATCTTTACTCTGTTTGGCTGCAAAAAAGCCCACCGCTTTTGGTGGTGGGCCTTATCGAATCTCGACCTGCGGGGAATTACAGATCAAACAGCAGACGGGATGGGTCTTCCAGCGCGTCCTTCATGGCCACCAGGCTCAGAACGGCTTCGCGGCCGTCGATGATGCGGTGGTCATAGGACATGGCCAGGTAGTTCATGGGGCGAATCACGATCTGACCGTTTTCGACCACAGCGCGGTCCTTGGTGGCGTGCACACCCAGAATGGCGGACTGAGGGGGGTTGATGATGGGGGTGGACATCATCGAGCCGAAGGTACCGCCATTGGAGATGGAGAAGGTACCGCCAGTCATTTCTTCAATGCCCAGCTTGCCTTCCTTGGCCTTTTGACCGAACTCGGCAATCTTCTTTTCGATGTCAGCGAAGCTCATCTGGTCTGCATTGCGCAGGATGGGCACCACCAGACCGCGAGGCGAGCTCACGGCGATACCGATGTCGAAGTAACCGTGGTAGACGATGTCGTTGCCGTCGATCGAAGCGTTCACCGCGGGGAACTTCTTCAGGGCGTGCACAGCAGCCTTGACGAAGAAGGACATGAAGCCCAGCTTCACGCCATGTTCCTTGGTGAACTGGTCCTGGAACTTCTTGCGCATGTCCATCACGGGAGCCATGTTCACTTCATTGAACGTGGTCAGGATGGCGTTGGTGGCTTGCGATTGCAGCAGACGCTCGGCAATACGGGCACGCAGACGTGTCATGGGCACGCGCTGCTCTGGGCGCTCGCCCAGAATTGCGGGAGCGGCAGGCGAAGCCACCTGAGCCAGTGCAGCCTTGGGTGCGCCGGTTGGGATGGCAGCGCCAGCCTTGATGGCGTTCAGTGCATCACCCTTGGTCACGCGGCCGTCCTTGCCCGAACCAGCCACATTGGCTGCGGACAGGTTGTTGTCGGCCAGGATCTTGGCAGCAGCAGGCATGGCCACACCGCTCTTGTCCGCACCAGCAGGTGCAGCCACGGGAGCAGCAGCAGGAGCCGAAGCAGCCGGAGCTGCAGCAACGGCACCCGCCACAGCTGTGGAGTCGATCTTGGCGATCAGTTGCTCAGCCACCACGGTTGCACCGTCGCCTTGCAGGATTTCAGTGATCACGCCAGCCGAAGGAGCAGGCACTTCGAGCACGACCTTGTCGGTTTCGATTTCGATGAGGATTTCGTCCACGGCCACAGCCTCGCCAACCTTTTTCTTCCAGGTCAGCATGGTTGCTTCAGCGATGGATTCGGACAACTGGGGGACTTTGACTTCAACGATAGCCATTTTATTTCTTTCCAAAAGTGTTTTGTCTGATACGAACAAACGTAGAGAAGCGGTTTGACTGCCTTATTTGGTCAGAACAAAACCCTTGAGTTTGGCGAATGCGCCTTCCACCAGTGCCTTTTGTTGCTCTTGGTGCAGATGCGAGTAGCCCACAGCAGGCGATGCGGACGCAGCGCGACCGGAATAGCCCAGCTTCTGGCCTTCACGCATGTTTTCGTGAATATTGTGCTGAATGAAGA
>NZ_JAVXSJ010000044.1:0-16023 GCF_036643215.1 Comamonas sp. | reverse complement strand
TTGCTCATGCGGCGAGCCTAGCGGCTCGCGCAGACTGATTTATGCAACAACGCCGACCAAGGGTGTCAATTTACAAGCCATGAGTGGCAACGATTCTTGGCTAGCCACAACCTGCAGCCAAGCATGAGCAGACGAGGCAACTGTCATGACAACGCCGTGGCCGAAAGCTTCTTCCAGTTGTTGAAACGGGAGCGCATCCGCAGGCAAATCTATGCCACTAGGCAAGAAGCACGCAGCGATGTCTTTAGCTACATTGAAATGTTCTACAACCCCATCCGCAGACATTCGTCTGCGGATGGCCTGTCTCCCATAGAGTACGAGAGACGTAATTTCGTGAGGCTGGCAGCTATCTAGGAAATGCTGGTCGATTCAGGTGAGCAATAAATCTCTCCCGCTGTACTGGCTCAATATCGCTTCGATATCAATGCATATCAGCTGCTCGGCATTGCTGTGCTGAGCACTGGCGTACCTCTTGAATACACGCAAGTTGTTGATTCATTTATACTTAATGTATGAAGAAGCTGCTTGGAGTCTCTGCGCTTGTGTTGCTTTTGTCGGGCTGCTATGCAACAGGTCCCGGGTATAGCTATGGCTATAACGATGCCTATATCTATCAGCCCTATGGCGGTGCGTATTACTACGGTCCGTCGTATAGGCCTAGGCATGTGCATCGTCCGCATCACACGCACCGCCCGCCAGCACACAGACCACATCCCGGTCACGGCATGAATGGCAGCCATCGCCCCAGCCAAGGTGGCAACAGGCCGCATGGTGGCGGGCACCGTCCAGGCAGCGGTGGCCATGGTCGTCACTGAATAGAAGCAACGCAGTGATTTCAAGTGACGCTGGGGGTGTGTCGCCAGTTGATTACCTGTTGTTTATGAGCGTGCAACGCCTAAAAAACGTCGCACGACCGGTCTTCTTCTTCTAGCGGCAAGACACATTGCGCCAGTTGAATTTTCCGTCGTTGAAAAACTCAGTCCAGATCGACATCGGTGGCTCCTTGCGCAAGGAGAACGTGATCTGGTTTGGGATATTGGGCCCGAGTGCCGCCAACTCACCCATCTTGGTATAGACCTTCACAAAGCAGTTGCTGAGTTCTTCGCTGCCGTTGGAGTCGAGGACGACGCGGTAGGTTTTGACGAACTCCTCCCAGTCCTGTCGTTTGGTTACATAGGTATGCAGGCGGACATAGGCTCGGTTCGTGCTTTTGATGCTGGGCTTTTTCATGTTCTGCCCTCCTGTGAGTGTCTTTACTGAGAGGTGAGTCGGAGTGAAATCATCAAACCTGGTTTTTGACATTTTTTTGCAATCTATGCAGATTTGTATCAAGCAAGTGTCTGAAAAAAATGTAGGCGCTTGTGCTGTTTCGCTAATAGTTTGCGGTGTCAAGAAAACCGCGCAGGCATAAAAAAGCCCGTGAGATCACGGGCTTGCTTAGAGAAGGGAGGAGTACGTTGAAGTCCTCAGCCCTTTATTCCCACTCGATACTTAACAAGCCCTTGAGAGCCTTATGCGGCGCGGCTTACAGGTCGGTGATGGCTGTAGATACCATCCCAGATGCCATGCGAATAGATGCTTTGGCGAGTGGCGCGGCGGCCTTTTCATTCGCTTGGCGGCGCGATTCGATCCAGGCATCGATCTCGGCTTCGTCCCATGCCACGCGACGTGGCGACAGCACGATGCGTTTGGGAAACCGGCCAATGGATTCCAGTTTCAGAATCCAGCGATCAGACAAAGGCACTTTAGCGCAAAGCGCCTTGCGGTCTATCAATTTCATAGTGCTCTCCAGTAAAAAGCCCGCTCATGGCGGGCTTGGGTGAAATGGTGGTGTGCTTGCGAATGGTTTTCCGCAGCGCTTTAGGGATTGACGGATTCGATGGATAGACCTAATCGGCCGCTTCCATGCAAGGTGATGTGGCGATGGCTCTGCGTGCCCGGATCCTTGGACGACCTGGTCGGCAGCTGCATGGCCAGGTTGTAATGCGCCAGCCAGTGCAAACCGCATGCGCTGTAAAAAGGGTAGGGGTAGACCTCATTGGGTGTCAGCTCTGCGGCGTAGGTCTCTCGGACTTCGCGTTCGACCGTGGCGTTGGAAATCTCCACGGGGCTGCCGGCTCAGGTGCAGGTCAGCTTCCATGCATAGCTCACTTGCCATGGCGCCGATCTCCATGGGCTCCATATAAGGAACGAGTGCATTGCCCGGGCTTGGGGTGAACGACAGCAGCAGGCGGGTTAAGTGAGCGGGCTCATCGCCCTGCATCGCGACATCAAACATGGCCTGATAAACCTGCAGCGTTGCCGCGTGGGCCAGCTGGCGCGCATGCTCCATGCGGCGGGTGTCAGGTTGTTGTTAGCCCGCTGGTCGATGGCGTCTGAGTGATCATGTCGCTGAGGCTAGAGCCTCATCTGCAGGCAGGGTGTACTCAAAACAAATGTCTGGGTAGAAGCGGCCCTCTACATGTACGCGATCACGACCGGCATTCTTGGCGCTGTACAGCAGCTCGTCGGCCTGCTTTAACGCACCGTCCAGCTGGCTTGCATTGGCGATGGACGTGATTCCAAAGCTCAGCGTCAAGCTATCCCTTTGCGTAAGAACTTGTTTGTCATTGCTGATCTCCTGGCGAATGCGTTGTGCAACTTGCTCGGCGCCTTGCAAATCCAGGCGCGTCAAGAGAAGCACGAACTCTTCGCCTCCGAAGCGGGCAACCAGGTCCTGGCTGCGCACATTGCGTTTGAGGATGCTCGATACGAGCTGCAGCACTTCATCTCCTCGGTCATGCCCCCATGTATCGTTGATGCGTTTGAAGTGATCGATATCGCCCGCCAGAATAGCCATGGGATACAGGCGCTGATCAGCCAGCCGCTGCTGTGCAGCTTCATGAAATGCTCGTCGGTTCAGAATCTGGGTCAGCGCATCCATGTCGCGTTCCGTGCGCAGCTGAGTGACCGTCTCCCTGATGGTCACTGCACAGATCAGCACCGTGAAGAGCAATCCGAATAACAGAATGCTCATCAGAGTCGTCAGCCAGTAAGTCGAATTGGCTTGCATGGCATCACTGAGGCCGTTCTGTCCAAAAAGCTCAACCAGGGTGGGGCGCAGCATGGTGAAGACGGCATAAGACACGTAGGACCACAGTAAAGCCCGATCCAGCCAGTCCTTGGAGAGACCTTTTTTCAGGGCTGCCGGGACTGGCAGCAGGAGAACCAAAGCCACGCCGATGCTGAATGCATGAATGCGTCTGATGGTGTTTTGCTCAAACAGGGCGAAGTAGTAAAGCGACGCCAGCGTTGTTGCACACAAGACAAGAGCCACCAAGGGATGCGTTACTACCTGTCGGCGCTCTGAAAAGCTCTTGGACATGCACCACGCACCAGCCAGAAACAATAGATTGACGAGCACCACATAGTGATAGAGAACCTCAAGCTTCAACACGCTGCGAATGCTGATGGACGCTGCAGTCAGCAGGTAAGCGGAGCAAAGCCAAAGCAAGAAGCGCTGCCGAAGCTGAGTTATCCAGCACACGCCCAGCAGACCGGCCAGGAAAAGCAGGGACAGCGATGGCATCAGCACATAGATGTACTCATTGCTCGTATGCATACATGCAGACCTTCTGCTAGTGATAACCAACAGACAGACCAGACTGGCCATATCTCAAGTCGAATCTAAATGCCAAGGCGTTCGGTAATGTGTCACTTACTAACCATCTTGCTCAGAAAGTAACAACTTATTGCGACTTCTGACAGTTCTCTTTGAATTTTTTCGAGCTGAAATCACTAAAAGTGACAATTGCTGACAGTGTTCACCCGCATTACGTGTGGAAACCCTTGCCCAGATGGTGAAAAAATTTATCTAAATCATGACTTTAGGCGCTCGCGCCAGAGGCTGGGCATTTGCTACATTGGGCCCATGAAAAAAGCACTTGGAACTACCGGCGCAATCCTCTCGGCACTCGCCATCAGCGGCTGCGCCCAGCCTCAGCCCGACACGCCTGCTGCACCCATGGTCGGCATGGCCAACCCCGCCTCGGTGTACTGCGCCAAGCTGGGCGGCAAGACCCGCATCGAGAAAACCACAGCCGGAGAGCGCGGCATCTGCGTGCTGCCCAACGGCACGGAAATCGACGAGTGGGAGCTGTTCCGTCGCGACCACCCCGCCAAGTAACAGAGCCGTAAGTGCTCAAGCCGGTCGGCTTAGCTGCTAGCTGACTATTTGCTGCGCGGCGGCACTAGTGCGCAATGAAGCATGTGGGCATGAACCTCGCTGCGGGGCGGGCGGCAGTGCAGGGTGTGGATCTGCGCACGCTCCAGCTCCACCACCACGGCAGCGCCGGGCTTGAGCGTTGCTGCGTGCTCCAGCCAAAAGCGCTGGGCGCTGCGGCCCGTCCACGTCACGCGCCATGGCTCGATGTGGTGGGTGCCCAGCCGGTCATAAAGCAGCATTTGCAACTGAAAAGCGCCGCATCGGGCAGTGCTGGCTTGCGGCGCGGTTTTGCTGAGAAAAAGCGTTCCTGTGTGGCGCATGTTGGCTCCTGATTGGGCATAAAAAAACCCGCGCGGCATGGGCCGGGCGGGCTGGGGTTGAGTAGGGTGTGTATTTCTACGGAGTGTTATTTCGTCCGCGATAGTTCAGGTCAGTGGCTGAGTAATTCTCGCGCTTGCGCCAGTCCATCTGGATAGGGCCGGCATGTTCGGGAGGATAGGTGATGCGTTCTTTCTCCCGGCTGAGCTCCCAACGCTTGGCATCCACGGTATGGTGGACGGTTGATTTTTTTATTTTGCTCATTGGCAAGGATCTCAGTAAATTGACAGGCAGTCGCCCCACGGTACATGGTTGCTGCAGACGGGTCTATCGATTTCTTTTTCACGGTACGAGCGTATTTCGTTGCTGGCCTAAGACTGAAAACCAAAGGTCTTTCCGTTCCCCTATACTGATTGGACTCGCTGTTCAGGTTGTTCGCCCCGATAGCGCCTGTCTGACACCTATGCCGCCCCTTGGCCGCCGGTAACCGCTCTTTCACGCAAAGCACGCGGTCGTCACTCCCCTTCCTGCGAACTCTCCCAGACCCTGAACATCTTTATGGGTCTGCGTAGCCCCCCAATTTCTGGCGCGGGCACTTCCTCTTTCTCATTTGACGGCTCTCACGCCTCAGCGTGCGGCTGTCCGTATTCATGCTGCAAAAAAATATTACAGAGCAGATCGGCCGCTATGTGGTCACACCTCTGACACAACCCATTTCCAGTGGCCAATTCCTGGCTGCCGTCTCTATCCGCCGTGGCACCTATGACCGCGTCATTCGATTCATCCCTCAGTTCTCTAACGAATCGCTCGCTTCCAACTACGCCCTGACTGAAGGGCGAAACATGGTGATGAGCCAAAGCTTGAACTGAGTGCCTATCGCTTTTACTCACAGGAGACACTTTGGCTAAAGAAGAACTAATCGAGATGTCCGGTCGCGTTGATGAAGTCCTGCCCGATGCGCGCTTTCGCGTCACTCTGGAAAACGGCCATCAGCTCATTGCCTACAGCGGTGGAAAAATGCGCAAGCACCGTATTCGCGTACTGGCAGGCGACAAAGTGACCGTAGAGATGTCTCCCTACGACCTGAACAAAGGGCGAGTGACCTTCCGCCATCTTGCTCCTCGAACTGGCGCGGCTCCAGCCTTCAAGCGCCGCCGCTAAGCCTGCCAACTCTTATTCGCTCATTGCTGAAATGCCTGAGCAAACATTGAAAGAACACCATGCAATCCAATCTCTACGTCACCAATCTTTCCTATACCGTTGACAACGAAGCCCTGCGCGCGCATTTCGGCAGCTGCGGCGACGTCGTCGCCGCTGACATCATCACGGATCGTGACACTGGCCGTTCACGCGGCTTCGGCTTCGTTGAAATGAGCAACGCAGAGCAAGCGCAAGATGCAATCCAGAAGCTGCACGACCAGCCGCTCGGCGGCCGCGCTCTGGGAGTAGCTCTGGCCCGTCCACGCAAATAAGCTTCTTCGACCTCTAAGAGGAAGCGGCCCACGCCAAAAGCGTGGGCTTTTTTCATTGATGGAACGCCTGCAGGCCACTTTGCGCAAAACCTGCACCCTGTCCACCGTCGCCCTGAGCATGGCCCGTCAAAGCCCTCGGCTATCAAAAAAGCCCGCTGAAGGCGGGCTGGCATACGAAGAGGGTAGGAAAGTCCTTATTCCACAAGAACTTACAGCGGGCGCAGGCAGTAGGAATAGCCTGAAAAACTCCATTTATTCAAGGAGTTGTCATGAAAGTTCTACTTTTAATTGCGGCGGTCGCAAGCGTGCTGGCGGGTTGCTCAATGATGCCGGGGCGAGACTCAGGGCGTCAGGCTGGCGGAAGCGGATATCAGCAGCCTATGGGGCACAGCGATATGCGTTCTGAGTGGGGGCGCGGGGCGTATCAGGGCCCTGGCAGCATGCCGATGTGGTCCGGCGGGGACGATACTTCTGGAGGGCTTGGCTGGCGTCGTGATTAAGACGGAAGAGCCAATTTTGCGCAACCAACTGGCAAGCGGCGATTCCATGCGTAACGCCTAAGGTGCTTCCTTTAGGCACTGGACGGTGTGGGCGTCCAGCCATTCGGCATGCATGCCGGGGCAGGCAAATTCGTCGCGCACGGATTTGGTGAGTGTTTTGGGCTCGTCGGCCTGAGCGCTGGGGGTGGCCAGCCACAGGGCGCCCAAGGCGATGGCGGCAACGAGGAGCAGGGATTCGGTGATTTTTACCATGATGTTTCTCCGGTCTGGCGCTTATCAGTCAAGCGCATGTAGCTATCAAACTTGATGAGGTTGACCGTTCAGAGCGGCCAGGCTTCGGGGGTGGTGGCGATGACGACGGCCACGCCGATGAGGCCGAAGAGGCCGAGCAGGGTGAGGCCCCATTGCGCGGCGATCAGTAGCTTTGCTCCAGTGCCGGGGCGAGCAAGAGCAGTGCCGTCAGGAGCAGCGTGAGCAGGACGGTGGGGATGTGTGGCCATTTCACAGGCCTCCCTTCTCGCGCAGGCGCTGCACGAGGTCTTCATCAACGGGCTGAGGAACGGTGCTGTACAGCATGAAATCTCCTTGAGGCGAGAGGCAGGCCCGCTGGATGGGCGGGGCGAATAAAAAAGGCCAGTGCTTTTGTGGGCAGGCGAAACCAACGAAGGGGCGGAGTGAATGCACTTCGCGCTCTGGCGGGAAAAAACAGGTGATGCTGGGTGGCAGCGCCATCAAGGAAGAGTGCAGGGCCCGGCTTTCGGTCTGTCGGTGGCGGCATTGGATTGCCACGGTCCACACCCGGCTTGCACTCTTTCTTGATGGCCCCGCTTCAGCCCTGCGGGTGTGGGCACAGGTCTGTGCGACCCGTTGCTGCAAATTCTACTGTTATTTCGATCAGTGCTGTGCATTTGTACAGTAGTTTAAATTTTGCCTGTTCAGGGCGTCAACAGGCATCGATGCCATGTGTTGCGTGGTTGCACTGTGTGTCTATGGGCAAAGAAAAAGCCCACCGGCGTAGCGGGTGGGCTTGGGGGTAAAGGCCGTTGCCTTGCGGCTGCCTGGGGGAATCAGAGGGAGGGAGAGGACATCCCGGGCTCGGCTGAAAAGTGCTGGGCGGTCGTCACCATCGGGTGTGAGCGCTCCAACCGCCGCTTACATTTTGTGCAGTGCGGTATGGGTCAAGCGTATTTCGGGGCTGGGTTTTGAGCAATACCCTGTGCCGAGAACGATCACACCGGATGGCCCGCTTGACCCTGCGGGGAAAGGTCGCGCTTAAGGCCTGCGGGGCCGGGGGGCTACATTGGAAAATCTCCGTGCAAAAAAAAGCCTACCGTGAGGTGGGCTGAACTCCAACTGGATGGCGGCCGGCTTTCACCGGCCTGCGGTTCTTCTTAACGTTGGGCGCTCGGCAAGCGCTGGGGTGCGCACTTTCAGTAACGGGGTGCTTTGGGTTGCTGCCCGGGCTGCTGCTGTTGCTGAGCGGGGTTTTTATGCTGGCCCGGGGTCTGCTGTTGCTGTTGACCGGGCTGGCTGGTGTTCTGGCCTGGCTGGCGTTGACCGGGGCTTTGCTGCTGCTGTTGCTGTTTGTCCTGCTGGTTGGGGTTCTGCTGCTGATTAGCTTGTTGCGTCATGTCCTTCACTCCTTCAGGTTGGTGACCAGCAAACCGGTTTGGCTTGCTGTGGTTGCATGGTCACCGGATCAGGAAAAACCTTTCTGTAGGAGAAGGGGGCGCAAGCCTGAAAACTGTGAATTAGCCGCCATTACGTAGCATTTGGCTTACGTTTGAGGCGGAACTCTCGATATTTCTCACAGGATTCAGCATGAAGCACAGAGGGATGACGGGCTTCTTCAGGCCAAAACGGCCTGATCTGGCGCAGGTTCAGCCTTGGCCTGCGCCTTGTGAAAGTCCATAGGCAGCGGAAAGGTTGGGCTGGTCTTGATTAGCTCCAGCAGCTGCTGCGTGAAGACTTTCTCGTCGCTGGCCCCTGAGGCCTTGTAGTGCAGGGTTGCAGCCGGCATCGACAATGGGGCGCGGCCATAAATCTCGGCTGCCCAGTTCAATGCAAGAAAAATGGAGTCGTTCATGTCAGTACCTTTGAGAAATGTGTCAGCCGAGACAATTGAGAGAGCTCTGGAGAAAGTGCTCGCGGAAATGCATGGCAAGCCTGTGAGCGTGAAAATTGCAGAGCTCAAGTTCGACCAGAGGCAGGGTCGTACTGATGTGGCTTTGTCGGTGTGGGATGAAGCAACGGACGACGTGTTTACAGGCTTCTAGATTCAGCCTGCTTCACAGAAAGAAAGAGCCGATGCCCTTGCGGGCATGCCAGGGGAAGTGGAGGTGAGGGAGGGCAGAGATGCCCCTGGCTCGGCGAAAACCGTTCAAACCGCAGCACCCTTGATGCCAAGGCGCTCTGGTTTGGCCCCGATGCGCTCGGGGTGGGCGGTGCCGGGATTCCAACCGGCGTTGCCGTTTTTGCTCTTGGCCGCATTCGCCTCACCCTTTTGACCGTGTACGCCCTTTGGCGGCTGGATACGACAGGGATGCCGCGCAGAGCAGCGGCCGTGCCCGCTGATGCGATGAAGCCCGGGGACGCTCCGCGTAGGTGGGGCGAACGACATAGGCGTGCGACTTTTGAAAGACCGGGCTTGACCCGGTCGATACCGTGGCGCCCATCGCGTTTGCAACCTCTGCTGCACTCCCTGATGCCAACTGCGCGCTTGCGTTGATGGCTTGGCCCTGTGGTGACGGGGCTTGGGTGTGCAGCGGGGGTTGCTGCGATGGTTGAATTACACCAAATGTGTAAATCAACGTCAACACGTTTTGTGTATTTGTGTGATTTTTTTGTGTAGTTGAAGTGAGCTGTGCGTAAAAAAGCCCGCTGGTGCGGGCTTTTTGTGCGCTTGCTCGGCTATTTGCTCTCGGGTGCTGCGGTTGAGTTACCGCTGCTGGGTTGTGAGGGTTGAGGCAAGGTAATGATGATGGGGGCGGAGGGTGATTGTGTTGTCTGTGTTGACGCGGGCGCAGACTTGAGTGCATTACTCATTGCCAGAAATAGTCCGCCAAATCCCAGAAACAGGCCAATGACTGTGCCGATCATCCATTTGTGGATGTCTATGTTGCCCTTGTGCATCTCAGCCCGTAGATCAGCCATTGAGGTCTTGACGTCAGAGCGCAGCTCTGCAAAGTCTGCTTTGGTAGGCAGATTTTTGACGGCTTCCTCAAGAGCTTTGACGCGGGCTTCCATGCTTTCATTATCTCCGCCGCCACCGCCAGCTGCAAATCTACGGACTTGAATCTCTAGATCGGCAAGGCGTCGAAAGGCTTGGAAGTCGTGGGCTGAATCAGCCATTTGTGTACCTTTCGATAGACTCCATAACGCGTGCGAGCTGCGCTTTCAGCTCTTTGTTTACTGTTTGATACTCATCGTCGCTTTCTTGTGCGATTTGCTCAAAGCGCTCTTTCAATTCGGGAGGAAGAAGTGTCTCTAGCCCTAACTCCAGCCTTGCGATTCTCCCTGCAGATATAGCTAATGCCTCCGTCATCTTCATCTGGAGTCTGATAATTTCAATGAGAGTAAGTTGGGGGCCGGTGCTCATAATTTGTTTCCATTCCATGCCCAAACGACTCGGCCCAGCACGCGTACTTGGTGATCGCCGTTCAGCTCGTCCACGGTCTTGATGTTGGGGTTGTCTGAGCTGACCTCGAGCGAGCCGCTCATGCGCATGCGAACGCGCTTGATATAGGTCTGGCCGTGCACATCGAGTACATAGACGCCTTCATGGCTGGCCGGGTCGCGCGAGCCCGCATCGACCAGTAGTACATCGCCGTCACTGAAAGTGGGCGACATGCTTTCACCATGCGCATGAATGAACTTCAGCTCCTGGATATTGCCGGGCTTGATGTACTGGTTGATCCAGTGCGCGGATAGCGCCAGGTCCCCCACCACATAGTCCGCATCGAGCGTGTCATTGCCTTTGCCCATGCTGCCGCTGTTGGCCAGCAGGGGAATTCGAATCAGGTCGCGAGGTTCTATTGCTGGCAAGACCTCCGATAGGTCATCGCTCAAAGCTGCTCGCACAAAGCGAGGGCCGGAGCCTTCCAGGATGTAGGCAGACGAAACTCCAAACAGGCTCTGCGCTTTGGCAGCTGCCTTGGCTGAGACGCCGCGAGTTCCCCAGTTGGTGACGGTCTGAGCGGACTCGTTCATTGCATCTGCGAGCTTCTGTGGGCCGCTGATTTCTGCATTGACTTCGCGCGCTGCGCTGAGCAGACGTTCGAAGGTTTGGTGCTTCTCTTTTGACATAGGCGGATTGTTCTGGAATTACACAATCTGTGGCTACACAATAAGATTGATAAAATTACACTCAACGTGTAGTATTGAGTGATGACCGATATCGAACTCATTGCTCACCACGGAGGCCCGGCGAAATTTGCTCGGCTGCTTGGCCTCGCTGGAGCAAAAGGAGTGCGCCGCGTATGCAACTGGAAAAAGCGTGGAATTCCGGCTGCAGTGAAGGTCGCATTCCCCACGGTGTTTCGTCTGCAGTTCTGGCCAGAGCTGGCCTCTCAGCCTCAAACCGGCCAGGAGGCTGCTCATGGCTGAAAAGCTAAAGATTCGCCTTTTTGGCGTAGAGCAGCTCGTCGCGAGTTTGGACTTGCTAGCGCAAGCGGCCGAGGGATCGCTTGAGGTTCGCAATGCTCTTGTCGATTTCTTTGGCTGCGCTATTGAGACTGCGGGCATCGATATCCAGAACGGTGCCGCATCCCAGGCAGGTGAGCTTTGGATTGAGGCGAAGCTTCCCAACAGACTCGCTGCGCTCGCGGCGGCACTTCGGGCAGGTGATCTTGATGCTCTGTGAGTCGAGGATTCCCATTCTGTCCGCCCTCCTTGGGGTAGTTGGTGAAGGTGTCGCAGTCGTCATCGTAACTAAGTGTGAGGCGGACACCATTTTTAAGCGAATTCGGCTCCTGCCTCTGGATTTCAAGAGAGCAGGGAGCTTCGCCAGTCAACAGCGGAAGGCGGTGTCTCATGGCTAAGCGCATCTCTCGTCGTCGCCGCAAGCAGGCTGGCGCGATGGGTGTTCGCACCACGCCGCAGTTACTTGGTTTGCAGATTGCTGCCGTGGCTGCATGTGCGGCTCGTTGGTTCAGTGCGGCTGGTTCACACATCGCATTTCCTGCCTGCCCAACGGATGTGGCTAGGGAGGAGGGCTCTTCCAAAGCCGGCTTTTTGGCCGCTGCCATGGAGCTGCGAGATTTACTGGCCCAGAGCACGGATGGTAGGCAGGCCTTGCGTGATCTCGGTTTTGAGCCACTCCTTCAAGACGTCAAAGGTGAATGACATGGATGGCTTCATCACGTTGTCTTTGGCTTTGTTCCAGAGCGTTTCGCTTCGTACCGCCTCTGCAAATTCGCAGCCAGCCCACGTAAGTCGCCAGACCAGTGCGAAGTCTGCGGGTTTGGATCCGTCGCCGGGGCGGAGTGCGGCGGTTATCAAGCCAGCCTCTTGCATCCATTGGGCGTGGACGGCGAACAGCTCTTCTTCAACCCCGTCCAGCTTGGTGAGTGCTTCCCCAGGCAGCAATTCTTCTGTGGCCAGCGCAATGCGCCGGATTAAGTCCATGTCACGTTTCACTTTTGTGCCCTCTGATATCGCTGGTAGTGCTGTCATCGTATCCAAGAGCAAGGCAGCCTTCATTTCGGCCCTGAAGCCTCACGTTAGCACCCGCACGGCCACACGCTGCAGCTCCTCAATCACAGGCATGGGCACGCTGCCGGTGCGCAGCATTTCGTGGATGCACTGGTTGTTCCAGCGGGCGACTTTGCGGGTGGTGAAGCTGTCGCGGCCTTCGACGTCGAGGACGAAGACGATTTGCTGCAGCAGCAGCTCCATGGCCTGGGCCCACTCGGGTGTGGCGGCGATGGGGGTTTGCTTGGCTGTCTGCGCGGCGGCCGCCAGTGATGCGCCAGGGATGTGAGGTGTGGTCATGAGAAGCAGTGTCTCTTTCCCTCCCCACGCAAACAATGGCGAAGCAGGTGGTCAAAACGACATGCCTGTGCCTGCCGATGTGACGGATGCGGCGTATCTGATTGCGCACAAACATCCGGGCGGCGTGCGCGTACTGGCCGAGCGCATGGGTGTGAGCGCCAATACGCTGCAGAACAAGCTGAACCCGAATAACACGACGCACCACCTGACGCTGCGCGAGTCTGTGGCGCTGCAGGTGATGGCTGGCAACCCTGCAATCTTGCTCGCCATGGCGGCGGCCCTGGGCTACACCTGCGTGCCTGCGTTGCCGGACCAGGCGGCAGGCGACCCAGTGGAGGCGTTTGTGGCCCTGCAGCAGGAGGTGGGCGAGTTCACATCCGCAGCGGCAGACGCCTTTCGTGGCGGCAAGGCCATGGTGAGCCGCAACGAGATCAAGCGGCTGCAGTACCGCTACAACGAGCTGATATCGGCCTTGAACCAACTGCTGGCCACCGCTGCAGCGCGCGTGCCTGCGCCGGTGGAGGAGGGCTGATATGCATATCCAGCTGAGCGCGCAGGTGCTGAACCAGGCGGAGCTGCTGCGGCAGATCCATGGCCTGACGGGCGCGCAGGCGGCCAAGGCCTATGCCAAGGCGCTGAACGATACGGGCTTCGAGATCCGCCGTGCGATGCAGGACGAGATGCGCGCGGTGTTTGACCGGCCTACGGATTACATCTTGCGCAGCCCGCGCGTGCGCATGGCTACGGCTGCCAAGCTGAGCGTGACCATCGAGCCTACCTACATCGGCGGCAAGGGGGTCGATCCGCAAAAGATTCTGGATGCCCTGACCTGGGGCGGCCGCCGGCGCGACAAGCGCAGCGAGGTGGCGCTCAAGCGTGCGGGCATCTTGTCTGCTGGATATCAGACGGCCATTCCCAGCGATGACCGAGGCGGCCCATACCCCGGCAGCGATGACGGCAAGGGCAATTTGCGCGGTGCCTTTCTGGTGCAGCTGATCAGCTACTTCCACGCGTTTGGTGAACAGGGCTACACGGCCAATATGAGCGCCAAAGGTTATCAACGGGTGCATCGCGGCACCAAGAAGCAGGCAGGGCGGCGCTATTTCGTGGCCTACGGAAAGACACGCGGCGGGCCTCGTATCACCCAGAAGGGCGAGCAGGACGAGCGCACGGCGCATCTGGCCCCCGGCATCTGGGCCGTCAGCGGCACAGGCGGTGCGCTTGTGCGCCCGGTGCTGATGTTTGTGAAGCCAGGCCGTGGCTATCAGCCGCGCTTTGACATGGACAAGGTGGCCAAGCGCGCAGATGCCGAGGCCTACCTGGGCCGCCGCATTCGCTACCGCTTGCGAGAGGCCGCAGGCGTATGACTTCTATGAATAAAGCAACGAATTTGAGCGCAGGTGCAATGCCGTGCGCAGTGATATCAGGAGGTTTAACCATGCAACCCACCCACAACGCTGTGACGGCACGCGATACCAGTGCCGAGGCTTTTGCGGCCTTGGGCAACGAGACACGCCGCCGTTTGAACGAGCGCCTGTATGAGTCACTGCGCCATGCCCACCAGTACGGCAGCCGCGACATGAGCCGCCGTGAGCTGCGCGATTACCACAACCAGCAGACAGGCGAGTGGCTGGAGCTGAGCAGCGTGGCAAGCACGGTCAACGCCCTGCTGGCCGCCGGAAGGCTGGAGGAGGGCGAGGCGCGCATGTGCAGCCTGTCCACCCGCCAGCGAACCATCAAACCCGTGCGCTGCAAGGCGCGACAAACGGCCTTGGCCTGATAACGAGAAGAGTATGAGCACGATCATCATGTCGGCCTGCTGGCCTATGCAGGGCATGTCTGCTGCACAAAAGGCGGTTCTGATATCGCTGGCGGATCAGGCCAATGACGATGGCTATTGCTGGCCGTCCGTCAAAACCATCACGATGCGCACATGCCTGTCAGAACGGGCGGTTCAGCGCGCAATTCGCTGGCTGGAATTGGCCGGAATCTTGCGCTCCAGCGAACGCAGCGGCACATCAACGGTGTACCAGTTGACCCCCGCAGCATATGCACCCCCGCCAGAAATGCCCCCCGTACCAGTGGCACCCCGGGGTGTACCAGTGACACCCCCGCCCCCGCCACAGTGGCACCCCACCCCCGCACCAGTGGCACCCAAACCATCAATGAACCATCAATTGAACCGTAAAGAACCAAAAGACAAGCGCGTGGCCGCGCCAGCTTTTGCCGTTCCGGACTGGATCAACCGCACCCACTGGGATGCCTGGCATTCCTGCGCCAAGCGCAAGAAGGCGACCGATGCTCAAAAGCAGATGGCGGTGGACAAGCTCGATGCCTGGCGACGCGAGGGCGTGGACCATGCCGCCGCGCTGGAGAGCGCCGCCATTGCTGGCTGGCAGGGTTTGTTCAAGCCCGATGCGGTGCCTGAGGCTGGGCGCCGCAGCGGCAGCCGTCAGCCAGCCAACACCCACAAGCATGCCGGTGCAGCCGCAGCCATCTTCGACGGAGTTTGGGAATGAAAAACATCGCCACCTTTGCAGACCACGCCATGCGAGATCCGCAGGCTTATCGCGACACGGCTGAGGAGGCTGCAGAGGCCTCGTTGCAGGCAGTCAGCCTCGTGATCCGCAAGCTGTTCATGCTGCTGCACGGCTCCTACGGCAGCCTGTTCACCAGCAAGTTCGCCACGGGCCAGATGGCTGGCAAGCACGACAAGGGCGCGATCTCGGCCATGAAGGTCTGGGATGCCAAGCTGTCGCGCTTTCCCGCCACGGTGGTGGAGCAGGCCGCCTCTCGCCTGGCTGCCGAGCATGCGGACTTTCCGCCCAACCTGCCGCAGTTCGAGCAGATGTGCGATGCAGCCATGCCGCGCCAGACCTATGCCCAGCAGCAGGGCCTGCCAGCCTTGCCCGCACCAGTGGCAGCGCAGCCGGTGAAGGTCAACCTGCAGGAGCGCAACGACGGCAAGGACTGGGCGCGCCGCATCGTGGCCCGTATGGAGGGCGGCGACACCAGCATCTCGCTCTACTCCGGCAAGTCGGCCCGCGTCGCGTTGGGCCTGGAGGTGAAGGTTTGATGCTGCATTGCACAAAAAACAGGCAGATCGAGGGCCGCGGGTCCTTCCCAGCCAGCTCCGAAGCGGGTAATTCGCACCGCGTTGTCGGACTGTTGCGTGAGTTTCCTAAGGGGGTTAAGTGAAGGTTCTACCTTATTTGGATGCTATCGTTTCGCAAGCAGAATTTGCGCAGATGGTGGGTGTCAGCGAAGCCAGCATCAGCAAGCGCATGAGCGAAGGCGTGATGACCCGTGGTGAAAACGTGCACGCCTGGCTGGTGGGCTACTGCGAACACCTGCGCGACCAAGCCGCCGGTCGAATTGGCGAGACCCTGGGTCTCGACCTGGTCCAAGAACGCGCCGGTCTGGCCAAGGCCCAGCGCGAAGCGCAAGAGCTGAAAAACTCCGTCGCCCGTGGCGAGTACGCGCCCATCGGCATCCTGGCCGACGTGCTCGGCCTGGCCAGCTCCGCCATCGTCGATCG
>NZ_JAVXSJ010000043.1:0-17403 GCF_036643215.1 Comamonas sp. | reverse complement strand
TAGGAGCAGCAGCCTTGGCGGTTGTTGCAGCCTTCTTAGGAGCAGCAGCCTTGGCAGTCGTTGCAGCCTTCTTAGGAGCAGCGGCCTTGACAGCAGTTGCAGCCTTCTTAGGAGCAGCGGCCTTGGCAGTCGTTGCAGCCTTCTTAGGAGCAGCAGCCTTGGCAGTTGTTGCAGCCTTCTTGGCGGGAGCAGCGGCCTTAGCAGTCGTTGCAGCCTTCTTGGCGGGAGCAGCAGCCTTGGGGGCAGCGGCAGTCTTTGTTGCTGTTGTCTTCTTTGCAGCTTCAGCCTTGGGCGCGGCCGCCTTCTTGGCAGTTATTTTTTTCTCGGGTGTGGCCTTGGCGGCCGTCTTCTTCGCAGTTGCCATCATTTTCTCCTTCGTTGATTTGCATAAGACGCCCGGCTTTTTTATGGCCGGACGATTCAAAGCGATGTGGAGTTACGTATCGCTAGGAACACAAATTTGCTTCACGCCAAAACCTCAGTTTTTATAGCAATGAAGTGAAGCAAGTCATGACTCGCATTGTGCCTGCTTAGAAGCAATTAATCCCAAGAAAGTGCGCCTCCGGTCTGATACTCGATCACTCGTGTCTCAAAGAAGTTACGTTCTTTCTTCAAATCGATCATCTCGCTCATCCAGGGGAAGGGATTTTCTTCGCCGGGGAACAATTCTTCCAGACCAATTTGCGTGGCGCGGCGGTTGGCGATGTAGCGCAGATAGCCCTTGAACATCGACGCATTCATGCCCAGCACGCCGCGTGGCATGGTGTCTTCAGCGTATTGATATTCGAGCTCGACAGCCTTCTGGAACAGCGCTGTGATTTCTTGCTTGAACTCGGCTGTCCACAGGTTGGGATTTTCGAGCTTGAGCTGGTTGATCAAGTCGATGCCGAAGTTGCAGTGCATGGACTCGTCGCGCAGGATGTACTGGTACTGCTCTGCAGCGCCGGTCATCTTGTTCTGACGACCCAGTGCCAGAATTTGCGTGAAGCCCACGTAGAAGAACAGACCTTCCATCAGGCAGGCAAAAACGATCAGCGACTTGAGCAAGGTCTGGTCGGTTTCGTGGGTGCCAGTCTTGAAGTTGGGGTCCATGATCGCTTCGATGAAGGGGATCAGGAACTCGTCCTTGTCGCGGATGGATTTGACTTCGTTGTAGGCGTTGAAGATTTCCGATTCATCCAGACCCAGCGACTCCACGATGTACTGGTAGGCGTGTGTGTGAATGGCTTCTTCAAACGCTTGGCGCAGCAGGAACTGGCGGCACTCGGGGGCCGTGATGTGGCGGTAGGTGCCCAGCACGATGTTGTTGGCGGCCAGCGAGTCTGCGGTCACGAAGAAGCCGAGGTTGCGCTTGATGATGCGGCGCTCGTCTTCGGTCAGACCATTGGGGTCCTTCCACAAAGCGATGTCGCGGGTCATGTTCACTTCCTGCGGCATCCAGTGGTTGGCGCAGGTGGCCAGATACTTTTCCCAGGCCCACTTGTACTTGAAGGGAACCAGCTGGTTCACGTCGGTCTTGGCGTTGATGATGCGTTTGTCTGCAGCATTCACGCGCTTGTGGGTGGTCGGTGCTTCGGCTTCTGCGCTGGCAGCGGAAGGGGCAAAGGTGTCGTCGTCAAAGCTCAGCATGAAGGTATTCCTTAATGGGAAAAAGCTGGGTGCAATGCAATCGACATCCAGCCTTTAGATTCATCTAGTTTTTTAAGCGTCAGTTCAAAACTGGCGCTATCCACCCCAGGGACACCAAGCAAGAGCCGCCTTGCGGCGAAGGTGTCGTCCCCCTCCCGTAGCGCGCAGCGCGTAGTGAGAGGGGGAAGGCGCAAAGCGCCTCAGGGGGTGTCGTTAATTACTGGCAAGCCTCGCAGCCTGGGTCGTCAATCGCGCAGAACTTCACATCCGTTGCAGGAGCCTGTGCACGGGCAGCAGCAGCGGCAGCTTCCAGCGCGCTCATCGCAGGCTTGGCAGCCGCAGGAGCAGCGGAGGACACCGCATTCAGCGTGCGGCTTTGTACAGTAGATTTTTCAATCTGGGTCGCGCTGGTGGTGCGCAGGTAGTAAGTGGTCTTGAGGCCACGAACCCATGCCAGCATGTAGGTGTCGTGCAGCTTCTTGCCCGATGCGCCGGCCATGTAGATGTTCAGGCTCTGTGCCTGGTCGATCCACTTCTGACGACGCGAGGCGGCTTCCACCAGCCACTCAGGCGAGACTTCAAACGCGGTGGCGTAGAGGCTCTTGATCTCTTCTGGCACACGGTCGATGGCGCGCAGCGAACCGTCGAAGTGCTTCAGGTCCATGACCATCACGTCATCCCACAGGCCCAGACGCTTCAGATCACGCACCAGGTACTGGTTGATGACGGTGAACTCGCCCGACAGGTTGGACTTCACGGACAGGTTGCCGAACGAAGGTTCGATCGATGCATCCACACCCACGATGTTGGAGATGGTGGCCGTAGGCGCAATGGCCACGCAGTTGCTGTTGCGCATGCCGTCTTTGGCGATCTTGGCGCGCAGAGCATCCCAGTCCATCTGAGCGGAGCGGTCCACTTCCACATAGCCGCCGCGGGCCTTTTCCAGCAGCTTCAGTGTGTCTGGGGGCAGGATGCCCTGATCCCACAGTGAGCCCTTAAAGGTGGAGTAAGTGCCGCGTTCCTTGGACAGCTCGGTCGAGGCCCAGTAGGCGTAGTAGCAGATCGCTTCCATGGCCTGGTCGGCAAACTCGACAGCGCCTTCGCTGGCGTAGGCGGTGCGCATTTCATACAGCGCATCCTGGAAGCCCATCAGGCCCATGCCCACAGGGCGGTGGCGCAGATTGGATTCCTTGGCCTTGGCCACGGCGTAGTAATTGATGTCGATGACGTTGTCCAGCATGCGCATGGCGGTGGTCACCGTCTTGCGCAGCTTGTCGTGGTCGATCTTGCCGTCCTTGATGTGCTGAACCAGATTCACGGAGCCCAGGTTGCACACTGCGGTTTCGGTGTCGCTGGTGTTCAGCGTGATCTCGGTGCACAGGTTGGACGAGTGCACCACGCCCACGTGTTGCTGGGGCGAACGGATGTTGCAAGGATCCTTGAAGGTGATCCAAGGGTGGCCAGTCTCGAACAGCATCGAGAGCATCTTGCGCCACAGGTCGGTGGCAGGCAGTGTCTTGTGCAGTTTGAGTTCACCGGCGGCAGCCTTGGCTTCGTAGGCCAGATAGGCCTTCTCGAACTCGGCACCAAACAGGTCGTGCAGGTCGGGCACATCGCAGGGCGAGAACAGAGTCCAGTTGCCCTTTTCCATCACGCGCTTCATGAACAGGTCTGGAATCCAGTTAGCCGTGTTCATGTCGTGGGTGCGGCGGCGGTCATCGCCGGTGTTCTTGCGCAGCTCCAGGAACTCTTCGATGTCCAGGTGCCATGTTTCCAGATAGGTACAGACAGCGCCCTTGCGCTTGCCGCCCTGGTTCACGGCCACAGCCGTGTCGTTGACGACCTTGAGGAAAGGCACAACGCCTTGCGACTCGCCGTTCGTGCCCTTGATGCGCGAACCCAGAGCACGCACGCGTGTCCAGTCATTGCCCAGGCCGCCCGCAAACTTGGACAGCAGGGCGTTTTCCTTGATGGACTCGTAGATGCCGTCCAGATCGTCGGGCACGGTGGTCAGGTAGCAGGACGACAGCTGCGAGCGCAGTGTGCCGCTGTTGAACAGCGTGGGGGTGGACGACATGAAGTCGAACGAAGACAGCAGCTCGTAGAACTCGATGGCGCGCGCGTTGCGGTCATCTTCTTGCAGCGCCAGGCCCATGGCCACGCGCATGAAGAAGGACTGGGGCAGCTCGATGCGAGTCTTCTTGACGTGCAGGAAGTAGCGGTCGTACAGCGTCTGCAGACCCAGGTAGTCGAACTGTTCGTCGCGCTCGGCCTTCAGGGCCTTGGCCAGACGGGGCAGGTCGTAGTTCAGCAGCTCGGGGTTGAGCAGTTCGTTGTCCACGCCCTTCTGGATGAAGCCAGGGAAGTACTCGGTGTAGGCGGTCTGCATGTCGGCAGGCTGCACATCGCGCAGCATGACTTCGCGCACGATGGTGTGCAGCAGCAGGCGGGCGGTGACGTAGGTGTAGTCGGGATCTTTTTCGATCAGCGTGCGGGCAGCCAGAATGGATGCCTTGTAGACCTCGGCCAGTGGCACGCCGTCGTACAGGTTGCGCAGGGTCTCAGCCATGATGGGCGCGGCCTGAATGTCGGCATTCAGGTTGCGGCAAGACGACTGGATCAATGCTTGCAGCAGTTCCTGGTTCATAGGCACGCGCTGGCCGTTTTCGGTCACATGCAGCACGGGCTTGGCGGAGACAGCGGCAGCGGCCACTTCGGCGGCCTTCTTCTGCTCGGCGCGCTCCTGGTTGCGGCGCTCGCGGTACAGCACATAGGCGCGGGCCACATCCTGGTGACCACCACGCATCAGGCCCAGTTCAACCTGGTCTTGCACGTCTTCAATGTGGAAGGTGCCGCCTTCAGGGCGCGAGCGCAACAGGGCGCGCACCACGCCTTCGGTCAGTTCGTTGACGGTATCGCGAACGCTGGCAGAAGCAGCGCCTTGTGCGCCGCGCACGGCCAGAAAGGCCTTGGTCAGGGCGATGGCAATCTTCTGGGGGGCGAACGCCACCACATCACCGCTGCGGCGAATGATCTGGTAGTTGTCATTTGGGGAGGAAGAATCAGCTGCGCTGGCAGGCGCGGCAGAAGGCAGTGAGTTCAACGCTTCTTGCATAAGTTCCTCGGAATCAATTTGTGGATAGCAGACAAAGGCCTGCACTCTGGGCAGGCCGTCAAAAACAAGATTTGGCGCCAAGGTCTACACATGGTTTGCACAGGGTGTGCACAACTTGTAAACACTAGATGTGGGGTCTAAGGCGCTCTCAAACACTACCGGTAGTGTATCGCTCTTCAAACTTGCTGACCTGATGAAACTACTGAAACGGATATTTGAGCAGTCGCTTGACAGCTTGAAAAAAGCCTTCATCCCGCATGAATCAAGGGCTGTGGCGTGGTTGCGGTGCAGCAGATTCAGAGCCGTAAATTTGTAAAAAATTTAGGTGTTTGCGACAGACGACAGATGTTGCGTGCGCGCCATTGACAGTGAGGGCTTGAATGTGAACCCAGAAGTCGAAGTGCTCACTCATAAAATATGAGCGGCTTGCGCAATTCAGTCGTGCTCTTCAGTCACATATCTGGCTGAAACCGCCGAATAACAGGCGCTATATGCTCCTGATATATGTGCGGTCTCTGAGCCTCAGGCGGGTCGTGGAGGGAATTCCCAGACCTGTGTGCCGTTGTCAGCGCTCAGCTGCTGCTGAAGTTGCGCCCAGTCAAAGCCGGGGCCAGGGTCTTGCTTGCGCCCCGGTGCAATGTGCTCGTGGCCGGCGATGTAGCGAATAGCGTATTGCGCGGCAATGGCCTGGCAAAGCCGCTGCAAGGCCTGATATTGGGGTGCTTCAAAGCTCAGGCCTTCAAGGCCTTCGAGTTCAATGCCAATGGAGTCGTCGTTGCAGCGGTCACGGCCCCGCCACTGGCTGATGCCGGCGTGCCATGCACGGTCATCGCAACTGACAAATTGCCAGATCTCACCCTGGCGGGTAATAAAGAAGTGAGATGACACTTCCAGCCCGCGAATGCCTTGGTAGTAAGGGTGGGCATCCCAGTCCAGCTGATTGCTGAAGAGCTGCTGAACGGCCCCCGTTCCGTACTGGCCCGGCGGCAGGCTGATGGAGTGAACAACGACAAGGTCGATCAGTGCGCCATCAGGGCGCGGGCCAAAGTTGGGCGAGGCGAGCTGCTGGGCAGGTTGGTACCAGCCGGAAGCCCACTCCAAAGACTGGTCTGGCGACTTTTCTGGTAATTGGGAGGCGTCGTGCGGCACAGAATCAGGCATTGTCAGTTTGGTGCTTGCCGCCCTCGGCGGGCAGGTCTATGCCTAGACGGTCAATCCGATAACGAATCTGGCGCAGGCTGATGCCGAGTCTTGCCGCAGTCGCGGTGCGGTTGAAACCGTTGTCCTGCAGCGCTCTGACCAGAATGCTGCGCTCTTGCTCGTCCAGCCAGCCCTGCAGGTTTTCGGGCAGGCCCGCTGGGGTGGGGCTTTCTGCGGGTGCTTCTTGCAGTGAGTGCGGCGCGGCGGTCAATGCCTGGCTGGCTGCGCTTTCGTTGCTGGACTGCTGGCCGCTTGGCGGAATGCGCAGCGGGCCATCATCACCCAGCGCAATCGCGCGGTGCAGCACATTTTCCAGCTCGCGCACATTGCCGGGTAAGGGGAGCAAGGCGATCTGGGCGAGGCTGGCCTCATCCAGTGCAGGCGTGGCCAGACCCGATTCTTTGGCCAGTTTTTTGAGCAGAGCCTGACACAGCAGGCTCAGGTCTTCGCGGCGCTCACGCAGGGCTGGCAGCTCGATTTCAATGACATTGAGTCGGTAGTACAAGTCCTGGCGGAAGTTTCCGCTCTGAACTTCGGTGCCCAGATCACGGTGGGTGGCGCTGACGATGCGAACATCGACAGACTCTTCCTGCGTGCTGCCCAAGGGTCGAATCTTGCGCTCCTGAATGGCGCGCAGCAGCTTGGCCTGCATGGCCAGCGGCAGGTCGCCAATTTCATCGAGGAACAGCGTGCCGCCCTGTGCGGCCTGAAAGTATCCGGGCCTGTCCTGTGTCGCGCCGGTGTATGAGCCTTTGCGTGCACCGAAGAATTCGGCCTCCAGCAGATTTTCAGGAATGGCGCCACAGTTCACTGCCACCATGGGGCCACTGGCGCGCTGGCTGCAGGCGTGCAGGGCGCGGGCCACCAGCTCTTTCCCCGTGCCGGACTCACCATGAATCAGCACCGGGGCCATTCCCTTGGCGACCTTGGCAATTCGCTGCTTGACCAGTTGCATTGCCTGAGAATTACCGACCAGTGCCTGCAGGGCGCTGGTGTTGAACTCCTGGCTGCCGCTGGCTGCTGTTGCCGTCGCCTGGGGTGTACCGGGGGCGGGCACGGCACCAATGCCTTGAACGGCAGAGGCAACGACTTGGCGGAACTGACGCAGGTCTACAGGTTTGGTCAGATAGTCAAACGCGCCTGCGCGCAAGGCCTCGACCGCATTTTCGGCAGAGCCGTAGGCGGTCATGACGATACAGCGCTCGGTGCGCGACTGTTCGCGCAGCAGCAGCAGCAGCTCCATGCCAACGCCGTCGGGCAGTCGCATGTCGGTGATCACCACATCAAAGTGCTGGCTTTGCAGCTGCGCTGAGCCTTCTTGCACCGATCCGGCTGTCTCTACGCGATAGCCCTCCCTGAGCAAGGTCAGCTCATAAAGTGTGCGCAGATCGGGCTCATCATCGACCACCAAAATGGTGGCGCTTGTGGATGCAGTAGGCAAAAAGGTCACTAGGCTTACACCATGATCGAGTCAAAAAGAGTGCGGCTTGCGAGGGTCGACGGGCCGCTGCGCAGGGTCACGATAAATGCATTGCCATCGACATCACCTTCTGGCGTGCTGCGGGCAAGGCGCAGGTAGCTGATGGTGGCATCGTAGCGCTGACATAGCTCACGGCAGATATACAGACCCAGACCGCTGGAGCGGCTTTGCGAGGAGAAAAATGGCTCAAACAGGTGGCGCTCTACGCTGGCTTCCAGCGGTGCGCCGTTGCTCCAGACCATGAACCAGCAGATATCGTCTTCAGGCAGGCCGGGCATCTGGGTATTGAGCGGGCCGTGGCCGCTGACCAACTGCAGGCCGACCTCATTGTCGGCATTGCTGCGGTGGCGCTGGGCATTGTCCAGCAGATTGATCAGCACGCGGCGCAGATGCTCCTCATCAAACACGATATGCCGTGCGGTTGCATTGAGCTGCAGCAAAAGCTGGCGAGATGGCGTGGACTGCCCGCGCCATTCGTTGCAGATCTGGGTGAGCAGGGTATCGAGCGGCAGGGACTGGCCCTGATGGGTTTCTACACCCTGCTGCACCCGTGCCAGATTGAGAATTTCTTCGGCAATGCGGGCCAGACGGTCTGCGTTCTGGCCCACGATGCGGCAAAGCTGCTGGGGGCCGGGCTGGCTGACGAGGTCTTCGGCCAATAGCGCATTGGCTTGCGTAATGGCAGCCAGCGGGTTGCGTATCTCATGCGCCACGGCCGCAGACATGCGGCCCATGGATGCCAGTTTTTCGGTGCGCAGCTGTGCTTCCATCTCGCGCAGGTCATGCAGGAACATGACGCAGAGTGAGTGGCCGGCCTCAGTTTGAGGCTCTTCATCCAGATAGGGGGCGGCAACTTCGGTGATGCGGGTGCGCACATTGATTCCCGTGGGGCCGCGATGCTCGGTGGCCTGTAGGTGAATCGTGGCCGACAAAGGGCGGGCGTGGGCAAAGCTGGCCTGCGCGGCATCCGCCAAAGGCTCCCACCCGCTATGAGCTTGCAGGGAGAAGGGCTGGGTGTGTTCGGGTGGAAGATTCAGTAATTGCAGAGCGGCGGGGTTGGCCTGCAGCACTTGCAGGCTGGAGTCGACCACCAGAACACCATCCGAGAAATGGTTGATGACCAGACTATTGACCTGCTCCTGCGTCTGAGTGCGCAGGCGGTTGAACAGTGACTGAGAGCGCTCGCGCCTGACGCGTTTGGCCAGCTCGTGCGTGAGATAGGCTACGCAGAAATAACCCGCCGAAGAAAATGCGGTCTGATAGTAGGCCTGAGCGGCATCGCTGAGCCCGCCGTGGTAGAGCCAGAAGGTGTGGGTTAGCGTCAGCAGCGTAATACAGGCCGTGGTCCCAAACGCGAGCATCAGGCCGCCCAGCGCTGCAGAAATTAGGATGGGAATGGCCAGCAGAGCGGTGTAGTTGAGCGATCCCACCTGGAAAATCTGCAGCAGAAAAATCACGGCAATGTCTACGCCGATCACTGGCAGCCATTGCAGGGCGGCACGCGGCGCGGGCAGATGCTTGCCTGCGAACAGTCGCTGCACCGTGGTCAGAATCAGATAGACAAAGCAGACCAGCCAGACCACTGGCGAGCTGATGTTTTGCAATTGCAGATTCAGAGCCTGCAGCAAGATTAAGGCCAGCGCCAGAAAAACGCGGCCGCTTAAAAATGCCTGCCACAGGCGCACAAACGGAGCGTTGAGGCTGGCGTCGGCCCGGCGGCTAATGGCGGTATCCAGTGGAATGGCGGTGTGCTGCCAGGGCGAAGCGGAATTCACCACGGGTTCAGGGCCGGGATTGCTGCGCCAGGCTGCGGTGCTCTGCGCTGCAGTAGTACTGGTTTGCGCTGTCTGCCACCGCATCTGCCTGAGGGAGGTGAAGGCCGCAGTGGGCGCAGGCCACCATGTTTTGCGGTTGCTTGAGGGCTGGCGCAGGCGTGGGGGCAGTCGCTTTGCGCTCAGCTACTTCGGCCCGGCGCTTGTTGCGCCAGATTCCGACGGCCACCACGATGACCAGCAATACGAGCAGGTACTTCATGCGATGCGCTCCAGCAGAACTTCAGCGACAAAGCGCGAGCCTACATAGGCCAGCAGCAGAAAGATGGCGCCGATATACAGCACGCGCACGGCGCTTTGCCCGCGCCAGCCAAAGCGGTTGCGGCCAAACAGCAGCACCGCGAAAGCGACCCAGGAGAGCAGGGAGAACACGGACTTGTGATTCCACACCCAGCTCTTGCCATAAAGCTGCTCACCAAAAAACCAGCCAGCAGCCAGCGTGGCGGTCAGCAAGATAAAGCCTGCGCCCACAAAGCGGAACGTCAGGCGCTCCAGTGTGAGCAGGGGCAGGCCGCCCTCATGGTCAGCACCTTGACGCATTTGCCGCTCGGCATGGCTCATCAGCGCGGCGTGGACGACGGCTGCGGCAAACAGTCCGTACGAAGCAATGCCAAGGGCCAGGTGCAGCGGCAGCCAAGGCGAGGCATCGACATGCAGGGGAGAGCCCGGAAACACCACGGCCAGCAAGACCGCCAGGCTGCCCATGATGGAAAGTGGCCAGCGCGAGCTGAGCTGGGGGTAGAGCTGCTGCTCGACCACATAGACGGTTAGCACCAGCCAGGCGGTGATGGAGAGTGCGGGGGCGAAGCCAAAGCGCGGAAACTCGCCCAGCAGGCCCCAGCCCAGAAACAGGGCGTGCAAGGCCCAGGCCAGGCGCAGGCAGTGGCGCGCGCCTGTTTCTTGCAGGTGTTGCGTGGCAAGTGCGGGGAGGGCGTAGGCAATGGCTGCCGCAATGGCCAGAATCCAGGCCATGGGGCTGGCTGCGGTGAGCGGTTGGGAAAGCATGCTTTCAATGATAGTGCGGCTGGCTGGCACTCATCTTTTGCAGGGGAGTGCGGGCGTGTCAATTTTTCGCATAAAGCGCAGACTGCACCTGATTACGGCCTTGTGTCTTGGCTTTGTAGAGCAGTTCATCGACTTTTTGCAGCCATTCCTCAAAGGTTTCCGGCGTGGGCTGTGCGATGGTCAGCACTCCGCAACTGACCGTCAGGTGCTTTGCCGTGCCCGATGCGGCATGGGCGATGCCCAGCTCGGCCACGCTTTCGCGGAACTGCTCCACCAGCGTCTGTGGCTCGGTATTGCCGGGCAGGATGAGCGCAAATTCTTCGCCGCCAAAGCGGGCCGCAATATCGAAAGAGCGCCGGGCATGGTGTGCCAGCGTTGCTGCTACAGATTTGAGAGCTTCATCCCCTTGCAAATGGCCGTACTGGTCGTTGTATTGCTTGAAATGGTCAATATCGATCAGCGCCAGCCCCAGCACCTCGCCAGTGCGAATGCAGCGGCGGCTGGTGCGCTGCAGCATGTCATCAAAGTGGCGGCGGTTGGAGAGGCTGGTCAGCCCGTCCACATGGGCCAGGCGCTCCAGTGCACGGCGCTGCTGGGCCATCTGAATCTGGTTGCGTACGCGCACACTCACCACGGCAGGGCGAATGGGTTTGGAGACATAGTCCGCCGCGCCAAGGCGCAGGCCGTACTCTTCGGCGGCGGCATCGCTTTGCCCGGTGATGAAAATAATCGCGATTGCTGCCGTAGCTTCATTGCTGCGTAACTGGGCCAGCACTTCGTAGCCATCCATGCCGGGCATGCTGACGTCGAGCAAAATCAGCATCAGGCGGTGGGCCTCACGGCTGGCAATGGTCAGAGCGCTGTGGCCATCCTTGGCCAGCAAAACCCGGTATTGCTGGCCCAGCAGCTCTGCCAGCATGGTGCGGTTGACACGCTCATCATCAACGATGAGCAGGGTGGGCAGGTCTTGTTCCAGGTCTTCCAACATAGGCAGTGCTTTACAGATGGAGGGGCAAGGGTGTGCAGAGTCAGGTGGCGGTCTGATGCAGCTGTTGCTTGAGCAGGTCAAGGTCCTGCAAAGCAGCATCAGCCTCCAGATCTTCGATATTTTTGCGAATTTGCTGCAACTGCGCGCCATACAGACGTTGATCCAGCAGGTGCTGCAGGCGTTCAAACCCTTCCACAGCGGCGTAGTTGCCATCGGCAATGAGCTGGCGCAGCTCTTCGATCATGGCTTCGACTCTGGCAAGAGAGTTGGCGGCCACGGCAGGAGCCGGGGACGTAGTCTCTGCAGCCGCTTCTGGCAGTTGCTTGAGCAGTTGCGCCAGCTGCTCGGCAAAGATGGGCACTTGCTGCTGCAGATGCTGGTGTGATGCCTGAGGCAGATTCATGCTGCCCTGAGGCGTGCGGCAGGCCGATTCAATTTGAGAGGCCTGCTCCATCAAGGCCGGTGCGCCCAGGTAGCCCAGTGAGCCTTTGAGGGTATGGGCTAGCATGCCCAGGTCTTGCCAGCGGCTTTGCGACAGGTATTCCTGCAGATGGGATGGCGCCTCAACGAAGTCGCGCGCAAAGCCATTGAGCACGCGGCTGATCAGATTAGTGTTGCCGCGAAAGCGCTGCTGCATCTGCGAGAGGTCAAAAGCGGGGGGGCTTACCTGCTGGGGCTGCAGGGCGGGCGAGGATGCGTGCTGTACTGCAGAGGCATCAGGAGTCATCCATTGGCATAGCGTTTCATAGAGCAACTTGTCGTCAATGGGCTTGCTCAGGTGCGCATTCATGCCTGCGGTTTCAATGGCCTCGCGGTCTTCAGTGCGGGCCTGCGCGGTCAGCGCAATCACTGGCAGGTTGTGCAGGGAGGGGTGCTGGCGTATGGCGCGTGTGGCCTGCATGCCATCCATATTAGGCATGTGCACATCCATCAGTACCAGGTCAAAAGACTGCTTTTCCAGCACCTTCAGCGCCTGCGCGCCATCGGTGGCCAGCTCGACCTGAATGCCGACCAGTTCCAGAAAGTCTGCCGCCACTTCGCGGTTCAGGGCGTTGTCATCGACGACGAGCACGCGCTTGCCCTTGAGTTCTGGGTAGCGCTTGCTTAGCGATATGTCCGCCATGCTGGCCGAGGCAGTGGCTTGGTGGCCTGGGCTGTGTGCCTGCAAGATTTCCAGAATCGAGTTGAACAGCACGGACTCTGTGACGGGCTTGGTCAGCAAGCCTTGCAGGCCCAGTTGCTCGGCTTGTCTTTGCACCTCGTCGCGACCGTAGGCGGTGACCATGAGTACGGCGGGAATGGTGGCCAAGTGCTCCACTTCACGAATGCGTCGCGCTGCCTCAAGACCATCCATGCCGGGCATGCGCCAGTCCATCAGCACCAGGTCATAGGGTGAGCCGCTGTGCGATGCGAGGTGCAGTGCAGCCAGCGCCTTGTCGCCGCTGTCAACCGCATCGGTGCGCATGCCAAAGCCGCGCACCATGGTGCTGAGAATGTCGCGGGCGCTGGCGTTATCGTCCACGATCAGCACTCTATTGGCGGCCCCCACGCGGTAGATCTGCGGGCGCTTGGTCGGCTGGCTGGTCGCCATCATCTGCACCGCAAAGCGGAAAGTGCTGCCGCGCCCGGGCGCGCTGAACACATCAAAGCGCCCCCCCATCAACTGCACCAGACGGTTGCAGATGGCCAGCCCCAGCCCGGTGCCGCCATAGCGGCGCGTGGTCTGGCTGTCGGCCTGAGAAAAGGGGCGAAATAGCTGCTGAATCTGCGCCTGATTCATGCCGATGCCGGTGTCACGCACGGTAATCAAAAGGGTCTGAACCTCGTCCACACCCGTGCTGGCACGCGCAATGGCGGGGCGCTCTTTCTCAATCGACACCACCACTTCGCCCTGATGGGTGAATTTGATGGCATTGCTCACCAGGTTGTTGAGTACCTGGCTCAGGCGCAGCGGGTCGCCGCACAAATGTCGCGGCACTTCTGGCGATACGGAGTACACAATCTCCAGCCCTTTTTCTTCGGCTTTTAGTGTGGTAACGGCGGAGACTGTCTCCAGAATATCGTCCAGCGCAAACTCCACGCTCTCCAGCTCCAGCATGCCGGCTTCAATCTTGGAGTAGTCAAGAATGTCATTGATGATGGACAGCAGCGCGTTGGCAGACAGCTCTACCTTGTCCAGATAGTTGCGCTGCTTGGGCGAAAGCGGGGTTTGCTGCACCAGGCGCGTCATGCCTATGACGGTATTCATGGGCGTGCGGATCTCATGGCTCATGGTGGCCAGAAATTCCGACTTGGTGCGCTCGGCAGTCTCTGCAGCTTCCTTGGCTTGCTGCAAGGCTATCTCGGCCTCTCGCTCGCGGGAGATGTCTAGCAGGATGCCATCCCAGACCGTGCCTGTTTCGGTGTGGCGCGGAGCTGAGCGGCAGCGCAGCCAGCGCATGACGCCGTTGGGGCGGATGATGCGAAAGCTGTGGTCAAACAGCTTGTTTTGCTGCTGTGCCTCTTCCATCAAAATTTTGTACTGGGCGATATCGCTGGGGTGAATGCGATCCAGATAGACCTGCTGGTTGGCAATGATGGCGGTGGCCTTGATGCCCATGAGCTTTTCCACACCTGTGCTGATGTAGCTCAGGCGCTGCGATCCCCCAGCGCTCTCAAGGCGGAAGATGGCGCCGCTGGGCAGGTTGTCGGCCACGGCTTCAAGCCGCTGCTTGGCTGCTTCGCGCTCTGAAAGGTCTTGCACCACGCCGCTGATGCCGATGATGTTGCCTTGGGCGTCCCGATCGGCCTGTCCCAAGATAGACGCCGGAAAGCTGCCGCGATCAGGGGTGGTATGGGTGACATCCAGTGCATAGGACTGCCCCGTCTGTGCGCAGAGGTTGATGGCCGCCGCCACGCGGGCGTGATCTTCGGGCGGCATCAGGCGGCGCAGGTCGTCGGGGGTCAGCTGGGGGCCCTTGGGGTCGGCCCCGTTCATCTCGTACATCATCTCTGATGCCCAGAATTCGCCGGTTTTCAGGTCCAGCCGCCAGCTGCCGATGCGCGATAAGCGCTCGGCCCGACGCAAAAAATGGTTGCTGGTACGCAGCTCTTTCTCGGTGGCTCGCAAAGCGGTGATGTCTCGTGCGATGCCCAGCAGACCAATCACGTTGCCGTTCTCGTCGTGGTAGGGGCTCTTGATGGACTGGAACAGGCACTTCTTCCCGTCCATCTTCACGTAGCCTTCGGAAATGATGGGTTTCTCGCTTTGTATGGCACGGGCATCGTCGGTGGCAAAGTTGTTGTTGCCACTCCAGATGTCTTGATCTGTCTTGCCGACCAGTGTCCCTTCTGCAAAGCCCGCCACTTTGTCGGCGGCAGGGTTGGAGAACAGGTAGCGGCCGTGCAGGTCTTTGACAAAAACGATGTCGGGTGTGTCTCGCATGACGGAGTTCAGCAGCCGGCTGGAGTCTTTCCAGCGCTGCTCAAGCTCGATATTGAGCTCGCGGATTTCTTCTTCACGTCGCACACGCTCAGAAATATCTCTGGCCATGGCGTAAAAGAGCTTGCGCCCTTCAACTAGCTGGCATGCAAGCTTGATCTCGACGGGGTAAATCGTGCCGTTTTTGCGGGTGTGGTAGTTCTCCACAACGGTATTGAAGCCGGGAGCCACCGATTTCCATAGTCCTACCAGCGCCTGCTCGTCATAGTTTTTTGAGAAGCTCTGGACCTTCAGCTGCAGCAACTCATCACGGCTGTAGCCCAGACTTTCACAGGCTTGCATGTTGACATCCAGCAATTGGCCGCAGTCGTCATGCAGAAAGAAAGCGTCAGCGAAGTGATCGAGAAAGTGACGGTACAGCAACTGGTCAGACATGAAGCGCCTTGGATTTAGGGAGCGCCAGTGGTCTAGCGGCAGTCCCCGAAGCAGGATGATGC
Source organism: Comamonas sp. (assembly GCF_036643215.1). Lineage (GTDB taxonomy): Bacteria > Pseudomonadota > Gammaproteobacteria > Burkholderiales > Burkholderiaceae_C > Comamonas. The sequence goes on along the minus strand of NZ_JAVXSJ010000043.1, from coordinate 2,236 downwards.
TGTCGATGTTACCTGTGTAGCACTTAATAACAACCTCGCCAGAACCCTGCGAAACAGTGCGTTGCTGGGCGGTTTTGCTGAGTTGCCATAGAGAGAAGGGTGGCAGAGCGGAGTCCGGGCGGGCGTAAACAGGCACCAACACCCTCTATAGAAGGGGGTGCGGGTAAAATGCCTTATTCGCACAGCTTTGCCTTGTCTCGGTGATGGACGGCCCGGCAATGTCTGCAGGCTGTGTGGCGACCGGCGCATGCTGGCTCGCGCTCTGTTTCTTGTCTGTCCACAACTTTCGAATGCTTTTTGTCTATGGCCTCCGCACTGACCGATAAACTCTCGCGCCTCGTCAAGGAGATGCGTGGCCAGGCCCGCATTACCGAATCCAACGTGCAGGACATGCTGCGCGAAGTGCGCATGGCCCTGCTTGAGGCCGACGTGGCCCTGCCCGTGGTGCGCGACTTCATTGCCCGCGTCAAGGAAAAGGCGCTGGGCCAGGAAGTCATCAGCTCGCTGCAGCCCGGCCAGGTGCTGGTCTCCATCGTCAACAAAGAGCTGTCGGCCACCATGGGTGAGGGTGTGGCGGACATCAACCTCAATGCCCAGCCGCCCGCCATCATCTTGATGGCCGGTCTGCAAGGTGCCGGTAAGACCACTACCACTGCCAAGCTGGCCAAGCACCTGATCGAAAAGCGCAAGAAAAAAGTGCTGACGGTCTCGGGTGACGTGTACCGCCCTGCAGCGATCGAACAGCTCAAGACCGTGACAGCACAGGCTGGTGCCGAGTGGTTCCCGTCCACGCCCGACCAAAAGCCCCGCGACATCGCCATCGCTGCGCTGGACTACGCCAAAAAGCATTACTTTGATGTGCTGCTGGTCGATACGGCCGGCCGCCTGGCCATTGACGAACTGTTGATGGCCGAAATCAAGGACTTGCACTCCATCCTGAAGCCCGTTGAAACCCTGTTCGTGGTGGATGCCATGCAGGGTCAGGATGCGATCAACACCGCCAAGGCCTTCAAGGAAGCGCTGCCGCTGACCGGTATCGTCCTGACCAAGCTTGACGGTGACTCGCGCGGTGGTGCGGCTCTGTCCGTGCGCCAGATCACGGGCGCGCCCATCAAGTTTGCCGGTGTCTCCGAAAAGCTCGATGGCCTGGAAGTCTTCGACGCCGACCGCCACGCACAGCGCGTGCTGGGCATGGGCGACATCGTGGCCCTGGTCGAGCAGGTCACCAAGGGCGTGGACATGGAAGCCGCGCAGAAGATGGCCGAGAAGCTGAAAAGCGGCGACGGCTTCGATCTGAACGACTTTCTGGCGCAGCTGCAGCAGATGAAGTCCATGGGCGGTCTGTCTCAGTTAATGGATAAGTTACCTGCCGAATTGGCCGGCAAGGCCGGTGCCGTGGACATGGACAAGGCCGAGCGCGAAATCAAGCGCAAGGAAGGCATCATCTGCTCCATGACGCTCAAGGAGCGCAAGCACCCCGCGCTCATCAAGGCCACACGCAAAAAGCGCATTGCTGACGGCGCTGGCGTGCAGGTTCAGGAAGTGAACCGTTTGCTCAAGGAGTTTGAGCAAATGCAGACCATGATGAAGAAGTTCAAGGGCGGCGGCCTGATGAAGATGATGAAGAAAATGGGCGGCATGAAGGCCATGAAGGGCATGATGGGCGGTGGCGGCATGCCCAAGCTGCCATTCTGATCGGCTCTACCCACTCGCAAGAAGCGCTCCACATGGGGGCGCTTTTTTCATGGATTGCTCATAAAAAATGAGCTGCTGGCGATTGATTGAATTGGTTTTTAGATGTTTTTATTGGTAAATGTGAGCTGAATCATGCGCTATCAGCTCATATTTTTGTAAAGCCGCAGACCTCAAGCTGGAGCCGGGCCGCGCTTTCTGCGAACATGCCCATCCATGAAGCTACAAGTCTGGACTCCCATGCAGGGCGAGATCGCCTTCAGCGAAGCGCTGAACGTTGAACGCAATGCACTCAACTCCGGTCGCCGTGCCTGCACGCTGGCCCTGGTCGGCTCGTTGGCTGCGGTGCTGGCCGGATGCTCATCCGCGCCCAAGGAGAAGGCCAAGCCCGCCGCACAAGTCGGTGGCCCGCGCTCGCCCCAGGCGCTCAATCTTTCCGATGATCTGCGCGAGTCACTGCTGGCGCGCACCATGCTGGTGGTCAATACACCCTATACCTATGGCGGCAACTCGCCCGAAGGTGGTTTTGACTGCAGCGGTTTGA
>NZ_JAVXSJ010000042.1:0-19199 GCF_036643215.1 Comamonas sp. | reverse complement strand
TCGTCACCCCGGCCTGAGCAAGGTCGCGGCCAAGCGCCGCCAGGCCGAATCCCTGCACGATGCCTCCGAGGCGCTGCACAAGCCGCAGGTGCTGGCCTTTGGCCTGCGCGAGGTCAATACCTCGGGCAAGCCCAACTGGGTGGCTGGTGTGGCGGTGCGCTGGGCGCTGTGGGACAGCATCGACCGCGACAAGCTTTCGGCAGCAGGCCAGCGCAAAGTGGAGCAGGCCGAGTTGACCGATGCCCAGGTGCGCTCCGACATCGGCTTGCTGGTCGAGAAGAATTGGCTGGCTGTGGAGCAGTCGCGCAGCCAGTATCTGTCAGGTCAGGCGCAGGAAAATCTGGCCCGGGAACTGTTGCGACTGCGTCAGGCGGGACTCAAAGAAGGCACGAGCACCACACTGGACTTGATCGACGCCCAGCTCAACCTGGCCAAGGTGCAGACCGAGCGTGCTGCGGTTGCCAACCAGTATGTCCAGGCCCTGGCCGCCCTGCTTGAGAGCACAGGGCAGAGCGATGAGTTCAGCCGCTATATGGCCCGTGCCGATATCAAGATCACCCAAGACGCACCATGAATACATCTGTACAGACTCCGCCATCCGGCCCTGATTCCAGCCCCGCAGCTCAGAAGGCCAGACGCCTTCCGGTCGTGGTACTGCTCGTCGTGGCTGCGGTGCTGCTCTTTATCGTCTGGGGTTTCTGGCGCTCCGCCCAGCCTCCAGCGCCTTTCTTTCAGGGGCAGATGGAGGCGCGTGAAACCGATATCGCCCCCAAGGTGACGGCCCGTATCTCGAAAGTGCTTGTGACCGAGGGGCACCGTATTCAGCCGGGCGACTTGCTGGTGGAAATGGACAGTCCCGAAGTGCAGGCCAAGCTGGCCCAGGCTCAGGCGGCCCGCGATGCGGCCCAGGCCGTGGCCGCCAAGGCCAGCAATGGCGCGCGTCCCGAAGAAGTGCAGATGGCACGCCTGAGCTGGGAGCGCGCCCAGGCGGCGGCTGATCTGGCCAAGACTTCGTATGACCGGGTGCAAAGCCTGTTCAATCAAGGTCTGGTCTCTGCCCAGAAGCGCGACGAGGCGCAGACCAACTGGCGCGCCTCGGATGCCCAGGCGCGCGCTGCCAAGGCCCAGTACGACATGGCTGCCAGCGGTGCGCGCAAGGAAGACAAGAGCGCAGCGGCCGCGCAAGTGCGCCAGGTCGATGGTGTGGTGGCCGAGGTCAAGGCCGCCGAAGCCGAGACGCAGCTGCGCAGCCCCGTGGGCGGCGAAGTGGCGAATGTGCTGGCCAAGCCGGGCGAGCTGTCGCCCCAGGGTGTGGCGGTGGTGACGGTGGTGGATCTGAGCGATCAGTGGGTGGTGCTCAATGTGCGGGAAGACCAGTTGCAGCGCTTCGCCATGAAAAGCCGCTTTACCGGCAGGCTGCCAGCGTTGGGAGACCGGCAGGCCGAGTTCGAGGTGAGCTTTCTCGGCGTGCTGCCCGACTTTGCCACCTGGCGCACCACGCGTGGCAGCCAGGGTTTCGATGCGCGCACCTTTGAGGTGAAAGCCAAGCCCGTAAAGCCCATTGAGGGCGCGCGCCCTGGCATGAGCGTGATCGTCGAAAGCAAAGCCGGAGCCGGTGCGTGAGCGTTTTTGCCACCAGCTTGCGCCGCGAATGGGGTCGGCTCAGAGCCAGCCCCTGGGACTGGGCCATGGTCAGCTGGGTGCCCCTCCTGACGCTGGCGCTGATGTGCTGGATTTTTTCGGCAGGCCAGCCCTATCGCTTGCCGATTGCTGTCTGGAGCGAAGACCACTCTGCGCTGTCGCGCCAGCTGGTGCGCATGCTGCAAGCCACGCCGGGGCTGGAAGTGCGTCAGACCGTACTGAATCAGGGTGAGGCGGCGGACGCGCTGCTGCGCATGGAGGTCTATGGCGTGGTGCATATCCCGCCCGATTTTGAAACCCATGTCAAGCAGGGCCGTGGTGGCGCGGTGACTCTGCTGCATAACGCGCAGCTGGCCACGGCATCCAGCCTGCTGCAGCGTGACTTGAAACAGGTGGTCGGCACGCTGTCGGCCGGCGTGGAAATGCAGACGGCGGCCAAGCGCGGCTCGCCACACCAGGTGCTGCAGGTGCAGATGGAGCCCATCAAGACCCAGTTGGTGGCGCTGTTCAATGTCTCCACCAATTACGAGCAGTTTCTGGCCGCTGCCCTGGTTCCTGCGCTGATTCATATTCTGGCCATGACGGCCGGCGCATGGTCTGTGGGGCGCGAGCTGCGTGAACGCACGCTGGGTGGCTGGTTGAGCCCCGGTGGCCGGTCTGCCGGCATGGCTTCGGCGGCGGCGGCGCTGCTGGGAAAGCTGCTGCTGCCTGCGCTGCTGCTGTGGGGCTGCGGCATGGCGGCTTTGCTGTATCTGGCGCAACTGCGGGGCTGGACGATTGCGGGCAGCACCGGCTGGATTGCCGTGGGTTTGGCCGCGCTGGTGGCTGTGAGTCTGGCGGCTGGTGCCGCGCTGTCGGGCATCACGCTGTCGCTGCGCATGGCGTTGTCGGGTACGGGCCTGCTGTCGGCTCCTGCGTTTGCGTTCAGCGGCGTTGGCTTTCCCTTGCTGGCGATGACGGACAGTGCCAGGGGCTGGGCGCTGGCCATGCCCTACACCCATTACGCCAGGCTGCAAATCGAGCAGTGGCAGATGGGCGCACCCGTGGTGCAGACCCTGCCCGTGGTTGCAGGCCTGCTGCTGGCTGCGCTGGTGTTGCTGGCGCTGGCCTCGGCGGGTTTGTTGCGCGGTCTGGGCCGGCCCGAAAAATGGGGAGGGCGCTGAGTCATGGACCGTTCCGATGCCGGCTTTTTCAGGCTCTGGCTGGATAGCCTGATTGTCATGCTGCGCGACAAGGGCGCGCTTTTGCTGCTGGTGGGCGCACCGGTGCTTTATGGCTTTTTCTATCCCTGGTTCTACAGCACGCAAGTGGTGCAGCGCGTGCCCGTCGCCGTCGTGATGCAGGACAACTCCAGCCTGGAGAGGCAAATGCTGCGCTTTGCCCAGGCCAGTCCCCGCATTGATCCGCAACTGGTGACGGCCGATGAGGGCGAGGCCCGCCTAGCCCTGCTGCGCGGTGAGGTGATGGGCTATGCATTGCTGCCGCGCGATCTCAAGCGCGATGTGTTGCGCCGCGCGAATGTGGTTGTGCCCGTTTATGCCAATGGCGCTTATCCGCTGGTGAGCAAGCAGGTGCAATACGGCTTTGCCGAGGCTTTCGGCACCGTGTCTGCAGGCGTGGAAATCAAGCGACTGGAAGCGGGCGGGCAAAGCGCACCACAGGCGGCAGTGGCCCGTTCTCCCGTGAATTCGCAGGCCGTGGCCTTGTTCAACCCTACGGAAGGCTATGGCAGCTTTGTGGTGGCGGCCGTGGCCGTGCTGATCCTGCAGCAAACCTTGTTGATGGGCTGCGCGCTGCTGGTGGGAACCTGGCGTGAACAAGGCGCTGACCGTGTCAGTGCGCGTCAATGGCTGGCGCGGCTGCTGGCGCTGTGTGTGCCGGGCTGGCTGGCGGGGCTGTTTTACTTTGGCTGGATCTTTGTCTGGCAGGACTTTCCGCATGGCGGCAACCCCTGGGGTGCTCTTGCTTTGCTGGCCTGCTATGTGCCTGCGGTGGTGGGCTGTGCCAGCCTACTGGGCTGGTGGCTGGCCGACCGCGAGCGGGCCTTGCAGCTGGCCTTGTTCACTTCGATTCCCTTGGCATTTCTGGGGGGCTTCACCTGGCCGGTCGAGGCCTTGCCCGAGCCGCTGCAGTGGCTGCGCTGGCTTTCGCCAAGCACGGCGGGGATAGAGGCCTCGCTGCGTTTCAATCAGCTGGGTGCGCCCTTGTGGGCAGGCTTGTCGCAACTGGCCTGGCTGGCCAGCATGGCATTGCTCACTTGGCTGGCCGTGCTCTGGCTGGGAGCGCGGCCGTCCGATGAGCAAAAATGAGTTAAATCGGCATGCAGCCTACGCCGGATAAGCGCATGCAGCTATGGTTTTAGACGGTTCTTGCCTTTTGTCGCTGGGCTTGCAGGCCCAGCAGCACCAGCACCACGGCCACTAGCGGCAGCATGCCGATGTTGATGCCGTTCCAGCCGGCAGTGTGCAGCAACTGGCCTGAACCGAAAGAGGCCACGGCCACCGTGCCGAAGACCAGAAAATCGTTAAGCGCCTGCACCTTGGCCCGTTCTGCCGGGCGGTAGCACTCGGTCAACATGGCGGTGGCGCCAATGAAGCCGAAGTTCCAGCCCACGCCCAGCATGATCAGCGAGCCCCAGAAATGGAAGATTTCCAGGCCCATCAAAGCCAGCGCTCCCGCTGCGCCAATCATCAGCAGTCCCAAGGCGGTGATGCAGCGTTTGCCAAAGCGTGCAATCAGGCGGCCGGTGAAAAAGCTGGGCGCAAACATGGCCAGCACATGCCATTGAATGCCCATGGCCGCCTCGCCCACGCTGTGGCCGCAGCCCACCATGGCCATGGGCGCAGCCGTCATCAAAAATGCCATCAACCCATAGCTGACCACGCCGGCCGCACAGGCCACGATGAACTGCGGCGTGCGGGCAATCTCGCCCAGCGGCCTGGCTTCGCCGGTGACGACCTTGGCCTGGGGCGGCGGCAAGCGCAGCGACATCAACAAGGGCAGGGCCAGCAGGGCCAGAAAGGCCTGGCTGTAAAAGCTGCCGGCAAACGGCGTGGCCGGTTGCAGATCGCGGGTCCAGATCACCACCTGCGGCCCGATGATGGCGGCGATCAGCCCGCCAATCATCACGCGTGAAATGGCCTTGGCCTGCTGCGATGGCTCGCTCACCATATCGGTGGCAGCAAAGCGATAGCTCTGCACGCAGGCTGCATAAAAACCGGCCAGCGCCGTGCCGATGCAAAAGGTGATGAAGTTGCTGTGCGCAATGCCTTGCGCAGCGACCACGCCCGAGATCACGCCCAGAATGGCCCCCTGCACATAGGCAGCGCGGCGGCCCATGCGGTTCATGATCCAGGCCGCAGGCAGGGTGGAGAGCGCCAGACCCAGCTGATAAATGCTCACCGGCAAGGTGGAGGCCGTCGGATTGCTCGACAGCTGCTGCCCCACCAGCCCGCCCAGCGAGATGATGATGGGCGGCGAGGCACCCCCCAGAGATTGGGCTGCGACCAGCAGGCCCATGTTGCGATTTTTTTGTGTGCTTTTGTCTGATTGCATAAATCGTTGGGGCTGTGGATGCTAGAAGCCTGAATGACATCTTGCCGTATTCAAATTGACGGCGCACAACCGATTGACATGCGAATAATAGATTGATGATGCAGGTACCTATGTCTTCGACGTATTTGAAATTTTCGTTGTGCAGCATTGGGGTCGCCTTGAGCGTTTTGTGTTTTCCTGCCCAAGCGGAGAAGCAGGAGCAGGAGGCTGACCCCACTATCCACGAGGCACCCGTCTGGTCGGGCAGCTATCGCGGCACTCTGGCAGGCAAGGCGGTGCAGCTTGAGCTGTGGCGGCTGGATGGTGCGGTGGGCGGCAGTTATTGCTATGAGCCCTGCAACCGTCCCGGCGCGATGATTGACTTGGAGGGCTCGGCCAATGGCCAGCTGACCGAAACACCGATGACGGGCAGCAGCGATGCGAAACCCACGGGGCGCTTGATTCTGGCTGCCTTTTTCGGCATGCCACCCACGCGTTTGCAGGGGCAGTGGCAGTCCATGAATGGCAAGCGGCGCTGGCCTGTGGATCTGGCGCTGCAGCCGCCTGCGTTTGCCCATGCCACGCGCTATGAATTGCGGCTGATGTTGAATCAGTCCATTCGCTCACTGGCCGATTGCGGTCAGCTCACGGAGTTGGATGTTTCAGCCATCCATGTGTACGAGCAGGGGCACTTGAAGCAAAAGCTACCCACCGATGCGCAAGGCAGTTGCTGGCTGGTGCAGCCACGCTGGGTAGATGCCAATTTTGATGGCTGGCCCGATCTCACGCAGGCGCAGCAATTGCCTGCAGGCCCGAATATTCCGAATACGACCTGGCTTTATGACCCCGTCAAAAAGCAGTTTGTGCTGGGTCCGCAGGCTTTGCAGGACATCACATCCCCTGTGTTTGATGCCAAGGCCCAGCGTATCTACAGCGAATGGCGTGCCAGTTGCTGCAGCCATGGTGTGGATATTTATGCCTGGAAGCCACAGGGGTTGGTGCGGGTAGCCCAGGCCGAGAGCTATATGCTGCCGGTGCGCAAGGGCGGAAAGCTCATGGCTTGCTACCAAATGCCGCAATATGGGCAGGGCCAGATTCGCTGGCCCACAGGCCTGTACCAGAGAGCCGATGGCCTGAGTCTGGGGCGCGAACCCAGTGGCGACTGGTGTGAGGCGAACCCTGCAGAGACCATGATGCAGAACCAGCTGCAGGTGCTGGCTGAGCCTGAGGAGGGCAAGCCCCCTCGGGTGCTCAAGGCCTATGGGGCCAGCTACGAGCAGGTAAACACGCCGAAAGGGCCGCGTTACTGCCCGGATTTGATGGTGTTTGATGCCGATGCACGCAAGCTAGTACGCGTGAAATTGACGGAAAATGCCGAAGAGCTTTGCGAGACGGAGAAGCCGTAGTTCTAGCGAGCCGTTCGTAAAAAAGGCATCCAAGATGGATGCCTTTTTTGTTACCTTGCTGGGTTATTTCAGCTTGTGGCCACATTCCCCGCAGAACACATCATCTGGCGCGATGGAGGCTTTGCAGGCTGGGCAGTGGGTCAACGCCTGGCTTTGACGGGCTTTTTCCTCGGCCTGAGCTTGTGCCTGAGCTTCAGCTTTGACACGGGCTGCTTCACGCGCAGCGGCTTCTTGGCGCTCAGCCTCATGTTTTTCTGCTTCGTGCTGGGCCTGCAGCTCGCTTGCGCGGCGTGCCGCATCGGCCTTCTTGCGAGCTTCTTCGGCGGCCTGTGCTGCTTGCGCGGCTGCTGCGCGTTCAGCGGCTTCGGCTTGCGCACGCTGGCGGGCCGCTTCAGCCGCTTGGGCTTCAGCACGTTCCTGGGCTGCGCGCTCGGCCTGGGCTTGCTGAGCTTGCAGCTGGGCTTGTGCCTGGGCTTCTGCTTCAGCCTTCAGACGAGCGGCTTCCGCGTCGGCGCGTACACGGGCCACTTCGGCTTCGGTGCGCAGTCGCGCCGCTTCTTCTTCAGCGGCTTGGCGGGCGTGGGCTTCTGCAGCCGCAGCGGCTGCTGCGCGGTCTTGCGCTTGTTGATCGGCCAAGGCCTGGTCTGATGCCGTAGCGGCAAAGCCTGCAGCGGCAACAGCTGCAGTACCGGTGGCTGCGGTTGCTGCAGTGGTGGGGGCAGGCGAAGCTGTTGGGGCCACTGGTTCAGCATTCACTGTGGTATCGGCTGCAGTACTAGCCGTTGCATTTTTGGCAGAAGCTTCTTGCAGGCGATCTGACGCCGCTTGTTTGGCACGCTCTGCAGCGGCCATGGTGCGTTCAGCGGCTGCCATGGTGTGTGCCTTGGCTTCTTCGGCCTTTTTGCGTACATCGCCAATCAGGCCGTCGAGTGCGTCTTCGGCTTCTGTCGGGTCCACGCTTTCGCGGGCTTGCAGATAGATCAGGTTCATGCCCATTACGGCGACTTGGGCGAGCAAGGCGCCAATCACGGCGAACAGTACCCCCAGGCCCGAGATCAGGCCTGTGCTGGCGCCGCTGCCCATCATCATGCCCATCATGCTGCTGCCCATGCCATAGCCGCCCATGCCGCCCATACCGCCGCCAAATCCGCCCATGCTGCTTGCGTTGGAGGTAATGCCCATGGCCATGGCTGTCAGCGACATGGTGGCTGGCACCAGGCCTGCAAACAGCATCACGCAAATCAGGGTGAGGATGATGTAGAGCACCACTTCCATCAGCACCACTTCAATCAGGCGCTTGCGGGCAATACTCAAAACGTTGGCCAGAGCCGCCTTGACGGACAGGCCGCTCCACAGAGCCGGGCCCATCAGCGGGCCGATGACCCAGATCATGGCGATCAGCAAAGCGGCCGCGACAAGAACCAGAATAGGGTGGGCCACAAAGGCCACAATGCCGCCAAGAAACGGAATCTTGCAGACAAAGTAAATGATGGCGGCGACCAACCCATAAGCTAGGGTGGCCGCAAATACGATCAGGCCAACCAGAATGAATTTGGGCAGGCACAGCAGACCGGCAGAAGCGGCCGCTGCAAAAGAGCGAATCGGTTCATTTTTTGCCTTGTCCATCAGCATGATGCCAACAGCCGATGAGCCAGCCATCAGCGCTATCAGAGCGATGAGCATGATGATGCCGGAGAGAAAAACGGTTTTGGTGAGCATCGATGCACCAAGAGCGACCAGCAGGCTAAAGACCAGCAGTGTCAGAAAGCTCATGAGCAGTGGTCGCCACTGAGTCAGCCCTTCTGCGGCTCTGGCAAGGGTGCCGAAACGAATATCTCCCAGTGATTGCTCTCTCATGTAGCGTCCTGTCTTGTTGATGGATCGTTGAGCCCGTGGATGTGACCGCAGGCCTTGGGTGCGCCGCTCAGGCGGCGCTTATGCTTAAAGCTTGCCGCGAATCGCCCCTGCTTCGATGGTGTAGCGCTCCACACCGCTAGGTACTCCGGCATCAATTCGCTTGATGACCGACACGGGCTTGCCGCCCTTGGACTGGGTGGTGCCTGTGGCGGTGTTCACGCGTCCGGCCTTCACATCGGCATCGGCTTGGTCAACCACAATGCTGGCTGCGCCGCGGTTGTCGGCCAGTTCATTGGCCAGCTCTTTGAGCAGATCCATGGCGCGGGTGTATTCCTTGCGGCCCTTGGCGGCCAGCGGCATTTCCACGCTCACAGAAGAGAAGGCGCGCATCTGCAGTGTCTGGCCGCTTTGCGCATCAGCAATAGGCACGGGCTGTGTCAGCACAGGCCCAGCCACGGCGCGCTGCTTGACGGGTAGCGATTGCATGGCTTGCACGGCCTGTGCCTGAATGCTTTGCGCATGCTGAGTTTCTTGATTCAGCGCGGCTTGAAGGCGAGAGAAGCGCTCGCTGTGGCCGCCGGACATGGTGGTTGCCGGAGCAGATGAGCCACCGCCCGTGCCGCAGCTAGGGTCAGCCACGTTGGTCACGCGTGAGAGCATGCAGCTCAGCGAGGTAGAGGCTTCTTCCAGAGTGGCGCAGCCGCTGAGAATGGTGGCGGCGCAGGCGATGAGAGTGAGTTTTGCAATTTTCATGAGGTTCAATCCAGCAGGTCATCCAGCGAAGGGGCGCCACTTTTCTTGGCGGGTTGCACTTTCACAGGGGCAGGCTTGTTAGGAGCGGCTGCAGGTGCTGCTGGTGGTGGTGCCAGCTCAGGGCCTGTGTTGATGGCAGGAGCCGCTGGAGCTGGATTGATGACAGGTGGCGGAGCAATGGTGACGCTGGACGGGTCATTCAGCGGCGAGGCGGGTACTGCGACGGCATTGCCTCCTTGCGGGCCTACCAGTGCATCGGCCTTGGCTTTGTCTTCGGGTGACACCGAATCCTTGCCCGCCTGCGATGCGGCAGGCGTGCTGTTCGCACCGCTGAGTGCCTTCATGTTGTTGGCCATCAGCACGCCGCCTGCGACGGCTGCCGTGATCAGGGCCAGCACGGCCCATTTGATCCATGCCTTGCTGCTGGGCACTGGCTCTTGTGGGAAGGCCGGAGGGATGTCATGGCGCTCAGGAAATACCGGCGCATTGATTGCTGCAGGCGGTGCGGCCGCCCAATCCATGGGCTCAATCAGGGGCGGCTCTGTACGTGCAATAGACGCAGCAGGCGCATCAGAAGCTGCAGTCACTGCTGCCATGGCTGAGACGGCTGGCGTAGTCGCGGCAATAGATGGAAGAATGGGAGAAGCAACAGTGTCAGGAGTCGCCACTGCAGCTGCATCAAAAACCGTGCCGCATTTGGGGCAGAACTTGGCCTGTGGCTTACACACTGCCTGACAGTGGCCGCAGATTTTCTCAATGGGGGCGGTTTCTGCCGCTGGAGTCTCTTGTCTGGCGCCGCAGTTCTTGCAGAACTTGGCATTGGGTGTCAGCGGATTGCTGCATTGTGAACAATTCATTGTCTGCAATCGATGAAATAGGTTGCGGGCATTGGCTGCTCAGCCGTATTACTGCTGCTGGCATCGCCCTGAATGAATATGTGCTGCCGCATCACGCTTGCTCAGGCAATGGTTTCAGTGCACCAGTGGTGATTACGGCTTTGATAGCTGCTTTGTATCTTAGCTGTGCATTGGCGGGTGCCCAACTACGGAGGCGACTTGGCTGTGCATCAAAGTGAGTGTGACAGCTTTTTGTCAGTGAATGGTTTTGAATTGCCCCCGTTTTTTGATTCTATCTTTGAAATTTCGAAAGTAATGGGTTTGTCTAAGTTGATGATGTTTAAAGAAATTTTGAATTCTTCTTATTTTTTGTTAGAAAAAAATCCAAAAAACTTTGAACTTGAGAAGTGTTTGATTCAGGCAAAACGTTTCAAATAGTCGATAGTGTTTTGCGTTGTAAAAATGCGAGGGTAATAGCGGCCTTGGTTATTGCAGTTTTCTGGAGAAAACCAAGGCCGGTTTTTATTTCTCGGCAGTCAGTGTCAGAACCTCAATGCGTGGCAGCACTCCCAGGCGTACGGCAAAACCGGCCCATAGTCCTGCGCCGCTGCTGACGAACAGCTTCATATTGCCAATCTCATACTCGCCGCGCACAAAGCCGTTGTTGACGGGGGCGACCACCCATTGATCCAGTCCTGCAATCAGACCGCCATGCGTGTGGCCGGAGATTTGCAGGTTCACGCCCTTTGTCGCATTCAGACGAGCGAACTTGGGCTGATGCGCCAGCAGAATATGAAACTGTGCACCGGCCTTGCGGGCTTGCTTGGCCACGGCATCCACATCGGGGGGAATGCCTTCGGGCACATTCGGGTTGGCGTTATTGGGCGAGGTGCGGCCATAGACCGGGTCGCCAATGCCGGAGAGCGCCAGCTTGCTGCCCTTGATGTTGATGACCTGCATGCGGTTTTCCAGCAGGTTCAGGCCCAGGCTGCGAAACTCGGCCATCCAGCTGTTGTAGCCGCTGTAGTACTCATGATTGCCCGGCGCGGCCCACACGCCGTAGCGGGCGCTGAGCCTGGCCAGTGGCGCCACATGGGCGCGGCCGCTGGCCGCGTCGCCATCCACCAGATCGCCCGGCAGAACGATCAGGTCGGGCGCGGCGCCCATGGTGCGATCCACAATGGTTTTGACATAGCGTGCATCGTTGACGGGGCTGGCATGAATATCGGCCAGCACGGCAATGCGCAGGCCTTCCAGCGCGGGGGGCAGGTGCCTGACAACCAGCGGCTGCTCAATCACTCTGGGCGGCTGCAGCGCATTGAAGACGCCAATGGCGCTCAGTCCCCCGGCCACGACGAGTGCACCGACGGTGATGGCAGGAATATGAATGAGCTGCGCCACGCCCTGACGGCCTGAGAGCGCAGCGAGTAGCCAGAGCAGATCGCGCAGCACGACAAAAACGGCGAGCATCAGCAAGGTGGCCAGAACCCAGCCGCCGGGCACTTGCAGCTGTGCAATCAAAGAGTAGGGCAGAGCATTGGTCTGCACCGCATACAGCAGCAGCGCCGGGAAAATACCCAGTGCGGTGGTGACCAGCGCCGCCAGCAAGCGTGCCAGGCGCGAGGTTCCGGTGAGGCTGGAGATGGGCCACCAGATCCAGAGGGCCAGCAGCGGAATAACGAAGGATGCAGTCGAAACCATGAGCAATGGGAAGGCTTAAATTGCCGCGAGCATAGCAAGCGAAGGCTCAAAGCCCATGAATGGGCTTGCTGTGCCCTGGCCTGCGGCGGGCTGAAATGAACGGCTGCCGCATTTGCCATCTGCGCACACGAGTGGCCAAGGGCGGGGATAATCTCAGCCCTTATGCCTTTGAAGATCACCTTCCCCGAGTCGCTCCCCGTATCTGGCCGTCGCCAGGAAATCATGGAGGCCATGGACCGCCACCAGGTCATCATCGTCTGTGGTGAGACGGGCTCGGGCAAGACCACGCAGTTGCCCAAGATTGCGCTGGCGCTGGGGCGCGGCAAGATCAACGCCACGCCGGATGCGAATGGGCAGGTGCGCGGCCACCTCATCGGCCACACCCAGCCGCGCCGGATTGCGGCCTCATCGGTGGCCAAGCGCATTGCCGAAGAGCTGAACACGCCGCAAGGCGAGGTGGTGGGCTATAAGGTGCGTTTTCAGGACACGCTGCAAAAAGGCGCTTCCGTCAAGTTGATGACCGACGGCATCTTGCTGGCCGAGACCCAGACCGATCCGCTGCTCAAAGCCTACGACACGCTCATCATCGACGAGGCGCATGAACGCAGCCTGAACATCGACTTTTTGCTGGGCTATCTGCGCCAAATTTTGCCCAAGCGCCCTGATCTGAAAGTGGTGGTGACATCGGCCACCATCGATGCCGACCGCTTTGCCAAGCACTTTGAAAACAAAGACGGCCCTGCGCCCGTCATCATGGTCTCCGGTCGCACCTACCCGGTGGAGATGCGCTACCGCCCGTTTGAAGGCGAAAAAGACAAGGATTTGAACGACGCCATTGCCGATGGCGTGGACGAGCTCTGGCAAGGCGGCAAGGGCGGGGACATTCTGATCTTCCTGCCTGGCGAGCGCGAAATTCGCGAAGCCGCTGACCATCTGCGCAAGCACTTGCAGCATTCGCCTGTGTTGCGCAATGCCGAGGTGCTGCCGCTGTTCTCGCGCCTGTCGCAAGCCGAGCAGGACAGAATTTTTGACGGCCACACAGGTCGGCGCATTGTGCTGGCGACCAACGTCGCCGAAACCTCGCTCACGGTTCCCGGCATCCGATACGTGATTGACGCAGGTACTGCGCGCGTAAAGCGATATTCTTTTCGTAGCAAGGTGGAGCAACTGCTGGTCGAGCCTATCTCGCAGGCCGCTGCTAACCAGCGCGCCGGCCGATGCGGCCGTGTGGCCAACGGTATCTGTATTCGCCTGTATGACGAGGTGAGCTTTACCAGCCGCGACAAGTTCACGGACCCGGAAATTCTGCGTTCTTCGCTGGCCGGTGTGATCTTGCGCATGAAGTCGCTGGGCCTGGGCGATGTGGTGAACTTCCCGTTTCTGGAAGCGCCTTCGGGCCGCGCCATTGCCGACGGCTACCAGCTGCTGGCCGAGCTGGGCGCGGTGGACGACCGTGGCAACCTGCTGGCTATGGGCAAGGAGCTGTCACGCCTGCCGCTGGACCCGCGCGTGGGGCGCATGATTTTGGAAGCGCGTGACCGCAAGGCCTTGGCCGAGGTATTGATCATTGCCGCAGCCATTTCCGTGCAAGACGTGCGCGACCGGCCTATGGAAGCGCAGCAGCAGGCCGATCAGGCCCATGCCAAGTTTGACGACGAAAAAAGCGAATTCACCGGTTATCTGCGCCTGTGGAAATGGCTGCAAGATGCGCGTGGCGGCAAGGTGGTGGCTCAGTCGCGCAAGGAAATGGCGGCGCAAAACGCTCCGGCATCCAGACCGAGTACACGCAGCCAGGCATTCTTGCCGGTGAGCCAGCGCAGCAGTGGTGCGCAGGTCGAAGGCACGGTCGAGGAGCGCCTGGCGCTGTTCAACCCCTCCGAAGTGGAGCAAGCCGCCAGCCACAAAATCAGCAACCGTCAGTGGGAGCAGTTGCTGCGCCAGAACTTCATCAACATTCGCCGTGTGCGCGAGTGGCGCGATATCCATTCGCAGCTGATGACGGTGGTGAAAGAGCAGAAATGGCTGCTCAATAACGAGGCGGCTGGCTACGACGCGCTGCACCTTTCCATGCTGGCGGGCCTGTTGGGCAATATCGGCTACAAGGCCGAGGAAAGCGAAACTTACCTGGGTGCGCATGGAATCAAGTTTCACGCTCACCCCGGCGCCCATCTGAGCAAGAAGCCCGGCCGCTGGATTCTGGCGGCCGAGCAGGTCGAAACCTCGCGCCTGTATGGCCGAGGCATTGCAGCCATTGAGCCACAGTGGCTCGAAGAGGTCGGCGGTCATCTTTTAAAGAAGCAGATGCTGGACCCGCACTGGTCCAAAAAACAAGCCGATGTGGTGGCGCTGGAGCGCGCCACGCTGTACGGGCTGGTGGTCTACAACGGCCGCCGCGTGAGCTATGGCCGCATCGACCCGCACGAGGCACGTAACCTCTTCATCCGTCAGGCGCTGGTGGAGGGGGAGTGGGAAACCAAGTGGCACTTCTTGCCCGCCAACCTGAAGCTGATGCGCAAGGTGGAAGAGCTGGAGCACAAGAGCCGCCGTCAAGACGTGCTGGTGGACGACGAACTGATCTTCGCCTTCTACGACCAGCAACTGCCTAAAGACGTCTACAGCGGCGCTACGTTTGACCAATGGTTCCGCGCCCAGAGCAAGGCCAACCCCGATCTGCTGCGCCTGTCGCGCGACGAGTTGATGCGCCATGAAGCTGCCGGCATCACCACTGACAATTTCCCCAAACTGGTCAAGCTGGGTGGCGTGGACTGCGCCGCCGCCTATCTGCACAGCCCCGGCGATGCGCGCGATGGCGTGACCGTCACCGTGCCGTTGTTTGTGCTGAACCAGGTGAGTGACGAGCGTGCCGAATGGCTGGTGCCGGGCATGCTCAAAGACAAAATTCAGGCGCTGCTCAAGAGCCTGCCGCAGCGACCGCGCAGCCGCTTTGTGCCGCTGCCCGAAAGTGCTGCGCGCTTGGCCGAGCTGTTCACCCAGAGCGAGCGCTGGGCTCAGGGAGGGCTGATCGACGCATTGCTCAAGCAGGTGCGCGACGAGACATCGCTGGACGTCAAGCGTGCGGACTTTAAGCTCGACATGCTGAGCCCGCATTTGTTCATGAACTTCCGTATCACCGACGAGCATGGTCGCCAGCTGGGCCAAAGCCGCAATCTGGGCGCGCTCAAGGCCGAGTGGGGCGCTAAGGCGCGTGGGGCGTTTCAGGCACTTGCTTCATTAAAAGTAGCTGCTACCGTTGGTCAACAGGCCGATTCAGGCCGAAAAGAGGCTGAAACCAAGACAGTTCAGGCGCAAGAAGCTCCTAAAAATGAGAAGGCGCAGGCCGTCAATCAGGCCAGCAAGACTCCTGCTCAGTCGCATGAAGCACGCTACAAGGACTGGAGCTTTGGCGAGCTGCCCGAGCTGATGGAAATCAAAAAGGGCGGCACGACGCTGATTGGCTTTCCGGCCCTGATCGATCACGGCGACGGGGTCGGCATTGAAGTTTTTGACGAGCCCGAAGCCGCAGCCGCCAAGCATCGCGTGGGCCTGCGCCGCCTGTTTGCGCTGCAGATTCGCGATGCGCTCAAGTACCTTGAAAAGAATATTCCCGATCTGCAGAAGATGGCCGTGGCCTTTATGCCGCTGGGCACTCAGGAAGAGCTGCGCGAGCAGATCATCAACGTGGCCATTGACCGCGCTTTCCTGCAAGAGCCGCTGCCTTCAAACGAAGCCGACTTTAAACAGCGCGTGCAGGATGGCCGAGGCCGTCTGACCCTGATCGCCAACGAAGTGGCGCGTATGTCCGGCGTGATCTTGCTGGAATATGCTGCTGCACAGCGCAAGATCAAAGACACGAAAAATGCGCCAGAAGCCACGAAGGACGCGGGCGAGCAGCTACAGAAGTTGATGCCCAAGAACTTCATCGCCATCGCGCCGTGGACGCAGCTGGGCCACTATGCCCGTTACCTCAAGGCCATCACCGTCCGCTTGGATAAATACCGCGCCGACCCAGCCCGCGATGCTGCCAAGCTCAAGGAGCTGCAGCCACTGGAGCAGCGCTACTGGCGTCTGGTGGCCGAGCGCAAGGGCGCTGTGGACGCGCGCATGCAGGAGTACCGCTGGATGCTGGAAGAGCTGCGCGTGAGCTTCTTCGCGCAGGAGCTGCGCACGCCTTATCCGGTGAGCAGCAAGCGCCTGGACAAGGTCTGGGCGCAGCTGCAGCAGTGATGCCTGCTGGCGGCTTGAGATGCAGAGCAACACCCTGATGTTCTGGAGTCGCAGCCTGCTGCCGCCGGAGCATGAATTTGTGCTGCGCCATTTTGGTCATTCGCTGCAGTCTCTGCAGCCCCGCATACGGCTGCATCTGCGGCGTCTGGGTGATACGCGCCGTGCGCTATCCATGAACGGCGGTCGCATCTATCTGCCGCGCAGCTTCTTCGAGGCGGGTCAGCCTGAGCGGGCTTTGAAACTGGAGCATCCCGCTGTGGCAGCTGTTTTTGCCCATGAGTTGCTGCACCAGTGGCAGCGGCTGCAGGGCGTGGCCGTGACGCGCAAGGCTTTGCTGCTGCATGCCAAGGCCCTTTGCCTGCGCCATGACCCCTACACCTATTGCGCCAGCGATGATGGCGTTGCCATGCTGGAGATTTTCCGAGCTGCATCGGTCGAGCAGCAAGGCCAGATGTGGGAAGACTATGTGCGGGCCGTGGTGTCCGGTGGCTCCATGTCCTGCATGGAGCAGGTGCGAACATTTGTTGCCGGTGCAGATGCCAGCTGCGGCCCGGAAGTCACGGGCTCGCAGGGTTAAATGCCGCAATCAGGTCCTGATCCGAGACTTCACGCGCCGCGCCAAAGCCTGCCACATGGCGGCCAGAACTTGGCGTGATGCATATGAAGCGAAAGTCTCCCAGCATCGTCATGGCTTCGGCTTCCGGAAAGCGGGCGAGGTAACTGGACTTGAGCGCCTGCCAGAGAGCGCTTTCACGGGGCGGCGTAGAGGCGATGCCCGCAATGCTGATGCGCTCCAGCGCATGCACGCCCTGGCCTGGCACTTCAGTGGCCATCATCATCAGGCTGATGGCAGGGTGTGCCTGCATGGCGCTGGTGTGGCTGGCCAGACCGCTAACATGAATGACCAGGCAGGAAAAGTCGCTGCACCACGCCCAGGGCACAAAAGACAGGCCGGGTGCGGGCAGGGCAGACGCTGAAAAATCAGCAAGCGGCTGCACCGCCAGAGCCGCCGTGCGCTGGGTGAGGAGCAGTTCGCGCAGCGACTGCTGGAGTCTGGATTCATGAGGCATGGCGTGATGCTAAGCCAAGGTGGGCTGAATCGTAAGCCTGTGCATACGTCACCTGCGGGACGGGTTCTTGGGGGCATCCCGGATGCTGGATGAGTCTGTGCGGCCTAGTCTTGCGGGCTACTAGTCTTTTGGGACTAAGTGTTTCTCACGCTGCTTTTCAATTACGGATGACTGACTCATGCCTGCTCATTACGCCTTCTGGCCCACCCGCCTGCCTCACTCCATCACTGTTCCCGTCACCAGTCTTTGGGAGAACCTGGCGATCAATGCCAAGCGCTACCCGGACAAGGCGGCGCTGGTGTTTCTGGGGCGCACCACCACATACGGGCAGCTGTGTGCCGGCACGGAGCGCATGGCGGCTTATTTGCATAGCCTAGGCGTTAAGAAAGGTGACCGTGTCATCTTGCTGATGCAAAACACCTCGCAGCTGGTGCTGGCGCATTACGCTATCTTGCGCGCCAATGCGGTGGTTGTGCCGGTCAATCCCATGAATCTGGCCGAGGAGCTCAAGCACTACATCACAGACTCAGGTGCCAAGGTGGCGATTACCTCGGCGGATCTGGCGCTGGAGCTCGCCAAAGCCAGCAATGACTTGCCGCAGGCCGATGCGCTGGAGCACATGGTTGTCACCCAGTTTGCCGATGGTTTTGATGCTGATGTGCAGGGGCCGGATGCGCCACCTGAGGCCTGGCGCAGCTGGCTGCTTGGCGAGCGCGAGGCGGCTCTGTTGAATCACGGAACGGTCCACCCTTGGGTGAAGGCGATGGCCTGTGCTGATGCAGCGCCGCCGCATACCGTGGGGCGCGATGATCTGGCGATTCTGCCCTATACCAGCGGCACCACGGGGCAGCCCAAGGGCTGCATGCACTTGCACCGCAGCATCAATCACAACTCCGTGGCTGGTACTTTATGGGGCACGGGCACGCATGAAAGCGTGATGCTGGGCGTGGTGCCTATGTTCCACATTACGGGCATGGTGTCAGTGCTGCACAGCGCCATCTACATGGGCGCCACGCTGATCATCATGCCCCGCTGGGATCGCGAGCTGGCGGGCCGGCTGATCTCGCACTATCAGGTCACCAGCTGGACGAATATCCCGACCATGGTGATCGACCTGCTGGCCAGTCCCAACTTTGCGTCGTTTGACCTCTCCAGCCTCAAATACATTGGCGGCGGCGGTGCGGCAATGCCCCAGGCTGTGGCTCAGCGCTTGCTGGAACAATATGGTTTGCGCTTCTGCGAAGGCTATGGTCTGACTGAGACCTCAGCGCCTTCGCACAGCAACCCACCCGATCATCCGAAGCAGCAATGTCTGGGCATTCCTTTTATGAGCACCGACGCGCGCGTGGTCAGTCCCGATACGCTGGAAGAGGTTGCCCAAGGCGAGTCGGGCGAGATTGTGGTCAACGGCCCAGAGGTGTTTGAGGGCTACTGGCGGCGACCAGAGGCCACTGAAGATGCTTTCATGGTGCTGGATGGCAAGCGATTCTTTCGCACCGGCGATCTAGGGCGGGTGGATGAGGAGGGCTACTTCTTCATTACCGACCGACTCAAACGCATGATCAATGCCAGCGGCTTCAAGGTCTGGCCTGCCGAGGTCGAATCGCTGATGTTTCGCCACCCCTCCATTCAGGAAGCATGCGTGATCTCTGCCAAAGACGCGTACCGTGGCGAAACCGTCAAAGCCGTGGTCGTGCTGCGCGCAGGTCATGAAGGCACAACGGCAGAAGAGATCCTGAAGTGGTGCCACGACAATATGGCCGTCTACAAGGCACCGCGCATCGTGCAATTTGTGCAGGCGTTGCCCAAGAGCGGCAGCGGCAAAGTGATGTGGCGAATGCTGCAGGAGCAGGAAGCGGCTGCTTGAATTCTGAGAGGGAAGGCAAGGGGAGTGGCGGAAAGCAGCTGGAGTCGAACCAACCCGGGAGCGGCTGACGCCCCCCACCGGGTTTGAAGCCCGGCCGCGCCACCGGGCACGATTGCCTTCCTTTCAGACAAGAGTTGCAGTCGCAACTCTTGTAGAAGATAGAGGAGTCATTGTAGCCAGCAATTGCATGGCTGTTGACACCTTTGTGGACATAGCCCCGCGCTGCATGCCTTTAAATCCATTATCAATTTGATAGGGCGTTGTTGCATAAATCAGTCTGCGCGAGCCGCTAGGCTCGCCGCATGAGCAA
>NZ_JAVXSJ010000041.1:0-19564 GCF_036643215.1 Comamonas sp. | reverse complement strand
TGAAATGTGAGCGAGTAGCCAGCATGCGGCATGCATGTGCCTTCCCCCGCAGGGCTTTAGCGGGGCCATCCGGAATGCTGCGGTCTCCGGCCCTCTCCAAGCGATTAGTTATGCGTAACCAACGCAAGCGCCTTCGCTCTTGCATCCTTCGCTGTATCACCGATCTCGATTGGCACTCCATAGACCTTGGAAATGGGTGCCTGCATCTGCTCTAGAAATGGCTTGTCGACAAGACCTTCGCTGCAGGTCATCACCATCCCTTTGCAGAACTTTGAGAACAAATCCTTGTTCTGCTTGAGCCAGAGAATCACGGCCTTGCGAGCCTCAACGTCTTCCTTCTGCTCTTCCATTGGAGGCATGGGTGCATAGACCAGAACAAAATTTTCGCCAGCGTTTATCAAGGCTTCCATATCAGCCATCCACTGGGCGTTTTCCTGGGCAGTTGCAGGAAAAGAATTCACAGCCACAAAAGGCAGGTCGGAGGAATCAACAAACGAGGTTTTTACAAGGTTCACGAATCAATCCTTTGAGTTACGCACTTAAACTCAAATGATATTCATTCTCACCAACCCTTATAAATTCATATGGCAATCCAATCAACCTCCTTGCTTGCAACAGCGAGGGCCATCCGGCGTGACCACTCTAGCGAGGTCGTTTGATCTTTGGAATTAGCCAGAGCAAGCGGCGATTCATGGTCTTCGGCGCGGCCTCCGCGTCGTTGGCGAAAGTGGTCACACCAGATGGCGCAGCTCCTTTTCTTTAACCATAAGTGCGCATTGCTTGCCTGACCCTCATCAGGCAAACTGCTTCGCCATCTACCTGTTTTGCCGAGCTTGGGGGCCTCTCTACCCTCAACACTTCTTTTCCCCAGGCATGCCCCGAAAGGGCACCGGCACTTTATCTAAGCCCGCAGCAACCGCTCGCGGGCTTTTTCTTTTCCCACAGGAGATTCCATGCACTCACCACCAACCGCCACCCCTGCACCCAAGCTGCTGATCGCAGCGCAATGGGCGCTCACTGGCTTCGGCCTCTTCTGTCTGGTCGGCGCGGCCGTGGTCATGGCAATGACGCCCGATGCATGGCCCATGTGAGCGACAACGCATCAATTTTGATAGCTGCTCGCGCTTTATAGATAAGCGCTACGGAGTTAAATCATGACAAAACTTATTGAAGGCCTGATCCTGATCGCGGCGATCTGCATGGGGCTGGCCTGGCTGGCCAGCACTCCCGCTCAGGCAGACGAACCCTCTTTTCCCGTAAAGACGCTGCGCGATGAGTTCGCCTGCCCCGGCATGCATGCCGAATGGCTGGACGACAAGACGGTCCAATGTTTGAAAGAGCGCCCCTGACACAGTGCTAATAGCCCCAGCCCCAGCTCTGCCCCCCTGGGTAAGTCGGGCCTCCACTCAGCCCCGATCCCGGCCAAGGCCACAGGATGCCTTGATCTTCACGCCCATCACCTCTTCGATCCCGGAAGTGTTCACGATCCCAGTCATTTTCAAAGTCGGTTGAACGATCTTGCTGTTGGATCTTCTCGTTTCTTAGGTCCTGATCCGCATTCTTCTCTATCTGGTTGGGATCCGGGTCGACCCCTTGCTCGTTAACTGCCGGTTGCATCGCACATCCAGCCAACATCAAAGCAGCCGCAGCCAGTGCAATTAGATCTTTCATACCAGCCCTTTCAACAAGTGCTGCTGACAGCCTATTCCTGTCAATAAATATCTGTGTAAGGCGATGTTCCCCCTACAGGTAATCGTCGACTCAACAACACGCCCGCCTCTGCGGGCTTTTTCTATTTCTGGAGCTCAGATGTTCAAGAGCATGATCATTTATCGCATTGCCGAGAGCTGGCAGGGCGACCTGCAGGTGCTGGAAGATGCGCTGCAAAAGACGGTGTTTACCGAGTGCGGCGCGACGCAGGAACGCTCGGTCGGCTGGATGCCGCCGCGTGGCGAGCAGCATGGCCCGCTGGCCGAATCGGTGGCTGGGCAATGGGTGATGCGCTTCATGAGCGAATCCAAGATGCTGCCTGCCAGCGTGCTCAACCGCAAGGTAAATGAGAAGGCAGACGCCATCGAGAAGGCCGAAGGCCGCAAGCCCGGCAAGAAAGAGAAAAAAGACCTGAAGGACGAGGCCAAGCTGGATCTGCTGCCCATGGCCTTTACCAAGCAAGGTGCCATGTGGGTGTGGATTGATCCGCAGGCGCGCACGCTGGTGCTCGATACCAGCGCCCAAGGCCGCGCCGATGAGGTCGTCACGCTGCTAGTGGAAGGTCTGCCCGGCTTCGCGCTAGCACTTCTGGACACCCAGAGCAGCCCGCAAGCGGCCATGGCCCGCTGGCTGATGACGCAAGAGCCTCCGGCCGGTTTCACTGCTGACCGCGAGACAGAACTGAAAGCTGCTGACGAGTCCAAGGCTGTAGTGCGTTATGCCCGCCACCCGCTGGATATTGATGAGGTACGCCAGCACATCGAGCACGGCAAGATGCCCACCAAGTTGGCAATGACCTGGGGCGACCGGGTGAGCTTTGTGCTAACCGAAGGTCTGCAGATCAAGAGCATCGTGCTGCTGAATGCTGTGATGGATGGACAGTCGCAAGACGATGGCGGCTTTGACACCGATGTGACCATTGCCACTGGCGAGTTGTCGCGCCTGATTCCCGACCTGATTGAAGCGCTGGGCGGCGAAGGCCGTACTGGACTGGGCACCCTGCCCGCATCACTAGCTGCCAGCGCCAGCACTACTGGCTCAAAGGCCGCGCCAGCTGATACCGCTCCTGCCGAAAACCCATTTTGAGGATCACCATGACCGCCCTGGAACACCCCCCCGGCCTGCTGGCCATCGACCTTCAAGCCTAGTTCGTAGTGACGCGAAACAAGGCGCGGACTCTCCGCGATCAGGCAGCCGGCCTGCGTCGCGAAGCCAAGACTACAAAGCTCAGCGTGGATGCAGCCAAGCTCCGGCGCGATGCCAAGCCCATGACTGAGGAAGCCAAAGACCTTGAGCTTGAGGCAAAGGGCGTAAAGGCCAAGGTCGTAATGCACACCACCGAGGCCACGGAATTGCTCAACAAGCGCATGCCCCCCGAATTCGCCACCTGGGGAATCATGAAGACGCGCGCCTACGCCAAGGTACTCGGGGTGCTGGTGGCCCAGCAAAAGCGCATCCACCCCAATCTGCCATTGGCTACACAGGCTATCAATCTACTGCTGAACCATCAGGCGTGGGCTGATGACCTTTTACCCAGGTTGGCGGCCATCACCACCGTTCCGCGAGAGCTGCCCAGTGCCAGCACATGAGCGGCCATTCATAGATGTCCATGAAATGGTCTCCGCTCGCACACCAATGAATTACAGCGCCCACTTAGCAGGTTAGACACATTGCCAAAACCGGGAACATATCTTAGATTCAGGTAGAGCGGACTTCTGATCCAATGTGCGCTTGTGGTCTTCTAGTTCTTTGTGGCACACCTCAAGGTCATGTCTATAAAACCGCAGCAACGTTTCACGAACGTCCGAACCGGGGTCGACTTCGGAAAATCGCTTTTCCCCACTTTGAAGAAAGTGAATCAGTCGTACCGCAGTTGCGCGTGCTCCATGCAAAGCATCGAACCATTCAGAACTCACAAACTCAATCTCGATGCCACGTGAGTCTTGGATCCACTCCTCAAGCATTAAGCGCCGCATTTTTAACATCGGCTCACTCATAACGTGAGGAGCTTTGAGCTCCAAACTGGTTGCATACAATTGAGTAACGAATGCACGCACGCGGCTTGCTGCTGCGCGCTCTTTTGCTCGTCTATCAATATTTACTTGGTGCCGCATCAATAGCGCTGACGCGACTATGGCCAAGACCGCACCAATTGCTTGCATCCAGCCTGACCATTCGGCCTTGGTCATGCACATCCACCACCAGTAATCTGACCATAACAAGCAGTATTCCTGAGCTGGCTTGGCTGCCGCGACTGCGTTGCTGATTCCCTCAATTACCTGATCTGCGTTCATGCGCTCCTCCTGGGGCGCAATCCTACCGTTTCACCTGCCCGCCACTGAGCGGGCCTTTTTTGGAGGTTCCCATCAGTCTGACCTCTTGATATCCATAGCTACAAGCAAATCCTCTTCAGAATATTCAGTGTGATTTACTTATGTGGAAAGTCAGGCAAACTGTTATTTGTAACAACCAGTCGCACATTGAACACTCGCGATCTTTTACCAGCAATGGCTTACTCCTCCGAAAAAGCACACGGACCTTCTTTGTGGGGCCCTAAGCCTTCATCGCCGCTTGCCGATGAGGCCCTGCACTTCGAACGCTGGCGTAAGCGCACGTGGCAACTGCACGCCTCAGTCCTGTTGAGCCATCTATATGCCTTTGGACTATTTCTCGGCCACTGCTGGGCGGGCTACGCGCCACTGCCTCCAGTGTTGCTGTATGGCCTCTGGATAAGCATAGGAATGGCTTTCATCACCTGGGCCTACGCCAGTGGCTGGAGTCAGACTCAAAGCGACCCAGGCTTGTTCTTCTGGCACCAATTGATCGCGGTTACAGGTGTGCTGGGCTTGCTTATGGCTGTGCCTCAAGTCGCTTTCCAGGCGCTGGTTATGCTTCTAGTCTTCAGCACCGATGGTTTTCTTGCGCCGCGGCGTACCAGCTTCTGGATGACCTGGAGTGGCACGCTCATTGCAATTGCTTTGGCCGTTTACTGGGTGGGGCCAGAGATGCGTATGACGACCGACACACCGCTTGGGAAATGCCTCACCGTCGGTGTCATGCTGGGTGCGGTCGTCCGGTGCAGTGTCCTAGTCACTTACTTTCGCAGCATGCAATATCGACTCAGTGCGAGTAATGAAAAACTGGCCGTCGCTCTGAAGCAGATTGAAAACTTGGCGCGCAACGATGATTTGACGGGAATAGCGAATCGCCGAGGCGTCATGGAGCGGTTGCAGCAATGTATCCATACTGCGCAGCGTAGCGCCACGCCGTTTTGTATCGCATTGCTTGATATTGATTTCTTCAAGCAGGTCAATGACCGTTATGGTCATGATGGAGGAGATAAGGTCCTTCAAGCCTTTGGACAACTTCTGTCATCGCAGACTCGCGCAACCGATTGCGCAGGTCGTTACGGCGGGGAAGAGTTCCTTCTGGTGTTATGTGACATACAACTAGCCCAAGCAGGAGTATTACTTGAAAGAATTCGAGAATGCTCAGAATCACTGCCGTGGTCGCAAATGATCCACAAAGATCTGCGAGTGACCTGCACGCTGGGTGCAACTCAGTACAGGCAGGGAGAAACCGCAGAAGCTCTCATCTCCCGCGCTGATGTAGCCATGTATCAAGGCAAGGCCGCAGGACGTAACCGCGTAGTTCTCGCCTAGTGCAAATTTTCTGCTGGTTAAGAGTACGAGCCGTCAGGATCGGCCTGCATGCCAGCAGATCAAATTTACACAGCGGCAATGCCCTCTTTACAGTTCAGGCGTATTGTGCAAGACATCGATGGAGCGTTCTTCGCTGCGTTGAAGAGCGCGATTCGGTGGACGAGGAGCGCGAACATGTCTGTATCTTCTTCACGCTGGCTGCTCGCTGGCGCACTTCTCCTGGCCGGTTCGGGCCCTGCCCTTGCGCAACATGGCGGCCATGGTGGTCATGGAGGTGGCTTTTCCCATGGTGGCGCGGCCTATGGTGGTCATTTTGGCGGCGCAACGCCCCCTGGCGGTGGAGGCTATCGTATGGATTCTGGCCGGTGGGCAAGTCGGCCAAGTAACGACGTCCACGGTGTCAGCCGGCCAGACTTTGCACGCTGGAGCGGTGGCCGCTGGAGCCAGACTTGCTGGGGCGGGCGCTGCGGTTGGTGGTGGGCGACCGGAGGCCTAGGGTATTTCTATGCTGCACCGGTGTATCCATATCCGCTGGTGGTGTCACCCATTACGTACGCGGTGCCGATCTACGACTCGGGCGTAACCGGCACGGTGCCGCAATCGAACCTCTCGTACTACTGCGACAACCCGCAGGGCTATTACCCCGAAGTTCCGCAATGCAACACGCCATGGCAAGAGTCCAGTACGCCAGCTGATAGTCAGTGAGCGGTATACGGCTTCCGTTTTTTTCCTTCATGCCCGCCACTGAGCGGGCTTTTTGCTATCTGGAGCCCTATGCTTACCTGGGAAGAACTAAAAAAGCTACGCGACGACTTTGAAACCGCGTATGCACAGCACGCCAAGAACTATGCAGGCCTGGATGGCACCGTCGCGGAAATCGCGGAGCTGGTGAAGAAAGACCACAACGGCCCTCACTATCGCAATGAAAAGTGCGATTACGCATGGATTGGCTACCAACTGGCTCCCATTCCCAAGAAGCAATCGACCCCGGATTTCCTGGCCGACATGGACCGAGGTCAGTTGCGCCGCTGCATCGAGCTGGCAAACGAGCGCCTGCACAAGATGGCGCAAGTTGAAAAGGTGCCCGTGTGGCTACTGATCGTTGACGGCGTTCGCCGCTACACGGCCACCAGCTCAGCCGACGCCATGGGTTGGATGAGCCGCTTTGTGGCCGCGTATCAGGCCGCGCCCGACCCCGATCTGCTGGACTCCGAAGACTATCCCATCGCCATCGAGGCAAAAAGCGTGCATGCCGACGAACTGCCGGGAATGCTGTCGGTGAACGACAAGCCCGAAGACTTCGCCAAGTGGTAGTCGAACTCGAAATCAAGTAATCACCCAGCCCGCATCCGCGGGCTTTTCTCATTCTGGGAGCAATTGAAATCATGACCAGCACCACTGACATGCCAACACCTCGCGAAATCATCATTGAAACGATGGCAATGGAAGTCGAAGCCGCGCACGAAAAGCATGTCGTCGCTTACTCGATCAACCGCGTAAAGACATACGGATGGAAGTTGCCTGCAGGCTCTACAGGCCAGGAAAGCGAGCCCGAGTCCATGGCTGCCTGCATCCAAGCCAGTGATGCGTTCGATGAACTCTTGCGCAAGCAGCTACAGGATGCATTTGAATACGGCCAAGCAGCCGGGCAAACCAGCGCAGCGCAGTGCCTGCACCAGATCCAGGAGCCTCCCACAAAGACAGAGGCACTTGCGCACTACAGTCAACAGGCGACTCTCGCCATGAGTGAAGCTGATGGGCAGGATGCGCTACCTCTGGCCGCATACCAGTGCATTGAGGAAAGCGGCGCGATTGGCTTTGAAGTCATACCGCCATGCACCCTGCCGCCCGGTGAGTACGACCTGTACGCCAAGAGCCGCAACACCCAGGCAGCCCAGCAGGGAGGTGACAAGCAATGAGCGGCATTGGTAGCCACCAGAGCGCCCGCATGAAGAACGACGAGTGGTTGACACCGCCTCATGTTTTGAAGGCTCTCGGGGCATTTGACCTAGACCCGTGCGCACCCATCAAGCGCCCATGGGAAATGGCAGCTCAGCACTACACAGCACAAGACAACGGCCTGCAACAGCCTTGGAGTGGCCGCGTATGGCTAAACCCGCCTTACGGCGCAGAGGCTGCAAAGTGGCTGGCAAGGCTGGCAGCACACGGTGCTGGTGTGGCGCTGATCTTCGCGCGCACAGAGACTGAAATGTTCTTTGAGCACGTCTGGAGCAAGGCAAGCGCGCTACTTTTTTTGAAAGGCCGTTTGCACTTTCACTTTGTCGATGGCACCCGTGCACCGGCAAACGGTGGAGCACCTAGCGTGCTCATTGCATACGGAGCAGCTGACGCTGAAATTCTGAAATCTTGCGGCTTGCTAGGTGCATACGTGCCACTGGCAACCCAGCAGACACAAGGAGACGATTGATGGCAGTTCCAACTATTCCAGACAGCCCGATTGCCATGCGCCGGGAATATCTCAACACAGCCCGTGAGGTGGCAACCAGGCAACCAACAGAGGAAAACACGGCCTACCTGATAGCACTCACTCAAGCGCTGTTGCGTGACGTTTGTGGTGAACCAGATCTGGAAATCCGCATCGGCGTGCCACGTTCTGCGGTGAAGCGTGCCCAGGCGCAGAAAGTCCAAGCATGAGCCGTCGAGCCCGCCAGCGCCGCGACAAGCGAGTGCCTATCCCCGACTTTGATAACCCCGAGCCCCGCCACTGAGCGGGGTTCTGCTTTTTGGAGCACACATGAAAGAAACCGGCTTGATGTTCAAGGCACCTCTGGTGCGCGCCATCCTGAACGGCCAGAAGACCGCGACGCGACGATTGTTTACGGCAAAAAATGGGGGAGTTTGGCCAAATCCAAACGACAAACCCGGCATGGCCCAAATTCTTCGGTCGTGCAAATATGGCCGAATTGGCGACCTGATCTATGTGCGTGAGACATTCGCCCGCGTGCCCACGGCCTGCGGCAGCGATGAACTGGTCTATGCAGCCGACTATCAGGACGGCAGCGATAAGGCTGCAGGCGTCAAGTACACGCCATGCCTTCTGATGTCTAAGAGCGCTGCCCGCATCTGGCTGGAAGTCACGGGCGTGCGCGTTGAGCGCCTGAACTCCATCAGTGAGCAAGACGCTATCTCAGAAGGATGCGAAACGGTGTGCATGACGCCGACAGGCGACGACAACGGGAGCGCGATCTATGGCTCTGGTGGTTTTGCAGAACTATGGGATTCGACAACAGGCCGACCTGTTCTGCCGAAAAACCCAAACAGCACGCGGTATGCGCGGGTTAAGCAATGTCTTGATACGCACCCCGACACCACGAGCTGGGCCGCAAACCCTTGGGTCTGGGTGATCGACTTCAAGCGCATCGAAAAGCCGTGAAGGCCAGCGCCAGCACCGTGGGCCTGCCAGAAGGCAAGGCCTACCTCAATCAGCACTTCAACTGTCCCTATTGCATTTCAGCAGGCGCGCTGTGCAGAAGGCCTGCAGCTGTGGAACCTCTACCTACGGGCCTTCGCGGCTCAATCACGAAAGAAATAGCTGTGGAAAGCCGCAACACCGCCGAAGCACTTCACTGAACCGGAATGCTGACCGGCATTGACTTCCAACCCACCGAAGCTGGCCACGCCTACTTCACCACTTCCAAAATAAATCTATGAGCCACACACACTTCGCCCTGCTCGCTAAATTTGGCGACACAAATATCCCGCTGGAAAAGTGCAGTGAAGACTACTTCGGGATCGCAATGAAAAAGGCACTGGACTATGCTCGCTCAAACGAGTTTCCAGTGCCTGTCTACAGACTCGGTAGCCAAAAAAGCAAATGGTTCGTGGACGCCAAAGTGCTTGCAGATTACATCGACAGCAAGAAGCAAGCGGCCATGAATGATTGGAAGCGCGTTACCGGCAATTAACGCTCTGGCACATCTGTGGGCCGCAAGTGCGTGTATCTCTGAAGGGTGGCCCAGCTGTCATGCAAAGTGAACTGAGCCACTTCTTGGATGCTATATCCCTTTTCAAATAACCGGCTAGTTGCCTCGTGCCGGGTATCGTGAAAATGCAAGTCATCAATACACAAAATATGTATTGCGCGCGTAAAGGCAGAACCCACTGACTTGCTATCCCAAGGGAAGATGAATTCCGAAACCTTTGGTTGTCGCTGAATAATATCTAACGCTGGTTTCAATATTCTGAATTGCCGACGATTACCAACCTTCTGAGTTGGGTGCTTCACATCGTCAAGCCACGCTGTACCAGCTTCAAAATCAACCTCACCCCATTTCAGGCGGCATATTTCTTCCTGCCGCCTCGCCGTCAAAAGAGCAAACTCCACAATATCCGCCATGGGTATGCGCGTGCGGGTCTTGCTTCGCAGGTAATCCAGAACCTTTGTCTCTTCAGCTGGTGAAATTCGACGTGCCCGGCGCACGGGCTTGGCAATCACTCGGCGGCGCATCAATTCCACCTTCGCCATGTCCACGGCGCGCAGAGGCTCCTCAAGTCGGAACAAAGTCCGCGCAGACAGGAACGCCTGACGCAGCCACACAATGTCGTTCAGCACTGTTGCGGGCCCAGCCTTATCGACGGTGCGTCGACTTTCCGCATACGCAATGAGGTCTGAGTCTGTGAGGTAACGCGCATCTTTGCTAGCCAAGCTGCACTCTCGCAAGCGCCGAATATCCGCTGTTTTTGAGCGGCCCCATTTGGTGATGCCCTCCGCCTGTTTTACATAGGCAACTAAAATCTCGTCAACGGTCACCTTCCGAACTTCAGGCGAACCGGTTGCCCGCACCTTTTGTAGCTCTGCTTCCCTGCGGGTCATCCACGCGCTTGCAAGCGCCTTTTTGTCGAACGTCTGACTTTCGGACAGGACCACAACGCCCCCATTCTTTACCCGAATGGTGGCGGTGTACGAATTTTCACCATTCGCTCTCTTTCGCGTTGCGATTGTTCCCATGGTTCGACCCTCTTCGGTGCAACAAGTTTTTTTGTTGCACCTATTGTTGCACCGATAGCCGAAAAATGGTGGAAAACAGGCTTTTTAAGAGCATTTTCAGTGCAACATTTTCACTGATTTGCCCTATGCATTTGTTAGTTTAATCTTATGAATCAACAAGTTAACTCTATGTGGCGCATGTCGGTGGCCCCGATGATGGACTGGACAGATAAACATTGCCGGCACTTTCACCGCCTGCTCAGCCAGCACACTCTGCTCTACACCGAGATGGTGACAACCGGCGCACTGGTGCATGGCGATGTGGCTCGCCACCTGCGTTTTGAGGCGGAGGAGCACCCTGTTGCGTTGCAGCTGGGTGGATCTGAGCCTGGCGATCTGGCGCACAGCGCGCGTCTGGGCGAGCAATGGGGCTATGACGAGATCAACCTCAACTGCGGCTGCCCTAGCGAGCGTGTGCAGCGTGGCGCGTTTGGGGCTTGCTTGATGAATGAGGCCTCTCTGGTGGCCGATTGCGTCAAGGCCATGGTCGATGTGGTTTCAGTGCCTGTGACCGTCAAGCACCGTATTGGCATCGACAAGATTGAAAGCTATGACTTTGTGCGTGACTTTGTCGGCACGGTGGCTGATGCGGGCTGCAATGTGTTTGTGGTTCACGCCCGCAATGCCTGGCTCAAAGGCCTGTCGCCCAAGGAAAACCGCGAAGTTCCGCCGCTGCGCTATGAAATCGTGGCCCAGCTCAAGCGCGACTTCCCTGCCCTGACGATTGCTGTCAATGGCGGCATCAAGACCGACGAGGTGGTGCAGCAGCAACTGGAGCTGGTTGATGGTGTGATGGTAGGCCGCGAGGCCTATCACAACCCTTGGTGGATGGCCTCTTGGGATGGTCTTTACTATCAGGATGAGAGCAAGGAGCGCACGCGTGAAGCCATTGAGGAGCAGATGGTGCTCTATATGGAGCGCGAAGCACTCGAGCATGGCACGAACTGGTATTCGATTGCCCGCCACATGCTGGGCCTGCGCAATGGTCTGGCAGGCGCACGCCGCTGGCGTCAAGTCTGGAGCGATCACCGCATGAAAACCCAGCCGCCGCATGAAGTGATGAAGCTGGCCCGCACCAAGCCCGGCGAAGCGGACTGAGCCCCCACTTAAACCATCACCGAAAAAAGCTGACAGTGTCAGCTTTTTTCTTTCATGCAAGCGGCACGAAAGCCCGCGTTGCGCATTGCCATCAGATAACGCATGAGAAGTGAATTTACTACTTCGCTTGTCAACTGCCGCTGTTATATTGCACTGCAACATAACCGCAAAAGTGCCACATGCTCTATCAGATCTACGAAATGCAACGCGCAATGGTCGAGCCATTTGCAGACTTTGCCCAAGCCGCCTCCAAGTTTTACAACAACCCACATTCCGTCTTCAGCAAGGTGCCCATGGCCCAGCGTATGGCGGCGGGTTTCAATCTCGTATATCGACTGGGCAAGGATTATGAAAAGCCCGAGTTCGATCTGCACAACGTCGAAGTCGATGGCGTTGATGTGACCATCCGCGAGCGCGTGGAAGTCGACAAGCCATTTTGCGAACTACGCCGCTTCAAGCGCTTCTCTGATGACCCGCATACGCTGGAAGCCATGCTCAGCCAGCCCGTGGTGCTGATCGTCGCCCCCCTATCCGGTCACTACGCCACCTTGCTGCGCGACACCGTGCAAAGCATGCTCAGCGGCCACAAGGTCTACATCACCGACTGGAAGAACGCGCGCACCGTGCCGCTGTCTGAAGGTGAATTCCACCTCGACGACTATGTGAACTATGTGCAGGAGTTCATTCGCTACCTGCAGGGCCGCTATGGCCAATGCCACGTGGTCAGCGTCTGCCAGCCCACTGTGCCCGTGCTGGCAGCGGTGTCGCTGATGGCCAGCCGCGGCGAGAGCACGCCTTTGTCCATGACCATGATGGGCGGCCCTATTGATGCCCGCCGCTCACCCACGGCCGTGAACAATCTGGCGGAAACGCGCAGCTTTGAATGGTTCGAGAGCAACGTCATCTACGAAGTGCCCAACAACTACCCCGGTGCAGGCCGCCGCGTCTACCCCGGCTTCTTGCAGTATTCAGGCTTTGTGGCCATGAACCCCGACCGCCATGCCAACAGCCATTACGACTACTTCAAGGACTTGATCAAGGGCGACGAAGCCAGTGCCGAGCACCACCGCAAGTTCTACGACGAGTACAACGCCGTGCTGGACATGGATGCCGACTACTACCTGGAAACCATCGCCACGGTGTTCCAGGAATACAAACTGGTCAACGGCACCTGGAATGTGCGGAGCGAGCAAGGCCAGCCCGAGCTAGTTCGCCCGCAAGATATCAAAAACACTGCACTGCTGACCGTGGAAGGCGAGCTGGACGATATCTCCGGTTCCGGCCAGACCCGCGCTGCGCATGATCTGTGCTCGGGTATTAAAGAAACGGCACGCCAGCATATTGAAGTGCAAGGCGCCGGTCACTACGGCATCTTCAGCGGCAGCCGCTGGCGCAAGACGGTGTACCCACAGGTGCGGGCCTTCATCCTCTCCCACCAGCCGGCCGCGGCCACAGCCGCCAGCGCGGCAGGCCACCTGAGCAGTGTGAGCGACGATGCGCCCATGCCTGAAAGCATGATGGAAAACTACGAGCCCGCCAAGCCGGAAAAAACAGGTCAAAATAGCGCCCCCGCCCCAAAACAGCGCGACAACCATCGCGCCAGGGCCTAAAGGCTTATCAGACCAGCATGAACTCATCACTGTCCGCAGCCTCCCCGCTTCAAGCACTGGCTGCGAACATTGATGCAGCCCTGCCCCAGACTCAATGCACGCGCTGCGGTTACCCCGACTGCGCGTCGTATGCCGGGGCCATTGCCAGCGGGGAAGCCCCCATCAATCAATGCCCACCGGGCGGCCAGGAAGGCGTTCGTCGTCTTTCGGTCATCACCGGCCAAAGCGAAATCCCACTAAGCGCCGAGCACGGCGTAGATGCACCGCGCACGCTGGCCGTCATTGACGAAGCCTGGTGCATTGGCTGCACGCTTTGCATCAAGGCCTGCCCTACCGATGCCATTCTGGGCGCCAACAAGCGCATGCACACCGTTATTGCCGAGCATTGCACCGGTTGTGAGCTCTGTATTCCCGTCTGCCCCGTGGACTGTATTGAACTCATCAATGCCAGCGGCGAAGCCGAAGGTTGGGATGCCTGGAGCCCCGCACAAGCCAGCCATGCCCGCAGCCGTTACAGCGCCCACCTGCAGCGCACAGGCCGCAAGGCCAACGCGCCCGTTCGAACCACCGCCCTTGCACCCGTGACAGAAGCCACGGCAGATACCCCGCAGCCAGCAGCGCCAGCCACTGATAAAAAAGCGACGATTGCCGCCATTTTGGCCAAAGCAAAAGCCCAGCGCGCCAGTCTTTAGAGCGACTAATGCTACCCAGTAAACCGTAGGTTTACGTTTGGACGAGGCGCGAAGCCGCAGGCAGTACAGAAGTACGACAAGGCGAAGCAACGATGTATCAAGGGTTGTGTTAGCTGCTCTTAATAAAAAACAGGCTCTAGCGCTTATCTATCAAGCGCTAGCAGCTATCAATTAATGAGTCTTCATGCCTTTGCACTGCAGACTCATACCTCGTTCCTTTTGTCGTAAGCATCTGACTTTTCGCCCTGATAGCTGGCTTTTCGTCATCGCTTTCGACGAAAAATACAAAAATCGACGACGAAAAGCGTCAAACCCAGCACTTATCTGCCCTGATTTTCCATGCGGAAATGGCATCAGCCCATAATGTGCATCCATGAACCCCCTGCTCTCGCGACTCCAGCCATATCCGTTTGAACGCCTTCGCCAGCTGTTTGCCTCCGCACAGCCCCCTGCAGGTGTGCGCCCCATCAGTCTGGGCATTGGTGAGCCGCGCCACGCTACTCCAGCGTTTATCGAACAGGCGCTGAGCAGCGAACTAAAGGGTCTGTCCGTTTACCCCGCCACCGCCGGTATGCCTGTGCTGCGCGAGGCCTGTGCCCAGTGGGCCAACAAGCGCTACGGCATTGAACTGGATGCTGCCACGCAGGTTCTACCCGTCAATGGCTCGCGCGAGGCGCTGTTTGCCTTCACCCAGGTCGTGGTGGACAACACCCAGCCCGGTGCCCGCGTTATCTGCCCCAACCCCTTCTATCAAATCTATGAAGGCGCAACGCTGCTGGCCGGTGCCATGCCTTACTACGCCGCCAGCGATGCATCGCGTAACTTTGCCGTGAACTGGGATGCCGTGCCCGAGGATGTGTGGCAGAAAACGCAGTTGATTTTTGTCTGCTCGCCCGGCAACCCCACAGGCGCGGTGATGCCTCTGTCTGAATGGGAAAAGCTGTTTGCCCTGTCTGACAAACACGGCTTCGTCATTGCAAGCGACGAGTGCTATAGCGAGATTTACTTTCAGGAAGAAGCCCCGCTGGGCGGGCTGGAAGCCGCTAAAAAGCTGGGCCGCCATGATTTCAAGAACCTGGTGATGTTCACCAGCCTGTCCAAGCGCAGCAATGTGCCCGGCCTGCGCAGCGGCTTTGTTGCCGGTGATGCGCAATTGCTCAAGTCCTTCTTGCTCTACCGCACCTACCACGGTGGCGCCATGAGCCCCGTAGTGCAGACGGCATCCGTAGCCGCGTGGAACGACGAGGCCCATGTGCAGGAAAACCGCCGCCTGTACCGCGAAAAGTTTGCGCAAGTCACGCCCGTGCTCTCCAAGGTCATGGATGTGAAGCTGCCCGACGCCAGCTTCTACCTGTGGGCAGGCATTCCAGCCGAGTTGGGCATGGATGATGCGCAATTTGCCAAAGAGCTGTACATTCATACAGGCGTGACAGTTTTGCCGGGTAGTTATCTGGCCCGCGAAGCCAATGGCTTCAACCCCGGCGCCAACCGCATCCGCATGGCACTGGTGGCAGAAACGGCAGAATGTCTGGAAGCCGCTCAGCGCATTGCCCAATTTATTGAAGCCCGTACCCGCTGATAAACCTCGTAGAAGGCCTGCCCCCGCAGGCCTTTTATGACTCAACGATTCACCTCAACTTTCGATCTTTGACCGAAAACATCATGACGCAACAACTGCAATCCATCATCGACACCGCTTGGGACAACCGTGCCAATGTCTCGCCTTCCTCCGCCTCCAAGGAAGTGGCAGATGCCGTGGAACACGTGATTGCCGAACTCAACGACGGCAAGCTGCGCGTAGCGACCCGCGAAGGCGTGGGCCAGTGGACTGTGCACCAGTGGATCAAGAAGGCCGTGCTGCTGTCCTTCCGCCTGAAAGACAACGCCCTGATCAACGGCGGCGCTCTGAACTTCTTCGACAAGGTCCCCACCAAGTTTGAAGGCATGACTGAAGCCCAGATCGCCGCTACCGGCGTGCGCGTGGTGCCCCCAGCCGTGGCCCGTCGCGGATCCTTCATCGCCAAGGGCGCGATTCTGATGCCTTCTTATGTGAACATCGGCGCCTATGTGGACGAAGGCACCATGGTCGACACATGGGCCACCGTGGGCTCCTGCGCTCAAGTGGGCAAGAACGTGCACCTGTCTGGTGGCGTGGGCCTGGGCGGCGTGCTGGAGCCCCTGCAAGCCAACCCCACCATCATTGAAGACAACTGCTTCATCGGCGCGCGCTCCGAAGTGGTGGAAGGCGTGATCGTGGAAGAAAACTCGGTGCTGGGCATGGGCGTGTACATCGGCCAGTCCACGCCTCTGTTCAACCGCGAAACCGGCGAAATCAGCTACGGCCGCGTGCCCAGCGGCTCGGTGGTGGTCAGCGGCAACATCCCCAAGCAAACCAAGGATGGCAAGGACTACTCCATGTACGCCGCCATCATCGTCAAGCGCGTGGATGCGCAAACCCGCTCCAAGACCAGCATTAACGACCTGCTGCGCGACTGATTCACACAACCGTGACCACAAGCCTGCCCGCTCTCAAAGCGCGCAGGCTTTTTTCATGCGCCAGATCACGGCTCGGGGCCAGCCCCCATCACACCTCACGTAACAAGGCGCTAACATGCGCACACTAAGAGGCCTGCGTACAGGCGGCGTAAAGGGGATGAGGAAAAATGAGCACCATGGAAAAAATTCTGCGTCTGATGGCCGAAAAAAAGGCCTCCGACGTGTATCTGTCGGCCAGGGCGCCGGCCATGATCAAGATCAACGGCATCAGCGTTCCCATCAACAACCAGGAACTGCCGGTCGACGCTCCTCTGGCTCTGCTGTCAGAGGTCGTCAGCGCCGAAGCCATTAAGGAACTCACGCAGACGGGCGAGCTGAATATGGCCATTCCCTTGCAGGACGTGGGCCGTTTCCGTATCAGCGCCATGCGCCAGCGCGGCAGCTATGCCGTCGTCATTCGCTTTATCTCGTATCAGATTCCCTCGCGCGACAGCCTGAACCTGCCGCCCATCGTCAGCGATCTGGTGATGGATAAGCGCGGTCTGATCCTGGTTGTGGGCGCTACAGGCTCGGGCAAGAGCACCACGCTGGCCTCCATGATTGATGAGCGCAATGAAACGCTCTCGGGTCATATCCTGACGGTGGAAGACCCCATCGAGTTTCAATTCCGCAGCAAAAAATCCATCGTCAACCAGCGCGAAGTCGGCACCGATACCGCAACGCTGGCAACCGCGCTCAAGAATGCGCTGCGCCAGGCACCCGATGTGATTCTGATCGGCGAAATTCGCGACCGCGAGACCATGTCCGCCGCGCTGGCCTATGCCCAGTCTGGGCATCTGTGTCTGGCCACGCTGCACGCCAACAACAGCTACCACGCGCTCAACCGTATCCTGTCCTTCTTCCCCGAAGAAGTGCGCCCCTCCATGTTGGGCGAGCTGGCAGCCTCGCTCAAGGCCGTGATCTCCCAGCGTCTGGTGCGTACCGTCAACCGCACACGTGTGCCGGCGGTGGAAGTCATGCTCAACACCAAGCTCATCAGCGACATGATTCTGAAGGGTGACTTTGGCGGCGTGAAGGAATCTATGGAGAAATCCATGGCCGAAGGCTCACAAACCTTTGAAGAAGCGCTGGCTACCCTGGTGCGCAGTGGCACAATCGACCGCAATGAAGCGCTGTCCTATGCCGACTCGCCCACCAATCTGATGTGGCGTATGGATAATGATTCCACCCGCGCACCAGTCAGCCACATGGTCATCACCGATGTGATGCTGCCTGACGAAGACGATCAGCCGTCCTTCACGGAAATCACCCTCGATGTCAAAACCGCCTGACCTTGCACTGCGCCTGCAGTCAGCGCCAGCAGTCCTGACATTGTTTTAGTTTTAAGCCCCAATCCCATGTCCCGGACCCTGCAACTGACCGAGCAGCTCATCAGCCTGCCATCTGTCACCCCCGAAGATGCCGGCTGCCTTGAGCTGCTGACCGATGCCCTCAAACCCATGGGCTTTGCCTGCGAGCGGCTGGACAGCGGCCCTGCCGACTTCCGCGTGCAAAACCTGTGGGCAAAACATGCTCCGGCGCAGACGGAATCTGCGCAAGGCGCTATCAAAAATAATAGACCCGTCCTCGTGTTTGCCGGCCATACCGATGTGGTGCCGCCCGGCCCGCTCAAGGAATGGAACAGCCCACCGTTTGTGCCCACGCACCGCAATGGCCGCCTGTATGGCCGGGGTGCCAGCGACATGAAAACCTCCATCGCCGCCTTTGTCGTGGCGCTGGAAGAATTCCTCAAGGGCACGCCCGAGCCCGCATTCGACATCGCCCTGCTGTTGACCAGCGATGAAGAAGGCCCTTCCATCGACGGCACCAAGGTCGTTGTTGAAGCACTGCGCAAGCGCGGCGAGCGCCTGGACTGGTGCATTGTGGGCGAGCCCACCTCCGTCAAGCGTACCGGCGACATGATCAAGAACGGCCGCCGCGGCACCATGAGCGGCAAGCTCACCGTCAACGGCGTGCAAGGCCACATCGCCTACCCGCAACTGGCCCGAAACCCCATTCACGAAGCCCTGCCCGCGCTAGCCGAGCTGGCGGCCACCGTCTGGGACCGTGGCAATGACTTCTTTCCGCCCACCAGCTGGCAGATCAGCAATATCCACGGCGGCACAGGCGCAAGCAACGTGATCCCCGGCCATGTGGTGATCGACTTCAACTTCCGCTTCTGTACCGAGTCCAGCGCGGACTCCCTGCAGCAACGCGTGCATGAGGTGCTGGAGCGCCACGGCGTTGAATACTCACTGGTCTGGACCATTGGCGGCCAGCCCTTCCTGACCACGCCCGGCACGCTGGTGAAGGCCGTGCAGGCCGCCATCAAGGATGAAACCGGTCTGGATACCGAGCTATCCACCACCGGCGGCACCAGCGACGGTCGCTTCATCGCGCAGATCTGCGCACAGGTCATCGAAGTGGGCCCGCCCAACGCCAGCATCCACAAGATCGACGAAAACATTGCCGTGGCCGATATCGAGCCACTCAAGAACATTTACCGAAAGACGCTGGAACAACTCCAGCGCCAGCAAACCACCACTACGCCCAACGCAGCGACCACCCCATGAACGCAAGCACCTCTCCCGCCATCGCCGGCAACACCATTGCCGAACTGATCGCCAGCGGCGCGCAGGCGCTGACGGCGGCTGGCGTGGCCTTTGGCCATGGCACAGCCACTGCCGAAGACGAAGCCGCATGGCTGGTTCTCTGGAAGCTGGCCCTGCCAGTGGACAGCGAACTCACGCCCGGCGCGCCAGAATCCGTATCCAGTCAGGCCGTAACGCCAGAGCAGCAAGCGCAGATAGCTACACTTTTTGAAGAGCGTATCCGCACGCGCAAGCCTGCCGCCTATCTGACCAATGAAGCCTGGCTGGTCGGCGTCCCCTTCTACGTCGACGAGCGCTCCATCGTCCCGCGCAGCTTTATTGCCGAGCTGCTGGCCGACGGCAGCATCGACGACTGGCTGAGCGACAAGACCACCCAAGTGCTGGACCTGTGCACCGGTAACGGCTCGCTGGCCTGTCTGGCCGCCATGGCCTACCCTGATGTGCAAGTCACCGGCGCCGACATCTCGACCGACGCACTGGCTGTGGCCCGCATCAACGTAGACAAGCACGGCCTGCAAGAGCGCGTGACCCTGCTGGAAAGCAACGGCCTGAGCGCAGTTCCCGGCCCATGGGACTTGGTGTTGTGCAACCCGCCTTACGTCAACTCCGACAGCATGGGCAAGCTGCCCGCCGAATA
>NZ_JAVXSJ010000040.1:0-20775 GCF_036643215.1 Comamonas sp. | reverse complement strand
CTTGATTTGCCAGCCAGTCTGGATCATGTGGATGAGCAGACCTGGCAGGAGCGCGGCGACAGCCGCATGGCCGACATCATTGCTCGTACCGTTGGCATGACGCCGCTGTCTGCGACCAGCTACAGCAGCCTTTCCTTCAGCACGCGTGGTTTTACGGGCACCAACTCCGTGGGCATTGCGGAAGACGGCGTGCGCCTGGGTGTGGCGTCTTCCACCACGCCTTACCCTGCCAATAGCTGGGGCTATGAGCGTGTGGAAGTGCTTCGCGGCCCAGCCTCCATCGTTTATGGCTCAGGCACTGTGGGGGCCACAGCCAATGTGGTGCGCAAGCAGCCCACGCGGGAAACGGTGCGCGAAGTGCTGGTCGGTGCTGGCTCGCATGGCTCGGCCAAACTAGGGCTGGGTATGGGTGGTGCACTCAGCGACACCCTGAGCTACCGGGTGGACGCCTACGGCCACTACACCAACGGCGAGCACGACATGAGCCGTGCCAGCGGCAGCAAGCTGATGAGTACTCTGCGCTGGCAGCCCACAGCCGCGTTGCGCGTGGAACTGCTGGCCGATGTCAGTGATGAAAAACCTGCGCGATACTTTGGCACGCCCACCGTCAATGGCGCCATCGTGCCTGAGCTGTTGGGCCGCAACTTCAACACCGACGACAGCGATATCCGCATCAAGGACAAGCGCGTGCGTGCCCGGGCGCAGTACCAGATCAACGACCAGTGGAGTGTGAGCAACGAGCTCTATCACTTCAAGGCCGACCGCTACTGGCGCAATATCGAAGCCTATAGCTACAACCCAGCGGCCCAGACCATCACGCGAGGCGACTATATCGAGCTGACACATGATCTGGAGCAGACCGGCAACCGTCTGGAATCCAAGCTCAAGGCTGGAGCCCATCAACTGGTCGTGGGTTGGGAAGTGAGCCGCGCCAACTTCGGCTACGCCTCGTCCGGCTTTGACTATTCCACCACCAGGCCCGTGGGTGCCGCTTATCACGGCTGGGACAACACCAGCGCCATGATCCCGCGCTTTACCACTGCCGCCACCACGCATGACTTCTACGCTGAAGACGCCTGGGCGCTCAGCGATCGCTGGCTGTTGCTGGCCGGCATTCGCCGCGATCTGACGGACTTTGACCGCAAGGATCTGATCGGCAGCGGCACGTTTGACAAAAAACTGGGCGGCACCGCCTGGCGCCTGGGCCTGACGCATAAGCTCAACGCACAGACCAGCCTTTATGGCCAAGTCTCCCAAGGTCATGACCCGGTCACTAACATCCTGACCCTGAATCTTGCCAACCGCAATTACAAGCTGACCACGGCGCGCCAGATCGAGGTGGGCCTGAAGCAGCAGTTCGCCCAAGGCCAGGGCGAGTGGACGGCCGCCGCCTACCGAATCGAGAAAAAAGACATCATCACCCGCGATCCGAACAACGCTCTGTTGTCCGTGCAAGGCGGCAAGCAGCATTCGCAAGGGCTGGAGCTGAGCGCGGTGATGCGCCTCTCACCCAACTGGCGCGTGGAGGGTAACTACGCCTTCGTTGATGCCAAATACGACCAGTTGATTGAAGCCGGCGGTGCCGACCGATCGGGCAATCGCCCAACCAATGTGGCGCGCAACACAGCCAATCTGTGGGCTCACTACACCACGCATAGCAGCATTGGCCGCTGGCAGGCATCGCTGGGTGCGCGTGCCGTGGGCAGCCGCTTTGCCGACAACGCCAACACCGCCCTCAGCGGCGGCTACACCGTCTGGGATGCCGCTTTGAGCTGGCGCCCGCAGGCCGGAAGCACCTACCGCCTGTCTGTGCGCAATCTCACCGACAAGCTCTACACCTACTCGGCAGTCTCCAGTGCCAAGGCGGCC
Source organism: Comamonas sp. (assembly GCF_036643215.1). Taxonomy (GTDB): domain Bacteria; phylum Pseudomonadota; class Gammaproteobacteria; order Burkholderiales; family Burkholderiaceae_C; genus Comamonas. Next base: position 18,906 of record NZ_JAVXSJ010000040.1, on the reverse strand, counting down.
CAGGCCTATCCGGGTGAAGGTCGCCGTGTGGATCTGACGGCAGAGTTCGCGTTCTAACAGCGCTCTTCAGAAGTTCAAAAACAGTAGCGGCTTGCGCATGTATTTACTTGAATTCAGACATTAAACGCCATGAAATCCAATAGATACATGCGCAAGCAGCTCCTGTTTTCTGGCTTCTTGAAACGGTCTGTCGTGGCGGTGATGGCCGGTCTGGCGCTTGGCGCTTGTTCTGATCACCGTCCTGGCGATGCCGTTGTTTCGCCTGCCAAGGCAGCGCGCGCACCTCTATCCATAGCGGTCTGCGATCAGCCCGTGGCCTACGACAAAGTGCCGCAGCGCGCCGTTGTTCACGGCATCAATCTGCTGGAGATGTTTCTGGCGCTTGGCTTGCAGGATCGCCTCGTCGGCTACGGCGGCCTGCGCGATATCCAGCGCCTGCCCAAAGCCATGCAGCCATTGCTGGCCCAGGTGCCCGACCTTTCCAGCCAGGGCATGAACCTTGAGACCTTGCTGAATGCCGAGCCCGATTTTGTCTTCAGCGGCTGGTCCTACGGCTTCAGGCAAGGCCAGATCACGCCCGCCAGCCTGCAAGAGCTGGGCATTGCCAGCTATGTGCTCAGCGAATCCTGCATCCGCCAGGTCGCACGTGAGCGCGTGTCGCTGGAGGACACCTTCAACGACCTGCTCAACCTGGGCCGTATTTTTGATATCGAAGCGCGGGCCACAGCACTGGTCAACAGCCAGCGCGCCGAGCTGCAGCGCATCACCGATGCACTCAAAGGCTTGACGGAAAAAACCAAGGTGTTTGTATTTGACAGCGGCACCGATATTCCCGTGACCACGGGCCGCTACGCTATGCCGCAGGCCATGATCGAAGCGGCGGGCGGCAGCAATATTTTTGACGATCTGAACAGCAGCTGGATGCGCGGTAACTGGGAAGACGTGATCGCGCGCGACCCGGACTGGATTGTCATCGTCGACAATGACAGGCCTACCGTTGACGGCAAGCGCCAGTTTCTTTTAGCCAAGCCCGAGCTGTCCGAGCTCAAAGCCATCCGCGAGCAGAAATTTGTGCTGATGGACTTCTCCGAGGCCACGCCCGGCCCGCGCAATGTAGAAGCCACGCGCAGGCTGGCCCACGCCTTGCACCCCGCGCAAATTCCACAGCCATGAGCATGCACTCCACCTTGGCCTTTGCACTGCAGCGCCGCCGCCTGTCGCTGTGGCTGGCGGCCCTGCTGGTCTTGCTGCTGGTATCGCTCACGCTGGCCATCACGCTGGGACCGGTGCGCATTTCACCGCAGCAGGCCTGGCTGATCACGGCGCATGAGATCGGTGTGCGTCTGGGCATGAATTTGCAACCCGGAGACTGGACATCGGCCCAATTTCAAATCGTCTGGCGCGTGCGCATGCCGCGCGTGCTGCTTGCGGCCCTAGTCGGCGCGGGCCTGGCACTGGTGGGCGTCGCCATGCAGGCCATGGTGCGTAACCCGCTGGCCGATCCGTATTTGCTGGGCGTGTCGTCCGGCGCATCGGTGGGAGCGGTCAGTGTGATTGCCTTTGGTGCATTGGCTTTTGCGGGCGAGCTGGCCCTGCCGCTGGGCGCTTTTAGCGGCGCGCTCGCCGCCTGCACGGCCGTGTATTTTCTGGCCTATGCCAATGGGCGCTTGCAGGCCTCGCGCCTGATTCTGGGCGGCGTGGCGATTGCGTATTGCCTGGGCGGTATCACCAGTCTCATCGTGCTCACCGCCGATCAGCGCGAGCTGGCCAACTCGGTGCTGACCTGGACCCTGGGCAGCCTGGCCGGCACGCGCTGGGATGAACTGGGCCTACCTGCAGCATTGCTGGTGATCGGTGCTGCCTTGCTGCTGACGCAGGCACGCTCGCTCAACGCCTTGCTGTCCGGCGAGGAAAGCGCCGCGACGCTGGGCGTGGACACCACGCGCACGCGGCGATGGCTGTTTGTACTGGTTTCGCTGGTCACTGGCGTTCTCGTGGCCCTGACCGGGCCAATCGGCTTTGTGGGCCTGATCGTGCCCCATGTCACGCGCATGCTGGTGGGTGCGGAGCACCGCAGCGTGCTGCCTGTGGCTGCACTGATAGGTGCCATTTTTCTGGTCTGGGTGGATGTGTTTTCGCGTATTACCTTTGCCCCAGCGGAGGTGCCGGTTGGCGTCATTACCTCCTTGCTGGGCGGCCCCTTCTTTGTCTGGATGCTGTGCCGCAAGAACGCACGCGAAAGGCTGGTGGCATGAACGCATCAGCCGCAACAGCACACCTGCAGGCCCGCAATTTATGCTGGCAGGCCGCTGCCGCTCACATCGTGCGCGATGTGAGCCTGCATGTGGCCCAAGGCGAGCTGGTAGGCCTGCTCGGCCCCAACGGCAGCGGAAAATCCACGCTGCTGCGCATGATTTACCGCATCCTCAAACCCGCCAGCGGCAGCGTGCAAGTGAACGGCAGCGATGTCTGGCGCAGCAGTGCCCGCGACAACGCACGCGCCATGGCCGTACTGGCGCAAGAAAACACTAGTGAGTTCGAGCTGCTGGTGCGCGATGTGGTGCTGATGGGCCGCACCCCCCACCAGTCGCCTTTTGCCCGTGATAGCGCGGAGGACTTTCACATCGTTGCCCAGGCGCTGGAGAGGGTAGATGCCAAAAGCCTGTCTGAGCGGATGTTCTCCACTCTTTCCGGCGGCGAAAAGCAGCGCGTGCTCATGGCCCGTGCGCTGGCCCAGCAGGCACCGCTGCTGGTGCTGGATGAGCCCACCAACCATCTCGATGTTCGCCACCAGTTTGAGCTGATGAACCTGATCCGCAGTCTGGGCTTGACGGCATTGGCTGCTCTGCATGAGCTGCCCCTGGCCGCGCATTACTGCGACCGGCTGTATCTGCTCAAAGATGGTGTGCTTGTTGCACAGGGCGCGCCGTCCGAGGTGCTGACACCCGAAATCATTGCCGATGTCTATGGCGTGCGCGCCCTGGTGCGCCCCAGCCCGCGCAGCGGTAAGCCGTTGATTGAATTTCTGCCGGACGAGTTGTTATGACGTCACTGACTCAAGGCTCTGCCGCAAGCGACGCCACCACGGCCATCATTCTTCTGAGCCGTGGTGCGGCTTATGCCAACGGAGCCACCGAGCTGACGATGCTGGCAGATCGCCTGCATACCGCTTTGACGGAGCAAGGAAGGCCCCCCTTGCTGGTACAACCTGCTTTTGTAGACCGCTCTCAACCCGCATTGCCTGACGCACTTGATCTGTGTGCAAAAGCGCAGACCATCATCATCGTGCCGGTCATGGTGCCTGACGAGCCTTCGCTGCGCCGCTGGCTGCACAAGCTCATCATGCGCTGGCAGGCCCAGAAAATGCAGAGCATGGACGGCGCGCAGTGCCCGCGCATTGTGTTTGCCGAACCACTGCTGCAAACACCGTATCTGGCCGATGTGCTGGCGCGTACCGTGGAAGATGCCTTGACCCAGCCTGATGTGCCGGCCGTTGTAGGCGACGACCAATGGGAGCGCGACCCCGCGGGCTGGTCTGCTGTGCCAGAGCATCTGCATCATGTGCTCTGGTGTGTGGGGCCGCGTTGTGCAGCCAAGGGCTCGGTGCAGCTCTGGCCGCAACTGGTCAAAACGATACGTGATACGCCCGACCTTAAAAATCGCGTGATGCCGCTGCAAACCAGCTGTCAGTTCCCCTGCAACCATGGCCCGTTGATAATTGTCTACCCCGCTGGTGCGTGGTACGGGCCGCTTGCTGAAGCGGATATTGAGCGGGTATTAACTCAGCATGTGCTGCAGGGCCGGGTGGATGAAAACTTGTGTGTTCATGGCCCGCAAGCGTAACTGGCGCTGCATCAAAGAATCTGGCGCGTAACACTGCTTCGTCTTTCCCTGTGCTGCGTGAGTACCCTTCTATAATCTGAACACGCGATCAGGAGACTTGGCCTTTCAGTAGGCCAGTTGAAACGGGAAGTCCGGTGCAGTGAAGCTTGTTCTTCATGATTCCGGCGCAGCCCCCGCTGCTGTAAGCCTGACAGTCACATCGAAATACCACTGGTTTGAAAAACCGGGAAGGTGATGTGAGCTGGATGACGGCGAGCCAGAATACCGACCTGTTCGTTCTCGGTCTTGTTCCACGGGGCGTGGTGTTCGCGGGCGAAGCTATGTGCACTCTGATGCACTTCATGGTTTCCCTGGCTGTCGTTCGCTCCTCGGAATGGGTTTTATCGCCTTTAGCTCGGGGAGAGCATGGACGAACAGTTCATTCAAGCGCATGCGCAATGCATGACGCATCCAAACAAGCCAGCCGGCAAACCGCCTGCAGACAACGTGTCTGCAAAGCGCTGCATGGCGTCGTTTTTCAATGGCGTCTGGGCAAAGCGCATACCACTGCGTTTTCTGCGAAATCTGTGGCGTACCTCTGTGTCTGTTGATGGTCGCCCCATGACGTCGGCCCGCATGGGCAGCACAGCACTCATCCAAACTTTGTAGCGCAAGTCATCAAAGGCTTTGCAGCAGAGCTGTGCGCCTTTGACGACAAGCGGTGGTTCCTCAAGAGCGAATGAGCCTGAGTGAGTCACATGCACTGCAAACCGGTACTGCCGCTGAGACAACGAGCAAGAACCAGCGGCTTCGTCTCAAACTGAATTTCAGGAGTAGAGCTTTGAAGAACAGCCAAAAAATCCCCGCCACCATCGTGACTGGCTTTCTGGGTAGCGGTAAAACGACTTTGTTGCGCCACATTTTGCAAAACGCCAATGGCCGCCGCATTGCCGTGATCGTCAATGAATTTGGCGAGCTGGGCATTGACGGCGATATTTTGCGCGCCTGCGGGATTGGCTGCGAGGACGAGTCGAGCGAGGCAGGCGAGCAGGGCGGCAAGCTCTATGAGCTGGCCAATGGCTGCCTGTGCTGCACGGTGCAGGAAGAGTTCTATCCTGTCATGCGCGAGCTGATCGAGCGACGCGGTGAGATTGACCATATCTTGATTGAGACCAGTGGTCTGGCTTTGCCCAAGCCGCTGGTGCAGGCGTTCAACTGGCCCGAAATCAAGAACGCCTGCACGGTGGATGCCGTGATCACGGTGGTCGACGTACCCGCCACCGCAGCTGGCCAGTTTGCCGCCAACCCGGCAGCGGTGGATGCGCAGCGCAAGCAGGACCCAAATCTTGATCATGAATCGCCGCTGCATGAGCTGTTTGAAGACCAGCTGATCTCTGCCGACCTGGTGGTGCTGAGCAAGCTGGATCAGGCCAGCGCCGAAGATCGCGCCCGGGTCGAAGAAATCGTGCGCGAGGAAGTGCCTGCGCAGGTCAAGATTGTGGCCGCCGACCATGGCCGTATTGATCTGGATGTGGTGCTGGGTCTGTCCAGCGCATCTGAGGAAACGATCGACCAGCGCATAGGTCACCATGAGCACGAAGAAGGTCATGCCCATGATGAGCATGACCACGACGACTTTGACTCCATCGTCATCAAGCTGCCCGAGCTTGAGCGCGAAGCCCTGTTTCAGGCCATGGAAAAGATTGTGGCTGAGCACACGGTCTACCGTATCAAGGGCTTTGTGGCTTTGCCAGGCAAGCCTATGCGACTGGTGGTGCATGGCGTGGGCAAGCGCTTTGATAGCTACTTTGACCGCATGTGGCGCGCAGACGAAGCGCGTCAGACATATCTGGTCTTCATCGGTCATGACCTTGATGAAAGCGCCATCACTGCCGAGCTGAACGCCCTGTCTGTCGGAGCGATCTGATGCATCTGCTTGCCGTTCAACCCGGTGGCTTTGTCGATGATGAAGCCTTTGTTGCCAGCATGGAGCAGACGCCCGGCCAGATCGTGATTCTGAGCGCGGCGGATACCACGCTGGCGCTGCTGGCCGATGCGTATGCGCAGCTGCAATCGGGAGTGAACGGCGAGCAGTTGCCGACGGTGCGCCTTGCCAATCTGATGTATTTGCGCCAGCCTGCCTCGGTCGATCTGTATGTCGACGAGGTGCTGCAGCATGCCAAGGTCATTGTGATTGACCACCTGGGCGGTGAAAGCTACTGGCCTTATGGCACCGATCGCGTGCGCGAAATTTGCCGCAGCAAGGGCATAGCGCTGGTGATGTTCTCTGGCGATACCACCGAAGACCTGAATCTGCTGCAAAAAAGCACGGCCAGCAAAGAGCAATGTCGCACGCTGTGGCGCTATCTGCGTGAGGGCGGGGTGGCCAATGCGCGCGAGCTGTTCTGTTATCTGTGGCACGAATTTTTGCAGGGTCAGCAACAGCCCTTGCCGCCAAGACCGCTGCCTGCCGTCTCGGTGTATCACCCGGATGGGCGCGCTTCGGTGCAGGACTGGCAGCAAGGTACGGGCAGGGGCATGCGCTGGCAAGCTGGCGCACCCGTGGTGCTGGTGGTTTTCTACCGCGCGCATTTGCAGTCTGGCAACACCCAGGTTTTTGATTCTTTGTGCGCGCAACTGCTGGCAAAGGGCTTAAACCCCTTGCCATTGGCACTGCTGTCACTTAAGGATGCGGCCTGCCTGGAGATGCTGCACGGCCTCTGCGCCGAGCATCAGGTTGCGCTGATTCTCAACACCACGGCGTTTTCTCAGTCATCTCTGGAAGCCCCGGGCGATCATGCGCTGGCCGGTGATATTCCGGTGCTGCAACTGATTCTGTCGGGCGGCAACGAGCAAAGCTGGCTCAACGATGCGCATGGTCTGCAGCCACGCGACATCGCCATGCATGTCGCCATGCCCGAGGTGGATGGCCGCATCATCACGCGGGCCATCAGCTTCAAGGGGCTGTCGCATCGCAGCGAACTCACGCAGTCGGATGTGGTGCAGTACCAGGCGCATGCAGAACGCATGGGCTTTGTGGTGGAGCTGGCCAAGCGCTGGTGCGACCTGCGCGCCAAACCCAATGCCGACAAACGCCTGGCGCTGATTCTGGCCAACTACCCGACCAAGGAAGGGCGCATCGGCAATGGCGTCGGGCTGGATACACCGGCCTCTGTCATTCAAATCCTGCAGGAGCTGGACCGTCAGGGCTATGCGCTGGATGCCTTGCCTGCCGATGGCGATGCGCTGATGGAACTGCTTCAGCATGGTGTGACCAACGATCCGGATTCCTGGCAGCTGCGGCCCGCTTGGCAAAGTCTGGATCTGGAGAGCTATCAACGTTTTTTTGACAGCCTGCCCGATGAAAACCGGCAAGCTGTTCTGCAGCGCTGGGGAACGCCCGAGCAAGACCCCATGCTGCGCAACAGCCGCTTCATGATTGCGGGCCTGCGTCTGGGGCAGGTGTTTGTGGGCATACAGCCCGCGCGCGGCTACCAGCTCGATGCCATGGCCAGCTACCACGACCCCGATCTGGTGCCGCCGCATTACTACCTGGCGTTTTACTTCTGGCTGCGCAGCGCATGGGCCGCAGATGCTTTTGTGCATGTGGGCAAACACGGCAATATGGAATGGCTGCCGGGTAAAAGCGTGGCCCTTTCCCAGACCTGCTGGCCGGATCTGGTCTTTGGGCCCATGCCGCATCTGTACCCCTTCATCGTCAATGATCCGGGTGAGGGAACGCAGGCCAAGCGCCGTGCCCAAGCCGTCATCATTGACCACCTGATGCCGCCGCTGACGCGGGCCGAAAGCTATGGCGCGACGCGTGATCTGGAGCGCATGGTGGACGAGTACTACGAAGCGGTGACGCTGGACGGGCGACGTGCCAAGCTGCTGCGCAAGCAGATTCTGGAGCACATCGTGACCCACGACCTGCACCAGGACCTGGGACTGGCCGCACCGCGATCGGAAGAGGACGAGCAGCTTTTGCTCAACAAGACCGATGCCTATCTGTGTGAGCTCAAAGAAAGCCAGATACGCGACGGCCTGCATATCTTTGGCTGCTCGCCGCAGGACCGACTGGAGCGCGACACCTTGCTGGCGCTGGCGCGCCACCCCGTGGGCAATGGCAAGGGCAGCCATGCCAGCCTGATTCGCGCCTTGGCGCAGGATTTGAAGCTCGGTGCTGACTTTGATCCGCTGGATGCCGACTGGGCGCAGCCATGGACCGGCAATCGCCCGGCATTGCTGGTGCAGATGGATGAGCAAAGCTGGCGCAATACCGGCGATACGCGCGAGCGGCTGGAGCTGCTTGCGCTATCGATACTGGAGCGTGATGCGCTTGTCCATCAAGCGCTAGAACCTGATTTCGTTCAAACCCATGCGGTGCTGCAGCGCGTGGAGCAAGACCTGCGCCCGCGCCTCAATCAATGTGGTCCGCAGGAGTTGCTGCAGCTGATGCGCGGTCTCGCTGGGCGCTTTGTTTCGGCAGGCCCCAGCGGTGCCCCCACGCGTGGCAGGCCCGATGTGCTGCCCACCGGGCGCAATTTTTTCTCGGTCGATACGCGCTCTGTCCCCACACCTACGAGCTGGACGCTGGGTTTGAAATCCGCCAATTTGCTGGTGGAAAAGTATGCGCAAGAGCATGGCGAATATCCGAAGTCCATCGGCCTGTCGGTCTGGGGCACGGCCACCATGCGTACCGGCGGCGACGATATCGCCCAGGCCTTGGCTTTGCTGGGCGTGCGCCCGACCTGGGCGGACGGCAGCTGGCGGGTCAGTGATTTCGAAGTGCTGCCCATGTCGGTGGTGGGGCGTCCGCGCGTGGATGTGACGCTGCGCGTATCCGGCTTCTTTCGCGATGCGTTCACCAATGTTATTCGCCTGTTTGATGCCGCCGTGCAGAAGGTCGCAGCTCTTGAGGACGAGGACGAATTCACCAACCCCATCCGGGCGCGCGTGCTGCGTGAGGCTCAGCTGCTGAGCGCGCAGGGCATGGAGCAGGCGGATGCCCGCCATCAGGCTGGCATGCGTGTCTTTGGTGCCAAGCCCGGCAGCTATGGCGCGGGTTTGCAGGGTCTGATAGACGGCCGCAACTGGGACAGCGACGAAGACCTGGCCACGGCCTATCGCAACTGGGGCGCCTATGCCTATGGGCAAAAGGATGACGGCACGGCCGTGCCCGAGACCTTTGTGCGCCGGCTCTCCGATATGCAACTGGTGGTGCACAACCAGGACAACCGCGAGCATGATCTGCTGGACTCTGACGACTACTACCAGTTTCAGGGCGGCATGGCGGCGGCGGTGCGCCACTTCAGCGGCCAGCAGCCGACCCTGTACTTTGGGGATCACAGCAACCCTGAATCGCCGCGCATGCGCACGTTGCAGGAGGAGATCAGCCGCGTGGTGCGCTCTCGCGTGACCAATCCCAAATGGATAGATGGCGTCAAGCGCCATGGCTACAAAGGTGCTTTTGAGATTGCCGCCACGGTGGACTATCTGTTTGCCTTTGACGCCACGGCCCGTGTGGTGCGCGATGACCAATATGCCCGGGTCACCGATGCCTTTGTGAGCGATGAGCACACCCGGGCCTTCATGCAAAAGCACAACCCGCAGGCCTTTCAAGGCATGTGTGAGCGCCTGCTGGAAGCCATTCAGCGTGGCTTGTGGCAGGACGCTGCGGACTATCAACCTATGCTGGAGCAGCATTTGCTGCAGACAGAGCAGATGCTGGAGATGCGATGAGCGCTGCACCCAAAAACGAGATGCCGTGTTTCCCGTTCACGGCGATTGAAGGCCAGCCTCAGTTGCAACTGGCTTTGCTGCTGCTGGCGGTAGACCCGCTATTGGGCGGCGTGCTGGTAGAAGGGCCGCGGGGTACCGCCAAGTCCACGGCGGCCCGTGCGCTGGCCGACTTGTTGCCCGCAGGCCGCTTTGTGAACCTGCCGCTGGGTACGACCGAGGAGCAGTTGCAGGGCTCGCTGGATTTGCAGGCCGCGCTCAAGCATTCCGAAGTGCAATTCAAGCCCGGTTTACTGGCACAGGCGCATCAGGGCCTGCTGTATGTGGACGAGGTCAATCTGCTGCCCGATGGTTTGGTGGATCTGCTGCTGGATGTCAGTGCCAGCGGCATCAATCGCGTCGAACGCGATGGTGTATCGCATCAGCATGCGGCCCGCATCGCTCTGGTGGGTACCATGAACCCGGAAGAGGGCCAGCTGCGCCCGCAACTGCTGGATCGATTCGGCCTTTTTGTGCGCTTGGCTAACGTGCCTGATGCACAGGCCCGCAAGCGCATTGTTCGCACCCGCATGGCGTTTGATGCGGATCCGTCCTTGTTTGTTGCCCGTCATGCCGATGCCCAAGCGCAACTGGCCGCTCAGGTGGTTCAGGCCAGAGCAAGGCTTGATGCAGTGAGCTGGCCTGAGTCGGTGTTCGATCAGGTGGCCGATCTCTGCCAGCAGGCGCAAGTCGAAGGGGTCCGTGCCGATCTGGTCATGCTGCGCGCCGCTCGTGCACATGCGGCCTTGCAGGGGCGCGCCGAGGTGGCGGGTTCTGACGTGACCAAGGTGGCAGAGCTGGCCTTGGCCCATCGCCGTCATCCTCAGGTTCACCCACCGGTTCCTTCTGCTGAAAATCCGCAGTCGCCGCCCGAAAATTCGCAAGGCCAGAACCAACCCGAACCGTCTGCAGCATCTACCGATGCTGCACAGGGTAGCGGCGGCACTGCGGACTCCGACGGCTGGGGCGGCATGGCCGCGCCGCAGCAAGTCGGGATTCAAGCCATTAAAGAGTTAAGGCCGCTAAACACAAAAAAAGCCTGACGCGTCCTGTTCATCCCGGTAACACCAGAACAGGGCGCGGACCAAGCCCTGTATTGAAAGGGCGGTCGCAAGCCATCAATCATCAGCGTATGGACTGGGTCAGGACTCTGGCTTGCAAAGGTGCGCAAGCCTTGGCTTCAGAGCATTTCCGCTATCGCAAACATGGGGCAGGCTCTGCCGTTGTGCATCTGGTGCTGCTCGATATGTCGGCTTCCATGCTGCGTGCGGGCAAGCTGGCCCGGGCCAAAGGCTGTTTGCTGGCCTTGATGCAGCAGGCGTATCGCGATCGCGAGCATGTCGGGGTGATCAGCTTTGGCGGTCAGGGTGCTTATTGGCTGGCCAGGCCCGGCAAGGCTCAGGCCTTTAATGACCGCTGGATTGCGCCTTTGGGCGGTAGCGGCGGAACGCCTCTGGAGTCGGGATTGCAGTTGCTCGCGCCAGCCATCCAGAAAACAGATCGTTTAACCCATGTCTGGCTGCTGACCGATGGGCGTTTTGCGCAATTGCCCGAGAAGCCGCAGGGCATGGATTGCTGCACGATTGTGGATCTGGAACTCGATGAGCTGCGGCTGCAACGTTGCCAGGCGCTGGCCGAGCATTGGCAGGCACAGAGAATCAGCATGGGCGAGGGCATTGATGCATAAGAGTGCCGCCATCAAAGTACAGGGCTGGTGCCCGACGGCATGGGCCCCCATGCAGGCGCAGGACGGCTGGATTGTGCGCGTGCGCCCGCATTGCGCGTCCATCAACGCCCAGCAATGGACGCTGCTGGCTGAGCTGGCGCTGTCCTGTGCTCATCCGGAGATTGAGCTGACGAGGCTGGGCAGCGTGCAGCTGCGCGGCGTCAGCGAAGCGCAACTGCCCATGGTTCGCTCCAGGCTGATTGAGGCGCAACTGGTGCCCGCAGATGCCGATGCCGATCAGGCTCCGGCCGTGCATTGCACGCCTTTTTATCAGCATGCGGACTTGACCCATGCCCTAGCCTTGTTGCTGTCGCAGGCAGCGATTGCTCAACTCTCGCCGAATGCTCTGCAAAGTCAGGGAGTGCAGGCATTGCCCAGTAAGTTTGGCTTGGCGGTGGATGATGCACAGCGACGCATGCGAGGTATTGCCGCCGATATATCCGTCTGGGTGACGGTGGACGAGCGTTACGGACTGGCGCTGGGCGAGCAATCTGGCTGGTATGCGTTTGACGGCGCAGCCGAAGTGGTTGCAGCGGCATTGGCGGTGGCGCTGTGGTTTGCCAAAGAGCGCACAGCTATTGCGCCCATGCCCACCCCCACTTTCACTCGTTTGCGGCAGCTGCTGCCGCTGCGTGCGTTGAATTTGCCGTGCCTGGAGCTTGCGGCGTTCAGGGCTGGATATCTAGTTGCAGGTGCTGCTGCCCTGCCTGGTCAATGGGAGCAGGCAGGCAGCGTGATTGGCGTGCCCATGGGACGAATCAGCGCTGCGGCTTTGCTTGAGACCGTGAAATCCATGCCGCCACAGACAGAGACACGCGTTACGCCGTGGCGCTCTTTGTTCTGCGAGGACGAGGTCATTTCTGAGCAGTTTTCCTCGTCTGCGCACTGGATCACTGAGGCAGGCGATGCCCGTTTGCGGGTCTCCGCCTGCACCGGGGCACCGCGATGCACTCAGGCATTACTGGCGGCGCGGGAGCTGGCACTGGTACTGGCACCCCATGTACAGCCTCAAGCCCATGTTCATGTCAGCGGCTGTGCCAAGTGCTGCGCGCTTTCGCCGGAGGCCACGGCAGTCTTGATTGCAACCGAGGCACCAGCCGGTGGTGACTCAGGGCAAGCGCTGCTGAATCTGAGCTGGCCGAATCTGCCCCGGCAACCGTTTTCTCAAATTTCGACTCAGGCATTGCGTCAAGAGCCGAGCCATATTTCGACCCTCATTCATGACCTACACATACGAAACCCAAGGTGAAGAGATTTACCGGCAGTCCTTCGCCATCATTCGCCGCGAAGCCGATCTGAAGCGCTTTACCGCACTGGAAGAGCGTGTGGCTTGCCGCATGATTCATGCCGCAGGCATGGTCGAGCTGGCTGCGCATATCCGCTTCTCGCCCGACTTTGCGGTGGCGGCCGAGGCGGCGCTGCAGCGCGGTGCCCCCATTCTTTGCGATGCCCGCATGGTCAGCGAAGGCATCACGCGCAAGCGCATGCCCGCCAGCAACCCCATCATCTGCACCTTGAACGATGCCGCTGTGCCCGATTTGGCGAAGCAGATGGGTAACACCCGCAGCGCCGCAGCGCTGGAGTTGTGGCGCCCCCATCTGGCAGGCGCCGTGGTGGCCATTGGCAACGCCCCCACTGCGCTTTTTCATCTGCTCAATATGCTGCAAGACCCTGACTGCCCGCGCCCGGCAGCCATCATCGGCTGCCCGGTGGGCTTTGTGGGGGCGATGGAGTCCAAGGATGCGCTTGAGCAATGGGGGGGCATTCCCTATGCCGTGGTGAAGGGGCGGTTAGGAGGCTCTGCCATCACGGTGGCTGCCGTCAATGCGCTGGGCAGCGTGATCGAGTGAAGGACGCATCATGAATCGTGGAAAAATCATCTGTGTGGGACTCGGTCCCGGCGATCCGGAACTCATGAGCGTCAAGGCCGATCGACTGCTACGCAACGCGCGGCATGTGGCTTTCTTTCGCAAGCGTGGTCACCCTGGCAAGGCGCGGCAACTGGTCAATGGCATGCTGCATGCAGAGGTGACCGAGTACCCGATGGAGTACCCGGTGACCACCGAGATTCCGCATGACGACCCGCGCTACATCGCGCAGCTCTCGGGTTTTTATCTGGGCTGGCAGTCAAGGCTGACGGAGCTGACGCGCAACGAAGATGTGGTCGTGCTGTGCGAAGGGGATCCGTTTTTCTACGGCTCCTTCATGCACTTGTATGTGCGCCTGCGCCAGGCGGGCTCGGTTATGGTCGAGGTGCTTCCCGGCATTCCGGGCATGGTGGGTTGCTGGCATGCGACGGGGATTCCTGTCACCTGGGGCGACGACGTCATGAGCGTGCTGCCAGCTACTTTGCCCGACGCTCAGCTACGTCAGCACATGGAGCGCTCTGATGCCTTGGTCATCATGAAGGTGGGGCGGCACCTGGGCCGTATTCGCGGACTGCTGACCGAGCTGGGCAAGCTTGACCAGGGCTGGCTGGTGATCAACGGAACCATGGCGGACCAGCAAGTCATGCCCTTGCGCGATGCGCCCGAGCGTTGCCCGTACTTTGCCATCGTGATTGTTCATGGGCAGGGGCGACGCCCGGCCAATGACATGTAAGGGCCGTCTATGCAAAACCTTGCAACACAGTGCGGCAGCCTTCGCGTCGTGGGCCTGGGGCCCGGAGCCGACGCGCTGCTAACGGACAGCGTGCGCACTGCTATTGCAGGCGCTACAGATGCGTTTGGCTATTTTCCTTATGTCGAACGTCTGTCGGGCCTGGGTCATCTGACACTGCATGGCAGTGACAACCGCGAAGAGCTGGGGCGCGCACGCAGTGCCTTGAATCTGGCCGCACAAGGCCGGAAGGTGCTGATGCTGTCATCGGGCGACCCGGGTGTGTTTGCCATGGCCAGCGCGGTGTTCGAGGTGTTGGATGAGGCCGTGCCTGAAGAGTTGGCGCGCTGGGCGGCCGTGGATATTGATGTGCAACCCGGCATCACGGCCATGCTGGCTGCGGCGGCAAGACTGGGCGCCCCGTTGGGCCATGATTTTTGCGCCATCAACCTGTCGGACAACCTTAAGCCTGTGGCGGTGATCGAGCGCCGCATCAGGCTGGCAGCGCAAGCCGATTTTGCCATGGCTTTCTACAACCCATGCTCGAAATCTCGGCCCGAGGGCTTTGAGAGGGCACTGCGGGTTCTCAAAGATGAATGCGAGCCTCAGCGCTTGATCTGTTTTGCGCGCAATGTCAGTCATGCCGATGAAGCGCTGCGCGTGGTACCGCTACAGGATGTGCGGGCCGAGATGGCCGATATGCGCACCGTGGTCATTGTGGGCAACAGCCAGACGCGACAGGTCGGCCGTTATGTTTATACGCCGCGCAGCTATGGAGTGGCGGACAGCCGCTAACGCTCAGTGCCAGCGCTTCAACCATTCCATGGCCTGCTGCGGTGTCTCGCATTGCTCGCGCGCGGGCAAGAAGGGCCGGTCGACCATGATGACGGGAATCTGCAGCTGCCTTGCCGCTTCGAGCTTGGCATAGGTGTCGGTGCCGCCCGCATTTTTGCTGACCACGCAGGCTATGGCGTGCTGCTGCAGCAGAGCCAGTTCGCCCTCCAGCTGAAACGGGCCACGTGCAATCAGCAGCGTGCAGTTGGATGCAGGCAAGGCCACACCCACCGGGTCAATCACGCGCAGCAAAAAGTGATGCAGCCCAGCCTGGTCGCTGAAGGCCGGCAGCTGCTTGCGGCCAATGGCCAGGAAAACATTCTTGCGCCTGGAGGGCAGCGCTGCAGCCGCGGCGGCCATATCGGGCACATGCGTCCATTGATCACCGGTCTGCGCTTGCCAGGCCGGGCGCTCCATGGACAGCAGCGGAATGCCCAGCGCCTTGCAGGCGGCAACCGCGTTGCGGCTCATCTGCGCGGCAAACGGGTGTGTGGCATCAATCACATGGCTGATTTGCTGCTCCCGCAGATAGTGCATCAAGCCTTCCACACCGCCAAACCCGCCAACCCGGCTGGGCAGGGCGGGTTGGCGGCGAGTCTGCGTGGCACCGGCATACGAGTAAATGGCTTGGATACCGGCTTCATGCAGGCGGGTGGACAAGAGATAGGCATCAAACGTGCCGCCTAACAGGAGAACTTGGGTCATGGCCAATCCGTGGCTTTCGATAATCGGTATACATCCATCCGGGCGCGATGCTTTGAGTGCAGCCGCTCGGAAGGCGCTTGATGATGCCAGCGTAGTGTTCGGCAGTCCACGTCATCTGGCTCTGGGGCAGGTGGGTGAGCGTGGTCACCCTTGGCCTCTACCTTTCAGTGTGGAGCCTGTGCTGCAGCTGCGCCACCAGGAAAAAGTGGCTGTCCTGGTTTCAGGCGATCCCTTTCATTTCGGCGCGGGCGCATCGCTGTCCAAGCACCTTGAAGTGGGCGAGTGGCGCAATTATCCGCAGCCTTCTACGTTTTCCTGGATTGCAGGAGATCTGGGCTGGTCGCAGGAACATACCCATTGTCTGGGATTGCACGCGCGGCCTCTGGAGACATTGACTGCTTTGCTGGCAGAGGGGCAGCGTTTTATCTGCCTGCTGCGCGACGGCCCGGCGGCTCGGCAACTGGCGCTCTGGCTGGCGGAGCAAGGCTGGGGTGATAGCCCCATGTGGCTTGTCTCTCAGGCAGGAGGTGAGGAGCAGACGATGCGCCACGGCCTTGCCAATCAGCTCGCTCAGCAGCTAGATAACGACCCCGCTTCAGCCCCGGTATCAGCGGCCTTTGAAGCACGCGGTGGGAATGGTTTTGTTCAGGTGGCGGGCCGCAGCACCGATCAGTTTGTGCATGACGGCCAGATCACCAAAAGCCCCGTGCGCGCCATGACTCTGGCAGCGCTGGCACCTCGCCATGGCGAATGTCTATGGGATCTGGGTGCGGGTTCTGGCTCGGTCTCGGTGGAGTGGTGCTTGGCCGGTGGTCGGGCAGTTTGCGTGGAGCAGCATGCGGCGCGGGTGGCGGGCATTGAGCGAAACGCCGAGCGCTATGCGGTGCCGTTGAAGGTGGTTCATGGCGATTCCTTGACCCTGCTGGATAAGCTTGGCCCGCAGCCACAGGCGGTTTTTGTGGGTGGTGGTTTTGATCTGAATTTGTTCAACGCCTTGCGCAAGCGTTTGCATGCGCCATGGCGACTGGTCGTGAATGCCGTAGCACTGGAAACGCAGGCGCTGCTCATGGAGCTGCATCGCCAGCACGGCGGGCAACTGCTGCAGCTGCAGTGGAGCGAAGCCGTTCCGCTAGGGCGCATGCAGTCCTGGCAAGCTGCCAGACCTGTGGTGCAGTGGCTATGGCAGACATGATGCATCTGGTCGCTGGCTGGGGCTTCAAATCCAGTGCTGTGCAGCAGTCTTTTTCTAGCTGTTGGTTGCAGGTGCATCAGGCACTTTCAGTGTCACAGATGGCGCATGCGCATTGGACTCATGCCTTGCTGGAGACCCGAGCGCAAACTCCTGCTTGGGCTGAATTCGTGGCTTGGGCGGAAGAGCAAACGCCAGGCTCCGAGTTGCTGGTGTGCGAGGAGGCCTGCATTCAAGCGATCAGAACGCAGACAGAATCTGCACGCGTGCAGCAGCGGTTTGGTTGCGGCAGCGTTTCTGAGGCCTTGAGCTTAATTGGGGTGGAAACGCTTATGCAGAAATGGCTGTGTGCACCTGAATATGTAGCAGATACCTTGCCTGTGCCACCCAAAACTCAGTTGGTTTTGCCGCGCGTCGTGTCCTCGGATCGACAGGCCACGCTGGCGATTGCCTGTGTGACGGGCTTTGCGCCGGCTTCCCCTTCCTTTGAAACAGGAGTTATTTCTTGACAGTTCACTTTATTGGCGCAGGCCCCGGCGCTGCGGATCTGATCACGGTACGAGGGCGCGATCTACTGGCTGCCTGCCCCGTGTGTTTGTACGCTGGCTCTCTGGTGCCTGCCGAGCTGCTTGGGCATTGCCCTGTAGGCGCACGCCTGATCAACACTGCGCCGATGTCGCTGCAAGACATCGTGGCAGAGATGGCAGCAGCCCATGCACAAGGCCTGGATGTGGCGCGCCTGCATTCGGGTGATCTCAGCATCTGGTCGGCCATGGGCGAGCAATTGCGTAGTCTGCGCGAGCTGGAGATTCCGTATTCGGTGACGCCGGGCGTGCCCTCGTTCAGCGCGGCAGCTGCAGCGCTGGAGGCGGAGCTGACCTTGCCAGGCTCTTGCCAGTCGGTGGTGCTCACGCGTACCTCGGGGCGCGCCTCCAGCATGCCTGACGGTGAAACTCTGGCCGCCTTTGCAGCGACCGGGGCGGTGCTGGCCATTCACCTGTCTGTCCATGTGGCGCAACAGGTGCAGCAGGAGTTACTGGTTCACTACGGAGCCGATTGCCCGGCGGCGATTGTCTGGCGTGCCTCTTGGCCCGATGAGCGAGTGGTACGCACCTCGGTGGGGGAGATTGCTGTAGCGGCTCAGGCCAATGCATTGCAGCGCAGCGCCTTGATTCTGGTGGGACGTACGCTGAGTCAGCAGGGCTTTGGCCTGAGTCGTCTCTATGCCGATGACTATGACCGACGCTACCGCCCGCGTGGCGACGAGCCCAGATTTCCTTCCGGAACCGAGGCTAACTGATGCTGGAGCTGTTTCTCATTGGTATCGGGACTGGCAACCCCGACCACATCACGCGCCAGGCCGAGAAGGCTATTGGGCAAGCGGATCTGGTGCTGCTGCCGCACAAGGAAGACAGTAAGGCCGAGCTAGCGCAGGTGCGCCTGACGCTTTTGCAGAGCCTGGGCGTGCAGGAGCAGCGTATCGCGCATTTCGATATGCCTGTGCGCCGCCAGCAAGGCGATGACTATGACCAGCAGGTCGATGAATGGCATGACGCCATTGCCCAGCGCTGGAATGAATGCCTGCAGGCGCATCTGCCTGCAGGCTCTGGCCGCGTTGCGTTGCTAGTGTGGGGCGATCCTGCACTCTACGACAGCACCTTGCGCATTGCATCCCGACTGGGCTTGAACAAGGCCCAGATACACGTGGTACCGGGCATCACCTCCATGCAGGTACTGTGCAGCGCGCATGGCATTGCTCTCAATGAAATCGGCGCTCCATTTCTGGTGACAACGGGGCGGCAATTGCGCGAATCTGGCTGGCCGCAGGGCATTAATACGCTGGTAGTAATGCTTGATGGACAGGCTTCTTACGAGCAGTTGACAGAGCCTGATATCGATATTTTCTGGGGTGCTTATTTGGGCATGCCGCAGCAAATATTGATGCAAGGGCGACTGGCCGAGATTAAGGGCAGCATCAGCGCCAAGCGCCAGCAGTCCCGCCAGTTGCACGGCTGGATCATGGATATTTATCTGCTGCGCAGGAGCTAGGTGGGCATTCAAGCCCCGTTGATCTGCTGATAGATAAAGCTGCGTAAGGTATCTATGGCAGGCCGGTGACACCGGAGGAAAGGGCGGCATTGTTGTTGACGGCGGAGCATGCTCAAACGGCGTTGTTGCATAAATCAGCCTGTGCGAGCTGCTAGGCTCGCCGCATGAGCAAGCCTCGCAGTTCCACGTCCCGCTACCGCACCAC
>NZ_JAVXSJ010000039.1:0-21969 GCF_036643215.1 Comamonas sp. | reverse complement strand
TGGCCATAAGACTCTCCATAGGTTGACTGAATCAAGCAGCAACGCACAGGAGGTTTAGGCAGAGTGCCATAACTGTGATGGGGGGCGCTGTTGCATAAATCCGATTGAGGTTGAGTGGACTGAGGCCATTTTTACGGAATGATCTCGTTTAGCTATTTGTTCGAAAAACCGGAGCCACTTCTTCCTGCTGCAGCAGGTCAGGCAAGAAGCATCGCTCACATCGTTTGAAGTCATTCAGATGGCCCTGACCTGCAATGTCTGGGCATCAATACCTATGTGCAACTTGTGCCACTGGCGCAGGCATGCAACAACGCCTCGCGACATTGGAGTTGATGCAGCTCAAGGAATTGAGAAGTGCCTTGTTTTAGAGCGCATTTGTGTGTAGTCTGGTGTCAAAGTTTCGTTGTCTGATCTCTATCGCCAAATCACGGATGCTTAGGTATCCAAGCTAAGGGAGATTGCTAATGACAGAATCTCAGTCTGAATCGACTCGTGCCGAGGAATTGCGTAGCTTCGCATTTCTTGCAGTTGTTATGGCTCCTATATTGGCCGCTGTACTCATTGCTGCATACGGTTTCGCGATCTGGTTTTATCAGATGATCATCGGTGGACCGCCACATGCATGAAAAATCTGAGCCCCTTGACGCTAATACGGACTTGCATATCACCAGCTTGGTTGTGCATGTGCTCCCCAAAGCGTTGGAGCAGGTAGTCGCTGGAATCGTAACGATCAAAGGCGCTCAGATTCATGGAAGTCATCCAGCCGGCAAGCTGGTGATTACCTTGGAGGCTCCCCATGCAGGGGAAATACTTGATCGCGTATCTCAAATCGAGCAGCTTGATGGTGTGATCAACGCATCCCTGGTTTACCAGCACGTTGAGAACTGGCAGTCGTTAAACCAAGAGGTGACACATGACTAGCACTAGGCGTGATTTTGTCCGTCAATCTGCGGCTGCTGCTGCAGGTGCGGTTGCAGGCATCCCCATAGAAGTTCTGTCCCAAGATGTAGGTGCAACAGCCACTGATCTGAAGTGGTCCAAAGCACCATGCCGCTTTTGTGGAACGGGGTGTGGCGTCATGGTTGCCGTCAAAAACAACCGAGTGGTTGCCACGCAAGGTGACCCTGAGGCCGAGGTCAACCGAGGGCTGAACTGCGTCAAGGGTTACTTCCTCTCTAAGATCATGTACGGAGGTGACCGTTTAACCAAGCCACTGCTGCGCATGAAGAATGGTAGCTATGCTAAGGACGGCGAATTCCAGCAGGTTTCTTGGGATACTGCCTTCGACGTTATGGCAGAGCAGTTCAAAAAGACGCTTAAGGCCAAGGGTGCCGATGCCGTGGGCATGTTCGGCTCCGGCCAGTGGACGGTGTGGGAGGGCTATGCTGCCTCCAAGTTGTTCAAGGCCGGCTTTCGCTCGAACAACATCGATCCCAATGCCAGGCATTGCATGGCATCTGCTGTGACGGGCTTCATGCGCACCTTCGGCATGGATGAGCCCATGGGCTGTTATGACGACATCGAGGCTGCGACGGCCTTTGTGCTCTGGGGCTCAAACATGGCTGAAATGCATCCGGTGCTGTGGACGCGCGTGACTGATCGGCGTTTGTCCACGCCTGGTGTAAAGGTGGCGGTGCTGTCGACCTTCGAGCACCGTTCGTACGAGCTGGCTGACATGTCTCTGACTTTCAAGCCTCAGACCGACTTGGCCATTCTCAATTACATCGCCAACCACATCATCAGCACGGGGCGAGTTAACAAGGACTTCGTCTCCAAGCACTGCAATTTCAAGCTCGGCAACGCTGACATCGGCTATGGTCTGCGTCCCGAGCATCCACTGCAGAAGGCTGCTAAAAACGCCAACGATCCCAATGGCGCAAAGCCCATAAGCTATGAGGAGTACGCCAAGTTCGTATCTACCTATACGCTTGATTACACGACGAAGCTTACGGGCGTTCCAGCTAACCGCCTCAAGGCTTTAGCTGAACTCTACGCAGACCCCAACAGCAAGGTGATGTCGTTTTGGACAATGGGTTTCAACCAGCACACGCGTGGTACCTGGGCCAATAATATGGTCTACAACATCCATCTGCTACTGGGCAAGATCGCAACACCCGGCAATAGCCCGTTCTCGCTGACAGGGCAGCCTTCAGCCTGCGGAACGGCCCGTGAGGTGGGTACTTTCTCGCACCGCCTACCTGCGGACATGGTTGTGACGAATCCCGAGCATCGCAAGACCGCCGAAACTATCTGGAAACTGCCCGAAGGCACGATTCCGCCCAAGCCCGGCTACCACGCTGTGGAACAAAACCGTGCACTCAAGGACGGAAGGCTCAATGCCTACTGGGTAATGGTCAACAACAACATCCAGGCTGGTGCCAACCTGGCGCAGGAAGGCTATCCGGGCTACCGCAATCCCGATAATTTCGTGGTGGTCTCAGATGTTTATCCTACAGTCACAGCGGTGGCCGCTGATCTGATCTTGCCATCGGCCATGTGGGTCGAGAAGGAAGGCGCCTATGGCAATGCAGAGCGTCGCACTCACTTTTGGCACCAACTGGTCGAAGCTCCAGGTGAGGCACGCTCTGACCTGTGGCAGTTGATGGAGTTTTCCAAGCGCTTCAAAGTTGAGGAAGTCTGGCCCGAGGAGCTACTGGCCAAGAAGCCGCAATTGCGCGGAAAGACCTTGTTCGAGGTGCTGTACCGCAACGGCAACGTGGACAAATTTCCATTGGCTGAGATGGATCCTGCCTATGAAAATGATGAGGCCAAGGCCTTTGGCTTTTATCCGCAAAAAGGCCTGTTCGAAGAGTACGCCTCGTTCGGTCGTGGCCATGGTCATGATTTGGCACCCTTCGACCAATATCACAAGGTGCGGGGCATGCGCTGGCCCGTGGTCAACGGCAAGGAAACCCTCTGGCGTTACCGGGAAGGCTCTGACCCCTATGTGAAGGCCGGTACGGGCTACCAGTTCTACGGCAATACCGACGGCAAGGCCAACATTTTTGCATTGCCGTATGAGCCCCCGGCAGAGGCTCCGGACAAGGATTACCCATTCTGGCTATCTACGGGCCGAGTGCTTGAGCACTGGCACTCGGGCTCCATGACCCGGCGCGTACCTGAACTGCATCGTGCCGTGCCTAACGCACTGTGTTACATGCATCCCGACGATGCCAAGGCGCTGGGCGTGCGCCGTGGTAGCGAAGTGGAAGTGTCCTCGCGGCGTGGCGCCATGCGCACGCGCGTCGAGACTCGCGGTCGCAACAAGCCACCACGCGGATTGGTCTATGTACCCTGGTTTGACGCCAGCCAGTTGATCAACAAGGTGACGCTGGATGCAACCGACCCGATTTCGTTGCAGACGGACTTCAAGAAGTGCGCTGTGAAGGTCACGAAGGTTTGACTAAAGGGAGTTTGACCATGAACTTCTTCCGCAATTTCACCCGTATTGTGGGCATGTTGCTCATGCTCAATATAGGTATGGGATGGGCGCCATCTGCTGTCGCTGAGACCTTTTATGACGCGGCGCGAGGCCCTACGCCCATCATGCAGGCAACCAAACCGCCCGTGCTGGGGAATGCGATCAACGACGACGTGCGCCGCACGCGCAACTACACCTGGCAACCTCCCACGATTCCTCATCGTGTTGACGGCTATCAGGTAGACAAGAACTTCAACAAGTGCATGGACTGCCACTCGCGAACCAAGGCCGAGGTCTCGCAGGCCATCCCGGTATCGGTAACGCACTATATGGATCGTAACGGGCGCATGTTGGGGCAGGTATCCACGCGACGCTACTTCTGCCAACAATGCCATGTAGCCCAAGACGCCGTCCGCCCCATAGTCAGCAACACCTTCGAAGACGTGGACACCGTGATTCTGAAGGCCCTGCAGTCCCAGTCGGGCAAGGCATCCAAGAAAAACTGACGCTGCGGCGTACGAGGTTCATCTATGTTGACACTTCTCAAGCGCTACTGGGCAGTGATCCGGCGCCCCAGCGTTCATTTCAGTCTGGGCTTTCTGACTATCGGCGGTTTCATTGGCGGTATTCTCTTCTGGGGCGCGTTCAATACCGCCATGGAGTTGACGAATACGGAGAAATTTTGCACGGGTTGCCATGAGATGCGGGACAACGTGTTTGCCGAGCTCAAGAGCACGATCCACTACACCAACCGTTCGGGCGTACGCGCCGTTTGCTCAAACTGTCATGTGCCGCACGACTGGACCGACAAGATCGCTCGCAAGATGCAGGCTTCCAAGGAGGTGTGGGGAAAGATCTTCGGAACAATCGATACGCCTGAAAAGTTCGAGGCCAAGCGGCTGGAGTTGGCGCAGCACGAGTGGGCTCGCTTCAAGGCCAACGATTCGCTGGAGTGTCGCAACTGCCATAACTACGACTCCATGGATTTGACGCGGCAGAGTTTGCGTGCGCAGAACATGCACAGCACCTATCTGGACAGCAAGGAAAAAACCTGTATCGACTGCCACAAGGGTATTGCCCACAAGCTGCCTCATATTCCCCCCGGGCAGGGACCAAGCGACTCGCCAGGTCAGAAGGTGCCGGGGTCAGCTGACGCTTCGGTTGCTTCGGTGCAGTAACGGTATGAATGGCTTGGGCATGGCTGCTTCCAGGTTGCTTTCCATATCCGGCCTGGGTTGTGCGCGCGGCGGCCGAGTGGTGCTGCGCGATCTGGGCTTGGAACTCGGTGCCGGTCAACTGCTGATGCTTAGAGGTCATAACGGGGCAGGCAAGAGCAGCCTGCTGCGTTGTCTGGCCGGCCTGCTTCCATGGCGTGCGGGAAGCCTTCAGTGGTGTGGCAATACACTGTCACCTCGTGATCCCGCCTACCAGCGGCAGCTGGCCTATATGGGGCATCAAGCGGGAATGAGCGACGCCTTGACAGGAATGGAGAATCTGCGCTTTGCGCTGGATCTGATGGCTGTGCAGTGGAATGAAGCACGAGTGCAAGCTGCTTTACAGGCTTTGTCGCTGACGGGAGTTGTCGCACGGCCTTTTGGTCGGCTGTCCCAGGGGCAGCGTCGGCGGCTGGGGTTAGTCCGTGTTTTGTTGGGCGAGCGCCCAATGTGGTTGCTGGACGAACCTGATAACTGCCTGGATGTCCAGGGCGAGCAATATTTAGGCGAAGCGCTGGAGCAGCACCTGGCCTCGGGTGGAATGGCCGTGGTGGCTTCGCACCGCAATCTGGTGTTGCCAGCATCCCGGTTGACGGTCCTGGATTTGTCGCACGCTGCATCAAAGAATGAGCGGGTGGCTGTTTGCTGAGAGCTGTGTTTGCAAGAGAGTTGAAATTGGCCGCAAGAAGGCCTTCAGATGTTTTGGGTGGGCTGTTCTTTTTCGTGCTGGTGGGCAGTCTTTTCCCTTTAGCATTGGGGCCCGACGCGGCCTTGCTGAGGCAGATTGCACCAGGCATCGTGTGGGTTGCGGCCTTGCTGGCTGTGCTGCTGGGGCAGCACAGACTGTTCGAGAACGACATGGCCGATGGATCACTGGAGCAGTGGTTGCTGGCACCGGCGCCCTTGCCGCTGTTGGTGGGCCTCAAGGTGGCAACGCACTGGTTACTGGGTGTGCTGCCATTGTTGCTGGTGGCTCCCTTGCTGGGTTGGCAGTATGGCCTGGATGGGGCGGTGGTCGGCGTTCTGCTTGCATCGCTTGCCTTGGGGACGCCCAGCCTGTGCCTGCTGGCGGCCTTGGGCGCGGCACTGACACTGGGTGTGCGGGGGCAGTTACTGCTGGCTTTGGTGGTGCTGCCGCTGAGCGTTCCCATTCTTATTTTTGGCAGCCATGCAGTGTCACAGACCCAGCAAGGGCTGAGTGCTGCGCCCGCCCTCAATCTGCTGGGAGCCTGCCTGTGCCTGGCGGTATTGGCTGGCCCCTGGGCCATAGCAGCTGCCTTGCGCCTAGCGCTGGAGTGACATGAGTTCCGTGACTTCCGATGCTTCTTCGACGTCTGCTGCAGGGAACCGAGCCCGCAAATGGCGCCAACTGTCCTCGCCACCGGTTTTTTATCACTGGGCAGGCAAGGTGTGGCCCTGGATGGCAGTGCTGGCCACCGTGCTGGCGGCCACCGGCTTGTGGGTCGGGTTTGGGCTGGCACCTACAGACCATCAGCAAGGCGAGGTCTACCGCATCATCTTTCTGCACGTACCGGCAGCCTGGATGTCCATGTTCATCTATCTGGTGGCTGCGGTTCATGCCGCCCTGGGATTGATTTACGGCACACGTCTTTCGCCTCTGCTGGCAAGAGCTCTGGCGCCTACCGGAGCTTTGTTTACGGCCATCGCCCTGTGGACTGGAGCGGCCTGGGGTAAGCCGACTTGGGGAGCCTGGTGGGTGTGGGATGCCCGGCTGACATCAGAGCTGATACTGCTGTTCCTGTATCTGGGCTATATAGCTATGGTCTCGGCCATCGAGGATTCGCGTAGGGCTGACGGTGCCGGTGCCATTGTGCTGCTGGCTGGAGTGGTCAATATTCCCATCATCTATTTCTCGGTGCAATGGTGGAGCACCCTGCACCAAGGCGCAAGCATTCGCATGGATGCAGCTCCCAGCATGACGCAAACCATGTTGGTCGGCATGCTGCTTATGACGCTGGCCTGCTGGGCCTATACGCTGGCCATCGCCTTGGTGCGGACCCGTTGCCTGATTCTGGAGCGAGCCCGTGAGGAGAGTCTGTAATGCAAGACCATGCCTTTTTTATTGCACTGGCCTACGGCGTGAGCGTGATGGCGCTGGGTGTTGAGTTGGTCTGCATCTATGTGCGCAGCCGCCGCCTGAGGGGTGAAGCCGAGTCCGAATTTACAGCCAAGGATCGCCCATGAAGCCGCGCCAGCGTCGCCTGTTGTGGGTTTTGGCAGGACTTGTCCTGGTGGGCGCGGCCGTCACGCTAGTGCTGCGCGCGCTTAACTCTAATGTGATGTTCTTCTACAGCCCCAGCCAGGTCCATGCGGGCGAAGTTCCGCAGGGCGCGGCTTTTCGCCTGGGTGGTTTGGTGGAGCAGGGCTCGCTGCAACGAAGCGGCGACGGAATGCTGCTGCGCTTTTCCGTGACCGATGAAGTGCGCAGCGTGCCGGTGCTGTACCGGGGATTGTTGCCCGACCTGTTTCGTGAGGGCAAGGGCGTGGTGGTATCTGGTCGTCTGCAGCCGGATGGAGCCTTTCAGGCCTCCGAGGTGCTGGCCAAGCACGACGAGAACTACATGCCACCCGAAGCAGCCCATGCACTAAAGAATGCCGTAGGAAAGTCGCCAGAGAAATCTACCAAGGACGAATCCGTTCAGGACCGTGCTCATGGCACCTCCAATGGAGGGCGCACATGATCGCTGAGCTTGGTGTGTTTGCTCTTGTGTTGGCCCTGGTAACGGCGGGACTGCTGGCAGTGTTGCCATTGGCCGGAGCCCACTGGGGCCTGGCGGGATGGGTGAAACTGGCCCGGCCCGCAGCATTTTTGCAATGCCTGCTATGCATGCTGTCATCGGCGAGCCTGTTCTGGTGCTTCTGGCGCGGAGACTTCTCAGTGCTGTACGTGGCCGCAAACTCGCACAGTGATCTGCCTATGGCCTACAAGCTGGCCGCCTTCTGGGGTGGGCATGAAGGCTCCATGCTGCTGTGGCAGCTCATGCTCTCGGGGTGGACCCTTGCGGTGGCCTGGCGTAGTCGTGACTTGCCGCCTGCCTTCGTGGCGCGCGTGCTCGCGGTACTGGGCTGGATCAGTGTGGGCCTGTTGCTGTTCCTGCTGTTTCTGTCCAATCCCTTTACGCGCCTTGTGCCAGCCGCCGTAGAAGGCAAGGACCTCAATCCATTGCTGCAAGATCCCGGCATGGTGCTGCATCCGCCTCTGCTGTACATGGGTTATGTGGGCTTTGCCGTGCCGTTCGCGTTTGCGCTGGCGGCGCTGATCTCGGGTGAGCTGGGCGCTGCCTGGGCGCGTTGGTCGCGTTCCTGGACTCTGGCGGCCTGGGGATTTCTGACGCTGGGCATTCTGCTGGGCAGCGCCTGGGCTTATTACGTGCTGGGCTGGGGTGGCTGGTGGTTCTGGGACCCGGTGGAAAACGCCTCTTTTATGCCCTGGTTGGTGAGCACGGCGCTAGTGCATTCGCTGATAGTCACTGACCAGCGCGGAGCCTTTCGCAGTTGGTCCGCACTGTTGGCCATCTGTGCCTTTTCGCTGAGCCTGCTAGGCACTTTTCTCGTGCGTTCAGGTGTGCTCACCTCGGTTCATGCCTTTGCCGTGGACCCGGGACGAGGCCTTTTCATCCTGTGCTTCGTCGTAGCCGTGGTGGGCGCTTCGCTTTGGTTGTTTGCCTGGCGTGCGCCGGAGCTGGGCCGGGGCTCGGGGGAGTTCGCCATGCTCTCGCGCGAGACCTTCTTGCTGATTAACAACGTGCTCTTTACCGCCGCCGCGCTGGCTGTGCTCATAGGCACGCTTTACCCGCTGGCGCTGGACGTATTGAGTGGCGAGAAGATATCCGTGGGGCCGCCGTATTTTCAAGCAGTCTTCCTGCCCTTGGTACTGCCGGCCCTTGCCTTGATGGGCGTGGGTACTGTGACGCGCTGGAAGAGCAGCCAGGCTGGAGAGCTGTGGCGGCGCCTTCGCATGGCCTTGGTGCTGAGTGCAGTCTGTGCCGCTTTGCTGGCACTGGCTGGAGGCTGGACGGGAGTGCGTCTGTCGCCCGCCACCTTGCTGGGCCTCGCCTTGGGCCTGTGGTGCGTGTTCAGCACGCTGACCCATATCTGGCAGCGTCTGGGGCAAGGAGCGGAGGCTGGTCATCTGGGCCAGCGCCTGTCGCGCCAGCCCTGGGGCTGGTGGGGCATGCTGATGGCGCATGCAGGGGCAGGTGTATTCGTGCTCGCAGTAAGCTTGGCTGACGGATTGGAGAGCCGCCACGAAACCACGCTGGCGCAGGGCGAAACAGCCGAGGCGGGAGGCTACCACTTCCGCTTCGACAGCCTGGGTCCGACCACAGGGCCTAACTATGACGCGCAACGCGCCCAGTTTACCGTCAGCCGCGAAGGGCAGGGCAGTTGGAGCATGTTCCCTGAGAAACGGGTTTACCGCGCCCAGGGCATGGCGTTGAGCCAGGCCGCCATAGACAGCGGTTGGACACGCGACGTGTTTGTGGCTCTGGGCGATCCGCTGGATGAACAAGGCCTGCGCTGGAGCGTGCGCCTGCAGGTCAAGCCCTTTATGGACTGGGTCTGGATAGGCACGCTAATGATGGCGCTTGGTGCGGGCCTGAGTCTTATGGACCGGCGCTTTCGCACGGCTGCACAGCGTGCGCGTCGGCAGTCTGGTGCAGCGGCTCTGCAAGGGGGGGCCTGATGCGGTTTGTTTTGCCCTTGGCGATATTTTTAGCTCTGGCCATTGTGCTCGGGTTGGGTCTGCAGCGTGATCCCCGGGCTCTTCCTTCTGCGCTGCTGGAGCAACCCGCACCAGCTATAGACCGTCCGATGCTCGAAGATCCGTTGCAGCGCTTGCAACTGCAGGATCTGCGCGGCCAGGCCTGGCTTCTCAATGTCTGGGCCTCGTGGTGCGCGCCCTGCCGGCAGGAGCTGCCCGTGCTGGCCGAACTCTCTAGGCGCGACGCGGTTCCCGTCTACGGCCTTAACTACAAGGACCAACCGGACAAGGCCCGTGCGCTGCTGCGGGTTGCGGGCAATCCCTACCGTGCCTCGGCCATGGACGTCGATGGCCGCGTGGGCATGGACTTCGGCATTCAGGGCGTGCCCGAAACCTTTGTCATCGACGGCAAGGGCCGCGTGCGCTATCGCCATGTGGGGCCGGTCACCGCAGAGATATGGCGTGACAGGCTGCTGCCGGTCATCAGGAGTCTCCAATGAAACTGCGAAGAACTGCCACGGCCTTCGCTGCGGCCGTGCTGGCTTGCATGTCGATACTGGTCCAGGCTAGGCCGCCCATGCAGGATCAGGGGCTGCAGGACCGCGAAATGGCGCTGGCCGCCCAGCTGCGCTGCGTCGTTTGCCAGAACCAGACAGTGGCCGAATCGCGGGCGCCTATGGCCGAAGACATGCGCCTTCAAATCCGCAGCCAGCTCGAACAGGGTCGCAGCAATGACCAAGTCATCGCCTTCTTTGAACAGCGCTACGGTGCGTTTGTGCGCTACAACCCGCCCTGGAAGCCTTCGACCTGGCTGCTGTGGATCGGGCCCTTCTTTGTTGCATTGGGCGGACTGGCCCTGTTGCGCAGAACACTGCGCCGCACGCGCACATCGGATGCGCCGCTGACCCCGCAGCAGCGCGATCGCGCGCGGCAGTGGCTGGACTCCGTCTCGAAGGAGGAAAACCAATGACTTCCATGCACTGGTTGTGGTTAGGTGCTATAGCCCTGATGTTGCTGAGTCTGGCAGTACTGCTACCCCCCCTGCTAGTTGAGAGCCCGCCACCTGCCAGCGAAGCTGATGAAGCGCTGCGCCGCCTGTACCAGACACAGTTGGCCGAGTTGGATCAGGAGCAGCTGGGCGGACGGCTGAACGAGGCTGACTATGCTCAGGCTGTCGAAGAGCTGCAGCGTCGTCTGCTTGGCGAACTGGACAGACTTCAGCCATCCGTCGCATGGCATCACAGTCTATGGCTGCGCCGTGGCAGTGCGCTGCTGCTGGCGGTGTTGCTCCCTGTCGCTGCGTTTGCTCTTTACTTGCAAGTAGGAGACCCCAAGGCTGCGGCGCAACTGGCGCAGGAGCAGCCTGGTGCACACGGAGAGGCTGGGGGCGATGCGCAGGTGCAGGCCATGGTGGATGGGCTGGCTCGGCGCCTTGAAGAACAACCGCAAAACTTGCCTGGCTGGGTGATGTTGGCCCGTTCTTATGAAACCCTGGAGCGTTATGACGCCGCGGCCCAAGCGTATCGCCAAGCGTTGCAGGAGGCACAGCACAACCTGATGGATGAGGAGGTCCAGGCTAGGCTATGGGCCGATTTGGCCGACGCGCTGGCATCGGCACATGGCGGTGATCTGGATGGCGAGGCCGGCGAAGCGATAAGTCGGGCACTGCAATTCCAGCCCAGTCAACCTAAAGCGTTAGCCCTTGCTGGCAGCGCTGCTGTGCGCCACGGCAAGCTGGGAGAGGCGCAAAAGCATTGGCAAGCCCTACTGAATCAGTTGGAGCCTGGATCGGACATAGCACTGCGAGTGCAGGACGATTTGCTCAAGCTGGAAACCCAGGCATCCACGGGCAGCCCGACTATTGCAGCCAAGGCTGCGGATGATTCCAAGAGTCACCTGAGCGGCGAGCTGCGCTGGGCTAGCTCACAGACTATGCAGTCCGAGTCATCCCGACTGGCCAAGGCTCAAGTCTTTGTTGTGGCGCGCGCTGAAGGGCGCTCCCAACCTGTGGCTGTGCTGCGTCTGCCGGCAGCGTCTTTGCCTGTTCATTTCACGTTGGGGTCAGAAAACCTGCTCGATTCTGCAGTTTCATTGTCGGCATTTCCTGCGTTGCGCCTGCAGGCTCGGCTGTCGTTGGAGGGGCAGGCCATGCCGCGAACAGGAGACGTTTACAGCCAGGCGATTGTGGTGACTCCCGGCTCATCCAGTTTGCTGCTGGAGTTGAATTAGGCTATTTAGTGAAAACGTCAAGACGGGCGCTAGGTGTTTAGTCCCGGCATTTCATGGATGCGGGTGCCTCGCGTCCCAGAAGCGGGTTCTTCTAGTTGTACAACGTCGGCCGGCACAAGCCAAATTTCTCAGCCATGGCCTGCGCACTTTCCTGCCGAGAGCAAAGCTCCATGACTCCCGCTTGCTTCAAGGTCTCGGAAACCTTCGCCGGTCTACACTGCCAACGACGGCTCTCCTCGTCTCAGGAAGGGCCTCGCGAACCCATGCAGTCAATGTCAACGACAGGGGTAGTCATATGCACAGTCCTATGTCTATCTTAAAGGTAAGCGATGGGCTGTGACTGGGGATTCAGGGGGCTATCTAATGGCATAGCCGCAAAGTGCTGGCATGGCGCCTGTCCAACACCATGGAGTAGATTTATTGCGTACAGGGTGTACAAGAGGCGGTTGCCCGCTGTGGCACTCCTGCGATCTTCAACACCGATCAGGGCAGCCAATTTACCAGCGAAGTCTTCACAGGAGAGCTCAAACGTCATGGCATCCGCATCTCCATGGATTGCTTGGCGCTCCATCAAGTACGAGGAGATCTATCTCAAAGCCTATGACAGCGTACGTACCGCACGCCAAGGCATTGGTCAATATCTGCAGTTCTACAATTCACAACGGCTGAATCCAGGCTCAATTAACGCCCCGAAATGGGCTAAAAATCACTTCAGCGAAGCCCAGACGAAGTCGGTTCGTTCGAACCGGTAAAGCCTTGCTTTGTGCCTGACTCAAGCGGGTTTTCTAAGAGTTATCACACAGCCTCGTTGCATTACAGTCTTTTCGGCGCAGAAAAATCTGCGCGTTGGAAAGCATCCCAGATTGCTGATTCTATGGAGCAGTTGGGCGTATGAATCGACCAGCATTTTGTCGACTGCCCTTCAGAAAACCTCGATAGATGACGCTGTGAGTACTGGTCTGCCCCTAGGCAGTCCAGTACTCACGCCTTGCTGAGTCGCTCTTTTGCTAGCTTCGTGCCTGCTGCCAGCGCTTCCAGCTTGCGCCAGGCCAAGTCCCTGCTCATCGGCGCCAGACCGCAATTGGTGCAAGGGAAGAGTCGCTCCTTTGGTACGAACTCCAGCGCTCGGTCAATGGTGTCAGCCACTTCCTCGGGGGTCTCGACGACATCGCTGGCGACATCAATCACGCCGACCAATACGTCCTTGCCGGCCAGCAGCTTCATCAGGTCCGGCGGCACATGAGAGTGAATGCATTCCAGGCTCACTTGATCAATGCTGCTGCGTGCCAGTGCGGGGAATACCGTCTCGTACTGACGCCATTCTTCGCCGAGAGAACTCTTCCAGTCGGTATTGGCCTTGATGCCGTAGCCGTAGCAGATGTGCACTGCCGTCGTACAGCTCAAGCCCTGCACTGCGCGCTCCAGCGCCTTCACGCCCCAGTCGGCGGCATCCTTCATATAGACATTAAAGGCAGGTTCGTCGAACTGGATGATGTCTACGCCATCGGCTTGCAGGGCCAGCGCTTCCTGGTTCAGCAACTCTGCAAAGGCAAAAGCCATCTTGACTTTGTCACCGTAAAAGCGATCCGCTACGGTGTCCACTATGGTCATAGGCCCTGGCAGGGTGAACTTCAGCTTCTTCTTCGTGTGCGCGCGCGCCAGCTGTGCTTCAAAGGCATGTACGCGGCCCTTCAGGCGCAGGGCCGATGTCACCTGCGGCACCATCGCGTCATAGCGGTTGTCACGGATGCCCATCGTCACCTTGTTGTCGAAGTCGATGCCTTCCACCTGCTCTAGAAAGCCATGCACGAAGTGTTGACGCGATTGCTCGCCATCGCACACGATGTCCAGACCTGCATCTTCCTGGGCCTTGATCCAAAGCAGGGTTGCGTCGGCCTTGGCCTGGCGAAGTGTTTCGCCTTCAGCCTTCCATTGAGGCCAGAGCTTGTTGGTTTCAGCCAGCCAAGCGGGTTTGGGCAGGCTGCCTGCGATGGAGGTTTCAAACATCAGAGAATTCCTTAAAAAATCGGGTGTGGCGTCTAGGCTGCTTGTTTGTGTAGCCATGGGGGTCAATAAAGCGGCTGGTGCCTGTTCAGATCTCTCAGATCGCGAACTCGGCAGCCCACTGCTGAAGCACATGCTTGTAGGGCTTGATGAAGTGCTCTTCCGTGAACTTGCCTTGCTTGATAGCCAGCTGGCTGCGCTCCTCCCGGTCATAGACAATCTGCGTCAGCGAATAGTCTTGGTGCTTCAAGCTCGGTTGATAGAGCTTTCCTGCCGCAGAGTTGGCGTTGTAAATTTCGGGCCGGTAGATCTTCTGAAAGGTTTCCATTGTGGCGATCGTGCCAATCAACTCCAGATTGGTGTAATCGTTTAACAGGTCACCATAGAAGTAGAAGGCGAAGGGGGCAACGCTGTTGTGCGGCATGAAAAAGCGCACCTTCATCCCCATCTTGGCAAAGTATTGATCCGTCGATGACAGCTCGCTTTGCTGGTATTCGGTGCCTAACACGGGATGCTGGTTGCCTGTCTGCTCGTAGGTCTTGCTGGTCGATGCGCTGATACAGATGACAGGTTGCTTGTCAAAGCGCTGCTTGTAGACGTTCGAGTTCACAAACTCCTGGAACAGCTTGCCGTGCAAGTCGCCAAAATTTTCCGGCGTTTTGAATTCAGTCCGCTGGAGGTTGTACTCAGGCAGTAGAACGCTGAAATCGTAATCGCGCACATAGGAAGAAAAGCTGTTCCCTGCAATGCCGTCGATATATTTGTTCGTGGCCTTGTCGAGAATGCTGGGCTTCAAAATCTCGATCAATGGAAAGCTTGCATCGCAGCTCTTGCCATTCAAATACATCTCGACTGAGATGATCTCCAGCTCGACGGCGTAGCGATCTCCTTCAGGATTGTCCCAATGGGCCAAGTCATTGAAACGCTTGTCAATCATCCTCAGCGTGTTGCGCAGGTTTTGCTGCCGGCTTGCACCCCGTGCCAGGTTGGCAAAATTGGTGGTTAAGCGTGTGCTGTCCGCGGGGTGGTACTTTTCATCAAAGCAAATGCTCTTGAGCTCAAAGGTGAGTTCGGTGTTCATGGCGATCCAGTAATTTGATTTTTAAAATGAAGAAGACGCTTGTTTCATGCTGCGAGCCATTCTTCGGCCTGCAAGGGCGCGGTGTGCTGCGCCAATTGCAGCAATGGGAGTGCACGTTGAACCGCCAGACTGGCTCGCTCTATCAAGGCCTCGCTTTGCAGTCGGTAGCTCGCAAAATCCTGGTCGGTGGCATAGATGCCCAGCGGCAAGGTACGCGCCTGAAAGAAGCTGAATAGCGGTCGCAACTGGTGATCGATGACCAGAGAATGCCGTTCGCTGCCACCCGTCGCCGCCAGCAAGATGGGCTTGTCGATCAGGGCATCCTGATCAATGAAGTCGAAGAAGTGCTTGAACAGCCCTGTGTAGGAGCCGCGAAAAACCGGGGTTGCCACGATCAGAACATCTGCTTTTTCAACCGCTTCCAGTTGCTGCGCCACCGCGTCGGGCAGTTGCGAGCGCCAGACCGCACCAGCGATCTCAGGTGCGATCTGTCCCATTTCAATCAGATGTGGCTGACACGGGATTTCGCTGGAAATCAGGTCCAGCAGATGCTCAGCCAGCGCTGCTGATTTGGAAGGGCGCTGCAGCCCGCCGGAAACGGCGACTAAGCTCAGTGGTCGTGTCGTTTTTATAGTGCTCATGGAATGGCTTCCCCCCTCTCAAAGAAACTGGGGTGGATGCTAAAGACTCAAAGCCATGAAGTAAAATGGTTAAATCTCACATATCCATGAGCAGAACTCATCAATGCTGGAGCGCATCCATCTCGCCATCATTCAAGAGGTTGAAAAGCAAGGCTCTTTGACGGCCGCCGCCGATGTGCTGTGCGTCACCCAGTCGGCGCTCAGTCACAGCATGAAAAAGCTCGAAGGCCAACTGGGCACCGATATCTGGCTGCGCGAGGGCCGCAGCCTGCGCCTGACGCAGGCGGGCCAATATCTGCTGGCTGTGGCCAACCGTGTGCTGCCGCAACTGGATTTGGCCGAAGACCGGCTCAAGCAGTTTGCGCAGGGCGAGCGCGGCACACTGCGCATCGGCATGGAGTGCCACCCTTGCTACCAGTGGCTGCTGAAAATCGTTTCACCGTATCTGGCTGCCTGGCCTGATGTGGATGTGGACGTGAAGCAGAAATTCCAGTTCGGCGGCATTGGTGCGCTGTATGGCTATGAGATTGATCTGCTGGTCACGCCCGACCCGTTATTCAAGCCCGGTTTGCACTTCGAGCCTGTTTTTGACTACGAGCAGGTGCTGGTCGTCAGCAGTGATCACGCGCTTGCTAGCCATAAGCATGTGAATCCCAAGGACTTGATGAGCGAGGTGCTGATCACCTACCCCGTGGCAGTGGACAGACTCGATGTCTACACCCAGTTTTTGCTGCCCGCAGGTATTTCTCCGCGCCGCCATAAAACCATCGAGACCACGGACATCATGATGCAGATGGTGGCCAGCGGTCGTGGAGTTGCCGCACTACCGCGCTGGCTGGCTCTGGAATATGCCGAGAAGATGCCGGTCACCGCCGTGAAACTAGGGGTCAAAGGGATTGCCAAACAGATCTATCTGGGCGCTCGCGAGTCTGAGTTGCACACCGATTACTTGCAGGCGTTTATTGCTTTGGCCAGGGGCTCGGTCGCAATTTGATTGCACCGTGTCATTGGCCGTATTGAGGCAGCTATTCGATAGCTTGTAGCGGCCTGCTTAAAGTGAGCAAGCTTCGCGGCTTGTAGCCCAGTGCTTCATAAAAAATTCTTGCAGGAGCCTGTTGCCTGGTTTGCAGTGTGATCCCGGTGAAACCTTGCTGGGCGAGTGATCTTTCGAACTCACGCATTAGCTTTTTACCGACACCCTGATGCTGGTAGTCAACGTGGACACACATCTCCTTGATGTGAAATAGCCAACCATTTGTCCATCGTTCACCCCAGCCTAAAACAAGGCCGATGGCTTGCTCATGCCGAAAAATGCCTAATCCTCTAAAAGTCGGCATGGCAGCAAAGCTTCCAAGTCGCTCTGTCGCGGCTAAAATCGTCCAGCCATCACTCCACGGTGGAGCGTTGAAGACTTCTTGATAAAGGAGTGTAAATTGCTGGAAATTTTTAGTCGAAACTTCAATAAATTGATCCATACAAATTCCTGTATTGGCTGCAAAGCCAGTTCATCCAGCCCTGTCATCACTTGCTAATGCATGCAAAGATTGCTCAGTCGACTGATTCAGTCCGATAGTGCATCCGAATGGGTCAAGAAGCATTGCGGCGCGAGCGCCGAAGCTGGTTGAGATGGGGCCGCGATACAAGACGGCACCTCGCTTCTCTAATGCTTTGATGGCATCCTCTAAATCTTCGACTTCCCAATACACGGTTGTGCCGCCGACCCCGCCCGGGCACTTGCGGTCAAGGGGATGGAAGCCGAGCAAACCTGCAGGCGTTTTGATGAAGGCGTATTGGGAATTTTCGCGGCGAATTTCTGTTTGAAATAGCTCGGCATACCAAGCCGCTGCTTCATCAATATTCGCAACAAAGATCACAACAGATTCAATTTTCTTTAGCAGCATTGGGATCTTGCAACAGCGTAAATTAGCAAGATCGAAATGTAGTTCAGAACACCTGCCTCTGGCTTGTGAAAGCCAAAGGCTTGGGCTGGTACCTCAGTTTCGGTTTTGATCAGATTAGACGATGACGATCCGCGAAAGCCGGTCATTCAACTAAGGCACAGAGGTAAAAACTATGGCAATCGTTCGTGTAGCAGCAGGAGTCTTCTTGCGTACAGAGTTTGTGGGAAAAATCATCCAGACCCAATGCGTTGAATCTTCTGTTCGCAAGACCCAAACCGATATCTTCGATTCCACGGGTCAACATCTCTTGTGGTCAAAGTGCACGCTTGTTTCAGTCAACGATTCGCCTGAAAGCTCTGAAGCCATAAAGCGTGACAACCATTGCCACGACGAAATAAGAAATGCGCTGTGCGAAGAGCGGGATGCGATGCCTTTCAAACCGACGCTCCCATCCCTCAGTTCAGTTTGAACGAAGATCCTTCATGCTTTGGCTAGATGGCAGCCATTCAGAACGACTGGCAAAGCGGCTTCATTAAACGGAGCTGGAACTGGGCGTCAACCAATTCCGCTCCTGGCCGCTTATCTTTAGGTGCGCTGTTCTAAATCGGTGCTGCCACCATCAATTTCGGCACGCGAGTTATTTGTATTTTTGCTCCAGCCCATCCCAAAAGTCCTTATTCACCAGCCGCTGACGCTCAAGAAACGGGGCCACGATGGCGGGGTCTTCATCGACCTTGTGTTCATCGCGCAGCAGGGTCAGGCATTTCTGCATGCCGGCCACCGCGCCTTGCAGGGCTGCGTTGGCGTAGAGCACAAAGCCAAAGCCCAGCGCGCCCAGTTCGTCGGCGTTGAAGATGGGGGTTTTGCCGCCGATGACCATGTTCATGAGCTGAGGCGCTTGCAGGCGCTGAGGCAGGGCACGCACTTCTTTGGCCTGGGTCACGGCTTCCACAAACAGAATATCGGCACCGGCTTCCTGAAACTGCTGTGCGCGCTCGATGGCGGCTTCAAAGCCGTGAACAGCCGCAGCATCGGTGCGGGCCATGATGAGAGTGCCGCTGTCACGGCGGGCATCGACGGCGGCCTTGATTTTGCCCAGCATTTCGTGAGTTTCAATCACGGCCTTGCCGTTGAAGTGGCCGCAGCGCTTGGGACTGACCTGGTCTTCGAGCTGGATGCAGTCGGCACCGGCGCGCTCTAGTTTGCGCACTGCGTGATAGGTGTTGACGGCATTGCCAAAACCGGTGTCGGCATCGACGAGCAGCGGCACTTCCACGGCATCGCGAATGCGGGCTGTGTGATCGGCGATATCGCTCAGGCCCATAAAGCCTTGGTCAGGCATACAAAACCACATATTGGTGACGCCAGCGCCGGTGACATAGATGGCTTCAAAGCCCAGGTCTTCAATCACTTTGGCAGACATGGCGTTGAAGGCGCCGGGCACGAGCACGCCACGGCGGGCGTCGGCCAGGGCTTTGAGTTGTTGTTTGGGGTTCATGATCTGTCTCTTGTTTTGATAGCTGCAAGCGCTGTTCCATCAAGCGCTGCAGCCTGTTTGAATACTTATTTGGCGTGGAGGACTTCGCCCGGTACGCGTATCCAGCCCTCCATCAGGATGCGTGCGCTACGACTCATCAAAGCCTTGGTAACTTGCCATTCACCATCGACGCGCTTGGCTTCTGCCCCCACCCTTAGCGTGCCGCTGGGGTGACCGAAGCGAACGGCCTGGCGCTCACCGCCGCCAGCAGCCAGGTTGACTAGCGTGCCGGGAATGGCAGCAGCCGTGCCGATGGCTACTGCGGCTGTCCCCATCATGGCGTGGTGCAGCTTGCCCATGGACAGCGCCCGCACGACCAGATCAATATCCTTGGCATCAAAAGCTTTGCCGCTGGATGCCGTATAGCTTTGCGCTGGGGCAACAAAGGCAATCTTGGGCGTGTGCTGGCGGATAGCGGCCTCACTCAGGTTCTTGATCAAGCCCATGCGCAGCGCACCGTGGGCGCGAATAGTCTCAAACTTGGCGAGAGCTTCGGTGTCGTTGTTGATCGCTTCCTGCAGCTCGCAGCCTGTATAGCCAATCTCCTTGGCGTTCAAGAAGATGGTGGGAATGCCAGCATTGATCATGGTGGCGGCAAAGCTACCCACGCCGGGGACATCTAGCCGGTCAACCAGATTGCCGGTGGGAAACATTGCACCGCCGCCATCTTCGGCACCGCCATCGTCAGCGGGGTCCAGAAACTCCAGCGGCACTTCGGCCGCCGGGAAAGTCACACCATCGAGTTCAAAGTCACCAGTTTCCTGCACCTGGCCTTGCGTCATCGGCACATGGGCCACGATGGTCTTGCCGATATTGGCCTGCCAGATGCGAATGGTGACCACGCCGTTGTGCGGGATCTTTGCGGTATCGATCAGCCCCATGTGAATGGCGCAGGGACCGACGGCGGCGCTCAGGTTGCCGCAGTTGCCGCTCCAGTCCACAAAAGCCTTGTCGATCGCGACCTGGCCGAACAAGTAGTCCACATCGTGGTTAGCATGGCTGCTCCTGGAAAGAATGACACCCTTGCTGGTCGAGGACGATGCATTGCCCATGCCGTCGATTTGCTTGCCGTAGGGGTCGGGGCTGCCCAGGGCTCGCAAAAAAATAGCATCACGCACAGGGCCTGGTTGCTGCGCCGCTAGGGGCAAGTCCTGCAGCTTGAAGAACACACCCTTGCTGGTGCCGCCACGCAGATAGGTGGCGGAGATTTTGATTTGCGGAGCGAACCGCTTGATTTCACTCATTGGTCTTTTCTTTCTGAATGAGGTGCAGGATGTCTGAAGGCGGCAGCTAGCATTATTTTGATAGCTGCCTGTGCCCGTCATACCTGGGACTCAAGCACTTTTTTCTCAGTGTTTTCAGCCAGGAAGTCCTGGGCAAAGCGCTGCAGCACACCACCGGCTTCGTAGATGCTGACTTCCTCGGCAGTGTCCAAACGGCAGGTGACAGCCACCTCGGTGCGGGCACCCGTGGTGCGATAGATATGCAGCGTCAGCTCAGCACGGGGCTTGCGCTTGCCGATCACATCAAAGGTCTCAGTGCCATCCAAGCCCAGAGTGTGGCGAGTGGTGCCAGGCAGAAACTCCAGCGGCAACACGCCCATACCGATCAGATTGGTGCGATGAATGCGCTCAAAGCCTTCGGCCGCAATCGCTTCCACCCCGGCCAGACGCACGCCCTTGGCGGCCCAGTCGCGGCTGGAGCCCTGGCCGTAGTCGGCGCCCGCGATGATGATCAGCGGTTGCTTGCGATCCATATAGGTCTCTATGGCTTCCCACATCCGCATGACCTTGCCTTCTGGTTCGATGCGGGCCAGAGATCCTTGGCGAACCTTGCCGTTGTCATCCACCACCATTTCATTGAACAGCTTGGGGTTGGCAAAGGTTGCGCGCTGGGCCGTCAGATGGTCACCCCGGTGCGTGGCGTAGGAGTTGAAGTCCTCCTCTGGCAGACCCATTTTGTGCAGGTATTCACCGGCTGCGCTGTCCAGCATGATGGCGTTGGAGGGAGAGAGATGATCGGTGGTGATGTTGTCCGGCAGGATGGCCAGAGGCCGCATACCGCGCAGAGTGCGTTCTCCGGCCAGAGCACCTTCCCAGTAAGGCGGACGGCGGATATAGGTTGATTGCTCTCGCCAGTTGTACAGCGCATCCACCTTTTCGCCAGTGTCGAGCTGTATGGCAAACATGGGCTCGTAGACTTTGCGGAACTGCTCGGGCTGGACGGCTGCCTTTGCCACGGCATCGATTTCTTCGTCGCTGGGCCAGATGTCCTGCAGCCGAATCTCCCGGCCCTGGAAGGTACCGAGCACGTCTTTTTCAATGTCAAAGCGAATCGTGCCGGCAATCGCATAGGCCACGACCAATGGGGGCGATGCCAGGAAGGCTTGCTTGGCATAGGGGTGGATGCGGCCGTCAAAGTTGCGGTTGCCCGAGAGCACGGCCGTGGTGTACAAGTCGCGATCAATGATCTCTTGCTGGATTGCAGGATCAAGCGCACCACTCATGCCATTGCAGGTGGTGCAGGCGAAAGCGGCGACGCCAAAGCCCAGTGCTTCAAGGTCATGCAGCAGCCCAGCTTGAGCCAGATACAGTGGCACGGTTTTGGAGCCTGGCGCCAAAGAGGACTTGACCCATGGCTTGCGCGTGAGGCCCAGATTGCGCGCGTTGCGGGCCAGCAAACCTGCTGCAATCACGTTGCGCGGATTACTGGTGTTGGTGCAACTGGTGATGGCGGCAATGATGACGGCACCGTCAGGCATCTGGCCAGCAGACTCCGTCCATTCGCCCGCAATACCCTTGGCAGCCAGGTCACTGGTGGCCAGACGCGCATGAGGATTAGATGGCCCGGCCATATTGCGCACCACGCTGGACAGATCGAACTGCAGCTTGCGCTCGTATTCAGCATTCGCCAGCGAATCTGCCCATAAGCCAGCTTGTTTGGCGTAGGTTTCCACCAGTTGTACCTGGGTAGGTTCACGGCCTGTCAAGCGCAGGTAGTCAATGGTCTGCTCGTCGATGGCAAACATGGCAGCGGTGGCACCATATTCAGGCGCCATATTGGAGATGGTGGCCCGGTCGCCAATGGTCAGACTGCGCGCACCTTCGCCATAGAACTCCAGATAGGCTCCCACCACTTTTTGCTGGCGCAGGAACTGGGTCAGGGCCAGCACGATATCGGTCGCAGTGATACCGCTCTGGCGTTTTCCGGTGAGCTTC
>NZ_JAVXSJ010000038.1:0-22452 GCF_036643215.1 Comamonas sp. | reverse complement strand
CTATCCGCGAAGGTGGTCGTACTGTTGGCGCCGGTGTGGTTGCCAAGATCATTGCTTAATTCTTAGCAAACTAGGAATTATCAATGTCCAAGCAAAAAATCCGCATCCGCCTGAAGGCTTTCGATTACAAGTTGATCGACCAGTCCGCAGCCGAAATCGTTGACACTGCCAAGCGCACCGGCGCGATTGTCAAGGGTCCCGTGCCCCTGCCAACACGCATGAAGCGCTTCGATATTCTGCGTTCGCCTCACGTCAACAAGACCAGCCGCGATCAGTTCGAAATCCGCACGCACCAGCGTCTGATGGATATCGTTGATCCTACTGACAAGACTGTTGACGCTTTGATGAAGCTGGACCTGCCCGCAGGTGTGGACGTCGAAATCAAGCTGCAATAAGAGTTTTGAAAGCCTCGAAAGAGGCTTTTAAGGTCTTTGTTTAACGCGAACTTGCTTGAAAAAGCAGTTCGCGTTAAAATTTGGGGCTTCGCCTTTGATGCGAAGTTTTATTAACCTTCTTTTGTGTGCTAAGCCTTATGGGCAAAGGTACAACGCTGGGCCAATTGCAGTTTCAGCGGCAAAAGTTTTGGAGCAAACAAATGAGTCTGAGCAACTCCCTGGGGTTGCTGGGTCGCAAGGTGGGCATGATGCGTCTGTTTACTGATGATGGGGACTCCGTGCCTGTCACAGTGGTGGATGTGTCTAACAACCGCGTTACCCAGGTCAAAACCCAAGAGAACGATGGCTACGTGGCCCTGCAGGTCACGTTCGGTGCACGCAAGGCTTCTCGCGTGACCAAGCCAGCTGCTGGCCACCTCGCTAAGGCGGGCGTTGAAGCCGGTGAAGTGACCCGCGAATTCCGTGTAACTGATGAAACCGCTGGCAAGTACGCCGCTGGTGCCGTTCTGCCTGTGGCTGAACTGTTCAGCGTTGGCCAGAAAGTGGACGTGCAAGGCACTTCCATCGGTAAGGGTTACGCCGGTACGATCAAGCGCCACAACTTCTCGTCGCAGCGCGCATCGCACGGTAACAGCCGTTCGCACAATGTTCCCGGTTCTATCGGTATGGCACAAGACCCAGGTCGCGTGTTCCCCGGCAAGAAGATGACCGGTCACATGGGTGACGAAACCATCACTACTCAAAATCTCGACGTGGTTCGTATTGACGAAGCACGCCAACTGCTGTTGATCAAGGGTGCAATTCCCGGCGCTAAGGGTGGCTTTGTCTCCGTGCGTCCAGCGATCAAGGCTAAAGCTTCCAAAGGAGCGAACTAATGCAGCTCGAACTCCTGAATGAACAAGGCCAGGCTGCATCGAAGTTCGATGCTCCCGAGACTGTGTTCGGTCGTGAATTCAACGAAGATCTGGTCCACCAGCTGGTGACTGCCTACCGTGCTAACGCACGTCAAGGCACTCGCGCCCAGAAGGACCGTGAGCAAGTGCGTCACACCACTGCCAAGCCTTTCAAGCAAAAGGGTACTGGTCGTGCACGTGCTGGTATGTCCTCCTCGCCTCTGTGGCGTGGCGGCGGTCGCATCTTCCCGAATCTGCCTGAAGAAAACTTCACGCAGAAGATCAACAAGAAGATGTACCGCGCTGGTATGACAGCCATTCTGTCGCAGCTGGCCCGCGAAGGCCGTCTGGCAGTCGTGGAATCGCTGACGCTGGATACACCCAAGACCAAGGTGCTGGCTGACAAGTTCAAGGCCATGAACCTGGAGTCTTCGGTCATGGTGATCGCCGACGAAATCGACGAAAACCTGTACCTGGCATCCCGCAATCTGAAGAACGTGTTCGTGGTTGAGCCGCGCTATGCTGACCCCGTGTCGCTGGTGCACTACAAGAAAGTGCTCATCACCAAGGGTGCGATCGACAAACTCAAGGAGATGTTCGCATGAGCACACTCAAGTTTGACGAAGGTCGTCTGATGCAAGTGCTGGTCGCTCCCATCGTGTCCGAAAAGGCCACCATGGTTGCTGAAAAGTCCAATGCTGTGACGTTCAAGGTGCTGCAGAGCGCTACCAAGCACGAAATCAAGGCCGCTGTGGAATTGATGTTCAAGGTTGAAGTGGCTGGCGTTTCCGTGGTGAATACCAAGGGCAAGACCAAGCGCTTTGGCAAGACCGTTGGCCGTCGCGACAATGTTCGCAAGGCTTACGTGATGCTCAAGCCCGGTCAAGAGCTGAACCTGTCTGGGGAGGCTGCGTAATCATGGCTGTTATTAAGCTCAAACCTACGACCCCCGGCCAACGTGGCGCGGTCAAGATTTCTCGCGACCACCTGCACAAGGGTGAGGGCTTTGCCCCTCTGCTGGAACCTCAGTTCCAGAAGGCTGGTCGTAATAACAACGGTCACATTACTGTTCGCCACAAGGGCGGTGGTCACAAGCACCACTACCGCGTGGTTGACTTTACGCGTACCAAGGACGGTATCCCCGCCAAGGTCGAGCGCATTGAATACGATCCAAACCGTACGGCCCACATCGCTCTGGTGTGCTATGCCGACGGCGAGCGTCGTTACATCATTGCTCCTCGCAACCTGGAAGTGGGCGCTACGATTGTCAGCGGTTCCGACGCTCCTATCCGCGTTGGCAACACTCTGCCAATCCGTAACATCCCCGTGGGCTCGACCATCCACTGCATCGAACTGAAGATCGGTGCCGGTGCTCAGATCGCTCGCTCGGCTGGTACCTCTGCCACTCTGCTGGCTCGCGAAGGCATCTACGCTCAAGTGCGTATGCGTTCGGGTGAAGTCCGCAAGGTGCACATTGAGTGCCGCGCCACTATCGGTGAAGTCGCCAACGAAGAACACAGCCTGCGCCGTCTGGGCAAGGCCGGTGTGAAGCGCTGGATGGGTATTCGTCCTACCGTTCGCGGTGTGGTGATGAACCCTGTGGATCACCCGCACGGTGGTGGTGAAGGCAAGACCGGTGAAGGTCGTCATGCAGTTGACCCATGGGGCAACTTGACGAAGGGCTACCGTACCCGTAACAACAAGCGCACACAGACAATGATTGTGTCGCGTCGTAAAAAGTAAGGGGTAGCAAATGACACGTTCTCTCAAAAAGGGCCCATTTGTTGACCATCACTTGCTGGCTAAGGTTGAAAAAGCCGTCGCCACCAAGGATAAGAAGCCAGTGAAGACTTGGTCGCGTCGCTCGATGGTTCTGCCCGATTTCATCGGTCTGACCATTGCTGTGCACAACGGCAAGCAACACGTGCCGGTTTATGTGACTGACCAGATGGTTGGCCACAAGCTGGGTGAATTCGCGCTGACTCGTACCTTCAAGGGACACCCAGCGGACAAGAAAGCCAAGAAGTAAGGAATAGAACATGTCTGAAACACGTGCTGTTCTCCGTGGCGTCCGCTTGTCGGTTGACAAGGGTCGCCTCGTCGCGGATCTGATCCGTGGCAAGAAGGTGGATCAAGCCTTGAACATTCTCCAGTTCACACAGAAAAAAGCTGCTGTGATCCTGAAGAAGGTTCTGGAATCCGCTATCGCCAATGCTGAGCACAATGACGGCGCTGATATCGACGATCTGAAGGTTACGACCATCTACGTCGAGCAAGGCACCACGCTCAAGCGTTTCACTGCTCGCGCCAAGGGCCGTGGCAACCGCATCAGCAAGCCTACATGTCACATTTATGTGACAGTCGGTAACTGAGGCCTTAAGGAAGAATATGGGACAGAAAATCCATCCTACCGGCTTCCGCCTTGCTGTAAGCCGTAACTGGGCTAGCCGTTGGTACGCTAGCAACCGTGACTTCGCCGGCATGCTGGCTGAAGACATCAAGGTGCGTGAGTACCTGAAGGCCAAGCTGAAGAACGCTGCT
Source organism: Comamonas sp. (assembly GCF_036643215.1). GTDB lineage: Bacteria > Pseudomonadota > Gammaproteobacteria > Burkholderiales > Burkholderiaceae_C > Comamonas. The sequence continues at coordinate 18,623 of NZ_JAVXSJ010000038.1, read as the reverse complement.
GTTGCACGCGTTGTGATTGAGCGTCCTGCAAAGAGCGCCCGCATCACGATCTTCTCGGCTCGTCCTGGCGTGGTGATCGGTAAGAAGGGCGAAGACATTGAGGCCTTGAAGAAGGAACTCACTGCTCGTCTGGGCGTGCCAGTCGCTGTGAACATCGAAGAAGTGCGCAAGCCTGAAATCGATGCCAAGTTGATCGCTGATTCCATCTGCCAGCAGCTGGAAAAGCGCATCATGTTCCGCCGCGCCATGAAGCGTGCTATGCAGAACGCCATGCGTCTGGGTGCTCAAGGCATCAAGATCATGTCTTCCGGTCGTCTGAACGGTATCGAAATCGCTCGTACCGAGTGGTACCGTGAAGGCCGCGTGCCACTGCACACACTGCGCGCCGACATCGACTACGGCTTCTCCGAAGCCAAGACGACATACGGCATCATCGGTGTGAAGGTCTGGGTCTACAAGGGTGATACCTTGGGCCGTAACGATCTGCCCGCCGTTGAGACTCCCCGTCCTGACGACGAGCGTCGTCCACGTGGCCCTCGCCGCGATGGTCGTCGTGATAGCCGTGATGGCGCAGGCCGTGGTGGCCGCCGCCCCGCTGGCACCAATGCCGCTCCCGCTGACGGTAGCGACAAGCCTGCAGGCGCTGGTGCTGATTCCGTTAAGCGCGTTCGCAAGACTGACGCGCCCGCTGCAGCTGCAGCGGACGGTAAAGGAGAATAAAGATGCTGCAACCTGCTCGCCGCAAATATCGCAAGGAGCAAAAGGGTCGCAACACCGGTATTGCAACGCGTGGTAACTCCGTTGCTTTCGGTGACTTCGGCCTGAAGTCTACTGACCGTGGCCGTCTGACGGCCCGCCAGATCGAAGCCGCACGTCGTGCGATTTCCCGTCACGTGAAGCGTGGTGGTCGTATCTGGATCCGCGTGTTCCCGGACAAGCCAATCTCTACCAAGCCCGCCGAAGTGCGTATGGGTAACGGTAAGGGCAACCCCGAGTACTACGTGGCTGAAATCCAGCCTGGTAAGGTGATCTACGAAATCGTAGGCGTGCCTGAAGAGCTGGCCCGTGAAGCGTTCCGCCTGGCTGCTGCAAAGCTGCCTCTGCGCACGACCTTCGTGTCTCGTCACATTGGTGCTTAAGGAGATCAACATGACTAAATCTGCTGAACTCCGCCAAAAAGACGTGGCTGGTCTGGAAGCTGAAGTGAAGTCCTTGCAAAAGGCTCATTTCGGTCTGCGCATGCAAAAAGCCACGCAACAACTGGGCAATACAGCGACTATCAAGGCTACTCGCCGCGATATCGCTCGTGCCAAGACCATTCTTGCTGAAAAGCAAGCCGCCAAGTAAGGAGCCGACATGACGGAAGCTAAAACATCCCTCAAGCGCACCTTGATTGGCAAGGTGGTCAGCGACAAGCGTGCTAAGACTGTGACCGTTCTGGTTGAACGCCGCGTCAAGCACCCTATCTACGACAAGATCATGATCAAGTCGAGCAAGTACCACGCTCATGACGAGCAAGGTGAGTACAAGCTGGGTGACGTGGTTGAAATCACCGAGAGCCGTCCTCTCTCCAAGACCAAGAACTGGGTTGCTACCCGCTTGGTGCAAAAGGCTGCTCTGGTGTAAGCCTAACTGGCTTTCCCGGCTGCAAAGCCCTTAAAAACGACCCACAATGTTGTGGGTCGTTTTTTTATTTGGGCCGCCACAATGCGCGGCCCATGCTTTGCAACTAAGGAGATAGTCATGATTAAAGTTGGTGATGCCCTGCCCGCAGTGACCTTGATGGAATATGTGGAAGTGGAAGGTAATGGCTGCAGCCTTGGTCCCAACCCCGTCAAGCTGCCTGAAGCACTGGCTGGCAAGACTATTGCTCTGTTTGCTGTGCCCGGCGCTTTTACGCCCACATGCTCAGAGAAGCACCTGCCTGGCTATATCGCCCAGGCAGAAGAGCTCAAGGCTGCAGGCGTTGATGAAATCTGGTGCCTGGCTGTGAATGACGCTTTTGTGATGGGTGCCTGGGGCCGCGATCAGAAGGCCGGCGGCAAGGTGCGCATGATTGCTGACGGCGACGCAGCCTTTGCCAAGGCTACAGGCCTGACTCTGGACCTCAACGGCAAGGGCCTGGGTCTGCGTGCAAACCGTTTCTCCATGCTGGTCAAAGATGGCAAGGTGGCTACGCTGAATGTGGAAGGACCCGGCAAGTTCGAAGTCAGCGGCGCTGACACGATGCTGGCTCAAGCCAAGGCCTGATAACCGCCTATGTTGGATATCTCAGCCCTCAAGGAAATGCATCCTATCGTGATGACTCCTAGTCACGATGGCAAGTATTTCCATAACTATGTGATTTCCCTGCTGAATTTCTCCAGCGCCGCGCGAGAGTGTGGAATGCCGCTGGATGTGTATCTGCATCGTGGCGAGAGTCTGATCACCCGAGCTCGAAACAACTGCGTGGCCGATTTTCTGGCCAATCCGAACTGGACACACCTGTTCTGGATTGACTCTGATATTGGTTTTTCTGCGCAGGCTGCGCTCAGGTTGCTACTCAGCGACTATGACGTAGCCGCTGGTGTGTATCCGCTCAAGCGCGATCGTTGGCCGGCTGAGATGGGTGTTGCGACTGAAGGGTTGAGTGCCGAAGAAATTTTGGTGCGACATGCGCATTACACGGTAAACACCAGTGCGAATGAGGATGACTGCATCAAGATGGAAGTGCTGCCTGACGGCTTTTTAAAGCTGGAAGAGGCACCTACAGGCTTCATGGTCATCAAGCGCAATGTGTTTGAGCGAATGATGAGGCACTACCCCGAGCTGCAGTACACGCCAGACAGCGTGGGCGTGGAGGACAAGGGCCTGCACTACCGCCTCTTTGATGTGATGGTGGACCCGGTCACGCGTCGCTATCTCTCTGAGGACTATGGCTTTTGCCGTCTCTGGAGTGGCATGGGTGAACACATCTATGTTGACGCCAACTCCAACCTCTCGCACCAAGGCGCCAAGCTGTACAAGGGCAACTTTGCAGACAGCCTGACCCATGCACTGTCCTATGCCGTCAATGGCACGGCCGGGGCGAGGATGGAGCTGCACGGCTTGCAGTATCTGCAGCCTAACGAGATTGGTCCAGCTGCGTAAGCGAAAGCCTCAGCAAGCGCTGAATTAATGCAAGGCATCCGAATGCAAATTCGGATGCCTTTTCTGTTTCAGGCGCCCTTTGGCGGAGGCTTAAAGTAGAGCGGCCTTGAGATAGTGCGCCCCTGGTAAGGGGTTGTGATAATAGGGCTCAATGGACTCAAAGCCTAGCTCTTCATAGAGTGTCCGGGCTGCCTCCATGTCGTCGAGGGTGTCCAGCAGCACATGGTCGTAAGCCGCTTGGCGGGCTGTATCGAGCATGGCTTCGACCAGCTGGCGACCTAGACCCAAGCCGCGAAACGCTTGGCGCACATACAGGCGCTTCATTTCGGCAGCGTTGGGGTAGTCGCAATCGTCCAGAGGACGCAGGGCGCAGCAGCCTGCAATGCTTCCATTCACGCGCGCGAGCAGAATCTGCCCTCGTGGTCCGGAATACTCGCCGGGAAGGTTGGCGAGTTCGGTTTCGAATCCTTGAAATTTCAGGTCGATGTTCAGGCTGTCCGCATATTCCTGGAAGATCTGGCGCACAGCGTGCATATCTTCCGGAGCGGGGATCAGCAAGTCCACTGCAGGCTTGTCCACGGCAACTAGGCGATGATGAAAGAAAAGTCAGTGTAGCGGCAAGCGCGCGGCATGGTTAAAGCGGGATGGGTGACGTCAGAACTCAGAAAGCTGCGCCTTGACCTAGCTGGTGAACCCACCATGAAATGCCGCTGGCCACAACAGCCAGCGCAACGGCCAGCACCCGCGTACCCATGGTGTCGCGGGCGGAAGGCACCGGTCCATCCAGCAGCTTGTCTCCCGTCACCATGGCGGGTACTAGTTTGTCGCCTTTAAGGCTGTAGCCAATGACGGCCAGCAGGTGCAGCGCGACCAGACCGTAAATCAGATACTGCCCCCAGTGAGCGTGGTAGTTGGTGGCCTGAGAAATGAGATCGCCAGAGACAAAGCGCGTCAGCGGCCCGCTGAAGGCAATTTCGTCATCACTCAAGAGCCCGCTTGCGATCTGTGCTATCAAAATAATGAGCATTGCGATGACTGAAAGCGCACCGAGTGGGTTGTGACCCGCACGGTCTTGCGTTGTTGATGCGCCGCGTATATAGCGCTCCAGAGCCGCAGGCGACGGAATAAAGCTGCCAAAGCGCGACCAGTACCCGCCCACCACGCCCCAGAGAATGCGAAAGATCAGCAAAGCCAGAACGACCTGACCCAATATCAAATGCCAGTTCATGGCATTGCCACCCATCTTGGCGGTTATCACCAGGGCCACGATGCACGCAGCCAGTAGCCAGTGAAACAGGCGGGTTGGCAGATCCCAGACGCGCACTTTATGGGGTAGGGCAGAGGCAGGTGTGGTGGGCTGTGTCATGGTTTTATTCAGGGCTGATAGGCACAGGCATTGTGCCCTGATGGGTGGAAAACCCCGTCTGAGGCGCAGTGCGCGCTTTCATCGGCCTCTGCCATACTGCTTGGGCAGCCGCTTGCGGCATGTTGTTGAACCAAGAAAGGATAACCCGATGAAAGCTTTCTCCTCCCTGGCTCTGGCCGCTGTGGTTGCCACCGCGGCCTTGCCTGCTTCGGCGCAATTTGCCAAACCCGAAGACGCCATCAAGTACCGACAGAGCGCATTGAGCGTGCTGGGTACGCATTTCAGCCGCCTGGGCGCTATGGCCAATGGCAAGATTCCTTTTGATGCCAAGAGCGCGCAGGAAAGTGCGGAAGTCGTCGCCTTTATGTCCAAGCTGCCATGGGCTGGCTTTGGCGCGGGCACCGAAGGCGGCAAGGCCAAGCCTGAAGTGTGGAAGGAGCAGGCCAAGTTCCATGACCTGAGTGGCAAGATGGAGGCGGAAGTCGTCAAGCTCAACGCCGCTGCCAAGACCGGTAATCTGGATAACCTCAAGACCGCATTTGGCCCCGCAGCGAACAGCTGCAAGAGCTGCCACGACAGCTTCCGCAACAAGTAATTCAGCGCGATTTCAGATGCAAAAAGGAGTGCTTCGGCACTCCTTTTTCATGGATCTCTCTGCGTTACTGGCTTGGCGCAGCTGGCTCCTGGGTCTGAGTCAACCCGCTGCTGGCCTGATATTCATAATGAATGACGGCGCTGGAGTTGGCCTCAGGCAGGCTGAAGCGGATGACCTGATCTTCGCGCCAGGGCTGGATGGCTGTGTTGCTGCAGCTGCCTAGATCAGGCAAGCCTTTTGCGCCTTCTTTGCTGACCTCAACGACGGCAAATTTTTGCGGGCAGTCGCTGCCCTTGTCTTGCCTGAAGAAGATCACGTCTGCGGCCTTCAGCTCAAAACGCACCATCGTATGGTCAGGCTGCGCGAGGTGTATGGGCTGCTCAAAAGGCTGGCCGTCCAACATAAGCATTTGCTGATCGTTGGTGGTCAGCAGCCCGAAGCGTGTGGGCTGAACCATCTGGGCAAAGGCCGGGGCTTGTACTGCGGCTATGAGCAAAGCCGCCAAAGCGAAGTACTGTTTCATTGAACTCCCTCCTGTAACGCGATGTTTTTCGCATTGTCCGGTGCCCATGCTGAATTGGGGCGGCCAGCCTTGTAGGCCGAAGGAGGGAATTGATCGCTTATGCGCTGGCAGGCTCGGCCAGCAGCTTTTCAATCAGCTTGTGGAGTTCCACAAAGTCAGGCGCGCCGATGTAGCTCTTCACAATCTCGCCGCGCTTGTTGACGATGAAGGTGCTAGGCGTGAGCTTCACATCACCCCAGGCCTTGGCCACGCTGCCGGTGTTGTCCAGTGCCACCTTGAAGGGCAGCTTGCGCGATTCGACAAAGTTTACGACGTAGCTGGGCGGGTCGTAGCTCATGGCCACGGCCAGCGTGTCAAAGCCCTTGTCCTGGTACTTTTTGTAGGTGCTGATGATCTGGGGCATCTCGGCCACGCAGGTCGTGCAACTGGTCGCCCAGAAGTTCACCAGTGTCACCTTGCCTTTGAGGTCGTTGGTGGTCTTTTGGCTGCCATCCAGCAGTACAAAAGTGGATTGGGGGGCCGTGGTCTGCCCTGCGTTCGAATACACCAAAGCTCCGACGCCAATGACGGCGGCGGCCACAACGCCTGCGATCCAATTTTTGCTTGCCATAGTGATGAATTGTGCACAAAACATCAGCACCTTGCTGATCTTGTGGATTGGTGTCTGAAACAACGGCAAAGTTCAGTTTTTACTGCTTAACCCACGGGTCATCCCTAGCTTTGCAGGGCAAACCGCCCTCATGCGGCTGTTGATAATGGGTGATGAAGAAAACAGGACTTTGGGTTGCTGCGGTGCTTGCCACGGGTGGGCTGCTGGTCGCCTGTAGTCCTGCGCTGAACTGGCGCACGGCGCAGCTCAAAGATGCGCCACTGCAAGTGCTGCTGCCTTGCGATCCGCAGACGGCCAGCCGCCCGGTGGCGCTGGGTTTGGGTCAGGTGCAGATGTCGGTCTTGGGTTGCGAGGTGCAGGGCGCGACCTATGCGGTTTCGAGCTTTGCGGTGACCGAGCCTTCCCGCGCTGCAGAAGCGCTGATGTACTGGCAGCAGGCGGTGTTGGCGCAACTGAAGCCTGAAGGTGGCGCAACAACAAGTACGGCCACAAAGCTCAATGCCAGGGGCGACGGGCTCTGGGTCCCCAAGGGGGCGCTGAACCTGCCGCAATCCCAGCGTATGACGTTTGAGGGCATCAGCGCCAAAGGGCAGAAAGTGGTGGCGCATGGCCTGTGGTTTGCCCGGCTGGAGGGCCCTGGCGCGCGGGTTTATCACGCGGTGATTTATGGCAGCAAGGCCAGGCCTGCAGAGGCGGAGATGTTCTTTTCAGGCCTGCAACTGCAATAAGAGGTGTATTCAGATCATGACCTTTGCTCTTCAACTGGCCATTGGCCTTGTTTGCGACGCCAACGCGCCATAATTTGCTATTAAGAACTGTGACCACATGACCACGCGCATCCTATTGCTTACTCACGCCCCTCTGGCAGCTGCATTGCGCGAATGCGCTTTGCACGTGTTTGCGGATAGCGCTGACGATTTGCTGGCTCTGGATGTGCCTTCAGAAGAGGCGCCCGAAGCCACGCTGGAGCGTGCTCTGGCCATGCTGGTGGCGCATGGCGGGCTGGAAGCTCCTACGCTGGTGCTGACCGATCTGTTCGGGGCCACGCCCTGCAACGTCGCCCAGCGCCTGACGGGTTTGTTGCAGGCAAGGCTTGTGGCGGGTGTGAACTTGCCCATGCTTTTGCGCTCTATCGGTTACCGGCATGAGTCACTCGATGCCCTGGTCTCCCGCGCCATGGTGGGCGGCAGTCAGGGCGTGATGCAGGTCGCCAGCAGTTCAAGACAAAATCAAAGCGCACGAACTTCCAATGATCAAGACCAACATCACCATCAGCAATAAATTGGGCTTGCACGCCCGTGCATCGGCCAAGCTCACCAAGCTGGCAGGTAGTTATCCCTGCGAGGTCTGGCTAACCAAGGGCGAGCGCCGCATCAATGCCAAAAGCATCATGGGCGTGATGATGCTGGCCGCCGGCATTGGCTCTGAGCTGGAGATGGAAACGGATGGCGAGCAGGAGCAAGAAGCGATGGACGCGCTGGTCGCGCTCATCAATGACAAATTTGGCGAAGGCCAGTAAACGCTGCAGCCCTGCACAGTTGATTGACCGCGCACGGTGCGGCTGAACGATAAGTTCTTTTGATAGCAGGGAGTGCCCTGCTAACTGTAGGGTAGAGCTACTTTCGTGCTGTGATGCAGTAAGAATCAGCGCTGCACGCTGCAAAAATAAGAGCAAGAAGCAAGCAAAAAGCAATCGCGAGATTCGCGAAAGGGCATTCGCTATGACATTTGCCATCCACGGTTTGGCTGTTTCCCGAGGCATTGCCATTGGGCGTGCGGTCGTTGTGGCCTCCAGTCGAATGGAGGTGGTCCACTACTTCATTCGCCCAGATCAGGTGGAGGCTGAGATTCAGCGTGCCCGCACGGCGCGCAATGCAGTGATTGATGAACTGCGCCGCCTGCAGGAAGAAGTGCCCAAGGACGCGCCAGGCGAGCTGGACGCGTTGCTGGAAGTGCACTTGATGCTGCTGCAGGACCAGGCACTGGCCGAAGCCATTCGCAACTGGATCTCAGACCGCCTCTACAACGCCGAGTGGGCGTTGACCACGCAGCTGGAAATCATCTCGCGCCAGTTCGATGAGATGGATGACGAGTACCTGCGTGAACGCAAGGCCGATCTGGAGCAGGTAGTCGAACGCATTCTTCGTCACATGAAGGGTGCTGCAAGCCCCATCTCGCCGCCCATGGCACCTGCCGGTGTAGGTGCAGCTAGCGGCCAGCAACTGCCCCTGGATGGCACGGTAGACACTCCGCTGGTGCTGGTGGCGCAAGACCTCTCGCCAGCAGACATGCTGCAATTCAAAAGCAAGGTGTTTGCGGGCTTCATCACTGCCGTGGGCGGCAAGACCAGCCATACCGCGATTGTTGCGCGCAGCATGGATATACCGGCCGTGGTCGGCGCACGTGCGGCCAGCCAGCTGATTCGCCAGGACGACTGGGTCATCATTGATGGCAATGAAGGCGTGGTCATCGTTGATCCCACGCCCATCATTCTTGAGGAATACAGCTTTCGCCAGCGCCAGAGCGAGCTAGAGCGCGAACGCCTGGCGCGCCTGCGCTTTACACCGTCACTGACCATGGATGGGCAAAGAGTGGAGCTGCTGGCCAACATCGAGCAGCCCAGCGATGGCGCAGCCGCCGTGCGAGCCGGTGCGGTGGGGGTGGGGCTGTTTCGTACCGAATTTTTGTTCATGGGCCGCAGCGGCAACCTGCCGGGCGAAGAAGAGCAATACCGCGCCTATTGCGAGGTGATCAGCAGCATGCATGGCATGCCCGTCACTATTCGTACGCTGGACGTGGGGGCCGACAAACCGCTGGACAAGGCACAGCCCAAGGACTACTACCTCAACCCCGCATTGGGCCTGCGCGCCATTCGCTGGAGTCTGGCCGATCCCGTGATGTTCCGCACCCAGTTGCGCGCTATCTTGCGCGCCGCAGTGCATGGGCCGGTGAAGCTGCTTTTCCCCATGCTGGCGCACCGCAGTGAGATTGAGCAAACCCTGGCCCAGTTGCGTCAGGCGCAGACAGAGCTGGATACGCGCGGGCTCGCTTACGGCAAGGTCAAGCTGGGTGCCATGATTGAGATACCGGCTGCAGCCCTGACAGTGCGCAGCTTCCTCAAATACTTCGACTTTCTGTCTATAGGCACCAACGACTTGATCCAGTACACGCTGGCGATTGACCGTGCCGATGAAGCCGTCGCCCATCTCTACGATCCTATGCACCCCGCCGTGCTGCGGTTGGTGGCCGAGGTGATTGCCGCGGCCAACGCCGCCGGTAAGGAGGTTTGCGTGTGCGGGGAAATGGCAGGCGACCTGAGTATGACTCGGCTGTTGCTGGGGCTGGGGCTGCGCAGCTTTTCCATGCACCCCGCGCAGATTCTGGCCGTCAAGCAGGAAATTTTGCGAGCAGATTCCTGCAAGCTCGCGCCCTGGGCGAATGAGGTGCTCGACAGCGAAACCCCTGCGCAAATGATGGCCCACTGAGGCTTGCCGAAGGAGATATTGCGCCCCAGTTGGCAGGAGTTAAACGCGTTCAGAAAATGCCGGTGTAAAAAGCCGGCATTTTTCATGTTTTATATGAGATTGATTCTCATTTGATGTTACGATGCATTCCAGCATGTAGCGCAGATCTCTGGTGGGGCTCCCGCGCTACATGGCTCAGTTTCATCGTGGGGCGACTCGTCGGGCTTGTTCAGCTCACAGTCGTTTTTGCCAGCCAGCGGTTTGCCGGTTAGCCAGGCATTTTTTCTCGATGTGGACTCTGGCGGTTCTTCAAAAGTCATAGCGGCTAGCGCAAGCAGTTAATCAATTTCACTCTGAATGAATCACTAAAACCATAGTGATCAAGCGCAACAAGCTCCTTTTTCAGGAGCTTTATTTTTTTGCTCACATCTTGAGCTGTCCATCTGCATCAGGCATGAAAAAAGCAGCCGCAAGGGCTGCTTTTTGTGACGCCATCAGCGCTTAAACGCCAGCAGCGTGCGCTTGCTGGTCGGCGTGATAGCTCGATCGCACCATGGCGCCCACGGCGGCGTGGGTGAAGCCCATTTTGTAGGCCTCTTCCTCGAACATCTTGAAGGTGTCGGGGTGCACGTAGCGGCGCACAGGCAGGTGGCTATTGGTAGGGGCGAGGTACTGGCCAATGGTCAGCATGTCGATGTTGTGCGCACGCATGTCGCGCATCACCTGCAGGATTTCCTCGTCCGTCTCACCCAGGCCCACCATGATGCCGCTCTTGGTCGGCACATCGGGGTGCAGTTCCTTGAACTTCTTCAAGAGGTTCAGCGAGAACTGGTAGTCCGAGCCGGGACGCGCTTCCTTGTACAGGCGGGGCGCGGTTTCCAGGTTGTGGTTCATCACATCGGGCGGAGCCGACTTGAGAATCTCCAGCGCCCTGTCATCGCGGCCGCGGAAATCGGGCACCAGAATCTCGATCTGCGTGGTGGGAGAGAGTTCACGGATGTTCTTGATGCATTCCACAAAGTGGCCGGAGCCGCCGTCGCGCAGGTCGTCGCGGTCCACGCTGGTGATCACCACGTACTTCAGGCGCAGCGCAGCAATGGTGCGGGCCAGGTTCAGCGGCTCGTTCACATCCAGCGGGTCAGGGCGGCCATGGCCCACGTCGCAGAACGGGCAGCGGCGCGTGCACTTGTCGCCCATGATCATGAAAGTGGCCGTGCCCTTGCCAAAGCATTCGCCGATATTGGGGCAGCTGGCTTCTTCGCAGACGGTGTGCAAGTTGTTCTTGCGCAGGATGTCCTTGATTTCATAGAAGCGCGTGGTGGGGCTGCCAGCCTTGACGCGAATCCAGTCGGGCTTTTTCAGCACTTCGGCATGCTCGACTTTGACGGGGATGCGCGAGAGCTTGGCTGCCGCCTTTTGCTTGGCCAGCGGGTTGTAATCAGCTTGGGATTGCGCTTCGCGCACGACTTCATTGGTGCTCATGATCTTGCCTTCAGGGAGAGAGACGCGCCTTCAGCTGGCGACCCAGTACATGTGCGGCCTCGTCCCAGGTTGTCTGTACGCCGATTGTAGAAAGATCCACGGTCTTCAGTCCTGCGTATCCGCAAGGATTGATTCGCCCGTAGGGTTCCAAATCCATGTTTACATTCAGCGCGACGCCGTGGTAGGTGCTGTGGCGGCTGACCTTGATGCCCAGGGCAGCAATCTTGCCCAGACCGTCGAAATACGGCTCTGGCGCAGGGCTGCCCGCCTCGCGGTGCTGGGGGCGTTGCTCCAGCATGGCGTGGCTGCGCGGGTCTTGAAGGCGTACATAAATGCCGGGTGCTCCGGCCACGCGATGACCGGTGACGCCGAAGTGGTCCAGCGTGCGGATCACGGCGTCTTCAAGCCGGTACACATATTCTTTGACGAAATAGCCCATGCGCTGCAGATCGAGCAGGGGGTAGGCAACCACTTGTCCGGGGCCGTGATACGTAACCTGCCCACCGCGATTGGTCGCGACCACAGGAATATCGCCCGCGTTCAGAACATTCTCCGTTTTGCCGGCCAGCCCTTGCGTGAAGTGCGGTGAGTGCTCACAAATCCATAGCTCATCACGCGTGCCCGCATCGCGGTTGCGTGTGAACTCCTGCATGGCCACCACGCAGGTCTCATAGCCCGTGCGGCCCAGAAGGCGCAGGTCCATGGGTTCTGGCGGGGGCAATGCAGTCGTCTCGCCGTCGTTCACAGCACAACCTTCACCAGCGGGTGAGCGGTCAGTGCGCGGTAGGTGTCGTCCAGCTGCTCACGGCTGGTGGCCGTGATGGTGATGGTGATGCCCAGGTAGTTGCCGCCAGAGCTGGGGCGCAGCTCAATGGTGGAGGGGTCGTAGCTGGGGTCGAACTGCTTGGCGATCTGGGTAATTTCATGCACCAGATGCTCGTTCTTGACGCCCATGACCTTGATGGGGAACTGGCTCGGATACTCAATCAGCGAATCCTTGCGTGGGTCTTCTGGTTGACCGTTCTCGTTGGCGGCAGAGGTGTTTGGTGTGTCGCTCATGAGTAATCCTTGGGCTGGGATGAAAAAAAGCCGCTCAAAACGGCCAGTACATACGAAAGATTGTGCGCCACGCCTGACAGCTTCGCGCGCGTGGGCCTAATCGGCGGGGCGAGAACCTCTTGAAATGGCAAAGGCCCCAGCGAGTGGCTGACAATTCGGGGTAATCAGGTTTTCCAACTCAGGCACACTCGCGCCGCTGCGAAGCAGGGTTGCAAGATGTTGTCTGCTAGCGACAACCCTGTGGTCGTGCAAAAGACCTTTCACACATGACGGTATCAACCCTGATCGCGTGGCGGGGTTTTTACTTATAATCAGAGGCTGTGTAAAAAGTCTTTTCTAGTTCTTGCTCGGTCAGCGGTGTGAAAGAAAACATGACGAACATGCCCGCTGATTTCGATGATGAGGACGAAGTTGAGGATTTCAAGCCCCTCACTGCTCAAGAAGCTTCGGTCTGGCGCTCGCGCTTTCCGCAGGTTTCTGTCTGGCGCATTGTGGTGGTCCAGGCAATAGCAGCTGTTGTAGTGACCTTGCTTTCCTGGCTGGTTACGGGGCGGGCATCTGTGGGTTGGTCGGCGGGCTATGGAGCTTTGTCGGCGTTAGTGCCCACAGCACTGTTTGCAAGAGCTTTGGCTAAGCAGCAGCCGGATAATTCCGGAACTGCGATGGCAAGAATTTTTGGTTGGGAGCTGGTGAAGCTGGTGCTCTGTATTGCGATGTTGGTCGCTGCACCGAAGCTGGTTCCAAACCTTAGCTGGCTAGCATTGCTGGTCGGCTTGATTGTTGTAATGAAAACGTATTGGATTGCCTTTTTGGTGCGATCCGGTGTCCGAAAAACTGAAGCTTAAGAAGAGAGTTGACGATGGCCGCTGATGCGCACGCCCCAACTGCAAGTGAATACATCGTTCACCACTTGCAACACCTGCAGAACATCAAGCAGACATCAATTGTTGATTTCTCTGTCATCAACCTCGACTCCATCGTAGTCGCGGCTGCTTGCGGCGTTATTGGCCTGTTCATTCTGTGGCTGGCTGCTCGCAAGGCAACTGCTGGTGTTCCCGGCCGCTTCCAGGCTGCCGTTGAAATGCTGGTCGAGATGGTTGATACCCAGGCCAAGGCCAACATCAAGAACGCTGAATCGCGCAAATTCATCGCCCCCCTGGCGCTGACTGTGTTTGTGTGGATCTTCTTCATGAACGCCATGGACATGCTGCCTGTGGACCTGCTGCCCGTGCTGTGGCAAGTGTCGCAGGGCGACTCGCATGCTTACATGCGTGTTGTGCCTACTGCTGACCTGTCCACCACTCTGGGCCTGGCGCTGGCTGTGCTGCTGATGTGCTTCTGGTACTCGGTGAAGATCAAGGGCGCAGGCGGCTGGGCTCACGAGCTGGTCTCCGCACCTTTCGGCATGCCCAAGAATCCTCTGCTGGCTGTTCCCATGGCTATCGTGAACTTCAGCATGCAGATCATTGAATACCTCGCCAAGACGGTTTCGCACGGTATGCGACTGTTTGGCAATATGTACGCGGGTGAGCTCGTGTTCATGCTGATTGCGCTCATGGGTGGTGCTGCCGCCATGTCGCTGTCCGGTGTGTTGCTGCCTTTGGGCCACATCATTGCCGGTTCCCTCTGGGCGATTTTCCACATCCTGATCATCACCCTGCAGGCCTTTATCTTCATGATGCTGACGCTGATTTATCTCGGCCAGGCGCATGAGGCTCACTAAACCCTCTAGGTTTCCCTTTTCACTTTCACTTTCGCTTACTTAAGGAATCATCATGGAAAACATTAACGGCTTGGTCGCTCTGGCTTGTGCTTTCATCGTCGGTCTGGGAGCCATCGGTGCTTCTATCGGTATCGCTCTGATGGGTGGCAAGTTCCTGGAATCTTCGGCTCGCCAGCCTGAGCTGATCAACGAACTGCAAACCAAGATGTTCATCTTGGCCGGTCTGATCGATGCTGCGTTCCTGATCGGCGTGGCTATCGCTCTGCTGTTCGCTTTCGCAAACCCCTTCGTCGCTTAATCGCTCGCCGTTCAACACTCAATAGAAAGGTGTTGCCGTGAGTATCAACGCGACCCTGTTCGTTCAGTGCATTGTTTTCCTGATCCTGGTGATCTTCACGATGAAATTCGTGTGGCCCCCGATCGCGAAAGCTTTGGATGAGCGAGCCCAGAAAATCGCCGATGGCCTCGCTGCTGCTGACAAAGCCAAAACTGAATTGACCGCTGTCAACAAGCGTGTCGAGCAGGAATTGGCCCAAACGCGCAATGAAACGGCGTCGCGTCTTGCGGACGCTGAAAGCCGTGGCCAGGCCATCATCGACGAAGCCAAGGCCCGTGCGACAGAAGAAGGCAACAAGATTGTTGCTGCTGCTCGCGCCGAAGCCGAACAGCAAGCCATTGCTGCCCGTGAAGCCCTGCGTGAGCAAGTGGCAGTACTGGCTGTAAAGGGTGCCGAGCAGATCCTGCAAAAGGAAGTCAATGCCGGTGTCCATGCTGATCTGCTGAACCGCCTGAAGACAGAGCTGTAAGGAAGCAACGAAATGGCAGAACTCGCCACCATTGCCCGCCCTTACGCTGAAGCATTGTTCAAAGCCTGCACCGATCAAGGTGCGGATTTGAACAGCACTGTCGCTTGGGTGGAGGAATTGGCGGCGATTGCCGCCAATCCGCAATTGCGCCAACTGGCTGACAGCCCCAATGTGTCGAAGACTCAGGTGTTCGATGTCATCGCGGGTGTCGCCAAGTCGGCATTGCCCGAGACTGCGCACAATTTCCTGCGCGTAGTTCTCGAAAACGGCCGTCTGGACGTGCTGCCTGAAGTGGCAGCTCAGTTCCGCAGCCTCGTGAACAGCAAGAGCGGCTCTTCGGATGCCGTGGTGTACAGCGCTTTCCCCATTGAGGATGCAGCGCTGGCCGAGCTTGGCGCCACGCTGAATAAGCGCTTTGGCCGCAAGCTGAATCTCACCGTGAAGCTGGATGAATCGCTGATCGGTGGCGTTCGCGTCGTGGTGGGCGACGAGGTGCTGGACACCTCCGTCAAGGCCCGTCTGGAACAAATGAAAGCGGCCCTCACCGCGTAATGCGCTTGAGGTCTCGGCTAACACACAAGAAAGAAGGAAAGAGTCATGCAACTCAATCCCGCAGAAATTTCTGAACTGATCAAGAGCCGCATCGAAGGTCTGGCTGCTAGCACTGACGTCCGTAACCAAGGCACCGTGGTGTCGGTGACCGACGGTATCGTGCGCGTGCACGGCCTGTCGGACGTGATGGCTGGCGAAATGCTGGAATTCCCAGCTGCTCCTGATGGTCAGCCTACTTTTGGTCTGGCTCTGAATCTGGAGCGCGACTCCGTCGGCGCCGTGATTCTGGGTGCTTACGAGCACATCGCAGAAGGCAACACCGTCAAGTGCACCGGCCGTATTCTGGAAGTTCCAGTCGGTCCTGAACTGATCGGCCGCGTGGTGAATGCTCTGGGTCAGCCTATCGACGGCAAGGGCCCCATCAACGCCAAGATGACGGACGTGATCGAAAAGGTTGCTCCTGGTGTGATCGCACGTCAATCCGTGGATCAGCCTCTGCAAACTGGTATCAAGTCCATCGACTCCATGGTTCCCGTGGGTCGTGGTCAGCGCGAGCTGATCATTGGTGACCGCCAGACTGGTAAGACGGCCGTCGCTATCGACGCCATCATCAACCAAAAGGGTCAAGGCGTTACCTGCGTGTACGTGGCTATTGGTCAGAAGGCTTCTTCGATCAAGAACGTCGTGCGCTCGCTGGAACAAGCTGGCGCGATGGATTACACCATCGTCGTGGCTGCTACCGCTTCTGAATCTGCTGCGATGCAGTACGTGTCGGCCTACTCTGGCTGCACGATGGGCGAATACTTCCGTGACCGCGGTGAAGATGCACTGATCGTTTATGACGATCTGTCCAAGCAAGCTGTGGCTTACCGTCAGGTTTCGCTGCTGTTGCGCCGCCCACCAGGCCGTGAAGCTTTCCCCGGCGACGTGTTCTATCTCCACAGCCGTCTGCTGGAGCGTGCCGCTCGCGTGAACGCCGACTACGTCGAAGCCTTCACCAAGGGTGAAGTCAAGGGCAAGACCGGTTCCCTGACAGCTCTGCCTATCATCGAAACACAAGCTGGCGACGTGTCCGCTTTCGTTCCTACGAACGTGATTTCGATTACTGACGGCCAGATCTTCCTGGAAACCAGCCTGTTCAACGCAGGTGTGCGTCCCGCTATTAACGCCGGTATCTCCGTGTCCCGCGTGGGTGGTTCCGCTCAGACCAAGGTTGTGAAGGGCCTGTCCGGCGGTATCCGTACCGACTTGGCACAGTACCGTGAACTGGCTGCTTTCGCACAGTTCGCT
Organism: Comamonas sp.; assembly: GCF_036643215.1. GTDB lineage: Bacteria > Pseudomonadota > Gammaproteobacteria > Burkholderiales > Burkholderiaceae_C > Comamonas. Next base: position 2,024 of record NZ_JAVXSJ010000038.1, on the reverse strand, counting down.
TCCGATCTGGACGCAGCGACTCGCCAGCAACTGGACCGTGGCGCCCGTGTGACTGAACTGCTCAAGCAAGCTCAGTACTCGCCCCTGTCGACCGCTCTGATGGCCTCTTCGCTGTTCGCAGTGAACAAGGGCTTCATGGACGACATCGAAGTCAAGCAAGTTCTGCCTTTCGAAGCTGGTCTGCATCAGCTGCTGAAGACTAGCTACAGCGCCTTGCTCGACCGTCTGAACGAAAAGCGTGCTTTCGACAAGGAAGGCAAGGACGAAGCTGAACTGACTGCAGCCATTACTGCATTCAAGAAGTCCTTCGCTTAATACTGGCGAGGAGTCATCATGGCAGCAGGTAAGGAAATACGCGGCAAGATCAAATCGGTGGAAAACACCAAGAAGATCACCAAAGCCATGGAAATGGTTGCTGCATCCAAAATGCGCAAGGCGCAGGAACGGATGCTGGCAGCCCGTCCATACAGCGAAAAAATCCGCAACATTGCAGCCCATCTTGGCGAAGCCAACCCTGAATATGTGCATCCGTTCATGCAAGTGAACGATGCCAAAAAGGTCGGCGTCATCGTAGTGACGACCGACAAGGGTTTGTGCGGCGGTATGAACACCAACGTGTTGCGTATCGTCACCAACAAGTTGCGCGAAATGCAGGATGCGGGCATTGCGACAGAGGCAGTGGCCATTGGCGGCAAGGGAATGGGTTTCCTGAACCGAGTCGGCGCCAAGGTGGTCTCCCACGCTACAGGCCTGGGCGACACGCCTCATCTCGACAAGCTCATTGGGCCTGTCAAGGTGTTGCTGGACCAATATGCTGAAGGCAAGTTGAGCGCGGTGTACCTCTCGTACACCAAGTTCATCAACACCATGAAGCAGGAGTCGGTGGTGGAGCAGCTGCTCCCCCTGTCGTCCGACAAGATGCAAGCCGAGAAGACCGGTACTGCTTGGGAATACATCTACGAGCCTGACGCTCAAACCGTCATCGACGAACTGCTGGTTCGTTACGTAGAGTCCCTCGTGTACCAGGCCGTTGCGGAAAACATGGCGTCCGAGCAATCGGCGCGCATGGTGGCCATGAAGGCCGCGACCGACAACGCAGGTAGTGTCATTGGCGAGTTGAAGCTGATCTACAACAAGACGCGTCAGGCAGCGATTACGACCGAGTTGTCGGAAATCGTGGCAGGCGCAGCCGCTGTGTAAACGGCTTTAACGAACAAACAGATTGGAGCAAAGAATGGCTCAAGTACAAGGCAAGATTGTTCAATGTATCGGCGCCGTGGTGGACGTGGAATTTGCCCACGGCCAGGTGCCCAAGGTGTATGACGCCTTGAAGCTGGAAGGTACAGCCCTGACCCTGGAAGTTCAGCAGCAGCTGGGCGACGGCGTGGTGCGTACCATTGCCCTGGGTTCTTCCGACGGTATCAAGCGTGGCCTGATGGTCACGAACACCGGCAACCCCATCACCGTGCCCGTGGGCAAGGCGACTCTGGGCCGCATCATGGACGTGCTGGGTAACCCCATCGACGAACGTGGCGATGTGGACCAGACCCTGACTGCCCCTATCCACCGCAAGGCTCCTGCGTACGACGAACTGTCGCCTTCGCAAGAACTGCTGGAAACCGGCATCAAGGTGATCGACTTGATCTCTCCTTTCGCCAAGGGCGGCAAGGTGGGTCTGTTCGGTGGCGCCGGTGTGGGCAAGACCGTGAACATGATGGAACTCATCAACAACATCGCCAAGGGCCACGGTGGTCTGTCGGTGTTTGCTGGTGTGGGCGAACGTACCCGTGAAGGTAATGACTTCTATCACGAAATGTCGGACGCCGGCGTCGTGAACCAAGCCAACCTGAACGAATCCAAAGTGGCCATGGTTTACGGCCAGATGAACGAGCCACCAGGCAACCGTCTGCGCGTTGCGCTGACCGGTCTGACCATGGCCGAAGCCTTCCGTGACGAAGGCAAGGACGTGCTGTTCTTCGTGGACAACATCTACCGCTACACACTGGCCGGTACCGAAGTGTCCG
>NZ_JAVXSJ010000037.1:0-22658 GCF_036643215.1 Comamonas sp. | reverse complement strand
AAGCGCCTTACGTCATGCAAGTGGCTAACGACCTGCAATACCACCTGGGCTGGGCGGTGCAGATCTATAACGCCGCCGAAGCGCTGCCAAACCTGATCAACCCCTTCTACATGCTGCCTCTCTTGGGCGTGCTGGGTCTGAGGGCGCGCGATCTGATTGGCTTTAACTTTGTGCAATTGCTGGTTCACACCCCGCTGGTGCTGTTCCTGCTATGGTTCCTGGGTCAGACTCTGACCTATATCCCACCTGTAATGCCATGACCGATACTGCCGATTTGCCTTCTACTGAGATCAACCCCGACATCAGCTCGCGTACCCGCCGTGCGCTGGCCGATGCGCGAGAGCGCGGCGTCAAGCTTGGCACAGCGGGCGCGGCCAATATCCGCGCCACGGTAGAAAAGCGCAAATCGGCAGCCGATGCATTTGCCAAGCAGCACGAAGCGCTGTTTGCGCAGCTGCAAGAAAAAGGCCTGACCCACCGCGCCATGGCTGCTGAACTCAATGCCCTGGGCATTACAGCTGCCAAGGGCGGCGAATGGACGCACGGCCAAGTGCAGCGCATTCTGAATCGTTATGCGGACTGGGCCAAGGCTGAATAAGTTCGCCCGAATCTGCAAAGCAAAAAGCCGTGCAGCGTTGCTTGCACGGCTTTTATTTTGATAGCTGCTTGCGCTTTTATCTATTGGGCTAGAGCCTGTTTCTATTCTGAAATGGCGGCTGGCAGCTGCGGCGCGCGCCACTCCAGCAGTTCGGCCATGCGCTGCACAATCCAGCTCGCCTCTGCGGGGCTGACCACAGAGCCATCCGCCGCCAGGCCGGCATGCATGCCCAGCAGCACCTGCTCTTCAGACGAATTGCCCGAGTGGTAGAGCGTCTGCGCCTGCTCCGTCAGGTGGCAGGCCAGGTCTTCGCACAGCTCATAGCGCTGCACCACCTCGCCAATCGAGGCGGACAGCTTGCCGCTGCGGGTGCGAAACAAGTCCGCAAAGCTGGGCGGCGGCTGAATCTGGCTGGTGTCGTCCATGGGAACTTGCCTCTTTAGCTGGGCTCAAACAGGCGTTCAAAGCGCGCCAGATCGTCCGCCAGCTCGCAGGTAATGAGCTGGCCCGATTTCTTGTCCGCCTTGCGGTGCGCGGCGAACAAGGTTGCCTTGCCTTTGAAGTTGTAGTCGGGCAGGTGAATCAGCTCATAGGCGTAGGGCACGAAGATCTGAAATTCAAAGATCATCCGGTGCTCGTTACGGGGCGACGGGTACAGCGTGTACTCCGGTAAATTGATGGTTTGCGCGGGCATGCCTCAATGCTAATGCGCCGCGCATGACCATGCTGGCCTGCGACAATGCAGGTATGACTGCTGCACGTGTATCCATTCAGACCCAAGACTTTGACCTGAGCGCCGAAATCGCAGCCCTGCGCGCGGGCGATGCGCGTGTAGGTGCCGTCTGCAGCTTTGTCGGCACGGTGCGTGACCGCAACGAAGGTGATTCTGTCTCTAGCATGGAGCTGGAGCATTACCCCGGTATGACCGAAAAAAGCATTGAAGCCATCATCGACAAGGCGGTAGAGCGCTTCGGCATCTTTGGCGCGCGTGTCATTCACCGCATCGGCTTGATGCAGCCCATGGAGCAGATCGTGCTGGTGGCGGTCACCAGCGCTCACCGTGGCAAATCGTTCGAAGCCTGCGAATACATCATGGACTACCTCAAGTCCGAAGCCCCCTTCTGGAAAAAAGAGCAAACCGAGCAGGGTGCCCGCTGGGTGGATGCGCGCGTCAGCGATGAGCAGGCGCTGCAGCGCTGGGCCTGCTGAGCGAGTGATCTTCCAGGGGGCGGTCTCGTTCCGAGGCTGTCGCCTCAGATCTTGCTTGCAGTCTCTGGCCTGGAGGCATGGATTTCCATTGCTGGCATGGAATAAAAACTGCCTGAAGCGTATATCTGTAAATTGCTGGTAGCTATGCTTTTTGATAGTTTTGCGTTGGCAGCTACCTGGTTGATGGTTGCCTGATGGGGTGTGCAGGTGTTTAATGGATTGTGGGTTTTATCCTACACAGTAGTCCGACTGGGCACGCCATGCTTGGGTGCGGCCCGCGTGCAGATGCGCAGATTTGATTTTTCTCAAGCAAGGCCGCAGTTGAAGGCTTTTGGCCGCTTTGTTGCTGGCAGTGGGCTTGAAAATACCCGCACTGCTATCAGATAAATTGCAATGACATTGATATGGAGCGAAAGCGACACACCATGCGAATTGACAAACTGACGACCAAATTCCAAGAAGCCTTGGCCGATGCGCAGTCTCTGGCGCTCGGTGCTGACCAATCCACCATCGACCCCTTGCACCTTCTGGTCGCCATGCTGCGCCAGGATGACGGCCCGCGCGCTCTTTTGCAGCGTGCCGGCGGCAATGTGCAGCAACTCAAAAACCTGGCCGAGGAGGCTATGGCAGACCTGCCGCGTGTGCAGCAGCAGGGTGATGTGCAAGTGGGCACGGAGCTGGCTCGATTGCTGCAGGCTGCTGAGAAAGAAGCGCTCAATCGCGGTGACCAGTTCATCGCCAGCGAGCTGTTCTTGCTGGCGCTGGCTGACAGCAAAGGCTCGGCCACACGTGCCGGGGCCTTGCTCAAACAAAGCGGCGTGAGCAAATCCAGCCTGGAAGCCGCCATCAACGCCGTACGAGGAGGGCAGAACGTGGACAGTGCAGAATCCGAAGGCCAGCGCGAAGCGCTGAAGAAATACACCATGGACCTGACCGAGCGTGCCCGCAGCGGCAAGCTTGATCCCGTGATTGGCCGCGACGACGAAATCCGCCGCGCCATTCAGGTGCTGCAGCGCCGCAGCAAGAACAACCCCGTGCTGATTGGCGAGCCCGGCGTGGGTAAGACCGCGATTGTCGAAGGTCTGGCCCAGCGCATTGTGGCTGGTGAAGTGCCTGAGAGCCTGCAGAACAAGCGCGTTCTGTCGCTCGATATGGCGGGCCTGCTGGCCGGTGCCAAGTACCGCGGTGACTTTGAAGAGCGCCTGAAATCCGTGCTCAAGGAGTTGGCGCAGGAAGAAGGCCGCGTCATCCTGTTTATCGACGAAATCCACACCATGGTGGGTGCCGGCAAGGCCGACGGCGCCATGGATGCAGGCAATATGCTCAAGCCCGCACTGGCGCGTGGCGAGCTGCACTGCGTGGGCGCTACTACGCTGGACGAGTACCGCAAGTACATCGAAAAAGATGCTGCGCTGGAGCGCCGCTTCCAGAAGGTGATCGTGGGCGAGCCATCGGTGGAAGACACCATCGCCATTCTGCGCGGTTTGCAGGTGAAGTATGAGGCGCACCACAACGTCGACATTACCGACCCCGCTATCGTTGCTGCAGCAGAGCTGAGCCACCGTTACATTACCGATCGCTTTTTGCCCGACAAGGCCATTGACCTGATTGACGAGGCTGCGGCCAAGATCAAGATCGAGATGGACTCCAAGCCCGAGGTGATGGACAAGCTCGAGCGCCGCATGATTCAGCTCAAGATCGAGCGCGAAGCCATGAAGCGCGAGAAGGACGAAGCCTCGCAAAAGCGTCTGTCGCTGATCGAGGAAGAGCTCGAAAGCCTGGAGCGCGAATACGCTGACCTTGAAGAAATCTGGAAGGCTGAAAAAGCCAGTGCACAGGGTTCTGAGCAAATCCGCAAGGAGATTGACCAGCTGCGCATTCAGATCGAAGAGTTCAAGCGCAAAGGCGACTTCAACAAGGTGGCCGAGCTGCAATACGGCAAGCTGCCTGCACTCGAAAAGCAGTTGCACGAAGCCCAGGTCAAGGAACAAGGCCGTGATGGTGCACCTGCCCACAAGCTGCTGCGCACCCAGGTCGGTGCCGAGGAAATTGCCGAGGTGGTCAGCCGTGCCACGGGTATCCCCGTCGCCAAGATGATGCAGGGCGAAAAAGACAAGCTGCTGCAGATGGAAACCAAGCTGCACGAACGCGTCGTGGGCCAAGAAGAGGCGATTGCTGCGGTTTCTAACGCCATCCGCCGTTCGCGCTCTGGTCTGTCTGATCCGAATCGCCCCACAGGCTCCTTCCTGTTCCTGGGCCCTACGGGCGTGGGTAAGACCGAGCTGTGCAAGGCACTGGCAGGCTTCTTGTTCGACAGCGAAGATCACCTGGTGCGGGTTGACATGAGTGAGTTCATGGAAAAGCACTCTGTGGCACGATTGATTGGTGCACCTCCAGGCTATGTTGGCTATGAGGAGGGCGGTTATCTGACTGAGGCCGTGCGCCGCAAGCCCTATAGCGTGCTGCTGCTGGACGAGGTGGAAAAAGCCCACCCCGACGTCTTCAACGTGCTGCTGCAGGTGCTGGACGATGGCCGCCTGACCGATGGTCAGGGTCGCACGGTGGACTTCAAGAACACCGTAATCGTGATGACCAGCAACATTGGTTCACATTTGATCCAGGCCATGGTGGGCGAGGATGCGGATGATGTGAAGGAAGCGGTCTGGGGGGAACTTAAAAACCATTTCCGACCCGAATTCCTGAACCGCATTGATGAAACTGTGGTCTTCCATGCACTGGATGCCAAGAATATCGAGGCGATTGCCAAGATACAGCTGAAGTTGCTGGAAAGCCGTCTGCAGAAGATGGAGCTGAGCATTCAGGTGTCCGAGCAGGCTCTGGCCGAGCTGGCCAAGGTCGGTTTCGATCCCGTGTTCGGTGCCCGTCCGCTCAAGCGTGCGATTCAGCAGCGTATTGAAAACCCGCTGTCCAAGTTGTTACTCGAAGGAAAGTTCCCGCCCAAGAGTACGATTGCAGTGACAGTAGACCCGGTGACTGAGCCCGGGGTATTCAGGTTCGAGTCCTCAGGCGTGTCCTGAGGGCCGAGCCCATAGAAAGGTATTGCTTTGAACGATTTCGCCACCACCGCAACCCGCTGGGCCGTCCGCATCGTGCTGATGCTGGTGGGTCTGGTGTTCTTCATGTGCCTGATGGCCGTGGCCTGCCTGATTGCTCTGGCATGGGGCGCACGCGCCCTGTGGGCCAAGCTCACGGGTCAGCCCATTGTGCCCATGAGCATGGGAGCCATGAGCCCGTTTGCTGGCTGGCAGACGGTGTACCGCTCGGGGGCCGAGTGGATGGCGCAATCGTCGGGCAATGCGCAGACTAAAGACGATGCGCGCGAAGGTCGCTCACGCCGCGGCGTTCTGCCTGGCGCGGGCGATGTGACCGATGTGCAGCCGCGCGAGGTGCATGAGTCGTAATGACAAGCCTGCTTGCAGCCTTCATACTTTGCTGTGAGTGAGGCGACAAAGGCCGAAGGCTGATGCCGAGGTCAAAACAAAAGAGCCTGTGCAATGTTGCATCAGGCTCTTTTTTTACGCTGTGTTTACGTAGACCCGCGTTATCGTCGGGGCTGTAATTTTGAGATATTTAGACGGGCATGAACTACATGGACTTGCATCGCATTTTTGACTTGCAATACCAAGCCAGCCGCGCGCAGGTCGATGCACCTTTGCTGGTGCGGCGCGAGCGTTTGCTGCGCCTGCAAAAGATGCTGGATGAAAACGGCCCGGCGCTGTGCGCGGCCGTGGAGCAGGATTTTGGCGTGCGCTCTGAGCGCTGGACCGAAATGCTGGATTTGATGCTGGTGCGCAATATGCTCAAGCACACGCTCAAGCATCTTCCGAAATGGAGCAAACGCCAGCGCGTGAGAACACCGCCGATGCTGCAGCCTGGCAAGGCCTGGATAGAGCGCCAGCCGCTGGGCGTGGTGGGCATCATCTCGCCTTGGAACTACCCGGTGCAGCTGTCTCTGGCGCCAGTCATCACCGCGTTGGCGGCGGGCAACCGCGTCATGCTCAAGCCCAGTGAGCTGACACCGAACACCTCAGCCAAGATGGCTGAGCTGGTCGCTCAATTCTTTGCACCTGAGGAATTCAGCGTGATCGAGGGTGATGTCGGTGTGGCAACGCAGTTCTCGGGTCTTCAATTCGATCACCTGCTGTTTACAGGCTCCACCGCAGTGGGGCGGCGCGTGGCGCAGGCGGCTGCTGTGCACCTGACGCCTACGACGCTGGAGCTGGGCGGCAAGTCCCCTTGCATCATTGCGCAGGACTGTGATTTGCAGGCCGTGGCGCTCAAGGTGGCCTACGGCAAGCTGGTCAACGCCGGGCAGACCTGTATCGCCCCCGACTATGTGCTGCTGCCGCGTGGGCAGGAGCAGGCTTTTGCCGAAGCCTACAAGGCTGCGGTGCAGCAGCTGTATCCGAGGATCTCAGGCAACCCCGATTACACGGCCATCATCAGCAAGCGCCATCTGGCGCGGCTCAAGCAGATGCTGCGTCAGGCCCAGAGCCTTGGCGCTCAGGTGCACTGGATGCATGAGGCTGCAGCGCCCGCCGTAGATGGCGATGCCACGATGTGGGGTGAGGCGGTTGAGCGCCAGTTCGCTCCCGCACTGGTGTTTGGTGCCACCGGCGAAATGCAGCTGATGCAGGAAGAGATTTTTGGTCCCATCCTGCCGGTTATCTCGTATGAGCGCATTGAGGACGTGATCAATGCCATCAATGCCAGCCCGCGCCCGCTGGCGCTGTACTGGTTTGGCAACGATGAGGCAGAGCGCGATGCGGTGCTGCTGCGCACGGTCAGCGGCGGTGTCTGTGTGAACGACACTTTGTTGCATGTAGCGCATGACAATCTGCCGTTTGGCGGGGTAGGCGAGAGCGGCTGGGGTGCCTATCACTCCGAGCAAGGCTTTCTGCGCTTTGTGCACCAGAAGGCGGTTTTCGTGCAGTCGCGCTGGGCTGCCACGTCAATGCTTTACCCGCCGTTTGGTGAAAAGTTTGATCGCATGATGCGCTTCATGCGGCGCTGGCTTTGATGCCCTTTTGAAGGCATTGCCAGATTTACCGCTGTCAAGGGTGATTTGAGTCCTGACTATTTGTCATTAAATGTGACTCAAACCCTTGAGGAATGCGGGCTTTCTGCTCTGCTTTGATGAGCGCATAGCACATAGATTGCTACAGGGCAAGGAAATGCGAACAGCCGCAGTCAACCGAATGGCTAACAACCATGCCGCGTGCCAAAACTCTAAATTTGTAGACAATTGCGCCCTTCTATTCTTACATGTTTCTGCCCCGGTTTTTCCATGTCCAGTATCCAGGTCCGTCCCGCTACTCTTCGCGATGCAAAAGCGATTGCCCAGATCCATACTGCTTCCGCACTGGAGGCTTATCGAGGTCTGGTTCCCGATGATCAACTGAAGGCCATGTCCTCGGTTGAAAAGCGCCAGGCTTACTGGCGCGAAGCTATTGAATTCTGTGAGCCGCAGGTCCAGGTCGCCATTGAAGGCGACAAGATCGTCGGCTTTGTCGGCTTTGATCGATCCCGTGATGAAAAATCGCGCCAGACGACTGGTGAGATTTGGGCCATCTACGCATCTCCCACTCACTGGAGCCAAGGCGTTGGCGTGGCTCTGTGGGATGCTGCCCGTGATGGCTTGCTGGAAGAAGGCTGCACCAACGTGACAGCCTGGATTCCTCTGCGCAATGAACGTGCCCTGCGTTTCCACGAAATGGCCGGTTTCAAGCGTGAGATGTCCACTGCCAAGACGGCAGTGGTTGGCAGCATCAAGATTGAAGAAGTGCGTGTCAAGCGCCCTCTGAACGGCTAAATCAGCCCATTCGCCCATTGAAAGACAGGCCGTGAAGACCATCAATAACAACAACGTCGCGGCCTCAGTCTCCGCCTATCAACCGCTTGAGTGGCAAGAGAAGGGCAAGCCCCGCTCCGCCCTGTGGCGTACTGAAAGCAGCCTGCCGCAGCCCAAGCGCATTGAGCTGGCCGATGACACCATGCCCGCTGATACGGCGTTTCGCCATATCAGCGAAGGTGCCTCGCTCCTGTGGCGTGGAGACTTTCAGAATGCCCGCCAGCTATTGGTGGCGCTGGGCCGCAGGCTTGAAAAAAAGGTGACACGCCGCAAGGCTGCCGCCGCTGCTGAAATCACATTTCCCCACGCCTTTCATCTGTATCGCCAGACTCAGGCTCAGCGCGCACGCGTGCTGGCCAGCATTCTGATCGAGCTGGATGACCAATGGCACTGCGCACTGCGCCGCGCTCCTGATTGGAGCGTTGCTTGCACCGAAGCCTGGGGCGCAGCCCCCAAGCAAGGCTCGGCGCAATCGGTACTGGTGCCGCTGCGTGACTTGCTTGGCGTCGTTGGTGCTCATGAGTGGCGCAAAAAAGGCGTGGAGCTTGCGGCTCTGGACGGTGAGCGCATTCATGCCCATTACGGCGTGTTCTCGCCCGTACGCGGCGAGTACCTTGAGCTGGTGGCGCGTGCGCCCATCCCAGCCGCTGGCATGCAGCAGGCCTGGGATATTGGCGTGGGCACTGGAGTGCTCTCGGCGCAGCTGATCAAGCGCGGCGTCAAATCCATTGTGGCTACCGACATGAGCGAGCGTGCTCTGAGCTGTGCCACCGAGAACCTGCAGCGTCTTGGCCATGCCGCCAAGGTGAAGCTGCAACGTGCTGACCTGTTTCCCGAAGGCCGCGCCGGCCTGATTGTCTGCAACCCACCATGGTTGCCGGGCAAGGCCGCGTCGCTGCTCGATCAGGCCATCTACGACGAAGACAGCCGCATGCTGCGTGGCTTTGTTCAAGGTCTGGCTGCGCATCTGCAGCCCGGCGGCGAAGGCTGGCTCATCCTGTCTGACCTGGCTGAGCACCTGAAGCTGCGCAAGCGCGAAGAGCTACTGGGCTGGATTGAGGCTGCAGGCCTCAAGGTGCTGGGCCGCGAAGACATTCGCCCCAGTCACAGCAAGGTGCAAGACAGTGAAGACCCGCTGCACGCTGCACGTGCTGCAGAAGTCACCTCGCTCTGGCGTCTGGCCGCAATCTAAGCTTAATTAAGCGCTGCGTTAAGCCAGAGAAGGCTCGGTCACTGAGCTTTTCTGTGTCTCGTTGACGGCCTCGCCACTCTCATCGTGGCAGGCCAGCAAAGCGGCCAGTCGCTCGCGCAGCGACTGGGCTCGCTCTTCCCCCGCATACTCTTGCACGGCCGCCAGAAAGTTCAGGCTGGCGCTACGCAAGCTGCTCAGGTCTCGTGCTTCACGCAGTTGCGTGCGTAGCGTCTGAGCAAGGGTTTCGTGACGGTTGGCAAACAATCGCTCGCACAGGTCAAACAAATACATGCGCGTGCCCGCCATATTGATGGCTGGTGCTAAAGCGGGGCTGCTGCTCTTGCTCTCGCCAGTGGCGATCAGCTCAAGATAGCCCTGTGCCACCAACTGCTGGGCCAGTGCGGCATGATCGCTGCCCAGCAAGGCTTGGAGTTCCTCCATGCTTTTGCCGCCGGCCATCAACAGCAGAGAGCGTGCACGCTGTGGCAGCTGGCGCGTTCCGGGCTGAAGTTCCTCTTGGGCCTTGGCGGTTTTTTGCAAAATCATGGTGGGTGCTGTCTGGCGCAATACAAATGGCGATGCGCTATTGCATGTGCTGACGATGACACTGGTGTGAATCTGCTTCAATGCGCAGTGAATCACTTGGATTACGCCTGCAGTCCATAGAGATTGCTTCTAAATTAATAGCTGTAAGCGCATGCTGCATAAGCGCTACAGGTCAATTTGATTTGAGTCTGAAATGAGACTGCTGCTTGCGCCCATGGAAGGGCTACTGGATTTTGTTCTGCGTGATGTCCTGACCCGGGTGGGTGGCGCGGACCGCTGCGTGTCCGAGTTCATCCGCATCACGGGCACGCTGCTGCCCGATAAGGTGTATCTGGGCATCATGCCCGAGCTGCGCAACGGCAGCAAAACGCTGGCAGGTGTGCCGGTGCGCGCCCAGCTGCTGGGCTCTGACCCATCCAGCATGGCCGAGAACGCTGCGAATCTGGCGCGCCTGGGGCCTGAAGGGATTGATCTGAACTTTGGCTGCCCGGCCAAGGTTGTCAACCGCCATGGCGGCGGCGCATCGCTGCTGCAAGACCCGGCACAGATCGCTCGTGTGGTGGAGGCGGTGCGCAAGGCCGTTCCCGCGCACCTGCCTGTTTCGGCCAAGATGCGTCTGGGCTTTAACGACCGGGCGCTGATGACCGAATGCGCGCAGGCCATGGAAAGCGGCGGCGCCTGCGAAATCGTGGTGCACGCGCGTACCAAGCTGGATGGTTATCGTCCACCTGCTTTCTGGGAAGAAATTCCACGCATCCGCGAAGCCGTAGGTGTGAATGTGGTGGCCAATGGCGAAATCTGGACGGTGGAGGAAGCTCTGCGCTGCCGCGAAGTTTCGGGTTGCGATGACCTGATGCTGGGGCGCGGCATTGTGGCCGACCCGGGGCTGGCTCTGGCCATCCGCAAGGCATTGGCGCAGGGCACCAACACCACAGAGGCGGGCATTGACTGGCCGGTGGTGGTGCCGCAGGTGCAGCGCTTTTGGCAGATGGTCTGCGAAGACCTGGAGCCGCGCCAGCGGGCTGGGCGACTCAAGCAATGGCTTAACCTGATGCGCAGGCGCTTTCCTGAGGCAGAAATCGCCTTTCAAGAAGTGCGCACGCAAACTGATCAAAGCACCATCGACGACTGGGTTCAGGCCCTGCCCCAGCGTGACTTGCAGCAGGAATGGCGCTGGCCGCAGGCCGCGGCTACAGCAGACTGTCTGGAGCCAGAGGCCCAATCAGCTGCAGCATAAGGCGCAGGCCGAGGCTGGCATCGGGCTCTGAATGCGCATCGCTCAGGCCGCTGTCTTGCGGCGCACGCCAGATCAGCTTGCCGCTGGGGTCAATCTCTACGCGCCAGCTGTTCTCAGGGAGGCTTTCGTCAATGCTGTCGCTGGCCAGCTGGCTGAAACGGCGGCTGGCGATGAGCACGGCAATCTCGGTGTTCTGGAGTCGGGAGCGCATATCCAGATTCATCGAGCCCACGGCAACCAGGTGCCCGTCGATCACCAGCAGCTTGGTGTGCAGCATGGCGCGAGAGGCCCCCGTGCTGCCACCCGATCCTGTGCCGCTAGCGCGCAGTGCTGAGCGCACATTGGCGGCTTCGCTGCGCATTTCATGCAGGGTGATGCCCAGCTCCAGCAGTTCTTTACGGTGGCGGGCATAGCCGGCGTGCGCCAGCGGCGCATCATTGGATGCCAGTGAATTCGTCAGGATGCGAATGCGCACCCCCTGCTGGCGCGCGGTACGAAACGCGCTCATGATTTCGTCCCCGGGGACAAAGTAGGGCGAGACCACCAGCAAATCCTGCTTGGCCGAGCGAATCAGAGCCAGCAGGCCATCGACGACCGAGTCCACTTGGAGTGCGGGGGTGACTGAGATGGGCGGAGTGCTGGGATCGTCTGCCTTGAGCAATGCCTCGGCAAAGGTTTCGACACCGCTGGTTCGCTCATTGCCTTCGACTGGAATCTTGGTCGGGCTATCAGCCAACACCAAGGCGCGGGCCCAGATCCAGGGAATCTGGCTCAGGTTCAGGGACTCTTCCTCGGGGGCAATGGAGGGCCGTTTGTGCTTGGAGGCTTCGGCCTCGGTTGTTGCATCTTCGCGATCAAACTGGTTCTTGAGTTGCAGCAACTCAGCCTCGCTGACCAGCGATTGAACCGGGTAGGCGCGCACATTGTTCCAGTAGCGGTCAAAGCTGCGCGACAGATCCTTGACGACGGGGCCGCCGGTCAGCACATCCAGATCGACAAAGTTGCCGTCGTTGGATGCGTCAAAGTAAGCGTCACCCAGATTGCGGCCACCAATGACCGCCAGGGCGTTGTCGGCCACAAACATCTTGTTGTGCATGCGCTGCTGTGCGCGCTGAAAGTCGGTCAGCAGCGTCCAGGCGCGGCCGATGGTGGAGGCGCGTGAACCCGCCAGCGGGTTGAACATGCGCATTTCCACGTTGGGCACAAAGGCCAGGCGCATGACCTGTGCATCCGGCCCCGTGCTGTGAAAGTCATCCAGCAACACCCGAACCCGCACGCCGCGCTGTGCCGCATGAACTATGGCTCGCAGCAGGCTCCCTGTGCTTTGATCGGCATGAATCGCGTAGTACTGCAGGTCTAGGGTTTTCTGCGCGTTCTCCACCAGCGCCATGCGGCTGCTGAAGGCTTGTTGCGGGCCGGAGATCAAGGCAAAAGCTGAAGCGTCGTCCTTGGCGGTGGCTGGGCGATTCTGGTTAATGAATGCGCCCAGATTGGTGTTTTGAGGCTGGCTCAATGCCGTGCTGACGGGGCGGTCTACATCTTTGGGGAGCTGGGTGGCGCAGCCCGTCAAAAGTAGTGCAGCTGCTGTGCATGCAGGCAGCACCAAGCGTTTAAAGAGCAAAGGTATGGGGTGGAGGGGGACGATCGCCAGCATTGTTATCTTGTAACCGATGATGGCTTTTTTCGCATGTCAGACACCGGCTCCGCTAGAACTGGTCGCGGGCTTGAACTCTGGCCACGATGCGCAGGTCTGGCCCCAGTCGCGTCACATCATGAAACTCCAGTTGCAGGCCTGCGCTCAGTTCACTCAGGGGGCCGAAACTGGCAATGCCCATGGCGCCTGCGCCCAGCAGCTTGGGTGCTTGATAGAAGAGAAACTCATCCACCAGCCCTTCGCGGATCAATGAGCCGTTGAGCTTGAAGCCCGCTTCCACATGCAGCTCATTGGTACCGCGTTGAGCCAGATCGCGAAGCATGGCGGCGAGGTCGACTTTGCCGTGAGGATTGGGCATAGCAATAATCGTAGCGCCTAGCGCTTGCAGTTGCTCAATCTTGGATGGATTTGTACTGCAGGTGTAGATGAGACATGCGCTAGGCGCTTTTAAAACATGAGCATCCAGCGGAATGTCGAGCTTGCTGTCCACCACGGCAATACGCGGCTGGCGCGGTGTGGACACATCGCGTACGTTCAGGCGCGGATTGTCTGCCAGCACGGTGCCAATGCCCGTCAAGATCGTGCAGGCGCGTGCGCGCCAAGCGTGGCCGTCCAAGCGGGCTTCGGCTGATGTAATCCATTGACTACTCCCGTTGTGCAAAGCCGTCACGCCATCCAGCGAGCTGGCCGCCTTCATGCGCACCCAAGGTGTGCCGCGAATCATGCGGCTGAAAAAGCCGATATTGAGTTCCCGCGATTCGGCAGCGCCGAGGCCGACTTCGACCCCGACCCCTGCTGCGCGCAGGCGATCAAAGCCTCGTCCTGCCACTTGAGGGTTGGGATCCGTCAATGCGCCCACCACCCTGCCAATGCCAGCTGCCACCAGCGCGTCGCAGCAAGGCCCGGTGCGCCCTTGGTGCGAGCAGGGCTCCAGCGTCACATAGGCCGTAGCACCGCGCACATCATTGCCCTTGGCTGCTGCATCGCGCAGTGCCATGACCTCGGCATGCGGGCCACCAGCCTGCTGGGTAAATCCCTGGCCTATGATTTGGTCAGCGCTGTCAACGATCACGCAGCCGACGCGTGGGTTGGGAGAGGAAAGAAAAAGCGCCTGAGCAGCCTGCTCAAGCGCTTTGTTCATAAAGTGGGCAGAGTTTGTCATCTTGCCCGAATGGTAATGCAGAGGCTCTTGGCTTACTTGCCCCAGCAGTCGGCATCGTAGCCGGATTGGCCTGATGTCTTGCCATTGGCACCGCGCAGACCGGTATTACTCAGAGTGTAAGTGCCACATTTGTCGCTGGCTTGGGGGCCGGGAGACTTTGGGGCTGCATTCAAGATAAATGCCAGTTGAGTCTCTTTGTCGCCGCTTTTGTTAAGACTGATTGTGTAGCGCTTGTTGGCGTCATTGGCCCAAGTCAATGCATCTGGCAGGGCACTAGGGTACACACCTGTTGCCGTGGCCGCGCGCTCCATCCATTGCTGGGCTTGAAGCAAGCCCGCGCGAGCATCGGCGCGGTGGCCGCGTTGTACATATGTTGTGTAGCTGGGGTAGGCAATGGCTCCAAGAATGCCGATGACTGCCACAACGATCATCAATTCGATGAGGGTAAAGCCGCGTTGCTTGCGGTGGTGATAAAGAGGCATTGCTGTCCTTTTATTTAACTTGACGCCAGCTTGGGCGTGTGGATTGTTCGGGCATGCGGGCCAGATGATCTCGAGGGCCGCCACCGCCGGTGAGGTCGGCAATTCGATTAGGTTTTGAAATCAAGAGCGGTGTACCGGTATTTACTGCAACTCGCGACACTGCCAAGTCGGCACTGTTGTAAGAGCCATCATTGTTTGCATCAATCAACTGAATCGTGGGGCGCTTGCCATCCATGATATTAATGAGCGTGCGCCATTGGGCTCCTGCGCTGGTGTCCACTTTGACGGGGACGCAGCTTTCGTTGATGTTGTCGCTCTCGCTATTTTTGGTCCCAGAGGGCGACTCCGAGTAAACCGCCAAGATATTGCTACCGTCAAAGAATTGCATGGGCTTGAGCAAGCGTTCGCCAGTGTCAGGAAAGTCCATGTACCAACCTTTGTACGTTGACCATGTCTTGGCAGTAAGCTCCTGCGTGGCAGTGATGGTGGCATCGTCAGCTTTCAGGCCCCCTGTCACTTTGGTAATGCTTTGCTTAGCCAGTAATTTGCCTGTGCTATTCATGGTGCCGACGACAGCTGGTGTGGGCACGGTGCTGTCGCCAGGATGAACCTCCAAAGCGGTCTTGGCAGAATTCATGCGGTAACGCGTATTGTCTAGAACCGAATACAAAGTTTGCACGCTCTGCGTGATATCGGTTTTACGGTCGTTGGCTGTCACGTTGCGGCCCGTACCGAAGGCGATCATCATGCCGCCAATCGCGGTTGTCTTGGTGTCGGTTCCTGTGCCGGTTGTGGCACTGCGGTCATTGGCCCGGGCAATGGGCGCTGCTGTAATGGGTTGCACATCTTCACGGGTAGCCCCAGTCAACGCAACAGGGCCGCGCGCTGTGAACAATGGCTGGCCAGCAAAAGCTACCCCCCAATTGGTAGCGTCAGTGCTGGTTATGTCGAACTTCCAGAGGTTGCCGAGGTTGTCGCCAGCGTAGACCACATCAGTCTTGCCGTCCCCATTGAGGTCCACCAGCGCGGGGGATGCCAAACCGTTGTCTTTGGCATTACCTGTGCCTGCAGAGGCGGTGGTGGCTTGAATTCGATGTAGCGCTCTGTCGCCATCCAAGTACTGCACCAGCAGCACCGGGCGCTGGTTTGTGCTGTTGTACCCATTACCCATCACCACAGCCCAGCGGCCATTATTTAGTCGTGTGATCTGCGTTGCTTCCTGCAAACTCGCTGGGTTGCGCCCTGGGCGGGAAGTAATGTTGCCAATATCACCATCTTCTGTCGCTGCGGATGTGCAAGCAGACTGTGCTGCGCCACTCAGGCTGCTGCAGTCAATTACTTCCGTGTTGCCGCGTGTGCGGTCTTTCACCACGGATGTTGCGGTGAAGCTGCCTGGATTTGTTACATCCAGCAGAAAGTAGCCCTTGCCACCAGCGCCAAGAGACCCGATCAGCATGGTCTTCCAGTTGTCGCCATCCTTGATGTCACCCGTCATGGGGGAGCCGTCGACAAAGTACTGGTGTTGATAGTCTTTATCCGTCAGCTTTTTTAGATTTCCCACAACACCGCGCGGGACATAGGCGAGCATTTCAGAGCCATTGGCGGCTGCAAAGCCGTGCAGCATTCCATCATTGCCGCCCACGTAAAGAACATGCGCGCGCTCTTTTTGTGCTTTGACAAAGTCCGCGTAGCCCATCGAATAGTTGCTAATAGGGCCGCCGGTGTACCAGATTTCGGAGTTCACCGTATCGCCCTGTCGGCTGGTGCGCACACGCAAAGGGGTGGCGTCGGTAGTGCCTTCCAGAGATCGGTCGCCTCGAATGTAGTTGACGATATTTCGGCCCAGAGCTGTCAGGGAGGTGAGGACAGAATCGTTATCGCTAGCGTTTAAACCGAGCAGTGCTTTTTTCTGGGTGTTGCCATAAGCAATGGCAGTATCTGCAGTCCATTTGAATGCTGTTCCTGCACCGGTGCTATCGCTCCAAGTCTGGATATTTCGGTTATTGACCGATGTCAGTGCATCCAAGCGGTCTGCTGTGCTTTTGCCTTCCCATCCTGCAACGACATCAGGAAAACGAATGCAGATTTTCTCGGGGTCGTCTTTTGTAGGGCAGGCATACTCTTCTGGCTCGATGGCGCGTGTGGCAGTGATATAGCCACTCCAGCCATCTTTCGGGCTATATGCAGAGGCATAAATACCTGCATTATTTTGTGAAACGCTATAACCGCTGGTGCTGCCGCCGCCTGCAATTTTGTCGGGTAGAGGAGCGCTTTCTTCGTTGATTTTTCCAATGATTTCTTGGAAAGCCTTGGCCAAGTCTTCAGATTTTGTAACTGCATAAAATCGGCCGCGACCATTGATGGCTGCGTGCCACAGATCAATTGCGCGGTCATTCGTGTTGCTATTTGCGCCACCGGAGAGGGTATTAATATCCGGCCATGTTTTCCATCCAGTTACCAAGTCTACAAAGCTCTTATCATAGCCAAATGGTACTTTTTCCGTGGGATATTCGATATTGTTCGGGTTGAATGGTAAATCCACAGCTTCATTGCTAAAGCCAATGGTGTAGGTCACCATATGAGGCCATGTGGCAGGATTGTATTTTGGGTTCCAGTATTTTTCTAAATTGATTGATTTTATTTCTGTTGTTGTTGTTTTGCAGCGATTATTTCCATCGATTTTCACCCATTCTCCAGACTTTGCTGTGCACTGACTTTTTGGGATGTTTTCAATCAGAACTACATCTTTTGTGGCTGTAAATAATTCTGTATCAGGTGCTTCGTCATAGATTTTTGACGGTTTAATATTTTCTGAATCTTTTAAATTTGATGGAGTCTGTAAGGGGCTCATCCAGCTTTTGAAAGCCCAGTCAGATAATGTGTTTTTATAGCTGTCGAAATAAATTTTTGTTTGGTTCGATGTGGTGCTGTAAGCTTTACGTCCATTGAGAGTATCCCAGTTCACGCCATCTTGGTCGCCGCCGGATACTGTGCCATTCCAGACGCCATCAGTCATCATGATGTGATAGTTACGGCGGCAACCAAGATATTCGTCTTTTTTGGAACCAGTGCCACCCGGATCTGTGGACCAAGGACCAGAGGGTGAAAGCTTGCGCCGCATATAAGCATCAGCTTGGCTAAACATCGTGTGTGATGGGGTTCCGTTATCTGGTGAAAGTTTATCTACAAAAGACAGAAAATTATCACGATGCGTTGTACTATTGGTCGTTGCGTCAATCGACCTCATGGAGTTTGTCTTTAATGTGTCGCTGTTTACATTATCGGCGCCACTAGAATTTCCATTGTTGTGCATGGATTGCCATGCAATTCGAATTTTATTTTTTGGAATTAGCTCTTCATCATTAAATTTTGCTTCTTTCGTAAAAACTGATGTTAGTGCATATTTAAGAACATTGATTCGTTTGGCGCTGTCGTTCCAGTTTCCTTTATTATCAGGATATGTATATCCTGCGCCAATTGAAGAAGATGAAGTCCTATATGAGCCATTTTTGTCAGGAGTTACTCGGTAAGCCATACTTCCAGAGTCATCAACGGAAATTATGACATTGGGTGCTACAAAAGCTGATTTTGATGTGGGTAGTGGTGGCTCTTGCACTAAATCAAGTGCCCAGACGGTGGCAGGTGTCAGTGCTGTGGCAATAGCAATGGCTAGCAGACTCTTTTGAAAGGGAAAGCTTTGGATGTAGGGCATGTTGTGCTCCTTGAAATTTTAATATTCAGTAAAAAGGCTTGAAGTGCTCGTCTGGATAGTGCTTTGAGCTACTAATTTGTGAGCGTTCTTAGGCAGGGCTAGTCCTTCATGCGCTGACGGGCATAGGTTTCTTGCAGTACAACAGTGGTACCTTCTTTTCTGCCTTTTGCTAATGCTGTAATGCGGTATGTCACATAAACGTCTAGATTTAGTGGTAGTTGGCTTGTTTCGGCATTTACAATCAGATTTGCTGTTTTGGCTGCATCGCTGTATCGCATGACTTCAATCCAGTACCATCCGCCTTTGCCGTCCGCTGTTTCTGTGAGAATAGGATTGAGTTGGCCGTTATCCGTTGTATGAGCGGCACCAGTAAATTGACCATATCGAGCTCCCACTTTGGTCATCTCGAAAAGAGTAACTTCGCCAAGACTTGCATCAGCTGATGGCGAAATGGCAGTTTTATCGTCGATATAGTTCCAGAAATCCTGGCGACCTACACGTCTAGCACAAAGTGCATCTTTGCAGCGGGTTGATATTCCTGCTAAGGTGGTAATAAGAGGGTTAATTTCCTTGGTGTCAGCAGGGAACTGCAGCACACTGTTGTTGTACGTGCGGCATGGTGGCGCACCACAAAGGGTGCCATCTGCTTTTTCCCCACGAATATCAAGCTCGGCATCTTGTATAAGGGATTGAGCAGCTTCAAATGCTCGTTGATAGTCCGCATCATTGCCTACCAGCATTTCTCCGAACAGGGATGTGCGAGATGCCCAGAGTGCTAAGAGCATGGAAAGCATGACAAGAATAATCACCACAAACAAAGCAATGCCTTGTTGGTTTTTCTTGTGCATTTTAAAATTTTTGTGATGTTCCATTTTGCTTGTATTAATAGTTGGATGAATCAATCAGATCAAACCCTGGCTGCGTATCTGAAAAGTATTGCGAAATAGCTGGTGCGTTCTGCTTTTCCGCGCGCCAGTGAGTTCGGTGAGGTCTTTACTTTGACCATCGCAATTGGTATAGCTTCTTGCTTCTTTGGGGATATCTTTGAGATCAATTAATTCACTGCCATAAAGCACAAAGCAAACTTCCACTCCTTGAACTTGACGCCATCGGACGTCTGCAGCATCTGTTGGCATATCTGCTGCTTTGACGCGTTGAATATTGGATCCTGTACCTGCAACCAAGGTCTGCACCAAATAACTCACTTGAAACTCAGCAACATTCTGTGCAATAGGCTGTGCTGTGCTGCCATTCCCTGCGCAGCGAAGGTTGTTGTCAGAGAAAGTGAAAATACTCTCGATCCGCTCATCCGTGCTGTCGTTGGCGGGGGCTCCAAGGCAGTTTCGAGCTAAAAAATCAGTGCTTGCGCCAGCTTTGCTGGAAAAGAAAACATTGTCTTCGTAGCGTCTAAAGCCGGTAGTGATGGTGTCTGCACCCCCTTTGAGGGTGTTTGTTTGATCAAAGCTGTTGCCTTTGTCTTTTGCAGACGCCTTGATTTCAAAAACAACAGCACTGAGCACATCATTGGCGGATGACGCCACTGCTGTAGGGTTGGGGTTCAGATAGAGTGACCCCGCTTGGCGCAATTGAGATCCGACTAAGCGCAGAATGTGCGAGCCTTGTTGTTGTATTCCGCTGGCATCGCTCACTGTTCCCGTTACGCTGCGTGAGACCATGAGTGCTCCCATAGCTACTGCGACAACAAGTAGGCCAATAACCAGGCCGACCATCATTTCCAGCAGGGTCACACCTTGTTGATATTGAAGCGATGTGGCCAGGTACTGGTAGGAAGTTCTTTCAGGCGCAAGCAAGTGCTTTTGCTTCTGGAAATTTTGGGTGTTCATGAGCAGTAGGCCGTTGAAGTGCTGCCACTGGCATAAGGTGCACAGCGTGCGGAAACAGAGATGTATTGAAGGTGGCAGGTGAAATCCGCCGGGCAAGCATTTTCAGTGTCTGTGCCAGAGGCAAGGGCTCCATCGCTGCCCAGTAATTTGCTGGCATCAATGGCATCAGTTTTCGTGCCTTCTCTTTCGTTTTCGCGCCAACCAATAATCACGCCCAATTGACGGCGATTGCCATCAGATGCGCTCTCTCCAGGGGCGAGAAAAATACTGGCTTGGCCTAATGGAAGGGTTTGCTGCAGTGTGGTTTTCCATTGTTTTAAATCAAAAGCGGCTTGGTTTGTAGGGGTGCAAGCGGCAGTCATGCAGTTGGCGCTGGAGTAGTCCGCAGCTTTCTTGGCGAAGGAAGATGTGTAGTCATTAATGCT
Organism: Comamonas sp.; assembly: GCF_036643215.1. Lineage (GTDB taxonomy): Bacteria > Pseudomonadota > Gammaproteobacteria > Burkholderiales > Burkholderiaceae_C > Comamonas. The sequence continues at coordinate 2,725 of NZ_JAVXSJ010000037.1, read as the reverse complement.
CAATAGTGCATTGGGATTGACTTTCATGCGTTCGCTCATGTCTTCAATAAGCCGAATAGCTTGTGCGCGTCGCATGCTGGTTTGGGTATCTGCCAGCGTTCGCATTTGAACGCCCAGAATTCCGAGAATGCCCAGTGCCGCAACAACAATGGCAATCATGGACTCAAGCAAGGTGATGCCTCGCTGTTTTCTGGATGGGGTGAGGGGTGTTAGCTGACGCATGGCACATCTTTTTGTTCAATGACACGAATACGACCACCTGAAGACATGCAGATGCCTTTGGTGGCGGGGGATGAGATTCCGGTGGGCTGCGGGGAAATCGTGAAGCCAACCAGATTCGCGCCGTCAGCCTGCCCCCAGCGGTTCAGGCTGATGGTGACGCCTGATTTGCTGCGGGTGACGGTAATGTTCTTGGGTGCTTCGTAGCGCTGGACTTCTTCGCCGGTGTTCCAGCGCTTATTGCTGTTTGCGTCGAAGAATACGACCCAGCCGCAATCCCAGTCCTGATTGGACCCATCTGTCGTGCATCCCACGGTTGTTTTGGGAAGCTTTTCCAGATAGACATTTCCTCCGCGTTTGATGGCTTCGGAGCGGGCTAGCATCAGGCTTGATTTCATGGCCTCAGCGGCCTGGAGGACGCGCCAGCGATCAAATAAAGCACTAAAGCTGGGTATGGCGATGGCGGTCAGTATTGCCAAGACTGACAAAGTCACCATTAGCTCAATAGAGGTGAAGCCGTGACTCGGCTGTTTTTCAGCAAGGCTGAAGGAGGGAAGTTGAGGGCTCCAATGGTCATGCGCGCTGTCGTACATAAGAACTCCTCAATAAGGGGGGGGGTCATGCAGCTGGCTTTATCAAGTGGCGAGTTCAAGCTATTCATTCTTAGATGCATTTTCCAGCACTGGAGTCCAGGCGTTTGATGCGCCCGCCTCCACTGATGCATAAAGAGCTGGCACTTGCCTCGGCGTTTTTGCTGTTGAGCGAAGTCAGGCGGAATGCAAAATTAGAAGCGCTGTCGCTGGTAAGTTGTCCCCAGCGGTCGCCAACGACTGGGCTGGTCAGCGCGTTGTCGTCGCTGCCTGTTTTGAGGTTGGTGCTTGCGAATTTGATCTTGATGCCACTTTGCGGAGTGATGACCTGTAGTTCTTCGTTCTCATCGAGGGATCCGTTGCCGTTTATGTCCTGGTAGACCACCCAGCCGCAGTTCCAGAGATCAGCGTCTGAGACCGTGCAATTGGTCGCGCTGGTGCTGCGCTGGATGATGATGCCGCCCCCGCGTTTGATAGCTTCGGAGCGCGCGAAATAGAGGGTGGATTGCAGCTCTTCTGATACTTGGCGAATCTGCCAGCGTTCAATGAGAGGCTGGAAGCTGGGTGCTGCAATGGCAGCCAGCACACCGAGCACGGCAACAGTCACCATCAGTTCGATGATGGTGAAGCCTCGGGAAAAACGGGATGAGGGCAATATGAACATGCCCTGATGTTACGTTTTGTGATTGTGTTTGGGATGACAGGCTGGACGAGGGGTTTGAAGATAGCGATGAGTGGCGCTTTTTCTATCGCCTGCCGCTTGGTGGCTTTTGCGCATATCCCGCGCAAGCGCCTGAATTTGGTCGACCCTGACATTCCCGATAGAGGCGTCGGTCGCGCTCGGTGGTGGATTCTTCGGAGCTGCTGCGAATGTTCTGTATCTTGACTTTGCCGCTTGGATTCTTGGCGTGTTTGCGACTGGCGGCAAGGCTGTCCGTGGCAAGAGCAGTGCACAGAAGCAGTGCTGCCGCCAGTGTGATGCAGAGGTTGCGGGCGGGGTGTGGGTACAAGCTTGCCATGGAGTGTCCTTGGTAAAGGAATGACGGCACATTGCACCGTTAGCGCCCGTGATTAGCAATATGGGTTTGCATGTGGTGACCAAGGGGTGGCGGGGAAATTGGCTCTTGTTATAATCGACAGGTTTTGCATGGTGCAAGACGCACGCTGAGGCCTTTCCAGCCCTGGCGCAAGTAACCAAGGTGCTCCTTGCTGAGTACCAAATCCTAAGGAAAACAAAATGATCGCTGCCTCTATCAAGGCCGAAGTTGTCAAGGCTAACGCTCGTTCCGAAAACGACACTGGTAGCCCCGAAGTGCAAGTGGCTCTGCTGACCGCTCGCATCAACGAACTGACTCCTCACTTCAAGGCAAACGCCAAGGACCACCACGGTCGTCGCGGTCTGCTGCGCATGGTGAGCCGTCGTCGTAAGCTGCTGGACTACCTGAAGTCCAAGGACGCTGAGCGTTACACAGCTCTGATCGCCAAGCTGGGCCTGCGTAAGTAAGCACGGTAAATGATCGAAACGCCTGAGTTAGATTCCTAGCTCAGGCGTTTTTTACTTCGGAGTTCGCAAAACAGAGCGAAGCTGTGTCATTCCAATACTGCACTTGCGCTGCATTATTGATAGCGCCTAGCGCAGTACTGGAATGGCATCGTGTTCTGTTTGCACTCCAAATTTAAGCGGGATGTACGCATCCAGCTATACATAAAGGAGTCACTATGACCATGTTCAATAAAGTCACCAAGACTTTCCAGTGGGGCCAGCACACGGTCACCATGGAAACTGGCGAAATCGCCCGTCAAGCTTCCGGCGCTGTGCTGGTGAATATCGACGACACCGTGGTTCTGGCCACTGTCGTGGGTTCCAAGATTGCCAAGTCGGGTCAGGATTTTTTCCCTCTGACCGTTGACTACAT
>NZ_JAVXSJ010000036.1:0-23732 GCF_036643215.1 Comamonas sp. | reverse complement strand
GGCTCGATGTAGGTGACGTCCGCAGTCGCGGGGTCGGTCATGATCGTGGCAGGGTTGCTGTTGATCAGGATGACCTTGTAACCCTCTTCGCGCAGGGCCTTGCAGGCCTGCACGCCGGAGTAGTCAAACTCGCAGGCCTGACCGATCACGATGGGACCGGCGCCAATGATCAGAATGCTTTTGAGGTCGTTGCGCTTAGGCATTGTTGTGTTTCTCCATCAGCGCTGTGAAGCGGTCAAACAGATAGCCGATATCGTTGGGGCCGGGCGATGCTTCGGGGTGACCCTGGAAGCAGAAGGCGGGCACATCGGTGCGCTCCAGACCTTGCAGCGTGCCGTCAAACAGGCTGATGTGCGTGGCGCGGGTGTTGGCTGGCAACGACTCGACTTCCACCGCAAAACCGTGGTTCTGGCTGGTGATGCTGACGCGACCGGAGTCCAGATCCTTCACAGGATGGTTGGCACCGTGGTGGCTGTTTTGCATCTTGAAGGTCTTGGCACCGGAGGCCAGGGCCATGATCTGATGACCCAGGCAGATACCAAACAAAGGCATCTTGGCAGCCATGATCTCTTGTGCAGCAGCAATAGCGTAGTCGCAAGGTGCGGGGTCGCCAGGGCCGTTGGAGAGGAACACGCCATCGGGGTTCATCGCCAGCACATCCTTGGCAGAGGTCTGGGCGGGCACGACGGTCACGTCGCAGCCACGCTCGGCCAGCATGCGCAGAATGTTCTTCTTCACGCCAAAGTCATAGGCCACGACCTTGAACTTGGGTGCTTCGAGCTTGCCGTAGCCTTGGCCCAGTTTCCACTCGGTTTCAGTCCATGCATAGGACTTGTCCGTGGTCACAACCTTGGCCAGGTCCAGACCCTTCATGCTGGGGGCGGCCTTGGCAGCGGCAACAGCTTCGTCGATCTTGGCCTGCGTCACGGCTTCGCCGGCAGCCAGACCCACGATCGCACCGTTTTGTGCGCCTTGATCTCGCAGCAGACGTGTGAGTTTGCGGGTATCGATGTTAGCAATAGCCACAGTGTTGCCAGCAATCAGGTACTCCGACAGCGTTTGCTCGCTGCGGAAGTTGCTGGCCAGCAATGGCAGGTTCTTGATGATCAGACCTGCGGCATGGATCTTGTCAGCCTCGACGTCCTCGGAGTTGACGCCATAGTTGCCGATATGCGGATACGTGAGTGTCACGATCTGCTGGCAGTAGCTGGGGTCAGTGAGGATTTCTTGATAGCCAGTCAGCGAAGTGTTGAAAACGACTTCACCAACGGTGGTGCCTTGCGCACCAATCGAGTTGCCAATAAAGACCGTGCCGTCTGCGAGCGCCAGAATGGCGGATGGGAAGTTTCCCTTGAGAGACAAAAGCACAGGGTTCTCCGGTTTTTTAATTACGGTTACGCCCAACGAAGCCCCGGCATGTGTGCTGGGACATTTTGTCTGCAGGGAATGGCGAGGAAGCGTCGCTAGGCGTATGAAGGAATGCTTGAAAGCCGCCCATTATAGGGGTGGTCGGCTACAGCCCCTTGAAATGCCTCGGGATTACCCTCTTCGCAGGAGCATGCTTACGCTGCTTGCATGCAGGCAAATTGCAGCTGCCGCACCCACATTGAGTGATTCCTCACCCCCCGGCTGAGCAATGCTGATGCGATGCGCTGCCATCTCCATCAAGGCATCGCCAACGCCCTGCCCTTCATGACCCATGGCCCATGCGCAAGGCCAGGGAAGATTGGCTTCATGAATCAATGTCCCCTGATGAGAGCTGGTCACTATCAGCGGCACGCCCAGCGACTGGACATCTTCAATCGAAGCCGCCTCCACCAGATGCAGACCAAAGTGCGCACCCATGCCTGCGCGCAGCACCTTCTGACTCCACAGCGCAGCCGTACCCTTGAGTGCCACGATCTGCGTAAAACCAAAGGCCGCCGCACTGCGCAAGATGGAGCCCACATTGCCCGCATCTTGCACGCGATCGAGCAGCACGGTGGCCACGCCGGGCTGCACCTGCACACTTGCATCCCAGTCCATCACATAGCCCATGCGCGCGGGGGATTCCAGACTGCTGATTTCATCGAACAGCGCATCAGCCATCACTATGACTTTACTAGCTGCTTGCGCCCATTCCTCGGGCGCTTGAGGCCAAAAAGACTGCGCAAAGACAGCAGTTTTAGGCTTCAAACCACGCGCCAGTGCAGCGCGGCACAGGTGGTCGCCTTCGAGCCAGACCTGACCCTGCTTGCGATAGGCAGTGCTGTCTTGCGAGAGGCGGCGCAGCTCTTTGACGAAAGCGTTGTCGCGCGAATGAATTTCCGTGACTTGAGGGCGTGCAGTCATGTCAACCTCTGGATAAAAAAAGAAAACCCGGCCTGCTCATGCCTGCCGAGCTTGAATGATCTGAAGATAAAGCGCCTGAGCCAGCCCTGTGCCGCACTCAGGTTTACGTTAGGCGTACAGCGACACCTGCGACATCTGCAAAGTGGAGGTAACGCCCGAGATCCCCGTCTCGCACAGCACAGGCAGCGCCATGCCACCCTCGCACACCTGCCCGGCCAGCAAGACTTGCGCCACCGGCGAGAAAGACCGGCGATGCTCTGCCGTCGCGCCATGGGTGCGCAGCGCCGCAAGGTGGGCCGCCGTGCCATAGCCCTTGTGACCTGCAAAGCCGTATTGCGGATATTGGGCATCCAGCCGCTCGCACCAGCGGTCACGCGTGACCTTGGCCAGAATGGACGCTGCCGAAATCGCCTGCACCAGCGAATCGCCCTTGACGATGGCCTCGGCCTGCACATCAATTTGCGGCAGCTGATTGCCATCGACCAGCACCAGCACGGGCTTGAGGCGCAAGCCCATCACCGCGCGGCGCATGGCCAGCATCGTGGCCTGAAGAATATTGATTTCGTCAATTTCCTGCACCGAAGCCTGCGCTATGCAAAAGCACAGCGCCTTGGCGCGGATTTCGTCATACAGCACCTCGCGGCGGTTGGCCGTGAGCTTTTTGGAGTCGTTCAGGCCCGCAATGGGCTTCATGTCATCCAGAATGACGGCCGCCGCCACCACCGGGCCCGCCAGCGGGCCGCGCCCAGCTTCATCCACCCCTGCAACCAGCCCGGGCGGATGCCAGGGCAGGTTATCTTGCTCAAGCAGCAGGGGAGGCAATGATTTTTTCGATCGCATGGGCAGCCAGTTCGGCAGTATCTCGGCGCAGTTCGTGATGTAGCGCGGTGAAGCGCTCAACCAGCGCTTCAATGGTGACAGGAGAATCCTGGCTGGCTCTGAGCCAGCCCAGTGCGGCTTGCGCCAGTGCCTCGGGGGTTGCGGCGTCTTGCAGCAACTCGGGCACGACAAAATCGCCGCACAGAATATTGGGCAGCCCCACCCAGGGCTGGAGCTGCTTGCGCTTCATCAGGCGCCAGCTCCAGGGGTGCATGCTGTAGCTGATGACCATGGGGCGCTTGTAAAGCGCGGCCTCCAGCGTGGCGGTGCCGCTGGCAATCAGCGTGCAGTCGCAGGCGGCCAGCACATCGTGGGACCGGCCCTTGACGATGAGCACCTTGTCCGCCATGCCAGCCTCAGCAGCAATGCGTTTGACTTCCTCGAACAAGGAAGGCACCGCAGGCACTACGATTTTTGTAGCTGGCAGCGCTTTCTGCACCAGCGCTGCAGCCTTGAAAAAGCCGGAAGCGATATAGCGCACTTCAGAGCGGCGGCTACCGGGCAGCAAAGCCAGCACCAAGCCCTCTTCAGGCAAACCCAGCCGGGCACGCGCCGCAGCGCGATCGGGGTGCAGCGGAATGACCTGAGCCAGCGGGTGACCTACATAGGTCGCCTCAATGCCGTGCTGGGCCAGCAACTCTGGCTCGAACGGAAAGATGCACAGCACATGGTCAGCCGCACGGCGGATCTTTTCGATGCGATCAGCACGCCAGGCCCAGATGGAGGGGCAGACGAAGTGCACGGTTTTAACGCCTGCCTCGCGCAGCTTGGTTTCAAGACCCAGATTGAAGTCCGGCGCATCCACCCCCACAAAGACCGAGGGCGGGTGCGCAATCAGGCGCTGGCGCAGCTTTTTGCGGATACCAAGCAACTCAGCCACGCGGGCCAGTACTTCCCAGCTGTAGCCGTGCACGGCCAGTCGCTCGGACTGCCACCACGCATCAAAGCCACGCTCCTGCATCTTCTCGCCGCCAATGCCCATCGACGTTGCATCGGGCCAGCGCTGACGCAGGCCATCGAGCAGCAAGGAGGCGAGCAAATCGCCCGAAGCCTCACCCGCCACCATGGCAATGCTGGGCGCTACGGAGTCTGCAGCAGCTTGCGCTATCTGGTTGGAGGTTTCAGAGCTATTCACGTCTCAATCTTTGGTAGAAGCGGCGCTAGCCGCTATCAGTTTTGCAGTGCGTGAGGCGTACTCAGCGCGCAATACCGCGTGTCGACGCAGTCAAAAAGGCCTGCATGCGCTCTACATCCTGCACGGCCTCGGGCCTATCAGCCTTCATGGCATCAATCGCCTGCTTGGCCGCTTCCAGCGTCAAGCCCTGGCGGTACAGCAACTTGTGCATTTGCTTGACGGCTGCCAGTCGCTCCGGCGTAAAACCACGGCGACGCAGGCCTTCGGCATTGAAGCCGCGCACTGCCAGCGGGTTGCCGTCCACCATCATGAAGGGCGGCACATCCTGAGAAATATGACTGGCAAAACCCGCCATCACATGGGCACCGATGTGGGTGAACTGATGCACACCCGTCAGGCCGCCCAATATGGCCCAGTCATCCACATGCACATGACCCGCCAACGTGGCGTTGTTGGCCAAAATGGTGTTTTTGCCCACGATGCAATCGTGAGCAATATGCACATAGGCCATGATCCAGTTGTCGTCACCGATCGTGGTCTCGCCGCGGTCCTGCGCCGTACCCAGATTGAAGGTACAAAACTCGCGCACCGTGTTGCGATCACCGATCACCAGCCGCGTGGGCTCGCCTGCGTACTTTTTGTCCTGGGGCTGAGCACCCAGCGACGCAAACTGGAAAATCTGGTTGTCGCAACCAATGGTGGTCGCACCTTCGATCACGCAATGCGCCCCCACCTTGGTGTTGGCACCAATGCGCACATCCGGCCCGATGACGGCATAAGGCCCCACCGATACCGAGGTATCAAGCTGCGCCGCAGGGTCAATAACTGCAGTGGGGTGAATCAAACTCGCTGACGCCATCAATACTTATCCCACGTGGCGCATGGTGCACATCAGTTGTGCTTCAGCCGCCACTTCACCGTCCACGCTGGCGACAGCGTTGAACTTCCAGATGCCGCCGCGCACGCGGTCGATGGTGATTTCCAGAGCCAGCTGATCTCCCGGTACCACGGGGCGCTTGAAGCGTGCGGAATCAATACCCACGAAGTAGTAGATATTGTTTTCATCGGGCACCTGACCCATGGCATCAAAGGCCAGCAGGCCTGCGGCCTGCGCCAGGGCTTCAAGAATCAGCACGCCAGGCATGACGGGACGACCAGGGAAGTGACCTGTGAAGAACGGCTCGTTAAACGTGACGTTCTTGATCGCCTTGATGCGAGTGTTGCTCTCAAGCTCCAGCACCCGGTCCACCAGGAGGAAGGGATAGCGGTGAGGCAGTTGCTTGAGAATTTCTTGAATATCCATCATCAATTTCCGTTGTTGCTTCGCTGACCCTCAGCCAGCGTTTGTTCAAGCTTTTTGATGCGCTCACGGAGCGTATACAGCTGCCTGAATGTTGCAGCGTTCTTTTCCCATTGCTCGTTTTCTTGCAACGGAAAGATGCCTGTGTAAAAACCTGCCTTGGGCAAAGAACGAGTGACCATGGAAGTCGGTGAAATCACCGTTCCATCCGCAATCGTCAAGTGCCCCAGAATATTTGCTGCGCCGCCAATCTGGCAACGCTTGCCGATGCGAGCACTGCCCGCAATACCGGTATTGCCAGCAATCACCGTATGCGCACCAATGTGCACGTTATGGGCAATTTGTACGAGATTATCAATCTTGACGCCGTCTTCAATGATGGTGTCATCCAGTGCCCCGCGATCTATGCAGGTGTTGGCACCAATTTCCACATCATTGCCAATGCGCACGCAGCCCAGCTGCTCAATCTTTTCCCACTGACCTGCCGAGGGTGCAAAGCCAAAGCCGTCCGCACCAATCACCACGCCAGCATGCACAATGCAGCGCTCGCCCACCACACAGCTATTGCTGATGGTGACGCGCGACTTGAGCACTGTATCTGCGCCAATCACTGCGCCCGCTTCCACCACACACAGCGCCCCGACATAGGCCGTTGCATGTACTTGTGCAGACGCATCGACAACGGCCGTGGGATGAATGCCTTGCAGCTTTCCGCCTTGCTGATGCGCCTTCCACCACTGGGTGGCCCGTGCAAAATACGCATATGGGTCAGCCGTGACGATGCAAGCACCGCGCTGCGCCGCTTCATCACGCAGAGCAGGAGCCACAATGACACAAGCCGCCTGAGAGGCGGCCAGTTGCTGGCGATAGCGGGGATTGCTTAAAAAGCTCAGATCACCATGGTCTGCGGAGTCCAGTGGGGCGATGCGAGAAATAGTCATCTCGCGATCGCCACCCACCAGTTCTCCGCCGAGCGCATCGAGAATTTGCCCCAATAGAACGCTCACAAAAGTATCCTTGAGATTACTTTGCGCCGTTCAAAGTCTTGATCACCTTGTCTGTGATATCAAACTTGGGGTTGATATACACAGCTTCTTGCAGGATCACGTCGTACTTTTCAGCTTCGGCAACTTGTTTAACCACCTTGTTCGCACGATCCAGAACTGTTGCCAGTTCTTCGTTCTTGCGGGCGTTCAGGTCTTCCTGGAATTCACGACGCTTACGCTGGAATTCACGATCCTGATCCACCAGCTGACGCTGACGCGAAGCGCGCTGGCTTTCAGCCATCGTAGGAGCTTCACGCTCGAACTTGTCCGAAGCAGTCTTCAAGGTGTTGCCTTGATCGACCAGTTCTTTTTCGCGCTTGGAAAACTCCTGCTCAAGCTTGGCTTGGGCAGCCTTGGCTGCAGATGCTTCACGGAAGATACGATCCGTATTCACAAAACCTGCCTTGAATTCCTGTGCATGCGCAGAGACGGCCATTGCGCCCAGCAGCACAGCCAGAGAAAGATGGCTAGAGAGAGATTTCATTAGAAAGATGTTCCGATTTGGAATTGCAGTTTCTGGATTCTATCGCCGGTTTCCTTGCGAATAGGCTGAGCATAAGCCAAACGCAGGGGGCCCAAAGGCGAAATCCAGCTAATACCGATACCTGTGGAGGCACGCAGGGAGTTCAACTCCATGCTCTCACCTTCCGCCCATACATTACCCACGTCTACAAATGTAAACAAACGCAGGGTTCTGTCATTGCCAGCGCCGGGAAACGGCACCATGAATTCACCATTCAGAGTCAGCTTGCGTGTACCGCCAAGCGCCAGATTCGTATTCACGCTATCACGGCGACCCAGCGAGCCTTGTTCAAAGCCACGCACCGATCCCAGACCACCAGAATAGAAGTTCTTGAAAATAGGATATGGATTTCCGCCAATACCCTTACCCCAGCCCAGTTCACCATTCAGCGCAATCGTGTACTTCTTGTTCAGGGGAATGTATTGCTGGATCTGGTAATTGGCCTTCATGTAGCGCATATCGCTGAGGAAAGACGCTTCCAGATTCAGGCGCTGATAACGACCGGCATTAGGTGCCAGCGCGCTGTCACGATTATCACGAGACCATCCCAAAGTCAGAGGAATACCCGTCTTGGAGCAACCCGTATTGGATGTAGCCGTACCGCCGCAATACTCGCTGTAGACACCTTGCATATACGAACCAGGCCTGATTTCATTGCCTTCAACACCGGCACCAAAGAAGATGGTATCCACCTCACTGAACGGTACCCCAAAGCGCACGCTTGCGCCTTTGGTGATGATCTTGTAAGCAGCGTCATCATAGTAAGGGCGCGTTGTACGGTAGTACAGATCGTAAGTGCGCGAGATGCCTGTATCCGTGAAATACGGATTGGTGGTCGAAACCACCATGGTGCGGTTGTACTTGCTGGTATTGACGTCCAGGCCCAGGTAATTACCGGAGCCAAAAACGTTTTCCTGCTTGATACCAAAAGACAGCGAAACCTTTTCAGCGCTGGAGAAACCGGCACCCAGCTGAATCGAGCCTGTGGGCTTTTCAACCACATTGATCATCAGATCAACCTGATCGGGCGAGCCCGGTACTTCCTGCGTTTCAATATCCACTTGCGTGAAGAAGCCCAAACGGTCAACGCGGTCACGCGACAGCTTGATTTTCTGGCCGTCATACCAGGACGCTTCGAACTGGCGGAATTCACGGCGAATCACTTCATCGCGAGTCTTGTTATTGCCACTGACGCTGATACGGCGAATATAGGCGCGGCGCGAAGGCTGGGCCTGCAGGACGATGTTCACGCGATTATTGGCGCGATCAATTTCAGGCACCGCTTCAACCTTGGCAAAGGCAAAGCCAAAGTTACTGTAATAGTCGGTAAAAGCCTTGATGGTTTCAGAAACCTGGTCGGCGTTGTAGGGCTCACCGGGCTTGATCTTGACCAGAGACTTGAACTCATCGTCACGATCCAGGAAGTTTCCGTCCAGCTTCACGCCGGAAACCACGTATTGATTGCCTTCGTGCACATTGACGGTCAAGCCAATGTTCTGCTTGTCTGGCGAGATGGCAACCTGTGTGGACTCCACACGGAATTCCAGATAGCCACGCTGCAGATAGTAGGAGCGCAGAGACTCCAGATCGGCATTGAGCTTGTTGCGGGCATAACGGTCCGACTTGGTGTACCAGCTCATCCAGTTGCCGGTGTCCTGATCGAACAGTTCCTTGAGTGTGGACTCCTTGAATGCCTTGTTACCAACGATATGAATTTCGTTGATCTTGGCAGGGTCACCTTCGGAGACAGTGAAAGTCAGGTTCACACGGTTGCGCTCAATAGGCGTCACCGTCGTCACCACTTCCGCGCCGTACAGGCTGCGGTTGATGTACTGACGTTTGAGCTCCTGCTCCGCACGGTCTGCCAGCGCCTTGTCGAATGGGCGGCCATCAGCCAGACCCACATCGCGCATGGCCTTGGTCAAGGTGTCCTTGTCGAACTCCTTGGTGCCGGCAAAGTTCACTTCGGCAATGGTGGGGCGCTCTTCAACGACCACAACCAGCACATTGCCATTGGCTTCCAGACGGATGTCTTTGAACAGACCCAGAGCAAACAACGAGCGAATAGCGGCTGCGCCCTTTTCGTCGTTGTAGTCATCTCCCACGCGCAAGGGCATGGATGCGAAGACCGTACCAGCCTCTACACGCTGCAAGCCTTCGACGCGGATATCTTGAACCTTGAAGGGCTCCAGTGCCCATGCTGCCTGCGCAGCTAAAACCATAGCAGCCAAGGCAGTTGCAGAGCGCATGCCCAAGCGATTGAAATGTTTTTTCATGAGTGGAAATCGCCGCGAGTGCGGCCTACCGTAGCGGTAAAAGTTAGCCCCAGAGCCGATTGATATCGTTGAAAAAGGCGATTGACATCATCAACAGGATTACTGCCACGCCTGCGCGTTGCAGCCTTTCGGCCCAGACATCGGAGACGCTCCGCCCCGTCACGCCTTCCCAAAGATAATACATCAGGTGCCCACCGTCGAGAACGGGTAATGGTAGCAGGTTGAGAACGCCCAAACTGATGCTGATGAGTGCGAGAAACGACAAGTACTGAACCAGACCCATGCTGGCAGACTTTCCAGCGTAATCGGCAATCGTCAAAGGGCCGCTGATATTTTTGAGCGAGGCCTGACCAATCACCATACGGCCCATCATGCGCAGCGTCATGGAAGACAGCTCCCAGGTCTTCTGCACACCAGCACCCAAGCCATCCCAGAAGCCGCGGCGCACCTGAACCATTTCGGGCTGGCTGCCGATAAACGCATTCACACGGGCGCTTGCAGGCTGGCCTTCCTTACCAGCCACAATTTCTGGCTGAACTTGCAAAGTGATGCGCTGCCCAGCACGCTCAATCACCCAGGTCTGCACATCCACATGACCTGCGGCGCCAGAAGCACGAATGGCAGCACGCACCTGCGCACCATCCAGCGCTGGCTGGCCATTGATGCTGATAATGACATCGCCCTTTTTCAGTCCCGCCTTATCGGCCGGGCCACCAGCAACCGCATCTTCAATGACTGGGCTGCTCCAGGCGCCCTGCAAGCCGACTTTTTCAAAGAAGGCGGCATCAGGCTCTTTTTGCTGCAAAGCAGCAAGATTCAACGGCACCACGCGAGCAGCGCCATTGGGTTGCTGCACAACTTCCAGCTGCAGCGTTTCACCTTCAATCGCCGCCGTGGTCACCAGCCAGCGCAAATCGCCCATAGCGCGCACAGGCTGCCATTCCTGGCCGCCGACAGAGACTCTTTGCACCCATTCACCGCTCTGCACGCCCGCCGTTTGCAGCAACGACCCAGCAGGTGGAGCCGCCAGTCGTGCAGCGGGCTCGCTCATGCCCAGCCAGTTCACTGCTGCCAGCAAAGCAATGGCCAACACCAGATTGGCAGCAGGGCCCGCAGCCACGATGAGTGCACGGGAGCGCAGGGGCTGGTTATTGAAAGCGAGGTGTTTTTCTTCGGGCTTAACGTCACCTTCGCGCTCGTCGAGCATGCGCACATAGCCACCCAGCGGCAGTGCAGCCACCACATATTCGGTGCCAGATTTTTTACTGGTCCAGCTCAGCAAAGGCTTGCCAAAACCCACGGAGTAGCGCAATACCTTGACGCCACAGGCGACCGCCACGCGGTAGTGCCCCCACTCGTGCACCGCGATCAGAATTCCAAGAGCCACAACAAAAGCGACAACAGTCAGCAGCACCTGAACTCCTTTATTCGAATGTCAGTTTGGAGTGCGCAATGAGCGGCAAGTTCAATCGCCGCCCACGCATATCTTGCACTTACCCAATACTTTGCAGCAGATCAGCAAGCCCACTGCTGGGCAATAACACCAGCGCGCTCTCGCGCACGTGCATCCAGAGCCATCAAGTCTTCCAGAGTGGAGACTGCGCCGGGCTGCACAGATTCAAGCGTCTGCAGATTCACCGCATGAATGCGGTCAAACGATAAGCGGCGATCCAGGAATGCAGCCACCGCGACTTCATTGGCCGCATTCAGCACCGTGGTTGTACCTTCAGGTGCGCGCAGCGCCTGCCAGGACAGGTGCAGACTGGGGAAGCGCTGAGCATCAGCCTCTTCAAAGGTCAGCGCAGCCAGCTTGGCAAAATCAAGCACGGGCGTGCCGCTGGCAATGCGCTCCGGCCAGGCCAGACCACAGGCAATAGGCACGCGCATATCGGGCGTACCCAGTTGCGCCAGCACGGATGAATCCTTGAACTGCACCATGGAGTGCACGATCTGCTGGGGATGGATAACGACCTTGATTTTCTCCGGCGCCATGTCGAACAACCAGCGCGCCTCGATCACTTCCAGCGCCTTGTTCATCATGGTGGCAGAGTCCACCGAGATCTTGCGGCCCATGGAGAAGTTAGGGTGAGCACAGGCCTGCTCGGGCGTGATCTGAGACAGAGTTGCCGGATCGCGCTGGCGGAACGGACCACCTGATGCGGTCAGCAACAAGGAATCAACGCGATCAGCCCAGGTGCTGCTGTCTTCAGGCAAGCACTGGAAGATGGCCGAGTGCTCGCTGTCAATCGGCAGCAGCGTCGCGCCATGGCGCTTGACGGTATCCATGAACAAAGCACCGCCAACAACCAGAGCTTCCTTGTTGGCCAGCATCAGGCGCTTGCCGGCCTTGGCCGCCGCCAAGCAGGGTGCCAGACCCGCTGCCCCCACAATCGCGGCCATCACGGCATCGACATCGGGATGAGACGCTATTACTTCAAGAGCATCTTGCGCTTGCAGTACTTGCGTTACAAGCCTATTTTGCTTGATTTTCTCAGCCAGCTGCTGCGCATGAGGTGCGCTAGCCATCACCGCAAAGCGCGGCTTGAACTGGGCGCATTGCTTGAGCATCAGATCCACTTGCGTGGAAGCGCTCAAGGCAAAAATTTCGTATTGATCAGGGTGGCGCGCCACCACATCCAGGGTATTGGTTCCGATAGAACCGGTAGAGCCCAGAACCGTGATTTTCTGTTTCATGGATGCACAAAGGATGAGAGCATCATCGCCAACGGCAGCGTGGGCAGGAGCGCATCAATGCGATCCAGGACACCACCATGGCCGGGCAGCAAGCCGCTGCTGTCCTTGACACCAACGCTGCGCTTAATGAGGGATTCGACCAGGTCGCCCACCACACTCATCGCAGCCATAAACACTGCAGCCAATAGCAGGAACCAAAGCCCGCGCGACTGCAGCACCGAATAGAAACTAGGAACGCTGACCCCATAGTGGCGATCAGCCCAGCTCCAGACCAGAGCCAGAACAATCACCCCCAGCATGCCGCCCCACACACCTTCCCAGCTTTTACCGGGACTGATGGAGGGCGCCAATTTGTTCTTGGTGAATTTGAGTCCGAAGGTGCGGCCCGCAAAATAGGCAAACACGTCGGCCACCCAGACCAGCACCAACACCGACATCAGGTAATTGATACCAATATTGCGGGCCTGCACCACCGCCATCCACGACAGCCACAGAGCCAGCACACCACCTACCAGACGCACTGCCGACGGGATATGCGGCCAGCCGGCTACGCCTGCACGAAGCATCAGCACGCCGCCGAGCACCCACAAGGCACCGGCAATCAGCCAGACAGTCGTCAAGGACTGGTCAAGCCAGCCCGCCCACCAGGAGCCTGCGCACATCGCGGTGCAGATGGCACCCAGCACCAGAGAACCGGTCTGCCCAAAACCATTGAGGCGCCCCCACTCCCAGGCACCGGCCGCCATGAACACCAGCATCAGCACGGCAAATGGCACGCTGCTGCCCGAATAAAACAATGCGGGCAACAGGATGGCCAGCAAAATCAAGGCGGTAATGACGCGCTGCTTGAGCATGGCACCTCTTGTAGTTAAACCGTCTGAGTGACGGCGGACGATGGTTGAATTTGTTCTGAAGTCTGGCCAAAACGCCGCTCACGACCACTGAACACGGCAATAGCCTCATCCAGTGCAGCCTCATCAAACTCGGGCCACAGGGCATTGCTGAAGAACAGCTCGGTGTAGGCAGCTTGCCAGAGCAGAAAGTTGCTAATGCGGGTTTCACCGCCGGTGCGAATCATCAGATCCGGGTCCGGCACATGCGCCAGAGCCATGGCTCGGTCCAGATTCTCGGGCGTCAGCTCTATCCCTTGCGCCACCAACTTTTGCGCGGCCTGGGCAATATCCCAGCGACCGCCGTAGTTGAAGCACACATTGAGAATCAGGCGCGTGTTGTGCGCCGTGGTGCGCTCCGCCTCTTGCAGACCTGCGCGCACCTTGTCGCTCAAGCCTTGGCGGTCACCCACGAAGTACAGACGCACGCCATCACGACTGAGTTGCGCGACTTCCTTGGCCAGAGCCGATGCCAGCAGGCTCATGAGGCCGGAGACCTCCTCCTGCGGACGATTCCAGTTCTCGGAAGAAAACGCAAACACCGTGAGAACCTGCACGCCACGCTCTACGCAAGCGCGAGCACAGCGGCGCAGGGACTCCACGCCTTGCTTGTGACCCGCAAGGCGTGGGAGCAGTCGACGCTTGGCCCACCGCCCATTGCCGTCCATGATGACGGCGATATGGCGCGGAACCGCGCCGTTTTTTGAGGATGTCAAAAGTGCAAGTCCTGTGGCCAAGCCTCAGACCGCCATGATGTCCTGCTCTTTGGCAGTCACCAGCGCGTCGATCTCGGCAATGTGCTTGTCGGTGATCTTCTGGATGTCAGCTTCAGAACGCTTCTGATCATCTTCAGAGGCTTCCTTGTCCTTGACCAGCTTCTTCACACTTTCGTTGGCGTCACGACGCAGATTGCGAATCGCAATCTTGGAGTTTTCGCCTTCGTTGCGAGCCAGCTTGGTCATTTCCTTGCGGCGCTCTTCGCTCATGGGAGGCATGGGCACGCGGATCAGGTCACCCAGCGATGCGGGGTTCAGACCCAGATCGCTTTCGCGAATAGCCTTCTCCACCTTGGCGCCCATGGGCTTTTCCCAGACCTGCACGCTAATGGTGCGCGAATCCAGCAGGGACACGTTAGCCACCTGGGACAAGGGCACCATGGAGCCGTAGTACTCCACGTGAATCGTATCCAGCAGTGCGGGATTGGCACGACCTGTACGCACGCGTGAGAGGTTGTTCTTCAGAGCCTCGATGGATTGACCCATCTTGGTTTCAGTGTTCTTTTTGATTTCAGCAATCGTCATGTTCTTGTTCCTTTGCGGGCAGTAGGCGGCAAACGCTCAAGCGTACACCAGAGTGCCTTCGTCTTCACCCATGACCACGCGCAGGAGTGCGCCGGGCTTGACGATGGAGAACACACGGATTGGCAGCTTCTGGTCACGGCACAGCGCAAAAGCGGTAGCGTCCATGATGCCCAGATTGCGGGAGATGGCTTCATCAAAAGCCAGCTTGTCGTAGCGAGTCGCTGTGGAATCCTTCATGGGATCGGCCGTGTACACGCCATCCACCTTGGTGGCCTTCAGAACCACTTCAGCGCCGATTTCGGCACCGCGCAGCGCAGCGGCTGTATCGGTGGTGAAGAAGGGGTTGCCTGTACCTGCGGCAAACACCACAACCTTGCCCTCTTCGAGGTACTGCAGCGCCTTGGGGCGCACGTAGGGCTCAACCACTTGCTCAATCGCAATCGCAGACATCACACGGGCGGTCATGCCCTGCTTGTCCATGGCATCAGCCAGAGCCAGCGCGTTCATCACGGTTGCCAGCATGCCCATATAGTCGGCCGTTGCGCGGTCCATGCCGACCGAGCCACCTGCCACACCACGGAAGATGTTGCCGCCACCGATCACTACGGCGACTTGCACACCCACCTTGGTCACTTCCCCGATTTCAGACACCATGCGCTCGATCGTGGCACGGTTGATGCCGAACTGGTCATCTCCCATTAACGCCTCCCCCGACAGCTTGAGCAAGATTCGCTTGTGGGCTGGTTTGGCGTTGGACATGGTGTTTCTCCGATGGAAATTAAATAAGTATGAAAACGGGAGGGGAATAAATCAATCGCGGCTCAAGGCCGCGATTGTTGCTAAGGCTTAGATTTAAGCGCCAGCCTTGGCTGCAGCCACTTGGGCAGCCACTTCAGCAGCGAAGTCGTCAGTCTTCTTCTCAATGCCTTCGCCCACCACAAACATGGTGAATGCCTTCACGGTTGTGTTGGCAGCCTTGAGCATCTGAGCCACAGTTTGCTTGCCGTCAGCAGCCTTCACGAAGACCTGGTCAGCCAGGGAAACTTCCTTCAGGAACTTCTGCACGGAACCGTCAACCATCTTGGCGACGATGTCAGCAGGCTTGCCGGATTCAGCAGCCTTGGCTTCAGCCACAGCGCGTTCCTTGGCGATCAGATCGGCAGGCACGTCAGCGGAAGTCAGAGCCACGGGCTTCATGGCGGCCACGTGCATTGCCACGTCCTTGGCAGCAGCAGCGTCGCCTTCGAACTCGACAACCACGCCAATGCGTGTGCCGTGCACGTAAGCAGCCACGGAGCCGTTGAAGGCCTTGAAGCGGCGGAAAGACATGTTTTCGCCGATCTTGCCGATCAGGCCCTTGCGCACGTCTTCCAGAGTGGGGCCGAAACCGTCTTGCTCGTAGGCCATAGCGCCCAGAGCTTCCAGATCTGCGGGGTTGTTTTCAGCGACCAGCTTGGCAGCGGCGTTAGCCATGGCCAGGAAGCTGTCGTTCTTCGACACGAAGTCGGTTTCGCTGTTCACTTCGATCAGGCCGCCCTTGCCGCCGTCGATGAAAGCAGTCACAACGCCTTCAGCGGTCACGCGGGAAGCAGCCTTACCAGCCTTGGTACCCAGCTTGACGCGCAGCAGCTCTTCAGCCTTGGCCATATCGCCATCAGCTTCAGTCAGAGCCTTCTTGCATTCCATCATGGGGGCGTCGGTCTTGGCGCGCAGTTCAGCGACCATGCTTGCAGTAATTGCCATCGTATTTCTCCAGTATCAGTTCGATTCGTTACAGGATTTCGGCTAAAAAAACGGGGCTACTTAGAGCCCCGCTTTTTTTCGCGATGCGGTCGCGCAGCCGGACTTCGCTTAGGCGGCGGACGCTTCCACTTCCACGAATTCGTCGCCGTTGTCGCCAGCAGCTGCCTTCACCACGTCGTTCAGACGGGCTTCACGGCCTTCCAGGATCGCGTCAGCGATACCGCGGGCGTACAGCTCGACTGCCTTGGCGGAGTCGTCGTTACCAGGGATCACGTAGTCGATACCTTCGGGGTTGTGGTTGGTGTCAACCACGCCGACCAGAGGAATGCCCAGCTTCTTGGCTTCAGCGATAGCGATCTTGTGGAAGCCCACGTCGATCACGAAGATGGCGTCGGGCAGACCGTTCATGTCTTGAATGCCGCCGATGTCCTTCTCCAGCTTTTCCAGTTCGCGAACGAACATCAGCTGTTCCTTCTTGGACATAGCTTCCAGGCCAGTTTCTTGCTGAGCCTTCATGTCCTTCAGACGCTTGATAGAAGTCTTCACGGTCTTGAAGTTGGTCAGCATGCCGCCCAACCAGCGCTGGTCGACGAAAGGCACGCCAGCGCGCTTAGCCTCTTCAGCCACCATTTCGCGGGCTTGACGCTTTGTACCGACCATCAGAACGGTGCCGCCGTTAGCTGTCAATTGCTTGACGAACTTCTGGGCGTCCTGGAACATCGGCAGCGACTTTTCCAGGTTGATGATGTGAATCTTGTTGCGGGCACCGAAGATGAACGGAGCCATCTTGGGATTCCAGAAACGAGTTTGGTGACCAAAGTGGACGCCGGCTTCCAGCATCTCGCGCATTGTTACTGCCATGTTAATTACCTCAAAGGTTGGGTCTAAAATCCGGCCCAACGATTGCAGCGCCCCATAAACGGGAAGCCGCAACACCTTGAATAGGCCGGTTTGCTATTTGCCTTGCTGACCTGAATGCGAGAGCTGTAGCAGGCAAAAGCGCCGCTGCATCAACCACCCTCAGAGCTTTTCAAGTTACCCCTCACGGACTAACCCTTAGCAAAGCCGCAAAATTTTAGCACACTGCCATGCAATTCGACCTCAGTCACGCAGCTCTTGAGATTCGCGAAGGCCGCAACAGCGCCTCAAACCTCATGCAAATGAGCATCGCAGCCGCGCAAAGCCCTCTGTGCGCCCATGTTTTCAGCCAGACTTTTTTTGACAAAGCTCGCTGGGCCGCCGCAGAAACACCAGCAACAGCCCCTTTGGCGGGCTTGGCTATTTCCGTCAAAGACTTGTTTGATACCCAGAACTCAACCAGTGCAGCCAGCTCACTCGTGCTGCAGGATGCCCCTGTAGCCCAGGCCGATGCCGCCGCCGTTGCCCGCCTGATTGCCGCAGGCGCCGCAATCATCGGCCGCACACACATGGTGGAGTTCGCTTTCTCAGGCGTGGGCGTCAACCCGCACTTTGGTACACCCGCCGCACTCGATGCCCGCCACCCCGCCAATCCACAACTGGCACCCTCGCGTCCGGCGCGCATTCCTGGCGGCTCTTCGTCTGGCGCAGCAGTCTCCGTCGCCAGCGGGGCTGCATGGGCAGCACTCGGCTCAGACACTGGCGGCTCCATTCGCATTCCCGCTGCGCTCAATGGCCTGGTGGGTTTCAAAAGCACCGCGCGCCTGGTGCCTACCGATGGTGCAGTGCCTCTGTCCCCCACACTGGACACCGCCTGCGCCCTGACCCGTAGCGTGCGTGATGCCGTGCTGATTCATGAAATTCTGGCCGACTGCAAGGTCGCCAAGGATGATCGCGGCCTGAGCCAATGGCGCCTGGCCGTACCCCGTGCCGTGTTTTTTGATGACATCGAGCCCGCCGTTCGCACCGCCTTTGATCGCAGCATTGCGCAGTTGCAAGCCGCAGGCGCACAAATTGAGTGGATTGATCTGCCAGAGCTGCATGAGCTGGACCGCGTCAACGTCATCGGCGGCTTCTCGCCCACCGAGAGCTATGCCTGGCACCGCCACTTTCTGCAAGACCCCGAAAAAGCGGCGCTGTACGACCCGCGCGTGCGCTCCCGCATAGAGCGCGGCGCTCGCATGAGTGCGGCCGACTATCTGGACTTGCTGGCCGCCCGCAAAAACTGGATCGCCCAGATGCAAAGCGCCATCGCACCGTACGATGCCCTGCTATCACCCACCACCCCCATCGCGGCGCCCACCATTGCCTCGGTAGCTCCAGCCGATGGCAAAGATATCGCAGCCGATGCCCAGCGTGATAAAGAATTTGTGCGCGTCAACGGTCTGCTGCTGCGCAACACCAGCGTGGTCAACATGCTGGATGGCTGCGCCCTGTCACTACCCTGCCACAACGCCGACGAACTGCCCATGGGCCTGATGGTCTGGCACGCGGCCCTGCACGACGATGACGTGTTGAACATCAGCGCAGGCATTGAAGCTGTTTTGAATTCAAATTAACTACTATTTTGATAGCTGCTAGCGCTTATCAATAAAGCGCTATCGGCATAAAACATATCAAATTTCAGAAATATGCAGCCTGACGCTATGCTCAATTCATGCTGCGCATTTCCTCCCTCGACACTCCTCCCGCATCCATCTCTGGCAATCAAGGCTGGCCGCTTTTCAGCACCGCAGCCACCCACCAGATAGAGCGAGCCTGCGCAAGCCGCCTGCCACCCCACACCTTGATGGAGCGCGCAGGCCTTGCCATTGCACGACTGGCCACAGCCATCGCCCCACATGCACAGCGCATCTGGATTGCCTGCGGCCCCGGCAACAACGGCGGCGATGGGCTTGAGGCTGCCGCTCAACTCCAAGCGCGGCTACCGCACACGCGCATCATGGTCAGCGAAGTGCGCGAGCCCAGCCAACTGCCAGCAGATGCACAAATCTCCTGGAACAAAGCCCAGCAAGCAGGCGTGCGCTGGGTCAACAACTGCCCCAGTGACCTGAGCCCGCAAGACCTGTGCATAGATGCACTACTGGGCATAGGCCTTAAGCCTCACGCTGGCCGCAAGCCCTCAGACGCACACCAGCGCCTGCAGCAATTACTCGAGCAAATCACCCAATGCGCTTGCCCGGTGCTATGCGTCGACATTGCTTCAGGCCTTGATGCAGATACCGGCCAATATCTGCCGGAGTTTGCACCCCACCCCCTTAGCCACCCAAGTCAGTGGCACACGCTGGCTCTGCTGACATTGCAGCCCGGCCTGTTTACAGCACAAGGCCGAGATGCCTGCGGGCAAATCTGGTGGGATGACCTGGGTTGCGGCATTGCCCGCCATCGGGCGGACGCATCCACTCCTCCACCCCTGGCACATCTCCGCACCATTGCCAGTTTGCAGACCCAGCGCCGCCAGCACACCAGCCACAAAGGCAGTTTTGGCGATGTCGCCGTGCTAGGCGGCGAAGGCCTGAGCCAGCGCGGCCTTTCCATGACGGGCGCCGCATGGCTGGCTGCACTTGCAGCCCTGCACAGCGGCGCAGGTCGCGTCATGTTGGCTCTTCTCGATGAGTCACACCCTCAAGGCATTACCCCCTGGCCAGAAATCATGCTGCGCCAACCATCTACCCAGGACTGGAGCCAGCCTACGGTAGTTTGCGGCTGCGGAGGTGGCGAAGCCGTGCAAGCATGGCTGCCGCACATATTGGAGCAAGCCCCACAACTGGTACTGGATGCCGACGCCCTCAACGCCATTGCAGCCAACCCTGCGCTGGCCCAGCAATTGACTGCACGCGCAGCGCGCCAGCAACCCACGATATTGACGCCCCACCCACTCGAAGCCGCGCGCCTGCTGCAAACCAGCACAGCCGCCATTCAAGCCAACCGCCTGCAGGCCTGCCTGCAACTGGCGCAAAAATTTCAGTGCACAGCCTTGCTCAAGGGCTCAGGCACGGTGATTGCCAATGCTCAGCGGCAAATCTGGATCAATTCCAGCGGCAACCCTCGTTTGGCTACGGGCGGCACAGGCGATGTGCTTGCCGGGCTGATCGGCGCGCTATGGGCGCAAGGCAGCAATGCTGACGAAGCAGCCATTCAAGGCACCTTCAAACACGGCCACACTGCAGATCAATGGCCTGCAGATCGACCTTTCAGCGCCAGTGCGCTGGCCATGCATCTCAAGCAGTAAGAGTGGCCAACACAACCCAGTAAACCCAAGGTTTCTGGCTGCGACAAGGCGCGAAGCTACAGACAGTACAAAAGGACGACAAGGCAATGCAGCGCTATAGCAAGAGTTGTGTTCGCAGCACTCAATAAAAAAAGGCCTTGCCGTTATCTGGCAAGGCCTTTTAGCTATCAATACAGGACTAATTAAGACTCAGTCTTGCGCTTGCTAGTCTTGGCTGCAGGCTTGGCCTTGGCCAATGCCGCTTTGACGGGAGCCGCCTTGGTCGAAACTGCCTTGGCTGAAGCTACTTTGGTTGAAGCTGCCTTAGTTGACGCCGCCTTAGCCGCAGGCTTTGCTGCCGCCTTCACAGGCGTTTTAGCAGGCGCTTTTTCAGTGGCTTTTTTAGTCTCACCCGCAGAAGTCTTCGTCGCCGTTTTAGCGGTTGCCTTGGCTGTCGCCTTTACAGGTTTAGCGGCCTTGGCAGGTTCCGCAGATACAGCGGACGCCACAGGAGCGGAAGGTGCCAGCAAAGCTGCAACCTTCTTTTTAGGCGCGGACTTGCCTGTTGCCTTAGCTTCCGCCTTAGTTACTGGCTTAACTACCGTCGCGGCAACCTTAGCCGCAGATTTGCGCGGCTTGCTGGCGACTGGGGCAGGCACCGCTGCCGGGGCGGGCACCGCTGCTGGAGCAGAAGGCTGCACCACCACAGGTGCAAGCTTGGCTGCCCGACGCTCGCGGTCATACTCAGCTTCCAGCGCCGCCAGATTCACGCTTTCGTGCAAAGGCTTCTGAGCCTCTTTGCGATCTTTCCAGCTCTTGTTCTGCTCGGGGGCTCGCGCTGGGGCGGGCGACTGGGCTGCATTGCGCTGCGCACGGTTGGACTTGGCATCCCGGCGGCTCCACTTATCACCGCTACCACGCTCATCGCGCGGTGCACGTGGCTCACGGTTATCCCGGCCGTCACGACCATCGCGTCCGCCACGG
Organism: Comamonas sp.; assembly: GCF_036643215.1. Taxonomy (GTDB): domain Bacteria; phylum Pseudomonadota; class Gammaproteobacteria; order Burkholderiales; family Burkholderiaceae_C; genus Comamonas. The sequence goes on along the minus strand of NZ_JAVXSJ010000036.1, from coordinate 2,501 downwards.
TTTTCGCGGCGACCACGGCCGTCATCCTTACCCTGAGTACGAGCACCGCCACCATGACCAACACTGCCGTTGCTCTTAGCGGCACCACTTGCACTGTTGCTGCGGGGCAATTGCACCGGTGCATCTTCCCCGTCACGCAACAGACGGAAGTCAATGCGGCGGCCATCCAGATCTACACGACTGACCTGCACGCGCACTCGCGCGCCAATGCCGTAACGCACTCCTGTGCGCTCGCCGCGCAACTCCTGGCGCGCCTCATCAAAACGGAAGTAATCGCCACCCAGCTCGGTGATGTGCACCAGCCCCTCCACATACATGGCATCCAGCGTCACAAAGATGCCGAAAGTAGTGACCGAAGAAACCACACCCGAGAATTCTTCACCCAGATGCTCGCGCATGTATTTGCACTTGAGCCAGGCTTCCACATCACGACTGGCTTCATCGGCGCGGCGCTCATTGGCACTGCAGTGCAGACCCGCAGCTTCCCAAGCCTGAAAGTCCTTGGCTGCAGAGCGCTTCTTGCGCGGCTTTTGATCAGGTGCGACCACACGCGACGCGAGGCGCTTAGCCATCTTGGCCTCGGCTTCGCCAGGCTCTGGCAAGTTAGGCAACTTGTAATGCGTGCCATTCAACTCCGCCTTGATGACACGGTGCACCAACAGGTCGGGGTAGCGACGAATCGGGCTTGTGAAGTGGGTATAGGCCTCAAACGCCAAGCCAAAGTGGCCCGAGCCTTCCGGCGTATAGAAGGCCTGCATCATGGAGCGCAGCAGCATGGTGTGAATCTGCTGGGAGTCAGGGCGATCCTTGGTGGCCGCGGCAATCTGCTGGAACTCCTTTGTGGTCGGATTCTCGCTGATGCTCATGCTCACCCCCATGGCCTTGAGATAGTTGCGCAGGATTTCCTGCTTCTCCATCGAAGGCTTGTCGTGCACACGAAACAGACCCAGCTGACCGCTCTGATCGATAAAGTCAGCACTGCAGACGTTGGCCGCCAGCATGGCTTCTTCAATCAGCTTGTGCGCATCATTGCGGGTTCGCGGAATGATTTTTTCGATGCGACCGTTGTCGTCGCAGACGATTTGCGTTTCTGTGGTCTCAAAGTCCACCGCGCCGCGCACTTCGCGTGCCTTGAGCAGCGACTGGAAGACGCCATACAGATTCAGCAGATCTTGCACGCGGTCTTTGCGCTTGGCAGCTTCCTGACCACGGGTATTGGCCAAAATAGCCGCCACCTCGGTATAGGTAAAGCGCGCGTGACTGTGCATGACCGCCGGATAGAACTGATAGGCGTGAATTTCGCCCTGCGACGTGATCAACATGTCGCAGACCATGCACAGACGATCCACATCAGGATTGAGCGAGCACAGCCCGTTGCTGAGCTTTTCCGGCAGCATAGGAATCACGCGGCGCGGGAAATAGACGCTGGTAGCGCGGTCGTAGGCATCTATATCAATGGCGCTGCCCGTGGTCACATAGTGACTCACATCTGCAATCGCTACTAACAGACGCCAACCCTTGCTGTTGCCCACCTTGGCAGGCTCGCAATACACGGCATCGTCAAAGTCGCGCGCGTCTTCGCCGTCAATCGTGACCAGAGGAATATCTGTCAGGTCAATGCGCCCTGCGTGATCAGCGGGCAGCACCTTCTCGGGCAAGGCCTTGGCCTGCTCCAGACAAGCTTCTGAAAAGATATGCGGCACGCCGTATTTGCGCACCGCAATTTCAATTTCCATGCCGGGGTCATCAACCTCACCCAGCACTTCAACAATGCGGCCCACGGGCTGACCAAACAGCGCAGGCGGTTCTGTCAGCTTCACGACCACGATCTGCCCGACCTTGGCCGAGCCTGTGGCCTTGGCAGGAATCAGAATGTCCTGACCATAGCGTTTGTCTTCAGGGGCGACCAGCCACACGCCGCTCTCCTGCAAAAAGCGACCAATGATGGGCTGGTCGGGGCGCTCCACAATTTCCAGCACACGCCCTTCGGGACGGCCACGGTGATCTTGACGCGCAATGCGCACCTGAACTTTGTCCTTGTGCAGCACCGCACGCATCTCGCTGGATGGAAGGTAAATGTCACGCTCGCCATCGTCACGAACGACAAAGCCATGCCCGTCGCGGTGGCCCTGCACAGTGCCCAAAACTTCTTCATTCATACCGGCAACTTTTTCGCGAGGGTTCATTTTCTTGATATACAATCTATGTCTTTCCTGAGATGCCCAGGTGGCGGAATTGGTAGACGCACTAGTTTCAGGTACTAGCGGGTAACTCCGTGGAGGTTCGAGTCCTCTCCTGGGCACCAAGTTTAACGACAACCAACCAAGGTTTAGATAAACTTGAAAAACATTCTGACATTCAGATGGTTTTTACAGCTCTACGGCATCTCAAGAAAATTTGAAGATTCGGATTGAACGCAAGAAATTGCGCTACAATACGAGCTTCCCTGAAAGCCCAGGTGGCGGAATTGGTAGACGCACTAGTTTCAGGTACTAGCGAGT
>NZ_JAVXSJ010000035.1:10848-24643 GCF_036643215.1 Comamonas sp. | reverse complement strand
GGCCAGCACGATATCGGTCGCAGTGATACCGCTCTGGCGTTTTCCGGTGAGCTTCACACCAATGATCTCGGGCAAGCGCATCCACGATGCCCGGCCAAGCATGACGTTTTCAGCCTCCAGCCCGCCCACGCCCACGGCGATCACGCCCAGCGCATCGACATGAGGTGTATGGCTGTCAGTGCCTACCAGTGTGTCGGGATATGCTTCTCCATTGATAGCATGGATCACAGGACTCATGCGCTCCAGATTGATCTGATGCATGATTCCGTTGCCCGGTGGAATCACTTCCACATTCTTGAACGAGCGCTTGCACCAGTCGATGAAGTGAAAGCGGTCTTCGTTGCGGCGGTCTTCGATGGCGCGATTTTTCTCGAAAGCATCGGGGTCTGAGCCACCGCATTCAACGGCAAGCGAGTGATCCACGATCAGTTGCACAGGCACGACAGGGTTGACGGCAGCGGGGTCACCGCCCTGGTCGGCAATTGCATCACGCAAGCCAGCCAGATCGACCAGCGCCGTCTGGCCCAGGATGTCATGGCAGACCACGCGGGCCGGAAACCACGGAAAGTCGCGCTCGCGCTTGCGTTCAATGATTTGCGTCAGGCATTCGCTAAGGATGGCGGGATCACAGCGGCGCACCAGGTTTTCTGCATGCACGCGGCTGGTGTAGGGCAAGGTGGCCCAGGCACCAGAGCAGATATCTTCTACAGCGGCTTGCGCATCAAAGTAATGCAATTGACTGCCTGGCAGCTGCTTGCGGTAGTGATCAGTTTGGGGTTTGCTCATTGTTCTGTTCTGTTCTGTTCTGTTCTGTTCTGTTCTGTCTCGGGTTTCAGAGCGCCAAAGCGGCGTGCTGGTGCACTGCTTGAGGGGTGGAAAAGCTCACAGGTCTATTCGCTGTAGGTCCAAGCGCCAAATGCAGCCTTGCCTGTGCCACAGCATGCAAACGCTCGGTCAGCTCTGTGCAGCGATTGAGCGGCTGGGCTTTTAATTGCGACAAGTGCTGAGCAAGCAGATGGCATAGCAGCCGGGCCTCAGCCACCTGCGCGGCAGAGAGCTGAGTGACGGTCATGCCTCGCCTGGGTTGCGCTGTCAGCAGTCCTTCGTGACACAGCAGTTTCATGGCCTCGCGTACAGGTGTACGGCTGACGCCAAATTCCTGGGCCAGCACTCCATCATTGATGTCACTGCCTGGCGGTATCTGGTGACTAAGAATGCGTTCACGCAGTTTGCTAGCGATGGCGATGCACAGTGATTGGGCTTGCATGGGCTGGGCAGTCATAGCTTTTTGGCAAGGGCTTACTGGCGCTCGTCAATGGGAACGAACTTCAAATCATCCGGGCCGGTGTAATTGGCGCTGGGGCGGATGATCTTGTTGTCCTGACGCTGCTCAATGATGTGTGCGGCCCAGCCGCTGGTGCGGGCAATCACAAACAGCGGTGTGAACATGGCGGTGGGTACGCCCATCATGTGATAGCTGACGGCGCTGAACCAGTCGAGGTTGGGGAACATATTCTTGACTTCCCACATCACCGATTCCAGGCGTGCAGCGATGTCATACATCTTGGTGCTGCCCGCTTCATCAGAAAGCTGTTTGGCCACGCCCTTGATGACCACGTTACGCGGGTCGCTGACGGTATAGACAGGGTGGCCAAAGCCGATCACGACTTCCTTGGCCTCCACGCGACGGCGAATATCCGCCTCGGCTTCGCTTGGGTTGTCATAGCGCTTCTGGATTTCAAACGCCACTTCGTTGGCTCCGCCATGCTTTGGGCCACGCAATGCACCAATCGCGCCGGTGATGGCTGAGTACATATCACTGCCCGTCCCTGCCACAACGCGGGCGGTAAAGGTGGATGCATTGAACTCGTGCTCGGCATACAAATTGAGCGAGGTATGCATGGCGCGCACCCAGCTATCCGAAGGCGTGATGCCATGAAGCAGGTGCAGAAAATGCCCGCCTATGGAGTCGTCATCGGTTTCCACCTCGATGCGACGGCCCGAGTTGCTGAAGTGGTACCAGTACAGCAGCATGGAGCCCAGCGAAGCCATCAGACGATCGGCAATATCGCGTGCTCCGGGCAGGTTGTGGTCATCCTTTTCAGGCAGAGCGCAGCCCATGGCTGATACGCCGGTACGCATCACATCCATGGGATGGCTGGCGGCTGGCAGTTGCTCCAATGCCACTTTCACGCTGGTGGGCAGGCCGCGTAAAGCCTTGAGCTTGGTCTTGTAGGCTTTGAGTTCAGCCCGAGTGGGCAGCTTCCCGTGCACCAGCAGGTGGGCGATTTCTTCAAATTCGCAGACCTCGGCAATGTCCAGAATGTCGTAGCCGCGATAGTGCAGGTCGTTGCCTTTTTTGCCGACGGTGCACAGCGCCGTGTTGCCTGCGGTCACGCCAGATAGTGCGACGGATTTCTTGGGCCTGAAGCTTGTTGATGCTGTGCTGCTGGAGGGGGCGGTAGGTTCGGCCACGATGCTCATGCGGGTCTCCTTGGTGTGATTGAAAAAGCAGTTTTGTCTGCGATACTTCGCAATCTACGCATTTGTGCTTCAGAGAACTAGAGCTGAATTTGCGAATGATTGCGAAGAAGAAATCGCATATTTGCAAAGTTTGCGAATTTTCGAGAGCAATAAGAAGGAGCGATGAGATGGCCAAAACTTTCATGGGCGTACGCCTGCGCAGCTTGCGCGCCGAGCGCGGAATGACACAGGCTGCGTTGGCGCAGGCGCTGGATATCTCGCCCAGTTATCTGAACCAGATCGAGCAAGATCAACGGCCGCTCACCGTACCTGTGCTGCTCAAGATCCACAAAGTGCTGGGCGTGGATATTCAGCAGTTTTCGGAAGACGAAGAAGCTCGCTTGCTTGCTCAGTTGCGCGATGTGCTGGCAGCCTTGCCCCAAGCTGATGGCGTTGTGCCATTGCCCGAGTTACGCGAAGTAGCGTCGAAACTGCCGCAATTGGCCCAAGCATTGCTAGCCATGCATCAGCGCCATCTGGCCGATGCTGAGCGGTTGGACGCGCTGACCGCTCGTCTGGGCGATGGCCGCTCTGATCTTGACGGGGGCGGCGTTGCTCTTGGCGGGTCAGCAAGGCGAATGCCGTTTGAAGCCGTACGTGATTTTTTCTTTGCTCACCGTAATTACTTCGATGCGCTAGATCGTGCGACGGAAGCCCTAGCTAAACAGGCCAGAGAGCAGGGCGGTAGCATGCAGGAGTGGCTGCAGCATCGCTTGCAAGCGCAGCACAAGGTCTTGGTAGTGCGTGCATCCAATGCAGCGGATGTGGGCCAGGATCACAGACACCGCCGCTTTGATGCGGGCACACGCACGCTTTATGTCGCACCGCAATTGAGTCCAGCGCAGCAAGCGTTTCAACTCGCCACTCAGTTGGCCCTGCTGGAGTTCGCCCCCTTGATTGAAGAGGCTCTTCAATCCACTCCATGGCAGGATGACGCTACAAGACGCTTGGCTCGCACAGGTCTGGCGAATTACGTGGCTGGCGCTTTTGTTCTTCCTTATGGAGAGTTTTTGCAAGCTGCAGAGAGCCTGCAATACGACATAGACCTGCTGGCGCGACGCTTTGGCGTGGGGTTTGAGACTGTTTGCCATCGTCTCTCCACTCTGCAGCGAGCCGATGCACCGGGCGTACCATTTTTCTTCATTCGGGTGGATCGCGCTGGCAACATCAGCAAGCGCCAATCGGCCACGCATTTTCACTTCTCCAAGACTGGCGGTACTTGTCCGCTATGGGTGGTGTATGAGGCGTTCACCCAGCCCGGTCGCATCGTGCCGCAGCTAGCATCCATGCCAGATGGACGCGTGTACTTGTGGATTGCTCGCACCATTAGTCATGAGGGAGCAGGCTGGGGCGCTCCTGGTAAGACTTTTTCCATTGGACTCGGCTGTGACTTGCAGCATGCGGCGCGGTTGGTTTACTCCAGAGGGCTAGATCTGCGAAATGTCGATGCCGCCACCCCCATTGGCATGGGATGCAAGGTCTGTGAGCGCAATGCCTGCCCGCAACGGGCCTTCCCGTTTGTGGGCAAACCTCTGAAGGTTAACGAGAACGAAAGCGGATTTGTGCCTTACGGGTAGCTGTGCAGCATGCAAATAGCTCACTTTGAAGCGCGGAAGCTTCAGGAAATTGATTCATCTGAGCGACTTGAGCATCTGGCTAGACAAGAACATGCACTGGCTAGCAACCCCCAGAAGGAAAGCCTGGCCGCAGCAAAACCTTCTCAGATGCTGTCATCCAGTATTGCCTGACCGTCATTCAGCTTGCCTTTGCGCTAGACCTTGGGCGTTGTGCAGTCGCTGCTGAGCATGGCTGGTTGCCTTGGTCCTCGCAGAATGCACCGCTATGGTGCAGAAATTTCTATCAAACGGCCGTGATATCAGACCCGTTACCACTGGAGCGTTTTACTCAACGCCACTTCTGTGTTTTTGAAACAATTGTTATCAAATGCTGTGCTAAATTTAGTCCTGAAGTCATTTGTTTAATGGTGTTGTAGGAGATCTTCCATTAACGCAGGCTTCGTATGCAAGGTTATGCGTAAAGAACACCGGCCGGAAGCCGGAGGCTCCGCCTTGCTAATGTGGAAAGGATCATCTCCAAATGCGCTGTGCCTAGCCCTTATTAGCTTCACAGCCTGTCTTCACCATGGTTGAGTGGGGCCTGCCGGTAGTCTCTGGCACTCCGGGCAACAGAAGTGCATCTTTGCGCTTGTCGGCAATTATTTAAACAGTATTGCGACGTGGTAACGGGCAGCCAAGGTTGTGACGCGAGTCTCAGGTTTCCGATCAGGGGCCTGAATTGCATGCGGTGCCGTTGCTGCGCCGCTGCCGGTAAATACCAATTAACAAGGCTTCTGCCGGAACGAGGAATGAGTGTTCTTGCCGATGAATCTCGTCAGACCGCTGACGGGGCGGGCGTCGTTTTGTTCGCTTGGAGCCGACCTGGAGGGGAAACAATGAAATTCAATCAAATCGCTCAAATTCTGGCCGCAGTGGGCATGGCTTCGTGGACTGCTGGTGGCATGGCGCAAACGCCTTTGAATGCACAGCAGGCCCATGAGCAGGGCGCTGCGTTGCAAAAAGTGGTGGAGCAGGTGCTGATGACGAACCCTGAGGTGCAGGCACGTTTTCACGACCTGAATTCGTCCATGGAAGGTCAGAACGTGGCCCGCGGCGGCTGGCGCCCTCAGGTCACAGCACAAGGCTGGCTGGGGCGCGAATGGCGCAGCCATATTCAGGATTCGCCATCGCAGGACTGGAACCGTCCTGGCTGGAATCTGCAGTTACGCCAGCTGATTTTTGATGGCTTCACCACCAGCAGCAACATTCGCCAACTGGGTTTTGAGAAGCTGGCGAAGTTCTATGACCTGCGCGCAACGACAGAGAACCTGGCCAACGATGCCGTAGCCGCCTATCTGGATGTGCAGCGTTACCGCGAGATGGAAAAGCTGGCACGTGAGAATTTTGGTACGCACCAGACGACACTGAGTCAGCTGCGTGAGCGCCAGCAGTCTGGCGTGGGCCGCGGCGTGGATATGGAGCAGGCCAGCGGTCGTTTGTCTCTGGCTCAGAGCAATCTGATGACGGAGAGCAACAACCTCAACGATGTCATGCAGCGCTATCGTCGTGTGGTGGGTGAGTACCCTGCCGCAACGCTGGACCCTGTGCCTGATGTGACTGGCAAGCTGCCTGTTTCTGGTGCTACCAAGGATTTTGGTGACTCGCTGCGCGCAAGCCCTTTGCTGCTGTCCAAGCAGGCGCTGGTGCAGGCTGCAGAAGCGGGCCAGAAATCTGCCAAGGGCGCACATAGCCCAAAGCTGGAACTGCTGGCGTCAACAGGTCGCGATCGTGACCAGAATTCGCCCGCTTACTGGGATGTGCAGAGCTCGCGCGTGCAGCTGATGCTTACCTACAACCTCTATCGCGGTGGCGCGGATGAGGCGCGTTTGCGCCAGACCATTGCTCAGGGCTATGCCGCGCAGGACGTGCGTGACTACACTTGCCGCAATCTGCAGCAGGAGCTTTCCATCAACTGGAACAACATGGCTCGTCTGCGTCAGCAAATGCCTTTCTTGCAGGAGCATGTGCTCTCCACCTCCAAGGTGCGCGTGGCGTATCAGCAGCAGTTCAAGATCGGCCAGCGTTCGCTGCTGGATGTGCTCAATACCGAAAACGAGTTGTTTGATGCGCAACGCGCCATGGTCAACGCGCAGTACGATCTGAAGAAGGCGGAGTACCAGTGGTTGACCCTGTCCAGCCAGATTTTGCCGGTGCTGGGTCTTGCGCAGCCGCACAGCGACAGCCGTCCTGAAGAGCAGCAGGCGTTGACTCTGCCCGACGACCTGCTGCGCAGTTGCAAGTCCTCGGTGCCTGATACGACCAACCTGGCGCCTGTGGCTGTCAATGGCGCTGCTGGAACCTCTGGCCGCTAGTCAAAAAATGGGGTGCCTTGTGCACCCCTTGTAGAAGTTGATGGACAAGATGGACAAAAGCGATTTACCGCCCTCAGGGCAGTCTTCCTGGCAAGAGCTATCGGCTCTGGACGCGGATTTCATCCGTGTGCTGGAGGACTTGATCGACGCCTTGCTAGCCAATGGAACCCTGCGCCTGACGGATCTCCCCCCGCAGGCGCTGGAGAAGTTGAGTCAGCGAAAGCGTGTGCGCCAGCGTTTGCGCAATTCGCTGGACTTGATTGATGACGGTGAAGAGCTTTTATAGGTTAAGTTGAAAATGTCGAAAACAGACTTCGCACCCTCGCTGGCGCCGGGGCATGTCACGGAAGAAGCTGCTCAGAAGGTTCCTGATGCTGAGCGAAAGGTGGCTTCGCCTGACTCCTCAGGGGCTGCTTTTTCTCAGGCGGCTGGCTGGCGCATTCCTGCGCATGAAACCCATGCCGACCCTTTGCTGGATTGTTTGGTGCAACTGACTCAGTTGCATGGCAAGCCCTATACCGCGCAGGCGTTGAGTAATGGTTTGCCGCTGGTGAACCAGCGTTTGACTCCATCGCTGCTGGCCCGTGCTGCGGCGCGGGCGCAATTCACTACGCGGATTGTTGAGCGTGGCTTGGCAGATGTGCCCGAAGGGCTGCTGCCGGCCATTTTGCTGCTCAACGGCAATCGTGCCTGCCTCTTGCTCAAGAGTCTGGGTAACGAGCGCTTTTTGCTGCAGTACCCCGAGTCTGAAAGCCCGGTGGAGGTCGATGCGCAGGCTTTGCGGCAAGACTATGCGGGGCTGATGTGCTTTGTGCGCCCGCAGTTCCGGTTTGAGCAGCGCTCTGTGCAAAAAGGCGTGGAGCCGCGCAGCAGCCATTGGTTCTGGGCTGTTGTGCTGGAAAACCGCCGTCTGTACCGCGATGCGCTGCTGGCTGCCGTGCTCATCAATATCTTTGCACTGGCCATGCCCTTGTTCAGCATGAATGTGTATGACCGCGTAGTGCCCAACAACGCGGTAGAGACATTGTGGGTGCTGGCCATTGGCATTTCACTGGTGCTGATCTTCAACTTTGTGCTGACGACGGCGCGTGCCTATGTGGTGGATGCTGCCAGCAAGCGGGTCGATGTGAAGCTGTCGGCACAGATCATGGAACGCGTGCTGGACTTGCGCATGGAGAGCCGACCCGCATCCGTTGGCTCGTTTGCGGCCAATCTGCGCTCGTTTGAGTCGGTGCGCGACTTTATTGCCTCTGCAAGCCTCACGACCTTGGTGGACTTGCCCTTCGTGCTCCTGTTTTTGGTGGCAATCGCCTGGGTGTCGCCGTGGATGCTGATTCCGCCGGTGGTCGCCATTGCAGCCATCTTGCTGGTGTCCTTCTGGGCGCAGGCGCGTATGGAGGCGCTGACGCTCAAGACCTTTCAGGCCTCATCGCAGCGCAATGCCTTGCTGGTCGAGTCGCTCACCAATCTTGAAGCGGTAAAAACGCTCAATGCTCAAAGCGGTGTGCAGCGCTTGTGGGAAAGCTCCACGCAGTACATCGCCTATATGGGTGGCAAGATCAAGTTCATCTCCTCGGGCACGGTGAACTTTGTGCAGACCTTGCAGCAACTGGTGACGGTGGCGGTGGTCGTCATTGGCGTTTATCAGGTGCAGGATGCAGCGATTTCCATGGGTGGCATCATTGCGGCATCCATGATTGCGGGGCGCTGCCTTGCGCCGTTTGGCCAAGTGGCGGGGCTGATGATGCAGTACCACAATGCCCGCACCTCGCTTAGCTCCATCGACAACTATATGAAGATGCCGGTGGAGCACGAGGCCGGGCGCGAGTTTGTCTCACGGCCTGATCTGCGCGGTGCCATTGAGTTTCGCAATGTCAGCTTCAGCTACCCTGGCAGTGAGCAGAGCAGTCTCTCTGGCGTGAGTTTTGCAGTGCAGCCCGGCGAGCGCGTTGGCATTATTGGCCGCATTGGCTCGGGCAAGACAACGCTGGAAAAGCTGGTGCTGGGTCTGTATCAGCCCACAGAAGGTGCTGTGCTGATTGATGGCGTAGATGCGCGCCAGATTGACCCGGTGGACCTGCGCCGCGCCATTGGCCATGTGCCGCAAGACCCGATGCTGTTCTACGGCAGCCTCAAGCAAAACCTGCTGGTGGGTGCGCCATTCGCCGGTGAGGCGGATATGCTGCGCGCCGCCCGCGTTGCCGGGGTGGATGAATTTGTGGCCAATAACCCCAAGGGCTACGACATGCTGGTGGGTGAGCGCGGCGAGTCGCTGTCTGGTGGTCAGCGTCAGTCCATTGCCATGGCTCGTGCCTTGATCAATGACCCGGCCATGCTGCTGCTTGATGAACCCAGCAGCAACCTGGACAACCAGAGCGAAGCCCAGCTCAAGCGGCGTTTGCAAGAGGCATCGGCCGGCAAGACGGTGGTGCTGGTCACGCATAGAACAGCGTTGCTGACGCTGGTGGATCGACTCATCGTGATTGATAACGGAAAAATCGTCGCCGACGGCGCCAAGGATCATGTGATCGAGGCACTCAAGCAAGGCCGCATTGGCGGGGCAGGAGCGCGAGCATGAGCGAGTCCGAAGCAATGAAGCAGGATCCATCGGGCAGCTCGTCAGATCAAAAGCCTTCACGTCTGAAGGCGCTGATGGACAGAGGGCAGAGCTGGTTGCTTGATGGCAATGAAGCGGTGGGCACGCACCAGCCTGATGACATGAAGGCTGATGCCCAGTGGGCGGCCGGCCAGCAGCAGGCGCGCGGCTCGCGTCTGCTGATCTGGGTGTCGCTGGCAACGGTGCTGGTGCTGTTGATCTGGGCCAGCCTTGGTTATATCGATGAAGTGGTGCGTGGGCAGGGAAAAGTCGTGCCTTCGCGCCAGGTGCAGGTGGTGCAGAGTCTGGATGGGGGCATCGTCAAGGAAATTTTGGTGCACCCCGGCGAGCATGTTGAAAAAGGGCAGGTCATTCTGCGTATCGACCCGACGCGCTACGGCTCGTCACTGGGCGAAAACAAGGCCGAGCTGCTGGCGCTGAAAGCCAAGGCAGCGCGGCTGCAGGCACTGGCATCGGGCGAGGCTTTCAAGGTGCCAGAGGATGTGCAGGTGGCTGCTCCCCAACTTGTTGAGATGGAGCGGCGCATGTGGGAAAGCCGCTCGCAGGAGCTCAATACCAACGTCAATATTGCACGTGACCAGCTGCGCCAACGCCAGCAAGAGCTGCGTGAAACGCAGGCCAACCGTGATCAGGCATCGTCAAGCTGCAGCCTGACTTCTGAAGAGCTGTCTGTTACCCGCCCCTTGCTCAAGAGTGGTGCGGTGTCTGAGGTCGATTTGCTCAGGCTGCAACGCGATGTGGCACGTTTTTGCGGAGAAGTCCGAGCCGCTGGCGCACAGGTGGGTCGCATTCAGGCAGCGATTCAAGAAGCGGAACGCAAAATTCAGGAGTCCGAGCTGAATATGCGCAACCAGTCCCGCGCCGAGCTGTCTGAAGCACAGGCCAAGCTGGGTACGCTGGAGCAGGGCAAGGTCGCGCTGGAGGATCGCGTGAAGCTGGCCGAAGTGCGCTCACCCGTGCGCGGCACCGTCAATACCTTGATGGCCAATACCGTAGGCGGCGTGGTACAGCCTGGCAAAGACATTCTGGACATCGTTCCGCTGGATGACACCTTGCTGATGGAAGTGCAGGTCAACCCACGCGACATCGGCTTTCTGCACTTTGGCCAAGAAGCTGAAGTGAAGTTCACCGCATACGACTTTGCTATTTACGGCGGTCTGCAAGGCAAGCTGGAGCAGATTGGTGCCAACACCGTGACGGATGAGAAGGGTAATTCTTTCTATGTCGTCAAGGTGCGCACCGAGAAGGCGCACGTGGGCGATAACTCTCGCCCCATCATTCCGGGCATGCAGGCCGAGGTGCACATCCTCACAGGCAAGCGCACGCTGATGCAGTACTTGCTCAAGCCCATTTTGCGCGCCAAGTCCAATGCATTGATCGAGCGCTAGTTCTCATGGATCTTCAACAAATCAAAGGGAGCGGTATGAATACATTGCCTGTTTTGTTGCTGACTCAGGATGCCACCTTGTGGCAGAACTGGCAGCAAATCGCAGGCCCCCAGTGGATGCCTGCGCGCGGCCAAAGTCTGGTGGATCTGCAACGCTGGAAGCAGCAAGGCCGAAGCCTCGTGGTGTTAGATGCCGGCTTACCCCAGCTCCCCGCACACAGCGACGACCGCTGGGCGGAATTGCTGCAAGGCCTGCAAGTTCTGGTGCTCAGCAACCGGCCCGGCGATGAGGAAGGGCGACAACTGCTCTCTCGGGGTGCTTGTGGTTACGCCCATGCGCAGTCGAATGCAGAAGTTCTGTCTCGCATGCTGCAAAGCATGGCTGGCGGCAATATCTGGCTGGGCCGTTCACTGCTGCAGCGCTTGCTGCGCGATGTCGATGCCCGCTTGCCCGAGGTTGAAGTGGATTGGACCGAGCCCCTCTCAGCCCGCGAGCAGGAAGTGGCGCGATACGCATCGCTGGGTGACAGCAATGCCGAAATTGCCGAGCGCATGTCCATCAGTGAACGCACGGTGCGCGCGCATCTGTCTGCTGTGTTTGAAAAGCTGCACGTGCAGGATCGATTGATGCTGACGCTCAAGGTTCACGGCATTGGCCGTAAACAGCTGGCCTGATATTGAACTTCACATAAAAAGTGCCTGTAACGCTTTATTTATAAGCGCTTGAAGCTATCAATACAGTAGTTTTTGCTTCTGTAAAGCCAAGGGCCCGCATATGCGGGCCCTTGGCTTTTGGCGGACTTGATTGATGTAGAAAAGTGAGAAACCGGGCTGTATTGGCTTTGACGCCAATAGCGGCTTTGTGAGCCTATTCCTACTATTCCATCAGAAATATTGGAGAGGTGTCAAAGCACACCCCCGCGACCTAATTCATTGAAGAGGCAGATCATCATGGCAGCTCAAACCGTTCTCGTTACCAAGCTCACTGGCCAGGCATGGATTCGCGACACAGATGGCAATCTGACCGTGATTCACGAGGGTATGCGTATTCCCGCGGATGCCAAGATCATCACCGCCTCCGGGAGCAGCGTGGAACTGCAAGCCGATGGCCAGCCTCCATTGATCGTTGGTGAGAACCAGGATGTGAGCCTCACAGCGGATCTGCTTCAGCCGCCCCAGCCCGAAGAAGCAGCCATAGCCAGCCCCGCCAATTCACAGATCGACCAGATCATCGCCGCCATCAATGCCGGTCAAGATCCCTTTGACAACATCGACCCCACAGCCGCAGGCCTGACGGGCGGCAGCGAAGGCGGCAGCACCTTTGTGCGTCTGAGCAGCATCATTGAGGCGGTTTCGCCACTGGATCTGGCTTATCCACGCATCACAACGCCAGTGCCTGAATTGCCTCGCTATGGTGGTGTGGCGGAGCCTGAGGGTGCAGCCCCTTCGGAGCTACGCCCTCAGGCTCAGGCAGATGTCGGCCGAGTCTTTGAAGATGGTGCTCAACTGCGCGGCAATGTGCTGGGGAATGACCAGTTGGGACAGGGCACGGCTGCACAGCACAGCACGGCGCTCAATGGCTCCGGTCAAGGCCAATACGGTGTGGTGACGCTGAATGCCGATGGCAGCTACGCCTATGTGCTCAACAACCAGCTGCATGCGGTGCAGTCTCTGGCCGTTGGTGAAACACTGACCGAAACTTATACCTACACAGTGACCGATGCAGCGGGCAACACCTCGTCAAGCACTCTGACGATCACGGTCGTTGGCACCAATGACATCCCTGGCATGGCGGGTGATCTGAATGCGAACGTCAAGGAAGACTCAGTGCTGTCAGCACAAGGTCAATTGACGGTGTCGGATGTGGATGCATCGGACACTCACAAGTGGACCGTTGAAAATGGCCAAGGCAAGTACGGAAAATTTGAAATCGATCAAAACGGCAAGTGGACTTATACGCTGGATAACTCCAATCCCTTAGTGCAGGCATTGGGTGAAGGCGAGCAGCGGGAAGAGCGCTTTGAGGTGATAGTGGATGACGGACATGGTGGGATCGATATCAAGACCGTGGTCGTGATCGTTACAGGTACAGCCGATTCAGCAAAGGTTGAAGTCAATCTGGGCGCTGACGATACGGCAGGTCGTGTTTATGAGCACGGGTTGGTGATGGGTGACGAGAGCCGAATTACAAGTGGCCAAGTGACCGTCAAGGCGACTGATGGCATCAAGAGCGTGACTATCGGTGGTACGACCCATGGCGTTGACGACTGGGTGGGGCAAAGCATCACCACGCAAGGTGGCAGCACTCTTGTAATTACAGCGGCTCGGCCAGACGACGATGGTGGCGTCGTGTTGAACTACACCTATACACTTAATCATGCGCAGACCAATGATCCGGATCAGAGCAGTCCGGAAAGCTACACCCTTACCGACACTATCGGCGTGACGGTTCAGGGTGTTGGTGGCAGCTCGGCTAATGGCAACATTGTGATTACGATCGTCGACGATGTGCCTGTTGCCACAGACGATGTGGCCAGTATCACCGCAGACGGCACCAGCGCTGCAGGCAACGTCATCACCGGCACAGCCGATGGAGCAGGCAAGGACGTCAAGGGAGCGGACGGCGCTACGGTCACCCAGGTCAAGTTTGGTAGCACCCTGGCGGATGTGCCCGTGGACGGCACCAAAGCCACGATCGTGGGCCAGTACGGCACGCTGACCATCCAGGCCGACGGTAGCTACAGCTATGTGAGGCATGCGGGCTCGGCAGGCGGCAAGAGCGATGTCTTCACCTACACCCTCAAGGACGGTGACGGCGACAGCGACACAGCGACGCTGAGCATCAGCATTGGCAACAGCACGCCAGAGATCACCAACGTGCCGGACGCAGGCAGTGACGGTACCTCGGTCAGCGAAGCCGGCCTGGTCGGCGGCTCGGCTGCTGGCAACGGCTCCAACGCTACCAGCGGCACCATTGGCTTTACGTCCAAGGACGGCGTCTCTGAAGTCTTGCTGGGCGGAAAGAGCGTCACCAGCACAGACGCCACCAAGCCCACCGACCTGGGCGACGGCCTGAAGGCGTACTACAGCTTCGACGCAGTCACAGGCACGGGCACCATCCACTACAGCTACACGCTGCAAGGCACCACCGTTGGTGACAACACCGGCAAAGACTTTGCGATCGTGGTCAAGGATGCGGACGGCGAGCCCTCGACGGCAGGTAAGCTGCGCATTGACATCGTGGACGACGAACCCAAGGCCAACGCCGACGTGGCCAGCATTGCTGCAGACGGCACCAGCGCTGCAGGCAACGTCATCACCGGCACAGCCGATGGAGCAG
>NZ_JAVXSJ010000035.1:0-10748 GCF_036643215.1 Comamonas sp. | reverse complement strand
GCTGCGCATTGACATCGTGGACGACGAACCCAAGGCCAACGCCGACGTGGCCAGCGTTACCGAAGGCCGCTCAGTGACTACTGATGCCGCGCACGGCGTCTTGGCCAATGATGCTTCCGGCGCAGACGGCTGGGCTTTTGGTGGCGGGATTGTTAGCGTCACCAACAGTACCAATGTCTCCGGATCAGCAAGCGGAAATGGCTTCACGATTACAGGCCAGTACGGCACGCTGACTTTGAACAAAAATGGCAGTTACACCTATAAGGCGAATGCCAATGTGAGTGGCGATGCACAAGATGTATTTATCTATACGGTCAAGGATGGCGATGGCGATATGAAGTCGGCAACGCTGACCGTCAACGTGGATCAGTTCGCAGGCGGCAATAACAATGACAACCTGATAGCAGGTGGTGCTGGCGATGATGTGCTGCTGGGCGATCAGGGCGGCATGGTCGCAGTCAAGATACCAAGCCAGAACTACAACATTGCGTTGATCGTGGATACGTCTGGCAGCATGGAGGACTCCTCAGGCCAGGTGAAGGGCGTGGATCGGAGGGGCAACCCTACGTACTACACACGCCAGGAGTTGGTGATCAATGCTTTGAAGGCATTGGCAGATAAGCTGGCAGTGCATGACGGTGTGGTGAACGTCAAGCTGATTGGTTTCGCCCAGACAATTTCCTTGGATGCCGCTGCCATTCAAGGTCTGAAGACGGGTAATGTGGGTACGTTGAAGACTCAGATTGACACTCTGACTGCAAGCGGCGGCACCAATTACGAAGCAGGTTTCAAGGCTGGTGTTGATTGGTTTGCCACCCAGGCTACTGAGGGTAAAGGCACTGGCGATGGCTATGAGAACCTGACGTTCTTCCTGACGGATGGCAAGCCGACCTATTACTACACCGGGGCGGGTACGGGAACCTTGCAAGGAGATGGTAGTACGACGACGGATGCCACGCTGCTGGGTTCGGTGGACGGCTTCAACAACCTGGCGGCTGTGAGCAAGGTTCATGCCATCGGTATTGGCAGCGGTGTAACTGCGGATGACTTGGCGCTGTTTGACAATACCGGTTCGGGTGTCGCGCGCTGGCTCGCTGTGAGCAAGTCTGCAACTTCTGTGGCGGATTTCGAGGTGGGTAGCACCTCTTCGGCAGTCTGGGCCAATATGAGTAAGTGGACGATTACGGGCACGGGCCAGACGGGCAGCGGTGTCTTTGTTGACCCTGCAGTGACGACTGGGTCCTCGTCATCAAGGCATAGCGCTGAGTTGGTTTTGCGCGATGTCAAAACCTCTAGCACGGCAACGACGGATGCTGTTTCTGCCGGTTCGCCTAGCATTGTGGTCGCTGATGGCACAAAGACAGATATTCAGTTCTCTTACAAGACTTTGAATTTCGCAGGCAGCGGTTCCGGGAAGGACACCTTCACCTGGACGCTGGAGAAACTGGTGAATGGCGTGTGGACGACTACTGCTCAAACGGGTAGCGTCACTGGCAACAATGATTGGTCGGTGAAAACCATTGCCGCTGTGGATGCAGGGGAATATCGGCTGAAATTCACCGTGGAGGACAAAACCGACAACAACAGCTCCGCCGAGGTTCGGATCGATGTGATCAAGACGCAGGTGGTTCAGGAGTCGGTTGCCAAGGGAACGGTAGATATTGTCAATACGGCCGATCAACTATCGGCTGCGTTGGAAGGTGGTTCGCAGCGTAACGAGCCTGCTGTGCTTGGGAATGATGTGGTTCGTGGTGGTGAAGGCCACGACATCATTTTTGGCGATGCAATCAATACCGACAGCTTGCTTTGGGCTGGTCGTGACATGACTACGTTACCTCTTGGCTCCGGCTTGGATGCCCTCAAGGCCTACCTGATGTCACCGGCTTCGGGTACTTCTTATACAGGAGGAACGCAGTCTACGGATGCACAGCTATACGAATACATCAAGAACCATGCGGCTGAGTTCAATGTCTCGGGCGATACGCGTGGAGGAAAGGATGTATTGTTTGGAGATGGTGGTAATGACATTCTTTATGGACAGGGCGGCGGCGACATCCTCTTTGGCGATGGGCTGAAGGTCAGTGGTAAGGAAGACTACGAAGCGCTGCAGCAACTGGCAGCGACTGCACTGAATAAGGCCGTTACTGCGGTGACTGCGGATGATGTGTATACCTATGTCTCAACGCACGCGACTGATCTTAATCAGTCGAATATCGGAGATGGTAATGACAGCTTGTACGGCGGCACTGGCAAAGACATCATTTATGGCCAAGGTGGCAACGACACCCTGATCGGTGGTGAAGGCGACGATATTTTGTTCGGAGGCACAGGCAACGACACCTTTGTCTGGCTCAAGGGAGATCAGGGTACTGCGGCAGATCCGGCCAAGGATGTAATCAAGGACTTCGGCATGAGCGCCGCTAGCCCCAATGGCAACGATGTGCTGGATCTGAGTGACCTGCTGCAGGGGGAAACCTCCGGAACCATTGGTAACTTCTTGGAATTCAGCAAGTCGGGCAGCGATACGGTACTGAAGGTTTCGACGAATGGCACGTTGAACACGAATGGGTTTGACCAGCAGATTACGTTGGAAGGTGTTGACCTGCTGGGCAGCAACACCTCGCAGGAGCTGATTCAGAAGATGATCACCGACGCCAAGCTCAAGATCGGAAGCTGATCGGCGGTCTGGCGGTTGAATCGGCAAGGCAGGGGGCTCGCATTCGCAAGGCCTCTGCCTTGGCCGATCTACGGTGGGGCAGTGCGGTTCTCACAAGCACTGTGATTGGTTACATTCATGCGTGATTCTGGCAAGCAGTCTTTGCTTGCGAATATCAAAAGTAATAGCTGCTTGCCTTTTATCTGTAAGCGCTAGAGCCTGATTTGGCTTGTGGCGCTTGTTTTTGAACTGTCCGCTCCGTTTGAACCATTTACCTTGTTCCGTTTCGTCCGTGTCTTTTGACGAGTCGCCGCGCTGGTCGCGTCGGGCTTTGCTTGGGCTGGGAGCGGTGGCTATGGGGAGCTGGGCGCTGCGCATCGGTGCAGATGCGATTGCTCTGGACTTTGACCCCAACCGCCTGCAGCAAACCATGCAAAGCCGTAATGGCGCAGCGGGCGTCAAGGTGCTGAATCAATGGCTGGCAATGATCAAGGCTCAGCAGGGCAAGCCGTTGCAGCAGCAGTTGACGGTAGTCAATGAGTTCTGGAACCGCGCGGTGGTGCAGACCGAGGACAGCATGCTCTGGGTACAGCCGGATTACTGGGCGACGCCGCTGGAGACGCTGGGCAAGGGCGCGGGCGATTGCGAGGACTATGTGATTGGCAAATACTTTTCGCTGCTGCGGCTTGGGGTGCCAGGGGACAAATTGCGGCTGATTTATGTGCGGGCGCGCATGGGCGGGGTGGGCAGCACGCAGAGTATTGCGCACATGGTGCTGGGCTATTACGAAACACCAATGACTGAGCCGCTGGTGCTCGACAGCATGGTGGATTTTTTGCTGCCATCCAGCCAGCGTAAGGATCTGACGCCTGTCTTTAGTTTTAACGCACAAGGGGTTTATGTGGCGGGGGCGCAGCCTTCGTCGGTAGACCGCATTACGCGTTGGCGGGATTTGCTGACGCGAATGAAGCAGGAAGGATTTTTGCCGTGAGTTTCGGATGCGATTTCTGTTTACAAGGCATGTAGAGGAAGCACGATGTCTTTGTTAAAACAACTTTTGATCAGTGTGACGGTGGCGATTCTGGCGATTCTGGCTGGCACGCTTGTCTTTAGTATTGATTCTGCGCGCCAGTATCTGGACGGCCAGTTGCAGTCGGAGGCTGAGAATGCCGCATCCTCGTTGGCCTTGTCGCTGTCTCAGCCTGCCAATCAGGATCCGATCACGCGGGAGTTATTGATGACGGCGCTGTATGACAGCGGCCAGTTTCAACGGATTGCGCTGGCGTCCCCCGAAGGTCAGATCCTGTTTGAGCGCCAGCGCTCGGATGCAGACAGCGCGGACACAGGCAGGCGCGTGCGTAGCGATGGCGCTCCGAAATGGTTTTCTCAGCTCTTGCCGCTGCACGCGCCCAAGGCGCAGCGGGTGGTTAGTGATGGCTGGAAGCAGGTGGGGCAGCTGACGCTGGAGGTGGACGATGCATATGCGCGCAGCGCGCTATGGAACAGTTCGGTACGCATGGCAAGCCTGGTGGTGCTGGCCGGTGTTGGGTGGACGGTGTTTGTGGTGCTGCTGCTTCAATGGTTTCGCCGGGTGCTGAGACAGGAGATTGAGGCGCAGGTCAAAGGTATTGGGCGTACGTCGGCAGGGCCTGTTTCGGTGTCTGCATTGCTTCCACAGAAATCAGCGGTGGCGGAACTGGCTCCAGTGCTCAGTGCGATTGCAGATACGCGTGATCGCGTGCAGGCGACGACGCTTGAGCAAATGGCGCGTATCGATTCGTTGGAGCTGGAAGTCAACCGCGACCCGGTGACTTTGCTGCCCAACCGCAAATACTTTGTCAATGAACTGCATCGCGCCCTCAGCGGAGCGGATGCTGAGGCGGCGCATGGCTATGTGATGCTGTTCCGTCAGCGCGACTTGCTGGCCCTCAATGCCCAGATGACGCGTGCTAATGCTGATGCATGGCTGAAATCGGTCGGTGAGCGTGTGAGCCAAGTACTCAATGCCCATCCGGATTACAGTCCGCAACTGGCCCGCCTCAATGGTGCTGATTTTGTGGTGCTGATGCCGTCATTGGCCGGGCCTCAGGCCATGTCGCTGGTGCTGGAAGTTCGCCAGGTGCTGCAGTCCATGCGCTTGACCTTGAGCGGCGGCCACTGGTGCCGCTGGAGCTTTGCCCTGACCGATTACACGGCCTCAAGCTCGGTGACGGGTGTGCTCTCGCGGCTGGACTATGGTGTGATGCGAGCCGAAAGCTCGGGTCAGTCCGATGTGGAATATGTGGCTTATGGGGATGAGGAAGTGGTCTCCAATATGGCGGGCGAGACTTTGTGGCGCCAGATGTTGATCGCATCGCTTGAAACGCCGGATGCGTTGTCGCTGACCGTGCAGCCCATGCTTTTCACGACAGATACTGGTGTGAAAAGGCGTTGCGAAGCATCACTGTCATTGCGCACTGCGACGGGCGAAGCCTTGATGGGCTCGCTGTTTCTTCCTGTGGCCGTGCGCTTGGGCATGTCGGCAGATTGCGACCTGCGTGCGGTGGCACTGGGGCTTGAATGGTTGGAGGAAGGGGGTGCTGAACTGGTCGTCCGGATCTCGTTGCCATCACTGGCGCAGCCAGATTTTCTGGGGCGTTTGAATGAGATGCTGAAGGCTCCGAAGTGGGCGCGGCGACTGCCGCTGCTGTGCCTGGAGCTGGATGCGCACGGGCTGATGGCCTATCCGGGGGAGATAACTGATTTTTGCCAATCCATGGCTGAGCTGGGTGTGGGCGTGGGTTTGCGCCGGCTGGATCAGCAGCCTATGGTGCTGGCCAAGTTGCACACTCTGCCGCTGCGCTATGTGAAGCTGGGTGGCAGTTTTGCTGAGCAATCTGTGCAAAGCCCCGGCGCCTTGCATTTGCTCGAAGCCATGGCCGTAACGGCTGCGCAGCTAGGCATTCAGGTGGTCGTGACGGAAGCGGTGAATGCGCAAGCGCAAGAGTTGCTGCGCAAGCATCATGCGTTGACGTTGTTTGCTTGAGGCAGAACATTCTCACAAAAAAGGGGCGCTGATAGCGCCCCTTTTGTCTGGATTGCGTGTGCGGCACTTCAAGCGCCAATGGCGGTGTCCTTAGTGTTTTCCTCGGCGCTTTGCGGTCGCTGGGCATAGCGCTGGGCCAGTGCGGCGCAGACCATCAGCTGGATCTGGTGGAATAGCATCAGCGGCAGCACAATCGCACCGACCGACGCGGCGGGGAACAGCACGTTCGCCATGGGAATGCCGCTGACCATGCTTTTTTTGGAACCGCAAAACACCAGCGTGATCTCATCTTCCTTGTTAAAGCCAAGGCGACGTGCACTCCAGGTCGTGATGACCAGCACCACGGCCAGCAAGATGCAGCACAGCACGGTCAGGCCGATGAGCGAGGGAATAGGGGGCTGCTTCCACAAGCCGCTAATGACGGCAGCGCTGAATGCGGCGTAGACCACAAACAGAATCGAGCCCTGATCTACCAGTTTGATGACGGATGCGCGGCGTTGCAAAAATCCGCCAATCAAGGGGCGCAGCAAGTGGCCAATGACAAAGGGCAGCAGCAGCGTCATCGCAATCTTGCCAACGGCGTGCAGCGCATCGCCGCCTTCGGCATTTTTATTGAGCAGCAAGCTGACCAGAATGGGTGTAACCAGAATGCCCAGCAAGGTCGAGGCCGAGGCGCTGCAGACCGCCGCAGGCACATTGCCGCGCGCGATGGATGTAAAGGCAATGGCCGATTGCACCGTGGCGGGCAGGGTGCACAGGAAGATGACGCCGATATACATCTCGGTAGTGACCAAGGGCGAGAGCAAAGGGCGCAGCGCCAGGCCCAGAACTGGGAACATGACGAAGGTGGCGATGAAGATGCACAGATGCAGTCGCCAGTGGCCTATGCCCGCCAGAATTGCCTGGCGCGAAAGCTTGGCGCCGTGCAGAAAGAACAGCAGGCTGACAATGGCTGTGGTGGCCAGCTCTACATACTCGGCCATCTTGCCGGAGGCGGGTAAAAAGCTGGCGATGATGACGGTGGCAAGCAATGCCAGCGTGAAGTTATCGGGGAGAAAGCGAGGGCGCGACATATTTTGAATTCAGACCATTCATGCAAAGCACCGATGGGGTGCGTGATGGCTGCGTATTGGATACGTAATCCATTCAAAAGAGAAATGGATTTATTCGATAGATCTATAATTTTTTGATATGAATGTAAGTCTGCGCCAATTGCGTGTTTTTGTGGCCGTGGCTGAAAGCAGCAGCTTCAGCCGTGCGGCAGATGCGTTGGCCCTGACGCAACCTGCGGTGAGTCGCAATGTGACGGATCTGGAGCAGGCTATGGGCCTGCAACTGCTGCACCGCACTACGCGCGAGGTGGAGTTGACCGAGGCGGGTCGTCTGCTGCTGGGCAGCGTTTCGCGTGTGCTTGAAGATCTGGATGCATGCCTGCTGGAAGTGCAGGGCCTGGCCACGCAGCGCAAGGGGCGGGTCAAAGTGGCCAGCAGTCCCACCTTGTCGGCCCATCTGCTGCCGCAGTGCATTGCGCGTGGCAAGAAGCAGGTGCCGGACGTCAATATCCAGTTGCTGGACCGCATTCAAAGCGATGTCTTGCTCAGCGTGCGCAGCGGCGAAGTGGATTTTGGCGTGGTGATCGACCCGTCAGAAAAGCAGGATCTGGATGCGCAGACTATTGTGGCCGAGCCGTTTTGCTTGGTCTGCCTCTCATCGCACAGGCTGGCGCGCAAGAAAGAGGTGCACTGGGCAGATCTGGCGGGGCAGCCCTTGGTGCTGCTCGATCATGCCTCTGGCAGCCGCCGCCTGATTGATGCCGCGCTGCAGGCGCATGGGGCCGCAGCATCGGTGGTGCAGGATGTGGGGCACACGGCCACGATCTACAGCATGGTGCAGCAAGGGCTGGGGCTGAGCGTGGTGCCGCGGCTGGCCATTCCTGTGGGCTGGGGCAAGCAGGCAGCAACACCGGCCAAATCAGCGGGCAGCGCCGTGCTGCTCAGTCGGCCGTTGGTGCCCAAGGTGCAGCGCAGCATCATGCTGGTCAAGCGCCAGCAACGCGAGCTTTCGCCTGTCGCGCACCTGGTCTGGGACTTGATCGCTGCCGAAGCGTTGAACCTGCTGGATGAGTAAAAGCGCGCTCATGGTCTGAGCACAATGCGCGAGTCAATCACCAGACCCTGAGGTTGGGGTGTGACATATACGGGCTGGGGTGGCGCCATATAAACGGGGTGAGGCGCGTGGTGATGGGGGCGGTTTTTGCACTTGCGCTTTTCCTTGTACTCGCCATTGCTCTTCCACTTGCGCTCCACCTTGCACTGGCCATCCCAATATTCTTCTTTGTGCTCGCGCTTGTGATGGTGGTGATGTCGATGGTCGTGTGCCTGGCTGGTCAGCGGAGTGGCGATCAGCGCAATGGGCAGGCAAATAGAGGCGAGGGCAAGGATTCGTTTCATGGTGAGTGGGGCAGCGCAGCAGGCGAGTCGCGCCATGCGCAGAGGTTCAAATGCTGCGAGCTTAAGCGCAATGCGCCAAAGATGCTGTATCAATTCATGAGCAGCGCCCGCAATCCTCATCAAGGCTGCAGGGTAGTAGATGGTGAAACCATCAAAAATATGAGCAGCTTGCGCTTGTTGTCCTTGAATTCTTAAGCGCTTGATACATTAAAAGAAGACGAAGTAAGCGCAAGCAGCTATTTTCTTGATAGCGGCTTTGGCGCTGCAAAGTATTCAAAAAAATGAATGTGAAGGAGACATTTTTATGCCCGGTACAACGATGACTGACGTGACCAAGGCACTGGGCTACCAGCCCGGACGCCTGACGCAGTCGCGGCATGGAGAAGCTTCGCGCATGGTTGCGCTGATGTCTTCCATGCCTTACGCAGTCGCCGGTGGCCCGTCGCGTCTGGGCTTCATGATGGAAGTGGCATCTGTCGCTGCGGGCTGCGCACTGGAGCAGAGCATGGCCATGGTGCTGGTGCCGCCGCTGGAGTCAGGTCAGCGTTCGCTGGACTTCATGAGTGTGGATGGCGTAGTGCTGATTGAGCCAGCGGCCAATGACAAACTGCTCATGGAGCTGACGGCGCGTGGCTTGCCCGTCGTCTCCATTGGCAAGCCCGGCGGCCACCGCTTCAATACCGTGCCCTATGTCGATTTGCGCCCCGTAGATTCGGTGCAGCATTTGCTAGAGCACTTGCAGGCGCAAGGCGCACGGCAAATCGCCATGATTCTGGGGGCGGCGGAACGAGACTCTTATGCGCAGGCGGAAGTGGCCTATCAGCGCATGGCCCATGCCATGGAAATGGAGCACATGGTGCTGCGTGTTGATGAAGCGCTGGGCGAAGCTGGCGGAAGCGATGCGGCCCGCCAACTGCTGGAGAGTCACCCGCAGATTGACGCATTACTGGTCTTGGTCGATGTGCTTGCCGTCGGTGTGATGCAGCATGTGCATCAAATCGGCTTGAGAGTACCGCAGGACATCAAAATTGCCACGCGCTACGACGGAATGCGAGCGCGGACTTGCGAGCCCGCGCTGACAGCCGTGAATTTGCATCTGGATCAGGTCGCTCGTCTGGCGATTGACCTGCTGGCTGAGCACCTCGGGGGTGTCAGCGTCCGGCAGGTGGCGCAAGCCCCCATGCCGGAGTTGGTGGCCAGAGCCTCCACCAAGTCGCTTGCTCGCTGATTAGCGCTTGCGCTGCTGACCTTGAGGCGCAGGACCGCTGCCCGAGCGCTCGATGTGACGGAAAGTCAGGCGACCCTTGTTCAGGTCGTAGGGAGACATTTCCAGAGTGACCTTGTCACCGGCCAGCACGCGAATGCGGTGCTTGCGCATCTTGCCGCCGGAGTAGGCGATCAACTGGTGGCCGTTATCCAGCGTTACACGAAAACGGGCATCGGGCAACACTTCGTCGACTCTGCCTTGCATCTCAATCAATTCTTCTTTGGCCAAAACAATTCCTTTTTAGAAAGACTCAGTTCAACTGGTTTTCCAGCACCATGCAACGCCCTTCGGCGAGTGCATATTTGCTGGCCATATCCGGTGTATCAAACTGTCGAATAAAGCTGAAAATCCGGTCATATTCGCCACGGCGGATGGAAACCGCTGCAGCCACCTTGCCGGAGTGGGTGATGTTGGTGAGGGCAGTCACAATGTAGTTGCCGACACGCTCTGTAATTTGTTCTTTGTGCATATCGTGTCAGCGGTGGCGAAAACCCAGACATGGGCCATGCCATCCACTGAAAAATGAAAAAGATCCTGCTTGAGTGAGCTTGGATCAAGTGAGCCAGCCGCTTGAGGGTGGCTTTGCTTCTTGCCGAAGAGAAACACTCAGGCTGTACGGAGCCGAGCATGAGGCAACGTGAGATCTGCCGTTGATGCTGCATGAGGCAAGTTCCATGCAGCAAACCTGAAGATTATAAAGCATTGCCCCTTGATAGGCAAATTCCAAGGGTGTTGGCGCGATGGTGAGCGTTTGCCCTGTGGCGAGGCGTCCACTGGCCCTTGCATCGCAGAAGCCCATGTTGGGCTGCGAAAAACAAAAAGCCTCAATTGCGTGAGCAATCAAGGCTTTCAGATGTTCTGGCAGGGGAAGAAGGACTCGAACCTTCGCATGCTGGAATCAAAATCCAGTGCCTTAACCAACTTGGCGACTCCCCTAGAAGATGCGTATTGTATAGCAGTTTTGCTATGAATTTAGAAAACTCTGCCGATGAATGCAATCACTGCTCAATTCAGGCTCCTGCCAGGGGCCGGGTTGCGGATGAAATGAGCGTGATGAAGGCGGCTGTTTTTGCCGCTGCGCCTTCATGGTTGCGTTGACAGGCGCTACTTCTTCTGGGTACCCATCCCGCCTGCTTGATGAAGCCGCTGCTGCACAGGCGCTGAAAAGCAGCCCCTGATTCAGACCGTTGCTACGATATACTGAGCGGCTAATTGAAGAGGGGTTTCCAGCGCATTGGATGCGTTCGGTACTTCCAATTTAATTTCATGTTACAGGTGCTCGGGCTAAGTCCCGAGTTAAACGGGAACAGGGTGTAAAGCCCTGGCTGCCCCCGCAACGGTAAGCAGATC
>NZ_JAVXSJ010000034.1:0-25745 GCF_036643215.1 Comamonas sp. | reverse complement strand
GGGTGGGTCAGTTTGAGATGGAAATGGCGGGTCAGTTTTGCGTGGAAATTAACACACGCAGTTCCGGGTGATTGGCGAGCATGTGGGCGTGATCGCCACGGGCGATATCAACACGATTTGCTCGCCTGTCAATCCGGCTACCGGCAAGCCTTATTTCACGATTCAGCCGCTGGGCTGGGGTAGTGGCTGGGCGATCGGAAACATTCTGCGCATCAACACCGTGGGCGCTCTGTACCCATTTTGGGTGGTGCGCACCATCCAGCCGGGGCCAGAGACCGGCATTGAGCACCACTTTTCCATCCTGGCGCGCGGCGATGTGAACCGTCCGCAGTCCGCCTGATTACTGATTTGGAGGTAGAGAGATGGCATCCATCGTAGATACCAGCGTCAAGCACGCATACAGCTCCATGGCCGGAGCGCCCGCTATCAATGGCACGGCGGGTTCGCTGATTGCAGCTCTGGACGCATTCCTGGTCACAGGCTGGGGCAGCAAGGCCGTGGACTCTGCAAGCATCAGCAACGGCGTTTGCCGCCTGAACTTTGCCAGCGGCAAGAGCGCTGCGGAGATACATGCCGTGATCTCGGTCACGGGGGCTTCGCCCTCTGCCTTGAATGGCGAGCAGCGTGTCGCGGCCGTAGCCAATGGCTGGGTGGAGTTCAAGACGGCTCTGCCCGATGGTGCTGTCTCTGGCTCCATCAGTTTCAAGATGGCTCCGGCTGGCTGGGTCAAGCCCTTTGCAGGGACCAAACTCGCCGTTTACCAGAGCCAAGATCCGCAAAGCACCAAGATGTTTTTGCGTGTGGATGACACCGGTTCGGTGAGTGCGCGCGTTGTCGGCTTTGAGAGCATGACCGATGTCAGCTCTGGTGCAGGAGCGTTTCCCTCGCTTTTACAAATGCCAGGCGGCGGCTATTGGGCAAAAAGTGCGCAGGCCACAGCTGCCTCCGTGAACTGGGTGCTGGTTGCCGACTCACGCAAATTCATCTTGCTCATCGCGCCCAATTCCTCGGTAGGTGCGACTTTCCGTGCTGGCATCACCCGTGGCTTTGGCGACGATCTTCACTTTCGACCAGGGGGTGACTCATACGCCTGTTCGCTGAGCTTTGCCGAAACCCCTGCACAGGGCAATCAAGGTGCTGGCGGTCTTGACGGGCCGGCCGCTTTATTGCACGCCATGCCCCGAAACTACACCGGCTTAGGGTCTTCAGTGCTGCATGTCGCAGCGCCATTCTCCGGCAGTAGCAACGCTGTCTCCGGCATGGATGCTGCTTTTGGCTCCTTCCCTAGTCCTGTCGATGGCTCACTGCGGTTGACTAAAAAATACTTGGCTGAGTTCGTGGGCGCTACGCCTCGCTGCGAATTGCCGGGACTTTTTCACGTACCACAGGCCTCGGCCTTCAACACGTTCAAGACGGGCGACTTCATCCCGGGCACCGGTGCGTTGGCGGGGCGCAGGCTGATGGCTTTAACCCCTTCCATGGGGTATTCCAGTGCTCCGACGGCAGGGAACGCCGGGGTCAGCTTCGTTGATGTTACCGGCCCCTGGAGGTAAGCATGGCCGCCCACCGATTTTGGCGCGCTACAAGCCTGCAGGCGTATGGCGCTGGCGACCTGGAGCTGACGGCTTTCTATCTGTTCGCTCAAGGAGTACGCGTGGATGCCGAGGCTATTTTGGACGCCAATCGTGCCCCGGATCTGGGCGGGACGCTGCTGTCGCTGCAAGACGCGGACCTGGCAACCTCGGCCAAGTGGTCGGCGCAGGCGGTCAAGGATCTTGCGTTGCGTTGGGACTTTGGCGCTACGCTGCCAGAAGTTTCAGGGATGCGCCTGGCTGGGACTTGCGAATCCCTCTTTCTGTTGACTGCAAAACTCCAGTGGTCGGATGACGGCCAAGCGTGGGTAGACCATGTCTCGGCTTCGGGGATTCGCTGGCCAGGGGCGTATCAGTCAGGGGATGTGTCGGCGGTTCTAGATCCACTAGAGGGCAATGTCACCAGCCGGATGGCCTTTGAAGGCAACACCCTGGACGCAACGGGGCGGGTATGGAACGGCCCGGCGGGAGACTATGTCGCTGGCGTTTCCGGCATGGCTCGACAGTTCGGGAATTATTCGCTGTCTTTGTCCTCGCCCCGGATTGCGTTCGGTGCGCAGGATTTCACGATAGAGATGCGCGTCATGCTGCCCGCCGTGACCGGTCGAGGAGAGTACAGCTGGATGCTGACCCAAGACGCGGTAGGCGCTCCCGGAACGCGGGGGTTTCAGTTCCTCTACGGGACTTTGGAAAATGCGTTTGTGGCAGGCTTTGTGGGCGGAAATGGGGTGTCCTATCGAAGCGGAAAGGTGGACATCGCAGCGGCTGGGCGGTTTCTGTTTGTCGTGTTCCAGCGCAGAGCCGACGTCATGACGGTGGCGGTCGAGGGTGTTGCCGCGCACTCAAATTTGCCCGCAGGCTATGTCGTGCCGGACCCAGGTGATGCGCCGTTGACATTGGGGCCGTTCAAGGAAGGGTCTATATTTGCGCACCCTTTTGCTCTTGATGGATTGCGCATAACGCAAGGGGTGGCGCGGTACGTCACGGACTTTGCCTATCGCCCTGGTGTTTTTGGAGACATTACGGGCCTCAATACCGTGCGGGGCAGGGCAGCTCCGCTTGACACCATGGCGCTAGGAGGCGGGCAAGTCATCACCTTCGGCCGCACGGAATGTAAGCCACCTCATCACCTGGGTGTTGAGACTGGGGCGGTGCGGGACTACGTCACCGGGGTTTTGGGTGCCGGAGTGGGTCGTGTCTATGGATCAGTTCAGCGCAAGGACACACCGGCGAACACGCCCCTCAAGCGCCGCGTCCTCCTGGTGCGCGAGCGCGACGGCCTGGTGGTGCGTGAGGTCTGGAGCGATCCAGTCACCGGCGAATACGACTTCCGCTATATCGATGAGCTGCAGACCTGGACCGTAATCGCCTATGACCACGAACACAACTTTAGGGCTGTGGTGGCCGACAGCGTCACGCCGGAGCTGATTCCATGAGCGATCTGCCTGAATTCGAGATCTCCGCAGCCCACGCCCTGGCGCGCCTGCAGGCCACGCTGGCCTTTGCAGACTCTGGGCCCGCCGGATCCATCATCAAACTATATGACGCTGCCGAGCAACTGCTGGTCACCCTGACCTTGACCCAACCCTGCGGGCAAATCACCGAGGCTGGCTATCTGCTGCTGACGCAAACCAGTGGCGGTGGCGACATGATTCTGTCCAGCGGTCAGGCCGCCACGGGTGTCTGGAGCACCAGCGACGGCAAGCTGATCGGGCGTGGTCAGGTCACGGACGAGGCTGGCCAAGGCCACTTCAAGCTGCTGGGCAGCACAGGCACCCAGCTCTACGCAGGCGGTAAAGCCATCCTGAGCGAGACAAGGATCGACTGATGGCCGCCGTTGACCTTGTCTTTAACCGCGCCTTTAAGACTGGCAACCCGGTCGAGCTGGTGTTTGGCGATGACGGCGGTGCGCCGTCCATCTCCGACGCGCAGATCACCCTGGCCGCGCGTATGCCGGGTCTACGTGTCCGGGCTGCCGTGCATGTGCGCAAAGACTTGGTCGCAGCTGGCCGTATGCCCGGTGTGCGCTGCCGTGCGGTGGTGCGCTACAACACCGACACGCCCCGGCCTATGGTGGCCGAGGTGGCGGCAGCCGCCCAGCAGGCGCAACCTGTAGAGCAAGGCTGGGTCTCGGGGTGGCAGGAAACAGATGCTCTGCCTGCGGGCTGGTCGTCTGCCGCGCAAGACGCCATGCCACTGCAGGATCAGTTCGGCATCGCCTGGCAGGACGGCCAGCGGCTAAGCGTGGCGTCGCAGGGGCGGTTTAAGCAAGCACAGGTGCTGCCCGGTGCCTCAGTGCAGGCGCGTTGGCAGGAGTCTCAGGGCGTGCGCGTGGGCTTGAAGGCCAAGGCAGAGGATGCCGCGCCCGTGCTTTCTGGTTGGCTGGTGCGGTTTGAGGAAAGCCTGCGCGATCGCCGCTTGCTGCTGCAGACCTCTGCCCAGGATGCCGTGGGCCTGCAGGCTCTCATCACCGCTGGTGCTGGTCCGGCGGTGCCGCTGTACACGGGCTACCTTGCGCGCTACCAGCAGGCCATGAAGCCGCCAGCGGGCAAGTCGGTGCCCAAGCCGCCCGAGCCGGAAAAGACCGGCTGCTACGAGCAGCTTGTCGGTGGCCCCATCCAATTGCTGTTCTGCAGACCGTGGGCCCGATCGGCCGATCTGCTGTTCATGTGCTGCAAGCCCGTCGGGCCCGAACCGCAGCCCCAGTTTGTCATTCCCCTGCTGCCCGTCTATATGCAAGTTCACCACCTCACGGCGCATTTGCTGCCAAGCCTTGAGCCCGTAGTGCTCACTGACGTCACCATTGCCGCCGACGATGACAGCTACTGCTGGAGCCTGTCCGCCAGTGGCCCTGAGCATCTGCTTGATCAGCTCGCACCCGTGGGCGGGCTGCCGCAGCGGTTGCAGGTGGGGATTGACGGCATGCAGTTTGTCTTTGCGGTCACCAGTACGGCGCGCAGCCGCTCGTTTGACCGGCGCCGCGTGGCGGTGCAGGGCATCAGCGTCACGGCCATGCTGGGTGCACCTTATCTTCCGCAGCAAAGCTGGCTTTCCACCTCGGTGGCAACGGCGCAGCAGCTGGTGGTGGCCGCGCTGGAGTTCAGTGGAGTGAATCTGGATTGGCAAATCCCTGACTGGCAGGTGCCCGCCGGCGCCTGGAGTTTTCAGGGCACGCCGCTGCAGGCCGTGCTGCGCATGGTTGAGTCGGTCAATGCCGTGGTGCGCAGTCACCGCACAGCAGAGCAGCTCATCGTTGCGCCGCGCTACCCGGTGCTGCCGTGGGAGTGGGGCGCGGCCGTGCCCGATGTGCAAATGCCTGCGGCAGTCATCGTCACTGACGAGCTGCGGCCCGATCCGCGTGCCGAATACAACGCCATCTATGTCGCGGGCGGCAGCGTGGGCGGCGTGCTGGGCCATGTGGTGCGCAGCCTCAGCGCGCGCGACAAGCTGGCCCCGCAGATTCAGGACGACCTCATCACCCATGCCGATGCAGCCCGCATGCGCGGCAGCTGGGAGCTGGCGGCCAGCGGCAACAAGCTGCAGCACAGCATCAGCATGCCCGTGCTCACTGGCGGCAGTAATCCCGGCATCTTGAACCCCGGCCAGCTGCTGGAGGTGGCAGACACCGACGGCACCTGGCGCGGCCTGGTGCGCGGCGTCAGCGTCAGTGCCTCCATGCCCCGTGTGCGCCAGCAGGTCACCGTCGAAAGGGTTGCCGCATGAGCACCAACCTCTACAAGCGCCTCAAGGCCCTGCTGCCCGAAGACCCCGTCATGACCGGGCAGATCAGCGCCGTATTTGCCGACGGCACCGCGCTGGTCGCGCTTGAAGGTGCCGCCGGTCTGCTGCGCGTGCGCAACCCGCTGGGCACGGCCAATGGTGTGCGCGTCTATGTGCAAGGCGGCGCCATCACCGGCCCCGCGCCCGCAATGCCCTATGTGCTGATCGAAGTCTGAAAGAGCGAATTCTGGAAGGAGAGGGAATGGATGACTACGGCGACGAGCTGCCGGCGGTATCGCGCCAGCAGATCAATGAACGATTCGACAAAGGGAGTGAACGCATGGCTGCGATCGAGCGAGATTTGAAAGCCGCAACCCAAGGGTTGCATGAGGTGCGCCAGGAGCTGCAGGAGCGCAACCAGCAGATGGCGGATCTGCTGGAATTTTTCACCGCCATGAAGGGAGCCTTCAAGGTGCTGAACTGGGTGGGCAAGGTGGCCAAACCGCTGGCGGCCATTGTCATGCTGGGCGGGGCCTGCGTAGGTTTCTGGACGGCCATCAAAGGAGGAGCAAGCCGATGAACTGGAAAGAAAAACTCTTGGCCGCCATTGGAGGCGCTGCCGTGGCTCTGGCCGTGCCGCTGGTGCAGAAGTACGAAGGCACCGTGCTGCGCAGCTACCGCGACCCTGTGGGCATCGTCACGGCTTGCACGGGCCACACCGGCCCCGAGCTCAAGATGGGCCAGACCTACACCCGCCAGCAGTGCGAGGAAATGCTCTACAAAGACCTGGCCCAGCATGCCGATGCCCTGAACTGCATTCGCCAGCCCTTGACCGATGGCCAGCGTGCCGCCTTTGTAAGCTTCGCCTTTAACGTGGGCAACAGCGCGTTTTGCGGCAGCACACTGGTGCGCAAGGCCAATGCCGGCGACATCGATGGCGCGTGCGCCGAGCTGAGCCGCTGGACCTACGCTGCCGGCAAGCAACTACCCGGCCTGGTCAAACGTCGCGCGGCAGAGCGCCAATTGTGTGAGGCGGGGCTGGCATGACCGGCGCGTCTCGCATCTGGCCCTGGCTGGCCTTGGCTCTTTCGGGGCTGCTGGCCCTGCAGACCCAGCGGCTGGCCAAGGTTGAGATTTCTCAGTCAGAACAGGCTCAAGCCCAAGCACAAAAAGCGCTAGCAGCTACAGAAAAGAAAGCGGTTGCTGTGATCGCACATGGAGCGGCGCAACAGGAAAACACCCATGACTACACGCAAACACTGGCAAAACTGGAGGCTGGCCGCGCTGCTGATGCTGCCCACATTGCAGGCCTGCAGCACGACATCCGCAGTGCCGCTACTCGCAACGCCCAGCTTGTCGGTGATGCCACTGCCTGCCGAAATCTCGCAGATCAACACCAGCGACTCGCAGCCCTTGCTGGCGAAGGCGCGGGCGTGGTTGGCCAGCTTGTCGGACTGGTCGAGCGCCGAGACGCCCAGGTCAACGCCTTGAAAGGTCAGGTACAGGTGGACAGGCAGCTGCTGGCTAAGCACTGAGCATGCCTGTCAAGATTTCGATATTCGCTGGTGGTAATCAAAACCTGAACGTCGCGCCCACAATCGGGCCGCTCTGGCTGAAGTCCAGCCGCTTGCCGCCGTCGCGGTAGTCCACGCTCAGCTGGCGGTAGCCCAGAGACAGATGGATGTTGTCTTTCACCTGGTAGTTCACCGAGCCGTGGATCTGCCAGGTGAACTTCGAGCCCACACTCAGCCCACCCATATCGGCATACAGCAGGGTGGACCAGCGCGGTGCAATGTCATATCTCCAGCGTGCGGCCACGATGGGGTCTACGAACGAGGTGTTGGACTGCGCAGAAGCCAGCCCCGGCACATTCACCTCGGCCTTGATTTGCCACAGACGCAGACCCGCCATCAGGTCAAGGCTCGACTGCGGGCTCAGCGCCCAGTTGCGCCCGCCGGTCAGCGTCATGGAGGTCTGGCGAATCTTGGCCTGTGCGCTCAGGCCCAAGGGCAGCGCCGCCTTGTCCGATGTGGCCGCGTAGCTGAAATCGCCTTGGAGCACATAGTGCGCCTTGCGCGCCGTGCCGTTGATGAAGGCCGCGGCATCCAGATTGTCCAGAACATCCGAGAAAGACTTGTTCACGTTGGCCGTGGGCGCGCCTTTAAACGGGCGCACCTGGCCGTCCAGCCCCGTCATCCACACATAGGGCGTGAGCTGAAAGCGCCATGCATCCGTTTCCACAGGCGTTTGTGCCAAAGCCTGCGTGCTTACCAGCAGGCCCATGGCCAGAGCTGTGCCTAGCTTCGCATTCAAATATCGATTCATTCCTCTTTCCCTCACAACGTGTTCTTATGCACCTTGCCGTCCTTCATGATCAGGCGCAGGTTCTGTTCCGGGTTGCTCAAGAAGTCCAGATTCACAGCCGGGTCGCCATCGGCCACCAACAGGTCGGCATAGGCGCCGGGGGCGATGCGGCCCAGTGGCTGCGGGTAGGGGTTGCGCTCGCCTGACAAGGCCAGCAGCTCGGCATTGGTGCCGGTGGCCTGCTTCAGCAGCGTCAGCGGGTCGTAAAAGCGCGTCAGCTTGGCCAGCTGCCTGCCCTGCGTGGCCGTGCCCTTGGGGTTGAACAGCACGTCCGTGCCCCAGCCGGTTTTGATGCCGTACTTCTGGGCCAGCTCATAGGCTTTCACCGTGCCTTGCGCCACTTTCGACTGGCTCTCTCGGCGTGCGGGGTCAGGATAGACATTGCTGTCCTCGTCCTGCAAGAACGGCTGCAGGCTCCACCACACGCCTTCATCGCGCATCATCTTCACGCTCTCTTCATCGGCCAGCTGCCCGTGCTCGATGCTCTTCACGCCCGCCTTGATGGCGCGCTTGATGCCCTTGGGCGTGTACACATGCGCCATCACATAGGTGTTCCAGTCGCCGGCGGCTTCCACGCCTGCGCGCAGCTCCTTCTCGGTGAACTGGGTGCTGTCCAGCGGGTCATATAGCGATGCCACGCCGCCGCCCGCCAGCATCTTGATCTGCGATGCGCCCAGCATCAACTGCTCGCGCACGCGGCGCAGCACCTCGGTTTCGCCATCGGCAATCATGGCCACACCGGTCAGCTCCACCTGGCTCAGCGGCTCATTCGCCGCACGCGGAATATCGCTGCGCAGGCGAAAGTCGCCATGGCCCGAGGTCTGAGAGATCATGGCCCCGCTGGGGTAGATGCGCGGGCCCGCCACCATGCCCTCGTCAATTGCGCGCTTCAGCGCAAACGCCGGGCCGCCCGCGTCGCGTACCGAGGTAAAGCCCCGCATCAGCGTGCGCTGCGCCTCTTGCGCTGCGGCCAGGTACAGATAGCCCAGATCTGCCGTCATGGCCGTCATCTGCGGAATGGCCGCCAGCATGGTGTGCCAGTGCGTGTCGATCAGGCCGGGCATTACCAGCTTGCCCTGGCAGTCGATGACCTGCGCGCCTTCCACCTTTTCAGCGGCGGCGGGCAGGGCGGAAATCAGCTTGCCCTGAATCAGCACTTGCACCCCGTGGCGCACCGGCTTGCCCGTGCCGTCAAACAGGCGCAGATTGGTCAGCAAAATGGGGCGGTCTGCCTGCTTGGGCGTGCCCGCCGGGCCGGGCTCGGCGGCATACAGGCCGGTGAATGGCGCCAGCATGGCTGCCACACCGCCCACAAACATGCGGCGCGACATATCGGTCATCACGCGCTCATGCAGCAAATGGCATATCACGCTGCCACAGGTGCAGGCTCTGGGGCGAATCGGGCCAGTCTTCCAAGCCATGCTGGCATCGGTAGCGATTGCGTTACTCATCTGCTCTCTCACCTTTCAAAATGAACAAGAGACGCCGGTGCCGGCGTGACAAATGGAACCAGTAGTTCACAATTTGATGCACCGATGCTACACGACGACCGGCCCAAGAAAAACGCCCTGTCGCACAGTGGCGCAGGGCGTTGCTTGTAAATTGAGAGCGGCAGTCAGTCAGGCTTGCCGCTGTATGTCACACCTTGGGCCGGTGCACCAGCACCGGGATCGAGCTGTTCACCAGCACGCGCTGGGTTTCGCTGCCCAGCAGAATGCCGGCAATGCCCTTGCGGCCGTGCGATGCCATGCAGATCAGATCGCAATCGCTGTCTTTGGCTTGCTGGATGATGGCCTGGTGCACCGAGAAGTTCATGGTCCGTGCAGTCTTGCACTCCACGCCTTCGGCCTTGGCCATGTCCTGCACTGCCTGCAGCACCTTGTCGGCCGTTTTTTCGGCGTCTTTGCGTAGCTCGGCGGGGTTGTAACCCACCATCCCCTCGCTGCTGTACATCATGGCCGAGTAATCCGGCATCACATACAGCACCGTCACCTCGGAGCCTTGCTCCTTGGCCAGTTGCAGGCCCGCGTGCAGCGCGGCCTCAGAGAGTTTCGAGCCGTCCGTAGGAATCAAAATGTGCTTGAACATATTCAGCCTCCTTGCGCGTCAGCGCGTTTGTCGTTGCCAGTCAATCCGAACGATTGCCGCCCCCATCCTTACACTCCGGGGCGGCTAATGCAACTCCCCGAAGTGGGAATTCAGGCGTTTTTTGATGGGAATCAAAGTCTTGAAGTTAAGATGAAAACAGCTTCAAGACCATACCTATAAAGCGCTTTCAGCTATCAAAATCATGCGCTGAACGCCATGCGCCGCCTGCGGTCAGTCGCTGACCCGGTCCGCGCGGTGCACCAGCACCGGGATGCTGCTGTTGGTCAGCACCTTCTGGGTTTCGCTGCCCAGCAAAATCCCGCTGAGACCCTTGCGGCCGTGCGAAGCCATGCAGATCAGATCGCACCGGCCTTCCTGCGCCTGCACGATGATCGCCTCGGCCACCGAAGGACTGGTGGTGCGAACGCTATGGACCGCCAGCCCGCGCGCGTCGGCCAGATCCTCGGCAAATTTCAGCACTGCATCTGCTTCGGCGTTGGCATTCTTCGCCAGCTCGGTCGTGTCATAAGCGGTCATCGAGCGCGCCCCATAGATCAACGCCCGGTAATCCGGCATCACATACAACACCGTTACCTTGGCGCCTTGATCGCCGGCCAGCTCAATCCCCGCGCGCACGGCGGCTTCGGACAACTTGGAGCCATCTGTCGGAATAAGAATGTGTTTGAACAACGGTCTCTCTCCCTGCGCGGTCGCGCATCTGTTTTGACAAAAGCCCCAGCCCCTCTGACTGGCGGCGGCACGGCCCATCATGGCAGCGAATCGCGATTGGCATAAAGACGCAGATTCTGAGTATTCAGTCAAAACAGCTGCCAGCCCTTGACCATCAAGCGCTGACAGCTATCAAAAGCAGACTACTTGAACATCATGCGCAGCGTGCCTTCATCGGGCGCTGGGGGCTGATTGGCTGAAAGGGATGGGGCAGAAGCAGGGCGCTTGCCCGGGTACACGGGCATAGTCACCTGCTTTTCGCGGTGCTGGGCGCGCTGGGTCAGACGCTGCGTGCAGGCCGTCGCCAGTGTGGCCAGCTGTGCATCGGTCGCGCTCATGATCTCGCCGTCGGCAATGCGCTGTGGCAGGCTGCTGAAGGACACCACCATCTGGTCTGTCGCAATCGGCTGGGCATGGGGCAGGGTGGGGCGGCCCTGGCTGTCGTAATTCAGGCTCAGCAGATAGCGGCTGTACTGCCACTCTTCCGCATCGCCCTGCATCACCGCATTGAACACCGTGCGGTGCACCTGTGCCGCAGCCTCTGCGGCCAGAGAGAAGGCCAGCTCCATGCGCTGCGTGTCGGCAGGCTGGTGCAGCGCGGCCTCCATGCGATTGAATGCGTCGATATAGGCCAGCTTGAAGGCCAGCGCCTTCTTGCCAGTGAAGCCCATGGCCAGCAGCGTAAAGCCATCGCGGGTCAGGCGGTAGGCGGGGCGGCTCTCGCCTTTGACATCTGTGTAATCAACCAATCGGAAATCCGATTGGTGCTCTTCGGGCAGGTCGGCAAGGAGTTTGCGAATGCGCTCCATCACGTGCAGATGCTGCTTGCCGAAGTGAAGTGCGACTTCGTTGCTTGTGGTGCTGGGTTGGCCGTTAACGAGTGTGACGGCGGGCGAGAAAGCCAGAGTGGACTGAGACATGGTGCTGCTCCGTGATGAGACTTTTGAAGCCTTATCGCAGCGTTCCTACGCACTGCAATAAGGTGGCCGGGAGGTTAAGAACCTAGATCACGCTAGGCGGACTTCTTCCCCTTGCGGGTCTTGTATCCGTCGCCCTCCCGGCCATAAATCAACGACTGCACAGAGTGCAGGCGTGCAATGTCCGGGCACAAAAAAACCGCCAGTTATCGGATGCGGTTCTTCCGCGTGATCTTGGGAGTTCTTACGCTCCACCTCTTGCGAGGCGTTGCCAGTATAGCGGCAGGCGGGCAGAAACGCAAAAGTCCTTAAGTGACTGGGATGATGTTAGGTAGGCTATTTAAATGTCGGGACCTGATTTTATTATTAGCTTGTCTACCATGTTACTGACTTCTTGAGTAAATTCTTCATATTTTTCCTTATCGAGATATTCTTCAATAACTTGTGCGATTCTCTCGCTGTTTGACGAAACATTACCTCGTTTAATAACGGCTATTTCAAAGTCTCGCATCCAGCCTTCATTGCTTGGATTGCCATTGGGATCAGGCAGGCCGCGGAATCGTCCTTCATCAGCGAATACTTTAGAAAAATCAAATAAAGCAGAAAATGTTGGTTTTAGATAAATTATCCCTGTGCTTTCGTTTGAATTTATTAGGCTGGCAAGTTTTTGAGAAAAGGCATCGCCATCTAAAATAAAAATAGAAAATTTTCTTGATTCACGAAGAAGATCAATGAGTCGAGCTGAGTGAGTTAGGCCGCCTAGAGCTACTGCAGTTACATCTTTAACTCCAATTTTTTTTGCAAAATCCATACGATTTCGCATAACGTCAACGAAAATCTCATCGAACTTACCCTCTACAAAAAGAGTAATCTCAATGGAATCCTTTTGAGGTGGAGATTTTTCCTTTTGCTGTGCTTCAGACTTACGTTCTTCTTCCACCACTTTGAGTACCTTGGCAGCCCCTTGAATGCGACCAGCGCGCGGGAAAAGTGGTATCCAGCCATTGCCGATAGCCCAGATAAGTGGAAGTGTGGTATTCGGTGTATTGTGATCAAAGACTAAAAGTCCACCCACATCTCCATATCCTAGAGCAGAGCGTGAGGTTATTCTGCAGTAGCGTTTAATTCGTTCAAGAGTCCTATTTCGTTCGGACATGGGCATATTTGAATAAAATGCTGCATCTAAGTCCTTTACCGTATCTTTTGAAGAGTATTCAAGAGCAGAGATAACGGAGGCGCCGGTTTCTTTTACAACCTCAATAATGCCATCTGCGTAACCGGCAACGGTCAAAACGTAGATATTTCTGGTTTTTGAAAGGCTGTGAACCTGTTCTGAAATGCTAGTTATGTCCGT
Source organism: Comamonas sp. (assembly GCF_036643215.1). Lineage (GTDB taxonomy): Bacteria > Pseudomonadota > Gammaproteobacteria > Burkholderiales > Burkholderiaceae_C > Comamonas. Next base: position 12,981 of record NZ_JAVXSJ010000034.1, on the reverse strand, counting down.
TATTACCGATTTTCCGGTTCCAATTACATCATCAAGTAAAACAATGTTATCTATTTTGCTGAAATCTATTTCATCTTCATCATCACGGAAGAAAAAATCGCCTTCTGCAATTTTTGCTGTTAATCTGTAGTGGTATGCCATAACGGCACCGCTTTTTGCTGCCTGCCCAACCCCAGCATAAAGGGTATTATTCCCCTTTATTGGGGCACCTTTCTCGACAGCTGCACGCTCAAGTTTTGCTTGAGCTACTTCAAATGCAGATCGCACATCTCTTTGTGCTAAAACATCGAGACTTTCGATAATTCGAAGTGCTAAAAGATAATCATCACTATCAAACTGGAGTACCCATTTTATGGCATGATCAATAGAGAATTGTATGGGCCAGCATGCTATGGCCTTCTCCAGTCTTTCAAGCTGACTTGCTATCGATGAAGGTAAAACGTTTAACATTATTTCTCCAGAAAATGGTGTTTAAAATAATTTAAATTATTAAACTATATAAGTTCTCAATATTTATAACGCTCAGCAACTTATTTTGTATTGCTCATCTCTAGCTATCTTGCGTTCCCTCCGCACCCAGTCCAGGTCGTAATACTGACTCCCCGCGCGTCCCATGCTATCCAGCGCCTTGACACGCTCATCTAGCGCATCACAGACTTGTTTTTTGCCGGGCTCGGCAGGTTGGGCAGGGCGGTTTTGATAGACAACCGCAGGAGCTGCGGTATTGCGCTGTGTTTTGCGCCACTGGGCTTCGGCCTGGGCTACTTTTTGATCCCATGGCAGGCCGGAGGGCACGGTTTCCATGCGCTCCAGAAAAGCGTTGTGCTGGCCGCATTGCGCGCTAGACCAGAAAAGCCCGCCGCCATGGCCTTTGCAAAGATAGACGGTGCTGCCTGAGTGGCCGCTGTGCAGGGTAGTGGTTTTGTCTTCCACCACTTTGCCGCCTTTGCATGCCTCTTGAGAATAGGTATTGCCGCAGCGAAATATGGGCTGCGCTGTGACTGGAGAGATAGCGGTGGCTGGCAGCAAAAATGCGGCGGCAGTCAAGGCAAGCAGAAAATGCATGCCGAGCATTATCTGTAAAAATTAGTTACCAAGGCATTAACCCCGGCCTGCAGTGCGTTGTTGGGCAACTGTAATAAAGCAAAGAAAAAGGCAATGTAGAGAGCTACATTGCCTTTGCTCGTTAGCAAGTGCTTTTTGTGGCGCTAATCAAATCTCAACGGCAGTCTGCGTTGGGCTGGCGTGCGCATGTGTTCACCTTGAAAAGAGCTTGATGTAACTGGTGACGACACCTCAGATTTCAGCGCCTATGTCCTTCCTGCGGGTAGGTGGCAGCGCCTGCCTTGAGCTTGCAAGTGTCACCCTTGCTGTCCAGCACTATGACTGCGGTCGGCCAGAAGCTGACTGTCGATAACCTTTCCTTGTTGAAACGCAGCTGGATGATTGCATGGGAATTGACAAGATTTAAATTTGTATTAAAATGTAAAATGGTGTTACTTTAAATAAATAAAATGAAGCAAATCGTTGGAATTTATCTGTTAATCGGTGCCTTGTTGACGCCATTAATTTATTCAAATAATGGTGGAAAGTATGTACATGGGGGGGCTTATGGCTGGGGGCAAGCGCTTGGTGCATCAGTAGCTTTCTGGCCATCTTATGTATTTTCTTGGGAGCCTGAAATTGATGGCGATTCAGACGAGTCATTTTCAAAATCTATCGTGAAAATGATGGAGTGGCGCAGAGATAAATTGTTTTCTACCAAAAATCGACATTCGGAGATAATGCTATCGGCGATTGGAATGTGCATTATTTTAGATGGTAATATAAAAGAGAAAAGTAATGGATTTTCTGAATTCTACAGAAGATATTTTAATAATAATGATATGACGAATGAGGTAATTTCCTTAAGAAAGAAAATAAGAGATAGATTTGATGGGATGGATTATAAAGATGTTCTGGATGAGGGATATGATTGCATAGATGATCTAAAAAAATAAAATGCAAATTTTAGTAGCAATAATTGTATTAGTTATTGGATACTTTTTTCTAACGGCTGTTGGTGGATTGTTTTTAGCAGCCGTTGGATTTTTTATTGATCATTTGCTTATCGCGTTTTTAGGACTTGGAGTGATTCTATTTATTTTCGGTAAAAAGTAGATTTGTAGTATGGCGAAGGGAACGCGCTGGCCGGGGTCAGTGAGGTTTCCTGCTAATACAACCAAGTACCGTCTGCGTGCCTGTCACCAAGTTGGGTAGCGATATCGGTGTGCAGGGAACGTAGTGATCTTCATCGTCATTTTCAAACAGGGCAATGAAGCCCTGCTTGAACTTGGGCGGACCGAAGCCCGCGCTTTCATTCCGGTCAGTTGCTCGCAAAGCAGTACATCAGTCCGGCGCTGCCGCTCAGTTTGAGTTGGTCAAGGCTGCAGCCGCGCGTGCCGTGCGATGAGTTCCACGAAGCGTTGGCTACAGGGTCGGGGTTGGTGCCCTTGTGGTCGTGGTGGCCCACGATGGCAGAGCCGCCATCGCTCTTGGTCCAGTTGCCGCAGGTGGTGTCTTTGCCGGGCTCGGGCACGGCCAGGGTGCCGTCAGGGCGCGAGCCGGTGAGGATGTCGTGGCGGTTGACCTCATCGCCAAAGCCCGAGACGACTTCGCCCTTTTCGGTCAGCGAGGTGTCCTTGCCAACCTTGGCATTGGCGCTGTGCAGGTCAGCCACGCTGGTGGCAATGACCACGCCCTTGGCGTTGCGCCACGGCCCGTTGCCGATGCGATCGCGCGCATTGACGGCGGGCTGCCCATTCAGGGCAGCGTTGCTCAGGTAGGCGTGCCAGGTCTTGTTGCCCGCGCCCACGCTGGCGGCCAGCGATTGGCAGTAGCGGTCAGCACCGGCGAGGCCGCCCAGGTCGCCACCCTTGCCGGGGTTGGTGCTGGTGATGAAGAAGCCCATGGGGTTGCCGCCCGATGACCCCATGGCGCCGCAACCAACGACGAGGGCGACAGCCGCAAGGGCGGCGCCAGCGGAAAGAACCAAACGACGGGACATAGGTGGCTCCTGAGCAGTATTGGAGCCCGCAGGCTAACCCAACGTTGTGTCAGCGGCAATATGAGTCGTTCTGAGGGCTAGGCCTGCAATGCGATGTTGGGCGAATGTCATCAGGCAACGGAAAAAGGCAATGCAGAGAACCGCATTGCCTTTTAGATAAGCGTTTACTTCTATGAGTTACGCCGTAGTTTCAGCCTTTGCTGCCGCCAGTGCCGTGGGGTTGGGTGTGGGCTCGCCAATCTTGTGCAGGGTGTTGCGGTCGGTATGGGCAAAGGGCTCGCTCTTGCCGGGGATGGTGAGCATGGTTTCCTGCTCATACGACCAGGTGCCGTCTGGGTTCTTGGTGACGGTGATGGTGTAGGCGTCGGTTCTGAAGGCGTACTCCAGAAACGGGTTGGATGAGATGCCGTTGACGGTGGAGCCGCGCACGGCCTTGAGGGTGAAGGTTGTGGCGTCTGCCGTGGCTTTGCCCGTGGCCATGGCGGTTTGCCCGCGCGGAATGGTCAGGGTCTGGATGATGTTGCCGGTGGCGGGCTCCCACAGCCAGTAGCCGACCTGGTCGTGAAAGGTTTCGGGGTCGTCGGGCTTGACGATGCGCGTGTGGTAGCGCAGGCCGTAGAAGAGCTGGGGGCCGTTGGTCTGGGCATCGATGGGCTGGCATTCCATGTGCTCGATGAAGGCCTGCTTCTCGGGGCCGTCGGCCTTGGGGTTGATGTCAAGGCCGCGTTTGCCGGTCCAGATGCCAGCCATGCCGGTGAAGGGGCCGAGGTTGGCCAGAGTGTTCACATCGGGCTCGGGCTCGGTGTAGATGTCTTTGGGAAAGTTTTCCATAGCTTGAACGGGCTTTCTCGTTGAATCTGGTGCGGCCCAGTTTACAAGCCGTTGGCTGAGGCGAGGTTGACAGCTATCAAGCCGCGTGGATTTGCTGTGGCAGGCGCTGCCGTCCGTCAGGTGCTCTCTTCGGTGGTGAGCGTAAAGCGTGCGCTTTCGCCGCGCTGGGCGGCTTCACGCGTGAGGTAGATCATCACGCGGTAGCTGGTGCCCCGTTCGACGAGGAAGGTGCAGGTGTTGCTATCGGCCGAGCCGTGACACAGCGATTCGGCACTGCCGCCCTTGAGGACGTTCATCCGGCTGGATGGGTTGTTGGTGTTGAACGTGACGGTGATGCGCTGGTAGGGCCGCGTTTCAAGTCCGTATTGCACGACGCCATTGCCAGTGATCTGGCCGCTGTAGGAGCTGCTGTAGTCGCCCGGCCTGGTGAAGGCGACCTGTGCCATTGAGATGCTGCTGAGGTGCATGGTCAAGAGACTGAGCAGGGCAGCAGTTGCAAGCATCGGTTGGAAGCGGGTCATGCAACATCTCCTGGTTGTGTTGGACAGGATGGCGCCCCTTGGCGCGGCGGCGGGTGTCTATGCCGACAGCCGGGCCACCACATCCCATCGCTGCGCCCTAGCGGCAGGAGACATTGCGCCAGTTAAATTTTCCGTCGTTAAAAAACTCTGTCCATACCGACATGGTGGGGGCCTTGCGGTAAGAAAACGTAATCTGGTTAGGAATGTTTGGCCCCAGTGCGGCGGGCTGGCCGTTCTTGTCAAAGACCTGGACGATGAAGAGCGTGACGTCTTCGCTGCCGTTGGTGTTGAGTACGACGCGATAGGACTGGGTGAAGAGATCCCAGTCTTGCACTTTGGCCACATAGGTATGCAGACGAACGAACGCGCGGTTGGCGTTCTTGGCGGCGGGGTTGATGCTTCTCATGATGACACTCCCTGTTGCAGAACCACTTGCCGCAGAACCTGCGAGCTGACATTTCTTTGCATTTGAGCGATGTTGTATCAATTGCGTTGCATGGTGTGTAGGCGCTCACAGGTTGCCCATTGCCTTGCTTGATACGGCTGGCGTGCGCTTGCATGAAGTGCAAAGAAGTCAATTGGTAGGTGCAGCTGTCATCTTTTGGTGATGTTGTGAACACACGAACAACTTATCTATAAAGAGCGTTTTGATAACTGTGTGGGCTTGGAGAGTGGGAGGACATGCAGAAAGTCTGTAGCAGTCTGTAGCAGTCTGTTTCGGTCGATGCTCTGCTAGAGCGCCGAGGTCCAGCTGTCGATCATGTTGGCCCAGTCTTGCAGCATGGCTTTGCGTTGCTCGCGGTACTCAGCCTTGTTGTAGACGGCGCGAACGCCTTTTTGCTCATGGGCGAGGGTTTTCTCAATCCAGTCGGAGTTGTAGCCGGCTTCATGCAGGATGGTGGAGCCGGTGCGCCGCAAGTCGTGCGGGCCGAATTTGACAAGCGCGAGGCCGTCTTTTTGCGCGTATTCCCAGCACAAGGTCATGACGCGGTTCAGCGTGGCTGAACTCATGGGTTTGTGGGTTTCGTAGCGGCTGGGGAAGACGTAGTCCGAGCCGCCTGCAAACATCTTGAGCGCCGTCAGCAGGTCGATGGCCTGCTGGGAAAGAAAGATGATGTGGGGCCGGCGGGCCTTCATTCTTGCTGCAGGAATGGTGAGCGTGCCTTCGGTGAAATTCACATCCGCCCATTTGGCATTGGTCAGCTCGCCTTTGCGCAGCAGGGTCAGCAGCAGCAGTTTGCAGGCCGCGCGAATGCTGGGTGTGGTGCCGACTTTCTCAAGGCCGCGGTAGAAAAGCCCGATTTCTTCTTTGGAAAGGGCGCGGTCTTTGGGTTCGAAGGTGGCAATGGTGCTGGGTGCGACTTCTTCGGCCGGGTTGCTGACCTTCTGGCCGCGCTCGATGGCGTAGCGAAAGATCAACAAAATGATTTCGCGCGCGTGGATGGCGGTGGCTGGTGCGCCACGGGCCACGATGGCATCGGCCATGCTGCGCACGTCTTCACCCAAGATCTCGCGTAGCTGGAGCTTGCCAAAGCGCGTCTGCACCTCGCGCTCATAGACGGATCGGCGCATGTCGCGGGTGCTGTCTGCCATCTTGTGGCCCTTGAGCCATTTGATGCCCCATTCGCTCAAGGTGCCGGCCGACACTTCACGGGCTTTGGTGCGAATTTTTTCACGGGCCGGACTCACGCCTTCCTGAACCAGCTTCTTGGCGAGCAGCTGTTTGGCGCGTGCCTCGGCGAGGGTGATTCCGCCGATACCATACGCGCCGATGGTGAGTGTTTCCTGGCGGTTGTTGATCTTATAGTTGTAGCGGAAACTTATTGTGCCGCTTGGGGTTACGGCCACATAGAGGCCATCGCGGTCGGTGACTTTGTAGAGCTTGCCTGTGGCTTTGAGTGATCGAATTTTGGTATCGGTGAGCACGGGATGGCCTCTTTTCATGCTGGCGATACCATGCGCAAAAACGTCCATTTTCAGGCATGGTATCTTCATTGAAATCAATGACTTAGATGAGATTGATACCATGCACCCTTGGCAAAGCGATTGAATGGTATCGGTGAGGCGGATGGTATGGGGCCGGTGCCGTACCATGCAAAGTACCAATAAATCCTGCCAACTCCATGCGACCGGCTAGTTCCGGATAAAGCCCAACCAAAATGAAAAAAGCCCGCGAAATCGCGGGCTTACATGAGAAAAAAGTCTAAAGGTCGCGAGTTACTTCGCGACGTACTTTTATTCCCACTCGATGGTCGCTGGTGGCTTGGTGCTTACATCGTAAGTAACGCGGTTGATGCCACGCACTTCATTGATGATGCGGCCGGAGACCTTCTTGAGTAGGCCGTAAGGCAGCTCGGCCCAGTCGGCGGTCATGAAGTCGCTGGTCTGCACGGCGCGCAAGGCCACCACGTAGTCATAGGTGCGGCCGTCGCCCATCACGCCCACGCTCTTGACGGGCAAGAACACGGTGAAAGCCTGGCTGGTCAGGTCGTACCAGCTCTTGCCAGTCGCTTCGTCGATCCAGTTGTTCAGCTCTTCGATGAAGATGGCGTCGGCGCGGCGCAGCAGGTCGGCGTATTCCTTCTTCACTTCACCCAGAATACGCACGCCCAAGCCTGGGCCAGGGAAGGGGTGGCGGTACACCATGCCACGGGGCAAGCCCAGTGCCACACCCAGTTCGCGCACTTCGTCCTTGAACAGGTCGCGCAGGGGTTCCAGCAGCTTCAGGCCCAGTTGCTCAGGCAGACCGCCCACGTTGTGGTGGCTCTTGATGACCACGGCCTTCTTGCTCTTAGCACCGCCGGACTCGATCACGTCGGGGTAAATCGTGCCCTGGGCCAGGAAGGTTGCGCCCTTGCTGCCGGCGTTGGCGGCCTTGAGCTTGGAGGCTTCGGCCTTGAACACGTCCACAAACAGGCCGCCGATGATCTTGCGCTTGGCTTCGGGCTCGTTCACGCCGGCCAGCTTGCCCAGGAACAGGTCGGCTGCATCCACGCGGATGACCTTGGCGTGCAGCTTGCCTTCAAACATATCCATGACCGCATCGCCTTCGTTCAGGCGCAGCAGGCCGTGATCGACGAACACGCAAGTCAGCTGGTCGCCGATGGCGCGGTGGATCAAGGCCGCAGCGACGGACGAATCCACGCCGCCGGACAGGCCCAGAATCACTTCTTCGTCACCGACTTGCTCGCGGATCTTGGCCACGGCTTCTTCGATGTAGTCGCCCATGATCCAGTCGGCTTGCGTGCCGCAGATGTCTTTGACAAAGCGGTTGAGCATGGCCGCACCTTGCACAGTGTGCGTGACTTCGGGGTGGAACTGCACAGCGTAGTAGCGGCGTGCTTCGTCGGCCATGCCGGCGATGGGGCAGGATGGTGTGGAGGCCATGACCTTGAAGCCGGGTGGCAGCTCGGTGACTTTGTCGCCGTGGCTCATCCAGACCTTGAGCATGCCGTGACCTTCAGCCGTGGCGAAGTCTTCAATGCCTTCCAGCAGCTTGGTGTGGCCATGGGCGCGCACTTCGGCGTAGCCAAACTCACGGGTGTTGGAGCCTTCGACCTTGCCGCCCAGCTGGGTGGCCATGGTCTGCATGCCGTAGCAAATGCCCAGCACGGGCAGGTTCAGCTCGAACACGGCGTCAGGCGCGCGGTCGTCCACTTCGTAGACGCTGGCGTGGCTGCCCGACAGGATGATGCCCTTGAGCTTGCCGTCGGCGGCGAATTCGCGCACCCAGTCGCTGCTCACATCGCAGGGGTGCACTTCGCAGTACACATTGGCTTCGCGCACGCGGCGGGCAATCAGTTGGGTGACTTGCGAGCCGAAGTCCAGAATGAGAATCTTGTCGTGTTGCATGGTATTCAAGGGCAAGAGGGTGACAAAAGGGATCAGAAATCTTCCGGTGCCAGCAGCTGCACACCGCTTTTGCGGGCGGCAGCCATCTGGGCAGGGTCGAAAGTGGCTAAAGGCAGGCGCAGCGACTGCGCCAGCCACAGATAAGCGGCGTCGTAGGTGGGCAGGCCCGTGACCAGTGCCACATCCAGCACCGCTTTGTGCTGGGCGGGGGCTAGGTCGTGCAGCTCTACGCGGTGGCGAATAGCTTCCAGCACGCCCCACAGGCCTTCAACCGAGCTTTGCGGGATACGGCCATTATTCACGCCAGAGGCAATCAGGTTGCCACATTCCCACTGCCAGACATTGGGGGAATGGGGGTCTACCTCATCGCGGCGGATGCGGGTGTACAGGCGCTGAGTGTGTTCGCTGGCGTCATCGGGCAGCAGCCAGGCAGCGGTGACGGAGGCATCGAGGATGAAAGCGCTGGCGCTCATGCCTGACTCCGGCCGGTGTGGCGCAGATTTGCTGCTGAATCAGTAGCTGCTTGCGCTTTGACTGTCTGCTGTAGAGCCGAAATTTGTTCTAACTCGCGTGCAATCTGCTCATCGGTAATGACGGGCTTGCGGCGTACGGGCAGCATGCGCACGACTTCTTTGCCGTGGCGCGTGATGCGCACTTCTTCGCCTTGCTCGACCATTTCGATCAGGGCGGAGAACCGTGTTTTCGCTTCGTAGATGCCGACGGATTGCATGGAGTGGAAAGTAAAGAGTCTGGGCTGATATTTGAATCAGACCAGATTTTAGCACTCTGACTAGAAATAAAAATTCTGGTCAAAATGCTGTGGGTAAGGTGAGCGCTGCGTCAGTGCAAGGTAGTGCGGGGTAACGTCTAACAGGTATGTAGTCAGCAGTAAGGGGCTAAATAGTCAGGTGGTTTTAGCACCAGCGTTGCCCGCCACGCTTTACATGAGAGACCAGCTTGTTTTCAACCTCCTGGCCTCACCGAGGTCTTTGCACTCGCCCGCAGCGCTCAAAAACTCAATCAAATCTCAATTTGCCAGTTGGCCGCTTGAACGGTCACATTCACTTCGCGAATCTTGCGCGACAAATCATCGGCCTGCTTTTGCAAGCTGGCCACATCAACTTGGGTAATCCATTTGATTTCGCGCTGGCTGTAACGGTCTACGTCTTTGTGGGTGGCTGAGATGGTGGCGGTCAACAGCGAATGCCGTGCAATCAAGGTATCGCGCAGTGCCAGTACATCGGCAAGCAGGCGGCCATCAGCTAGCTTGGTAGATTCGTTGGCGGCGTTGATGGTGCGCACCAGTTTTTGCTGTTCTTCAAGCGCTGATGTTGCCTCGGCCAGCAAGTCTTCCACTTTTTCTTTGGGCGTTTCGCCCTCTTGCACGATGGCGTTGCGGTTGATGCGCTCGCGCAGTGAGGCCAGCTTTTTATTCAGATCGGCTCTGAGCAACAAGGCTTCGGCAAGTTTCATGGGGTCTCCTGAAAAAACAATAGCAGGGTAGGCAATGCCGACCCTGCTATGACTTGTCAATCGATCAATCAGTCAGCGCGGTAGTTAGGCGCTTCCTTGGTGATCTGCACATCATGCACGTGAGACTCACGGATGCCGGCAGCGGTGATTTCCACAAACTCGGCCTTCTCGTTCATCTCGGCAATCGTGGCGCAACCGCAGTAGCCCATGGAGGCGCGCACGCCGCCAGCCATTTGGTACACGATGGAAACCATGGAGCCCTTGTAGGGCACGCGGCCTTCGATGCCTTCGGGAACCAGCTTGTCGGCGTTGGGATTGCCGGTAGAGGATTCCTGGAAGTAGCGGTCGGCAGAGCCTTGCTGCATGGCACCGATGGAGCCCATGCCGCGGTAGCTCTTGTACGAGCGACCTTGGTACAGAATCACTTCGCCGGGCGCTTCTTCGGTGCCTGCAAACATGCCGCCCATCATGATGGTGGATGCGCCAGCGGCCAGAGCCTTGGAGATATCGCCGGAGAAGCGGATGCCGCCGTCACCGATCAAAGGCACGCCTGTGCCCTTCAGGGCTTGAGCCACGCCATCAATCGCCATGATCTGGGGCACGCCCACACCGGCCACGATGCGGGTGGTGCAGATGGAGCCGGGGCCGATACCGACCTTGACCGCGTCAGCGCCTGCTTCGACCAGTGCCAGAGCCGCAGCGCCGGTGGCAATGTTGCCGCCGATCACGTCGACTTGCGGGTAGTTTTGCTTGACCCAGCGCACGCGGTCAATCACGCCCTTGCTGTGGCCGTGGGCAGTGTCAACCACCAGTGCATCCACACCGGCCTTGACCAGCAGGTCCACGCGTTCTTCGGTGCCAGCGCCCACGCCGACGGCAGCGGCCACGCGCAGGCGGCCAGCGGCATCGCGTGCAGCGTTGGGAAAGGTGGTTTGCTTGTTGATGTCCTTGACGGTGATCAGGCCCTTGAGTTCAAAGGCATCGTTCACCACCAGAATACGTTCGAGCTTGTGCTTGTTCAGCAGCGCCTTGGCTTCAGCGGGCGTGGTGCCGTCTTTTTCATTGACGGTAATCAGCTTCTCGCGGGGCGTCATGATCTGGCTGACCTTGACGTCGTAGCGCGTTTCAAAGCGCACGTCGCGGCTGGTCACAATGCCGACTACCTTGCCGCCGTCGCACACGGGAAAGCCCGAGATACCGCGTTCTTCAGACAGCTGCAATACTTGCAGCACAGTGTGTTCGGGGGTGATGACCACGGGGTCGTGCACCACACCGGATTCGTGGCGCTTGACCTTGGACACTTCAGCGGCTTGTTGCTCGGCTGTCATGTTCTTGTGGATCACGCCAATACCGCCTTCTTGCGCAATGGCAATGGCCAGGCGAGCTTCCGTCACCGTGTCCATGGCGGCAGACACCAGGGGCAGGTTCAGGCGAATATTGCGAGTGAATTGGGTGGCGAGAGTAACGTCCTTGGGCAGGACTTCGGAGTAGGCTGGGACGAGCAGAACGTCGTCGAAGGTCAGTGCTTTTCCGAGAAGGCGCATTGTGAAGGCTCCAAAAGAAAGATTGTAGCTGCGACTTGCCGCACAATGCAGGCTCGTGGCCCAGAACCCCTAACCACTGCCCAAGACTTATTGACTCCATGAATATCACCAAGATCGCTTTGTTTGCTGCCATTAGCTGCTGCTCGGTTTCCGCTATGGCCCAGTGGCAATGGATTGATGGACAGGGTCGCAAAGTGTTCAGCGACAGGGCGCCGCCCGCCGAAATTCCTGCCAAGAATGTGTTGCGCAGCCCTGGTGGCGCATCTTTGTCTAAAGCGACTGTTGCAGCTCCTGAAGCGGCTCCTGCGCCAGCAGTGCTTGCCAAGCCTGTGGCCGATAAAGGCATAGACAAGGGCCTTGAAGAGCAAAAGCGCAAGCAAGAAGAGCAGGAAGCAGCCAAGACTCAAGCAGAAAAAGTCAAAAAAGAAAAGGCACGCTTTGAGAACTGCAACCGTGCCAAGCAGGCCAAGGCGACTCTGACGTCGGGGCGCATGCTTTCAAACGTCAATGCCAACGGTGAACGTGGGTTCATGGATGAAGCATCGCGTGAAACTGAGGTCAAGCGTGCTGATTCTGTGATCGCTTCTGAATGCGGGCCTGCGCCAGAGGGCGATCAGTAATTTTCGAGAGACTCAATGCAAGAAGCGCCTGATGAAGGCGCTTCTTTTTTGGTAGCTACTGCCTAGTATCCGGCCTTGGCTCCGGGCCTCTGGCGCTTGAAAAGACCGCTGCTGCGCGCACCTTGGCGTGCAAAGCGCTCACGGCGCGCAACTTTTGGGTCCACAGTCAGAGGGCGGTAGATTTCAAGGCGGTCGCCGTTTTTCAGCAATTGCTCGGCACGCGCTGTCTTTCCCCAGATGCCGATCATGGCAGGGGCGAGCTGCTCAAGGTCTACTTCCAGCTCAGGAAGTCTGGCAGCTTCGGCCAAGGCTTGTGCCACAGTGCTGCCTGCAGGCAGTTGCAGGCTGGCTTCATGTGTGATGCCTGCTTGGGGTGATGTGCAGATGGTGATCTGCAAATTGGCCAGCTCAGCCATAGACTTGCTCGGCGCGTTTGATGAAGGCGTCCACCATGGAGCCGGCGATGCGATCGAACACGGGGCCGATGATGGCGGCGACTGCGGCGTTGTCGAAACCGTAGTCCAGTTGCAGCTCTACCTTGCAGGCGCGCTGGGAGCCATCACCCACGGGGTGAAAGCGCCACTGGCCTTCAAGACGTGAGAACGGGCCTTTGACCAGTCGCATGGCAACCTGTTTGCCACCGTCGTCCATGGTACTGTTCGTGTTGCGCGTCACAAAAGATTTGCGTAGCCCGCTGAACGAGATGCCTACCTCGGCGGTCATGCCTGTGGAGTCTTGTTCCAGAACCTTGGCATGATCGCACCATGGCAGAAAATCGGCATAGTGGGCCACGTCCGTCACGAGGGCAAACATTTCTTCGGGGCTGTACCAGATCAGGACGGACTTGTTGACGTTTTTCATGAACAAAGAACAATCAGCATGGTGCAAGAGCAGGGAATTGGCGGTCGCCAATGTCCTCAGTGAGTCCATGCGAAACTAAAATCATCGCTCAGAGGCGAGACGGCAATCCAGTATTGTAGGGAGAGCTTTCATCTCCGGTCTGCCTGCAACTAATATTCCATGGCCAAGAAACCAGAAACATCGTCGCGCATTGCCGACAATAAAAAAGCAGCATTCAACTATTTCTTCGAGGA
>NZ_JAVXSJ010000033.1:0-26717 GCF_036643215.1 Comamonas sp. | reverse complement strand
CGACCTTCGGGTTATGAGCCCGACGAGCTACCAGACTGCTCCACCTCGCGATATTCCGCGTCGGGGGCCAGCCACCTATCCTAGGTGCCAGCATCTTTCCCCGACAGGCGTAGTGTACCACATATGTATAAATTCACAGCATCGATGAATTGACGTGGTAAACCACCTTGGCCTTTGCTACTTGTTTTCAGCCAACGTCTCAGATGCCACAGATGGCGAACTGTCCTCTGGAGCCGTAGCTTTCTTCTGGGCTTTCTCGGCCTTTTTTTTCTTCTTCTCTAGCTCTCGTTGACGTTTTTCAAACTGGTAGTTTGGCTTGGGCATCAGACGATTCCTTTTGTTGAGTTATGTGGCTCAGATGCCCGCAGCCAAAGCCCGTGATAGCTGGGGTGTGGTGCTCGAACGCACAGTGCGCGAGTTACAGGGGGTGAACGGTCAGCGCGCGCGCCTTGCTTGCGCAGCACCATGTCCTCACGCATGGCAGCCACACCCAGCTCCAGCGCTTGCGACAGCACATTGGTGGAGTCATTGGGCAGGCCCAGAATGGAGCGCAGGATACGGACAAAGCCGTCCCATGCCGTCTTGAGCGTGCCACCAGCAAGCGCACTCATCTGGCGCAGCGCCTTCTGGAAATCCGGGTTCGTGAACACTTCGGCCACAAACTCGTCCACGTTCCCCTGCTTGTCCGAGATGCCGTAAAAGCCTGCCGCGCCTGGCTGCTTGCGCACATGCTGCAGCAGTTTTTGCAACTGCAATTTGGGCAGGCCGGGCTTGGCCAAGGCGCGCATGGTGGCCGCGTGCATGGCTTCGTGCATAAAGATGCGCTCGGCCGCGTACTCGGCGCTGCCCGCCATGGCAATGGTGTCGCTCTTGCCACGGTACTGGCCGTGGATGGGGTCACCCTTCTTGGTCTTGCCGATATGGCCGAACTCAATGCTGGGGGTGATACCTGCTTTCAGCAGCAGGCGGGCGGTCTGGCGCAGGAATGGGTCTTTGGAGCCACTGACCACCACTCGCAACACATCACGGGCGCTCTTGCCATCCGCAATGGCCTGCATCACGGCCTTGTCTTGCGTGCTGGCCGGGCGGCGCTGATTGGCCGTACCCAGCTTGTAGAAAATGCCTTGGGCTTGCTCGCTTACCAGTTGGCCCGGCTGCCGTAGAGCTTGCTCCAGTAGTCCGGGTCTTTGGCCGCCCTCTGTGCGTAGAAGGGTGTTGAGGAGAATGCCTCTTTTAAGCGTTCGCTCCCCTGCGCCTGCCGCTCGCACTCGGCCAAACTTAGATGCCCACCCTCGTAGCACCTCACCAGAAAGGGGTGCGCCTTGAGAACTGCGGAAGGTTCCTGTGGCGAAGTCATAGCGGGCACGTTGGAATTCAGGGACATGGGCGGAAATAGATGCCAGCGACACATCAATCATGCGCTGGATGTTGCCGATGGTATCACCGGCACGCCATTTCAGGGCAGGCACTCCCAGAGCTTCGTCGCCGGCCACCTGGCGTGCGTGAGGCTCCATGTGGTCGGTGCTGCCGCGCTTGATAGCAGAGGAAATCATGGCCTCCAGGCGGCGGCGCATGCCAATGTCGGACAGCCCGGCTGGATCGCCAATAAACACCTTGTCATTGGTCGCGGCATAGTCCATCAGCGCCGCATAAATGGCATTGCCGCCATCACCCTCACCCAAGCGGCTCACATCCAGCCAGAACTCGTCGCCCTTCTCAAACACATAGAAGTCGCGCCCATTGCCTGTGCGAAACAGCAGCTTGGTATCCGCCCCGCTCTCGCGGCGCTCATCTTCGGCAGTGACCTCGCCCACCAGCTTGACCGTTGGATCAACCTGGCGCAGTGCAGCCTCGGCAGAACCAGCGTGCACTGATGGGTAGGCAAACAAATCGTCTGCAGCGGCCAGCTCGGCCATGAACCCCGCCGGGAAAGTGTCCAGCGGTGATGGCACGGCCTTGTCGCTGAAGTTGGCAATCTGTGCTTCATCGTCTTCTGCGCGCGCTGCCAGCTGCTGATCGCCCTCCGGCTTGTCAATCACCACCATACGGGCGGCCACGCCTGTATTCACAGGCAGGCTAGGGTCCATGAAGGAGCCATCGGGCAGTTTTTCATTGGTGGCGCCGCGCTCGTCCAGCCATTCGCGGAAGCCCTCGGCGCGCTTGTTGGAATGGAAGAATGCACCCTCACCAATGATGGCCACAATGCGGCCGCCTGGGCGCAGCAGGCTATAGGCGTGCTGTACGTGCTGAATATCGCGCCCGTCCGAAAAAGGCGGGTTCATGATGATGCGGTCATAGCCCGAAGCCGCGCCGTTCAGCGCAATCCCGGTCAGTTCGTCGCGGTCATACAGGCCCAGGCGGTTGCCCTCGGCGTCCTCCAGGCGCACGCGCTGGCTGCCCAGGCCACCCATGCCGCGCATGATGCCCTCGGCGCCATCCGGCGCGCGGAAGGTGTCGCCATAGGTATAGAAGCCACGCGGCTGCATTTCCAAGAAGTCATTGGCCGCTGCCAACTGAAAGCCCTTGGCCTCCAGCAGCTCGCGGCGGCTGCCCGACAGCTCCACCACATCCGGCCATACACCAGACTCGGCCACGATGGCATCGGCAATGTGCCCCATGCCCGCTGATGGCTCCAGCACCGCCATACCTTCGGTAATCTCGGCCGCGTCCAGCATGCTCTGCACCACAGCAGTGCTGGTGGGGAAGAAGTCCAGTCCGTCATTGGCGCGCCCCACCATGGAGCGCTCCAGCTCTTTGACGCGATCAGGCTGCGCGCGATCCTGGCGCAGTGCCTGCAGCTCACGCAACGCGCTGCGGAACTCTGCCGGGGTCTGAATGCCCATGCGCTGCAAGCGCTGGCGGTTCTCCAAAGCACTTTCCAGCTGCCACGGCAGCGCCAGCACCTTGGAGCCCTTTCGCTTGCCCAGCTTGGCCACATCCTCCACAAACTCCATGCCCAGCTGAAGGCGCTTGTCGCCATCACCCTGCCACAGACCACGCTGCATGGCTTCACCGGGAGACAGCACCACACGGTTCTGACCGCGCTTGATGGGCAGCACGATGGCCTTGCCCACCAGACCGCTGCGCTTGATGGCACGCTCGGCCATGTCCTTGCTTGCGAACTCTGCAAACCCGCCTGCGGTCTTGTTGCCAAAGTGGCTCACGCTCAGCAAGTTGTCCTTGGCCCAGCTGGTGTAGGCGTCCGTCACATCGTCAGCCAAGCGCGCCAAGGCCGCGCCCATCTTCTTGCCGCCATCGATCTCCAGCAGCTGGCGCGCAAGGTTGGCCAAATCGCTGCGGAACATTTCAAAACGGGGGAACTTGGCAAAGTCCACCGTCTCGCTATCCATGGGCGCGTGCTTGTTGTCTTCGACCGCTGCCCAAGAGCCATGCTTGGCCATGAGCTGATCGATCTTGGCCGCACGCAATGCCTGCAGCAGTTGCGAAAGCTGGGACTTTGTGCGAATACCGCTCAGGAACTGCGCCTTG
Organism: Comamonas sp.; assembly: GCF_036643215.1. Taxonomy (GTDB): domain Bacteria; phylum Pseudomonadota; class Gammaproteobacteria; order Burkholderiales; family Burkholderiaceae_C; genus Comamonas. Next base: position 23,228 of record NZ_JAVXSJ010000033.1, on the reverse strand, counting down.
TCTGCCTCAATCGCATCGGCCACATTACGCATCGTGCCTGCAAAGGCCTTGTTCGCGTTCGCCACATCCTCTGCCGCATTGGCCATCCGTGCCCGGCGTGCTGTGTTGGTCTTGCGCTCGGCATTCAGCTGCTCATCGGCGCCCTGATCCAAGGCCTCGGCCATGGTGCGCAGGCGCTCCACCGCCGTCTGGCTCTTGTCGTCGGCAAAGGCATCGCGGCGCTCATTGACCACCTGCTCAGCCTGTGCCGTGTCACCGGCCACCAGCTTCTGGAAGGCCTCGGCTGCCTCACGGGTGCGGAACTGAAAGCCCGGTACCGCGCCATTGCCCCGGAAGCTGCTGTAGCTGCCGCCCATGCGCTTGGCGCTGCTGTTGAGGGTGTCATAGGCATCGCGCTCCACACGGTCAGCCAGTTGCACCACAAACAGGTCATGCCCGTGCTTGGTGTGCTTGGTCGCAATGACTTCACCGGCAGTGGTATTGCCAGCGCTGGCCACCGCGACTTGGGCACGGCGCTCAGCCGCAAGAATGCCGCATCACGGGTGTCACCCTGCTCCGTCCAGTGGCTCATGAAGCCGCGGAAGTCCTGCAAGGTCTTGGGGTTGGCCAGTGCTTCGGCCTGAGCTTCGCGCTTGGCCTTGTACTCGTCGCGCGCTGCCTTGATTTCTGCCGCACGGGCAGCCAGATCCTCTGCAGTGGTGTTTCCCACCAGCTCGCGCAGTGCCTGGGCCTTCTCTGCCTTGTTCTTGGCAATGGAGTCTGCCGACAGAAAGTAGCTGCTAGGCCCGTAATTGCGGCCCAGCGCATAGGTGTCCAGCATCTTCTGATAGGCCGCCAGCACAATGGCGTCCTTCTTCTCGTTCACCATGCGATAGGCAAACATCGCGCCGCCCGCGCGCAACAATTGATCCTTGGTGAGCTTTTGCAGCTCTGCCATCACAGCATCCTGGTTGGCCTCCAGCTCGGCAAACGTGCTCTTGAAGTCATCCAGCGCCAGCGTGCCTGCATTGATGCCTCCCTCGATGGCGTTATGGCGGTCAAGGAATGAGGCCTGCGCAGTCTCAGGAACAGTTACAGGGGCAGCTGCTGGTTCGGCCTTCGGAGCCAGCTTCGCAGCCTTGGCTGAGACTGCCGCCCGCATCGCACCCACACCCTTGATCAGCTCGGGGTTCTCGGCGCGCACCTCATCGACCAGAGCGCGAATTCGCGCCTTGGCCTGGGCCAGCGTTTCGCCCTTGTCCTTGAGAGCATCCACCAGGTCCAGCTTGTCATCGCTCACAGGGGAGCCATCAGCCATCTTGAAAGTCAGGCTGCTGGGGTAGCCGTCGCGGTCATAGCTGACCTTGGTGATGATGGCGCTCTTGCCATAGGGCATTTCTTCGCCACTCTTGAAGCTCAGGAACTTCAGCAGCTGAGCCTTCAGGCCTGCGGCCTTTTTGTCGGCCTTCTCCTTGATGCTGGCAGCCAGCTTGTCATGGTCGGCCTTCACCTGCTCAGGGGTGCGCGCGGCCAGCACAGCCTTGCTCACACGGTCTGCGTTATCACCAGACCAGCTATCAAAGCGTTCCATGGCCTTGTCCAGCGCACTGTTGCGCGAATTGGCCTGCTTGCTGTTGAGGTTGCCGCGCCCGGCCACAAAGCCGCTGTAGGTGCTTGCGCGGGCATTCATCAAAGAACGGTACTGCTGCAGGTAGTCAGCGCGCAGGCTGTCTGTAGCTGCAGCCAAGGCATCGCGCTGGGCATCGGTGGTGGCGAGCTTTTCAGCAGCTGCATGTGCCGACTCCATGTACTTGTCGAAGGCCTGCTTGTCCCCATTGGCGCGACTGCGGCCTGTGTGCGAAATCCCGCTGTAGCTCTGCACCGCTTCAGACATGGGAAAGCCATCATTATCGGCTGCTCCTGCACTGAAGCGGCCTGCGCTGGTGCTGGTGCTGGTGCATTCGCGCTGGGCGAAGCCTTCACCGCCTCCAGCGCCTTCTCCACCGGTGCATCCAGCACGATGGCCTTGACCTGCTTGCCTTCCTCGGCTGCCGCGACTGCCTGGTGATGGCCGTCGATGATGTGGCCATCGCTCGAGACAATCACCGCGCGATCACCGCCGGCCGTCTTCGCTGCCTCCACCTTGGACGGCGAATATTCCGCCTGGGTAGGCTTCAGCTCAGCCGCGTCCACCATGGTGGTTTCGTGCGCAATGCCTTGGGCATTCAGGTGCTTGACCATGCCACCATGGTTGGCCGCGGGCACCTGGGGCATGTCGGCGCGCGGGATGCCCAGCGTTCCTGTCTCTGCCGCAAACGGCTTCTCATCGCCCACGGGCTGCGCGGCTGGCTTCGCAGGCGCATCTCCGGAGATGGCTTGCGGCGCTGCTTTTGCTTCACTTTCGATAGCTTCTTGCGATTTACCAGTAAGCGCTACAACCGGTTTCACCAGAGAATCCAGCAGCTTATCCCGCACCTTCTCGCCAATGTCTGCCCATGCCCGCGTGTGCAAGTTCTTGCGCGCAATGGGGTTCAGGCCCGGTGCCGTGGCCGTCACGGCCTGGCGCTCTACCATGGTCATCCGCATCCAGCGCTCGCTGGCATCCAATTGGCGCTGGCGCTGGCGCTGGGCTTCTCGCCCCGCATTACCCTCTTGCGCGATCTTGGCTGCCTTGGCTACGGCTGCTGTCGCCGCGCCTGCAGCTTCTGCGATTTTCGCTTGAGCTTGCGCAATGCCCGCGTTCTGGCTTTGCGCTCCAGGGTTGACAGTCGAGGGGGCGCCATCGGCTACGCCCTGGGCTGCATTTTGGCCAGCTTGCGCTGCTCCTGCTTGCGCCAGTTTCGCGCCACCTTGCTGGGTTTGATCGGCTTGAGAGACACTGCGATTTGCTCCTGTTTCAATAGCTTCTAGCGGTTTCTGCGCAAGCGCTTGCAGTGCTTTCTCAAGTTTCTGTGTGCGCTTGTGATTGGGGCCGTAATGGGCAATGGCCTGCTGCAGCTCCTGCTCGCTCATGGCGGGAATCTGTTTGGCCAGAATCTGATTGATGCCAGTCAGTTGAGCCTGAGCTGGCGCGCCCGTGGTCGATGCGCCCTGCGTCTTGCCTGCAGCGGCCTGCACTTCCATCTTGGTCAGCTGGCTTTGCAGCGCATTGCTGTTGCATAAAGGCAATGCGGCCCTTGAGAGCGTCCATCTGCGCCTGCAGCGATACCTCGCCGGTTTCCGGGTCCACGCCCGCCGGTACCGCTGGCGCGACCTGCTGCTGCAAGGGAGCCTGCCCTGCCACTGGTGCGGCCTGGGGTTGCACCACCGGGGAAGCGCCAGAATCCACGGCCATGGCTGCTGCCTTGGACAGCGCGCCTGCTTTCGGATCCAGGCCCATGGCCTGAGAGGGGGTCAGCTGCTGCTCGAGCAACTCTGGAGCCGTTTGGGTTACAAGTTCAGGGCCAGCGCTCGCCCCACCCTCGCCCTCGGACACCGCGCCAGCAGTGGCGGTGGGGTCAGCCTGGACTGCGGGAGCATCGACCTGCTCCTGAGCTTGCACCACTGCTTGCGGCGTGGAGCCGACATTGCCGTTGTCATCTGCATAAAGTGTGGATTCCTGACCCACGTCATTCGCCGCGCCCGGATGATCGGCTGGCATGCCTGACGACTCGGTAGCAAGGACCAGCCCCGCTGACGCCTCTTGCGCCTGCGCCTGTGCCACATTCCAACCACGCACCCACTGAGCCTTGGCGACCACACTCTTGATCGATTCCGGTGGCGTGCGCGGCTCACCAGAAGCAAAAGCAGCGGCCCCCTCACTCTGGCGCTGGGCCGCGCCCTTGTGCGCCAAAGCCTCCGCCCATAGGAGCAGAGGCCAGTCCTTCCAGCGCAGCCTGCCCAGCAACACCCTGCAGCATCTCCATCGGGGCTTCTTTTGCAGCGCCCGCGACGATTGAACGCAGCACACCTGGAGCTGCTTTTTCTGCAGCCTCAGTTGCCACACGCTGCCCCGCCAATCGCCGCACCGCGCTTTCAGAACCGGTACTTCCAGCCACAGCTCCCAACGCGCCACCCAAGGCAATGCTTGATGCGTTGGGCCCTGTGTACGCCTGAGCTTCATCGGCGCGCTTGCTGGCATCCTCCTCAGTCGCGCCCGCATCCAAGTGCTTTTGCTTCACGCTGTCGTGGATCTGCCCCTTGATGCCACCTACGCCCTGAGCCGCCCCTAGGCCAACTTGGGCCGCGCGCGCGGCAATGGCAACTCCTGCGCCACCACCGGAAAGCAAGCCGGCAGCCAGCGAGGGAGCAGAAGTGCCCAAGGCATTCAATGTGGTGTCGAGTGGCGCATCGGCGAAGCTGCCGGCATAGGCCTTCACCTCTTCCCATGTGCTGCCAGAATCCTCGGCCACCTTGATCTTCGCGGCGCGCTCCTGCTTCTTGGCCTTGGTGTAAGGCGATTCCAAATCAGTCAGCGCACTCGTCGCCTTACCTAGCACACGCGATGCAGCATTGTCAGCGCCAGCCACATCCGTGAGCATCTGGACGCCTTGGGTGATGCCTGAACCCAAAGCAATGGCGGAATCCCCCGCACTCCGGAGCAAACCAGGTGCCTGTAACTCCTTCCCAAAATCAGGATCTTCAAACGGATTGGTTGCCGCCTTGGCCGAATTGCTCGGTGCACCAAATTTCGGATCAGAAAAAGGATTCTTGTTCATCCCATCATGACACCTCAGTTCGTACGCCTACGTCGAACCCTAGCCGGGTGGCAAGTGCAGACACCTTTGATCCTGAAATTGATCTAAATCCGCTTGTAAATACAAGGTAATCGCAATAATCCTCGAATATTTAAAGCTAACGGAGGGATTGAAATTGGAACAAGCTCAAACCAACATTGACGCCAATGAAGATGGATATATGAACCTTGGAGGAAAAGCCTGGACTGCTTATGCAATTACAGGAGTATTTGGGCTATTCGTGGCTCTAATTGCGCTTGGCGTTGGAAGCCTCTTCTCTCCTGTAGTTGGCTATATCTTCTTCATATTTGGTATTGCTTGGACAATCTACCGTTTGCTTGTACTCAAAAGCTACAACCTCTACACAGACACTAATGGCGTCTGGATATACAGCGGCATCCTGCCTTGGACCAAGGGCACTCGGGGAGTCAAGTGGCGTGACATAGACGATGCGACCTACTTCCCAACGCTGTTCAGCTGGATGTTTCGCTCTTACTCAATCAGAATTGGCCATCGCTTTACTAAATCCGGGGAAATCATGTTGAGTCACTGGTCAGGTGGAGACAAAGTTGCCATGCAAATCAATGATCTGCACTCGGAAATGGTCAGCAACCGTCAACTCCATTGATCACGAATCAGCGCGTTGAAAGCCGTACATCAACACTGCGATTTTTGGCTATTTAGGCAACAGGTGCTTGATATTGATGTGCGGAAGCCGCTTCTGCCTCCAGTCGCATGAAGCGGATTAACATCTCCATGAGGGACAAATGCGACTTTTAGCCTTGGCTCTAATCTCAGTTTTTCTGGCGAACTCCGCAGTCGCCCAAGTGTATCGTTGCAAGGACTCTGCGGGAAACACGACACTTTCAGATAGGCCATGCATGGCAAACCAAGCGGGCGGGTTGGTAGAGCGCAAGCGCACCAACGAGGAAATCTATCAGGAACGAATGCAGGCAGCTGAAGCAAACGAGCGCAAATATCAACAAGAGATGCGCGAGATGGAGCAACGCCAACTCGAAACTCAGCAGCGTGCTATCAACCAACAAGCATCCGGCACTCCGCCATCGGCCCAGCAGCAATCCAACTCACCAGCGTGTAAAGAAGCCCGTAAGGAGCTGGAATTTGTATCGAGTGTCCGAACGATCTCTCAAGACGAAAAGCGCATGCGCACCAATGCAGCCATCAGCAATGTGAACGCAGCCTGTGGATCGAATACCCAATTGATGCAGGAGCCTCCGAAAGTCATCGTGAAGCCCGGACGTTCGACACACATCACCAACTGCAACGGCGGCTTCTGTAACGACACCAGCGGGCAGGTGTACAACCGCACTGGGTCGCTGCTGATTGATCAAAATGGTCGCGCCTGTCAGATGATCGGCAACATGGTTCAATGCCCCTGATTTCAAACGACCTAGTCACTCGAAGACTTGCTATTGCGCCAAGGCTTTTTCAGCAGCCCCTGCACCAAATTGCGCATCGAATTGCTCTTTAAGTTTGGGGCTTGCGCGTAAGGCGGCGATATTGTGAGCCGTAGGCGCAGGTTTTGTGCCGCTGCCCATCCGCTTCATTTCCCCCGTCCGCTCATTGACTGCACCCAGCATGCTCTCGGTCTTGTTGCCTTGGGCATCGGTACCGCCCTGCAGCGCGACGGCCTTCCAGCTGTCGGAGTCCTTGCCTGAATAAGCGCGCATCTGAGCAGAAATCGCGGCTTGTTCCTCTGGCGTCTTGGCGTTGAGGTAAGCATCCTGCATCTGCCCCAAGCGCTCAGCGGCGCGAATCTGCGGCTCGCGCAGGCGCTCATCGCTGTTAATACGCTGGGCATCCAGGTTGTTGCGCTGTGCGCCCAAGGCCAACTGCCCCAGACCCAGACCCACTTGCCCCTGTGCCCGGCGATCAGCACCTGCTTCGGCCATGGCTGTACGGCGCAGACCTGCATTGAGCTCATTGGTCTTGTGCTGCATATCCGGCACCTTGCCCTGTGCAGCCAAATCCGCCTGCAGGGCGGCATTGAAGCGGCCAATCTTTCCATCGGGGTCAGGAATGCCTTGCTGATGGCGTGAGCCCCAGGCAGAGGTGCTGCTGCCACTGCGCCACTCAGGACGATTCGTAATGCTGCTGGCGCTGACCTCCAGATTGCGCAGATTGTTTCGCGCGGCCCAGTCATTGCCGCTGTGAGCCACCGTGGGCGCACTATAGGTAGGCACTCCGCCCTGCTGCTCTGCAAGGATTGGGGAATTCATCGCGGCAAGGCCAGCCGCCGCGCGCTGGTTCTGCGCATTGGGCTGGCCAGTGAAGCCTTGTGCGAAACCCATACCTGAACCGCGCCCATGCTTGAAAACACCATCAGGCAATTCAGCGCCTGAGTTGGGGCTACCAGCAAGCGCCGCCACTGCTGACGCCGGTGCGGTTCCGATGTTGTTTGTTATTCCGGGCTTGACCTGAGCACTATTGGGCGAGGAAGCAGCAGGCACTGCGGCTGCCCCCATTGATTCCGGCACCACAACCGGAGAGGCAGCAGGCATCGCGCCCGGCTGTTTATCGGCATACAGGTACTTCCCGGCCAGGCCGAGAGTCATGGCGTCACCCAGATCAGAAGCAGCGCCGAGAGCACGCACGCCCACATCGCGCGCCAAGCCTCCAATGCCTTCGTTGTTGTTTGGACCAAAGCCGAAGCGCTTTTCATAGGCCTCTGTCGGTGTTTCGCCAACAGCCGTAGCGGTACTAGCCAGCGCTGCGGGCGCAGCGATGGCACTCAGCGCTTTCCCGGCTACTGCACCCAAGCGTCCCACTACAGAGCCCGCACGATAGGCTGCACCTTGGGCAATGGGCTGTGCTGCACTGGATGCTGGGGCAGTCCTTGGAGCTTGCTGCGCGGTCTGAGCCGCGCGCTCTGACTGCCAGGCCTTTGCTTCTGGCGAAGCATTGGCCGGGTTGTATTTGGGTCTTGCGTCCGCCACTCCATTGGGTTCAGGTACAACCCGACTTTGCACGTTGAGCGGATCACCTCCACCCATGGTGAAGTTTGGCCTGTATCCGGTGGTCTGTAGGCCTGTTTGCGGGGCAGCAGTGTTGCCCAGTTGGCGCGGTGCCTCCATCGCTGGCGGACCATTAGGCGCCCGATGGTTCACATACTGAGCCAGCTTGCTGGCCGCCTGCTTTTTGTCATCAAGAACGGTGGCCATGGCTACCAACTGCCTTTCATTTTGACGATGCGCGGGTGCTTGTCGCGGCGCTTGCGCTGGACATTGGCATCAGGGCGCGCACCGAAATTGCGCTCAAACAGCGCTTCATGGGTCTGCCCCTTGTTTGGGTCGTAGCCGTCCGGGTCCGGGCGCAGGTAAGCGCAGCGACACACCCAGTCGATGAGCTTGACGTGAAAGCGGTCGGCAATTTCTGGCGTGTCTGTTTCAACGCCAACAATCAATGGTTTCAGCGCGCCTCGATACACCGTAAGGCGCAGGAACCCGTCAATGGCTGGCGCAGGTACCAGCCGAATCACAGGCACGGCCGCGCTGGTGGCTTGCTCGAAGATAAAACGGTTGGGTGTGCCCTGACGGGTTTCCCAAGCGTGGTCATGTGCATCCAAATCCTGAAAGCTGGTTTCAGTCAGGACGCGGCCATTGAAAGCGATGCGCCGCGCCTCCAACACACTGGAGTGCAGTGCATAGGACGCCCGGCCAGCGATGACAGGAATGCGGCAAACCGCATCTGTCGTCGCGTCCTCGATGAGCTTGGCGCGCTCGCATGCCTCTTGCACGGCTTCATTGAGGTAGCCGACAAGTACCTCATCAGCCCACAAATAGGGCTCATGCTGGTCCTGCAGAGCTACCCGAGACGCCTCAAGGAGTTGTTCAAGGTTCATGGTCGCGCCTGCTCGTTACTGCTTGCTGGCTTCTTCGGCGTCCAGCTCGGCCTGCAGTTCAGCCCATGCGTCATCGGCTTCGCCGCGCGCCACATTGAAGCCCGCTACCTTCTTGAGCGAATTCAGGTTGGGCTTGCCATCAGCCGTGAAGTCAGCTTCGTTGTTGCCTTCCAGCATGCTCTTGAGCGCGGCCTTGATCATGACCTTGCGATTTTCAGCAGCTGCGGCAGCAGCAGCGGCATCGTCTTGGGCACTGCCATTGCTGCCAATGACTGCACCGGCTGGCGCGCTCTGTGCCAGCATCGCAGTCAAGGCGGCCACCGCAGCGGGAGAGTCTTGAATGCTTTCGATTGCCATAGGTTCAGCACCCTTGGCGATGGCCTCGCGGCGGAACTCAGCCGGCACATCCACGCCTTCGGGGGGAATGGCGAGGGTGTGCCCGCTGAGCAAGGCAATATGCAGCGCTTGGCTGCCGGGGGAACGGAATTTCATGGGAATGTCTCTGGTTGAGGTTTAAAAGCCCAGCGGGCAAGCCCGCCGGGAAAGGGCCAAAGCCCACCACTGCAAAAACCAATCAGCCCTGGCTGAAAGCCGCGCGGCCTTCCACGTAGTAGCTGACATGCACGCGGACCTTGCCCAAGGTCGCTGCCGCGCCTACCTCGGTCAGCGTGACTTGCAGGCTCTCGCCCACCTTGTTTGTGTAGCCCGTCAGGCTCAGCGCTGTGACTGCGGCAGTCTTCAGGTCCACTGCAGCGGCTGTGTAGCGGTCGTCATCGGCCTTGTCGCCTACCTTCAGGGTGGCGCTTGTCGCGGTGTTGAATGCGGTTTTCACCACCACACCGCCGCTGATCACCACTGCGCCTGCGGGCAGTTCAATGGCCTTGGAAGCCACGCCGTTGACCAGATCGCCAGCAGAAATATCAACGTAGGCCACAATGGCCTCTTGGCGGCCGGAATTGAGTTTGAGAGTCATGATCGCGCTCCTTCATCATCAAGGGAGAGCTGCCCGCGCCGCACCTGGCCACGGGCAGCGGGGGGATTACTGGATGTAGTGGTCTACGGCCACCACACCATGGTCTTCGACGCTATCGTCGTAGATGGAGTGGAACTGGGGCTTGAGCAGGCCGATCATCTTGTCCACGTTGATGCCCTGCTGGCTGTCGTACTGGAACAGCTTTTCCACCCAGTCAGGCGCGCCCAGATCCACCATGCCCATGGCCTGTGCACCGCACAGCAGCGTGCGGGTGGCGTTGACATTGCCACCAGCGCCCCACTTCTTGCCAGCCGCCGCGCCCTTGGTCGTATAGACCAGGTTGTGCTCGTGCAGCACGGCGCCGTCCACGGTCACTGTCGCGCCCGTGAACCAGGGCGAATCAGTACCAGATTTAGCTGCCACGGCCACCACAGCACGCTGGTAGTCGGGGTCCTTCTTCAGGTTGGCCAACGTGCCCGGAGCCACCAGCAGCACAAAATACTGCTTACCACCATCCATCAAGGGGCGCACATAGTGCTCCTTAGCGTAGGCGATCAGGTCCACGATCATGGTGTAGGTGGGCAGGAATGCGCTGGTGATGCTGCCGGTGTTGGACTGCTGCAGAGTGGTGCCATCCCACATCAGCGAGCGCTTGGCGCTGGGAGCCTTCACATCAGCAGCAAACGACAGCTGAGGGAATGGCGATTTGATACGGTCGGAGCCGTTGTTCTTGTAGGCAAAGCCGATACCCGATAGCGTCAGGAATGCCAGCTGATCGGTGCGGTTCGCCAGCCAGTACGACAGTTTTTCACGGCCATGCTCGCGGAAGTTGATCACCGTGCGCTGGTCGGCCAGCTTGCCCTTGTTTTTGACCGAGTGCGCCAGCAGGTCCAGCGAGATGATCTGGCTGTACGACTGCATGGCCTCTTCGTTGCCTTCGCGCTCGTTGTCACCGATCACGCCGTCTTCAACCAAGTCGGCCACCAGCTGGATCAAGGCTTGGTCACCTTTTTCCGTCTTGGTCAGCTCCTTGATGATCTGAATCATCGCGTTCGGGGTCTTGCCCATGAAACGCTTGATGAACATCTGGTCGCGGGCCGCGCTCCAGGTATCACGGGACCAAACCAGTTTTTGCTGGGGGGTCAGTGCTGCGAAATTCGTCTGCATAACATGCTCCAAAGTGTTTGACTTGTTGGGACATGCGCCGCCCTTAATGCGATGACATGACTTAGGCAGTCAAGGAGCCAGACCTTTTTACGTCGCGGTCTTGCAGACGAATACGCTCGTCGGGTTCTTGGCCCGCCACAGTGAGCGAATCTGTGGCGGGTTGCCTGGCCTCAGTCGCCGCGCAAACGGCGCTTTTCAGCCTCTGGCAAGCGATCAAACTGATCGTCATCCATCTGCGCCACATCCGTGGTATCGGTGCCGGTCGCTCGGTTGCCCATGCCTGCAGCGGGTACTGGGGGCTGGGCCACTGAGGCCTGTGCACCACGGGTACGGGCTGCGGCTTCTCGGGAGTCTGCTTGTGGCGCGCCCGACTTCAAATCCTTAGCCGGGGTACTGCCTGCTGGCGCAAAGCGCGGAGCGATCAATGCAGCGGCTTCGCGCAATGCCAGATGAGGAGCCATTCCCTTGGCCGCCAGGGCATTGCGGCGCTCGATGATCATTTCTGCAGCCACCTCACCTTCTTCGGTATCAAGGTAGGGATAGGCCTTCACCACGGTTTGCGCTTCGTCCTCCAGCGCCTTCATGGCTGCCTGATGGCTGCGCTGGGCTTCTGCCTGCTCCAGTTCAGCGCGCGCCTCGGCCTTGGCATTACTACGGGCCTGATCCACCAGAGCAGCATTGACCTCGCGGCGGATCTTCATGGCCTTTTCTGTCTCACCCTCCATCAGCGCATCGAGGTATGCCGTTTCCTTGGCGTCAAAGTCGAAGTCCTGTGCCTGCTCGGCCTGCTTGGTGCCTGAAGCACCTTCCTTTTCCTCCACCGCCTCTGCTGCCGGTGGCTGCTGCTGGCTGCGCAGTCGCGCGTTTTCGGCGCGCTCTTGCTCCAGCAGGCGCTCAGCTTCCTTGCGGCGCTGATTGACTTCATTGAAGCGCGAGTGAGGCACTGAGCCGGAATTTCGGCCCTCGGCGCCATCGTCTGCCGCGTCTGCCACTTCTTCCTGAGTAGCAGCTTCTGCAGGTGCTGGCGCTGCAGCGGGAGCCTGAGCAGGTGGTGCTGGTGCTGCCGTGGTCGATGCGGCCGCACTAGGCTCGTCCGGCGTCAGAAAATCGCCGCGGTCTTCGGGAGAGCCTGGCTTGTAGTCGTCGTCATCCAGATGGTTGCCGCCTGGCAGGTCGTTGCCCTCACCGTCAGCGGCATTCATGTAGCGGGTCAGCAGGGTTCGCAGGATCTTGGACATGGTGGTTCCTTTACTTTGGTCAGTGGTTGTTTATTGGGTTGGCAGCAGGCCGTCAGCGCGCTGTGTTTCGATGCCGGCCATGGCACCGGTGGCCCCTGTCGCAGCGCCCGGCGGTATCGCAGGGTCCATGGGACTGGTGTTCTCTGGGAATGGCACGATGGGCGCGCCCTCGGCCTGCGCATCGACCGCCGGCACGATGGGCGCCGCGTCCTTGTCCTGAAAGCCCACTGAGCGAGCTAACTGATCGGCCAGTGGCGCGGTCTGCGGTGTTTGGGCAATGACTTGCGCGGTCTGCAGCCCGGTGTAGAGGGTCTGCATATCCTTGTTCTGGGCATCGGCGTCGGTCTTGCGTGCTTGGGCATCCAGCAGTCGCGCCTTGGCCTCCAAAGTGGGGTCTGCAGGCTGCTGAGCTGGATCGGGCAGGTTCTCGATGAGTTCGTGCTTGTCGGCCAGGTTGCTGTAGCGCAGCACCACACGGTCAGGGATCTGAATACCCTTCTCGCGCATCTCAATGCACTGCTGGAACTGGCTGTTCTCAAAGGTGACCTGCATGGGCTGCTCACCGATCACGACGTCATAGTCGCCCACGGTAACGTCATACAGGTAGGCGCCAGTCTCCGGGTCAAACTTGTTGATCTCCAGCGTCTTGTCCACTTCCTTGCCCGTCAGCGGGTCTGTCTCCGTGATGCGAAACACCCGGTGGCTGTCGTAGTAGCGCTGAATCAGCTTCAAGATGCGCTTGGCCAGCAAGCCGCGCGTGAAGGCCAGGTTGTCCAATGGCACGGCCAGTTGCTGCTGGCTTGCGTGCTGCTTGCTCTGAATGGCAATGCCCGACACCTCCGAGCCCTGGTTGCCGCGCATGGCATCCGGCACCGTGGTTTCCTTGAGGGCCAGCGTCGCGCGATCGATCAGCCGATCTACACCCGCAGGCACCGTGCTTGGCTGAATACGAGTGGGAGCCGTCGCGCCCTTGGCGTACTCCACCACCAAGCCAGTTCGCGCGCCGTCCTCTTCCAGATCCTCCGTGTCCATATTGGTCAAGGAGTTCTCTTGCACCATCCAGCCGCCGTTGGCACTGGAATTGAGGATGTGCACAAACTGGCTCACGGCCTTGTTCACCACCTCCTGCGGGCCAAGAGCGTTGTCCACCATGCCGCGCGTCTTGCCGCGCCGGAAATAGGCGAAGTACGGCACCAGCGTGAAATGCTCATAGGGGCTGAACTCGTTGTGCAATACGCTGCACCAGGTGCTGACCACCCACTTGACGCGCTTTTTCATGCGCCGCGCCCGCACCGCTCCCTTGCTCAAGGCATCCTGCACGGACTCTTGCGACATGCTCTCTTCCACCAGTACATCGCCGGTCAGTGGAAACACAAGGCAAGGCGTCATCTCGTACACCCAGCGCTGGCGGTCGATCACGCGATAGCGCTTGATGCCGTCCACGCCCATGAAATAGGCATCCTGCAAGCCGCTCCAGCCAAACTTGTTGCGTGGTGTCTCGCCGTCCATATCACCAAAGTCAGTGCTCTGGTTCTCGTCGTTCTCCACCTTGTCGGCCGCCTTCTTGCCGTATATCTGGCCGATTTCCTCTTTGGTCAGCCAGCGCGGCCAGGTCACATCAGCCCAGTCGTCAGGGTTATAGGTCTTCCCGTCCGGGTCAGGAATCACATCGCGCGGGTCGGCAAAGCTCACCACAATGTCGCCCTTGATGTTGCTGTCAAAGGACAGACGCACATCAAAGTAGCCGCGCTGCTCGATCAGGCCATCCCCGAAAACCTGCGTTTCCACCCAATGCAGCTGGTTGCTATCGCTGACCTGCTTGATGACCTTGCTCAGGATGGTGGCCACCTCCGGGTCGCCCTTCTCGCCGCGCGGCCGCAGGGTAATGTCCATGCGGTTGTTGATCTGGTAGCCCAGGGCCGTGTTGATGGCCGGCATGATCTGGTTGAACTCGTAATAGGGGCGGCCTTCTTCATCAAGCACGCGCTTATCTTCCTCGCGCCACTGCTCCCCACCCCCAAGGTACATGCCCTCGCAGCGTGCTGCCTGCTCCGTGTAGCCGCGATGGCCACGGTCAATGCCGTAGCGATAGCGCGCCCAGTTCTCTTGTGCGATCTGATCCATGGTGTTTATGCGGCCTGGGCCGATCCTCTGTTGTTGCGGCCTTTGAGCAGCCTGTCGCGCCAGCTCTTTTCCTTCTTGCCCTTGGCTGGGCGCGGAATGCCTGTTACGAACGTCATGGCTACCGCATCGCCCTTGTCCGGGCTGCGGCCCAGCACCTCGCGCACTTCGTCCTTGCTGCGCATCAAGATGGCAGTGGTGTTGCCGAGGGTCACCACCTTGTAGCGAACGGCTGTAAGGTCGGCCAGCAGCTCGGGGTCTGGTGGCAAAGCAATGGGGTCGGGTGCCGTGGGGTCCAGCGCTTCGCGCAAGAGCCAATACATTTCGGCGCGCCGGTTGCGAAAACGCAGATTCCCGGCCTTGGTCATGGCGGTGGACGCTTCAGCGCCGTTGACCGCGAACACGTTGAGGTTCAGGCCAATGAGAAAGTCCAGCGCGCTGGAGCCAATACCAATGGAGTCCACGCAGATCGGCGCGGCGTCGCGCACCAGCGGCACGGCAAACGCTGCAGCCGTGGGGCCGTCCTTGGTCACCACGCCTGGTGCACTCACCAGTTCGTCGAACCACTGACTGTGGCGCCGCGCGATACAGGACTTGTCGATACCGCCGCGCGACGGGTCAAAGCCCAGTGCGGTCATTTCACCCTTGGTGTCGCGCTTGACCCAGCGCGCCTGCGCTTCCTTGACCCATTCCGTGGGGATGGTCTGCCATGCAGGATCTGCGCTGCCGGCGTTGAAGTCGCCATTGAGCATCTTGCTGCGCAGCGGCTCTGGCAGGGACTGCAGCGTGGACTTGTAGCCCGTGGTCAGCAGAAACAGGTTGTCGTTGACGCTGGAAGGAATGAAGGTGCGGCTCTTGGGCTTGACCTCATCCTTGCCCACCATTACCAACTCAGGGCCGGGCACCTCTTGGTCCTCGCCCTTCTCATTGGTGACAAACCAGCGCAGCTCACCTGGCTTGGCCGGGTTGGGGTGAGTTGGCTCAAGCCATGGAGCCCAAAAGCGCTTGACCCACTCGCCCTCGGGCTCTGTGGGAGGGTTGCCCGCGCAAACAACGCGCTGGCGCACCGTGGGATCGTCCGAGCGCAACCAGCCGATCAGCGCGCGGAACTGTGTTTCAGCAAAGTGAGTGATTTCGTCAAAGGCCTTGAGGTCATGGGCGCGGCCTTGGTACTTCATCCAATCGCCTACGTCCTTGACGGAGCCCAGCTCCATCACGCGCCCACCAGGCAGGCGCCAGACACCATCCTGACTGTTATAGCCCGTGCGGCTGCCAAGGATGCTGCTCATGCGTTCCTCGATGCCTGTCAGCTGCACCGACTGACGCCGAAAAATGATGCTGTGCTTTTGTGTGGTCAGGCACAGGCCCAGCAGCAGATCGGTTTTACCGCCGCCCGCCGCGCCCCCGTAAAAAATAATGTCGGCATCGCTGAGATAGGCAACGCTTTGCGGCCCCGGCTGGGGCACCCACAGGGGGGCATCTCCCGACAGCAGCAGTTCATCCAGCTGGCGCCGCGCTTCGGGGTCAAGTGATTGCACGACCTTGATTAGGTCGGCGGTGCTTAACTCTCCCAATACGCTCACTTGGCAGCCCCCAGCACCTGGGCCAGTGCGCCGGCTGCATTGGGGCTCTTGAGCAGATTGGCAAGACGCACAGCTCGCTCTGCGTCCGTCATGTCCTTGATCACGCCACCAGTCGCAGCAAGGTGCTTGTCATCCATGCCATAGGCGGTGCGCTCCATGCCCACCAGTGCCTGCAAAGAGGCAGTCATATCCTTCATGGCCTTGGAGCGGCCCGGCAGGCTGATGATCTGGTGGTAGAGGTCGTTGAGCCGGTCTTTGCCGTTTTCGTCCTCGCTCCGCAGCAGGTCGCCCAGCACCATCAGGCGCTCAACTTGCTCCTGGCCCACCATCACCTCCAGCTCGTCCAGCAAGCTGTTGACGATGTTGCGGGCACGGCCAATGTCACGGCGATGCGCCATCTTGACGTTGGCCACCGCCTCTGCATTGGCTTCGATGACTTGGCGCTCTGTGGCCTTGGTTTGCGCGCTAACCTCGGCACTAACCAGCGCTGCGCTAACCTTCGCATCCGCCTTCGCCTGGATCTTCGCCTGAAGGTCTCGAGTCCAGCCATCACGCTTTGCGCGCTTGATGATGGCCGCATCGGAAACGCCAAACTCCCCCCCAATGTCTTTGAGAGAGCGGATGCCCGCCCGGTATTGATATTCAACGGCTTCCCAGTCGATCACCTTGCGTGTCATACCAGCTTCGCCCTCCCAGCAATCTTCTGAAGATCGCAATCGGACAGTCGAAACCACTCCCCGCGCACACGTTGCTTTGCAAAAATACGGTGAAGTTCGCGCTCTTCTGCGCGCATGTTGCCGACGAAGTAAACGCAAGCTATGCAGATTGGAAATGGGGACGAGCACTGATGTGCTGTAAATCTCGAGGTAAACGAGGCAGCCATGCCGATCTTGTAGAACAGCTCGGCAGCCGAATCCTGCAGGTAGATTACATAGACGAAGCCAGCCCGGTCCAAGGCATCCACTTCCGCCAATACTACCGGCTGTAACTCAGGTGCATGCGCCCGCGTCCAGCCATCGCGCTTGGCGCGTTTGCGAATGGCTCCTTCGGTAAGCGTGTACTCGCGTGCAATCTCGCGCTGGCTTTTGACTTCTGCGCGGTAATCACTCTTTATACGCCCCCAGTCCACATGCTTTTGGGTGCCGTCGACGCTATCAATCGGTTTCTGTTGAGACATGCCGCGAGTGTTCCGGCATTTCTTGGCTCGGTCGAACCTTAGAGGGGGGACTTCTTTGCATACAATTCATACAATGTAACAACTTAATTACAATTTCAGCTGGAGGGGAAAATACATGGATGACGCAAAAAATTTCTTACTGGGTGTAATGCAAACTTTAAAAGATAGGTTTGGAAATCCACTAATTAGTTCAATCGTAATATCTTGGTGTTTGTGGAACAGTCAACTTCTGATAATTCTTGTATCTACTGGCGATGGTGGATGGAAGTCGAAATTAGATTATATAAACCACACACTTTACCCATCTGGGTTCGATAGGATTTTAGATTTCCTCGTAGCACCGCTGGTTTTTTCGGTGATATGGATATATCTACTCCCAAATCTACTCTCTACAGTAGCAATTCATCACGAAAAGACATTTAACAAGAATAGAAATAATCTACTAAACGAAATGGGGAACAGGCCAATTTCCGATAGTGACAGAAAGATGCTTCTTGAAACAATGCTTAAAGAAAAAAATAGTTTCCTCAAGCAAAAAGAAGATTTATCCGCATCGTATACAGCGGATCAGGTGACAATAGCGCGGCTATCCGAGCAGATCACAAACTCGACAGAAGAGCTCGCAAAAACCAATGAGAAAATAAAGACTTTATCAAAAGAGCACCAAGATTCAGTAGACAGAGAACAAACTTTAAAAACAAAGCTAACGCCACTCACCCAAGTAGTAGATTTCAATAAAATTGACAAAAATCTTGCAATAGATCTAATAGAGCGAATATCACCCGGCAAGAGCCTAAAAATCCTACCAAATACCGACGACATCGTAAATAATAGATATTTAGAGACTCGATATCCAATCACCCCAAAGATTTCAATCAAAACAAATAGCGACGGAAAACTATTAGAAAAGGATGCAATTTATGACCAGGATATGATTGCATCTCTATTATTACTAAGAAGTGACAGTTACAAAACCGGAACATATACAGAGTTCAATGAAACAATATACCAGAGATTAAAAGAAGTTGGAGTCAAGAACCTAAACAACACGATGAATAATCTATATGCAATGAACCTCATTACTAGCGTAGGTGAAAGAGGATTCACCGCTTCTCCCTCTGCTGCACGTGTTGGAGTATTTTTAAATCTCTTAGGTTTTTATCTAGTAGAAGAAAAAGAAATCACTAATTAATTAGTTCAATTTTATATTAAGTCTTTTTGCTTTGAAGATTCGCCGACTGCGGATTTCTGCTTGGACAGTTGGTCTTCCAATTGTTTTATTTTTGCCGCTTGCTCGCGCCGCGTCGCCACTTGCTGCAACATCTGCTCATGACTCATCATCCCAACGTCATGCTGCATCTGCAGCGCGGCGAATTGCTGGGCGTTCCCGCTTGTCCGAAGGCCAATGATTCTCAACTCGCGCGGCCAGACTCGAAGTTGTTGATCCCCCACTTCGATCAGCGTCTGGCCATCATCCAAGTCTGTGAAAGAAACGGCGCGAGGGGCAAGATACCCCTTCACCATTTCAAACACCCCACTCACCACGCGGCGCAAAGTCCCCTCTACCTCAATCATTCGGCTCACATGGTCATCGACCACATGAAAAGGCAGCCGGGTTACTTCCACCAGACGCTGGCGAGAAATAGCCTGCCCCAAGCTATCCATCTCCACGATGGCATCCCAGATGATCTGGCGGCTGGTCT
The DNA here is from genome assembly GCF_036643215.1 of Comamonas sp. GTDB lineage: Bacteria > Pseudomonadota > Gammaproteobacteria > Burkholderiales > Burkholderiaceae_C > Comamonas. Next base: position 4,710 of record NZ_JAVXSJ010000033.1, on the reverse strand, counting down.
TGTTGTTGCTTTGCGTGTCGGTCATCATCATCCCCGAGTTAGTTTCAATTAATCGAGCGCGGAACACCCTTTGGCCAGAGTCCCGCTTTCCATATCTGTTCACGAGTAAAGCGGCCTGCCTCTAGGCCGTACTCACGGTGGGCCTCACGCCCTCCGCTCTCCAGTAGTCGGTAGTTGTCATAGGCCACATGGCAGCCCTCAATGCCAGGGCGGCTGCAGCACAGCGGGAAGCCTGTGCGGTCATCCGTCTTGAGGCCCAGCCCTTTACCCATATTGAGATGGGCATGCTGGCTATAGCCGCTGATGCCGCACCACAGGCAAGGTAGTTGGGCCACAAGCCGCCGGTAGGGCTCGCTCTGAACCGCGCATTCCTTGAGGATGGCAATGCCCGTGGCACCAGGCCCGGACGACATGACTACATTCGTGCTCACCATGCCTGCCGTTGCGCGCGCACTCTCCAGCTGGCGCTCGGCCCGCTCTACTAAGCGCTGCTCACGGCTTTCTGACTGCCCGGGCTCGTAGTGATGGCACTCGTCCTGCTCGTCAGGGCGCCCAGCGCCAGCCCATGAGCCACGAGACTTGAAGCCCTTGCCTGGGTTCATGGGGCTTCGACGCATCAATGTTCGCTCGTCGGCCTGGGGCACCTTCTTGCCGAAAAAGGCTAAGTCCACCATCAGAAGACCTCCTTTTCCCAGCCGCCGCCGTCCTTCTTCGCCTTCTTTTTGATAGCAATGAACTCAATCGGGAAAAGCGCTGCTGCCACTTTTATCTTGACTCTCGCGTCATCCGTCCAGTAACCCTTGACCTCATGCGCCTGCAGCTGACCATCAGCCAGCATCACCATGAAGTCAGGCGTATAGCGGGTGTCGTCGGCCAGCTTGAAGGTCATGGCTTCAAACTTGAACCATGCGACTTCCCCGGCGTGCTGGCGCTGGGCCAGGTGGTCGTGATACGCCTGCTCCGTGCCGTTCATCTCGCCAGCCTTCATGCGGCCCTTGGCGTACATCGCGGCTTTGGGGTCCTTGGCAGCTACAGGGGCTTGAGTTCGTCCGGGTGCGGCCTGAACCCCAGGCGCTGCAGCTCGGCCTTTACCGCTGCCCGCATTCCCGACCACAGGCCGTGCCCATGTGTCACGGATTCCTCTTCCAACTCCATAGCCCTGTGCCTTGAGTATTGCCACCATCCCGGCGTCATTGCCAGTTGCACCAGATGATCCCTGGCTTCCAGAAAGTGCGGTGGTAGATCGTTTTTCACTCATGCACCCCTCCTTGCTGGAAGGCCTGCACGCGCTCTGCCGTCTTGCGCTTGGCGCGGCTCGTCGCCATGCGGTCAGCACGGGCCAGCACTTGACCCCGAGTGCGGCGGTCCGTGCGGCCTGCAATCTCATCGCGCAGCTGGGCCAGCTTTTGCAGGGCGGTGCGTTGTGATGCGCTCTCCACCGATTCAGGCGCGGGCAGCGCAAGTGCAGAGCGCGGCGCAGGCAATTGCAGCTGCTGGCGCACATCGCTGGGCAAGGCATCCAGACCACCCGGCAAGCGGCCTGCGGTAATGGCCTCCTGTATCGCCCGAGTGCGGCCTTCTGGGTCGTGGCCCAGACTTACCTGTACCTTGGGCAGCTGGCGCAGCGCGCGGGCTTCACCGGTGACACGGGCATAAGCCTCAATGAAGGCCTGGCGTGCGCCGAACTTGTCGCCGGCACCCAGCAGCGGTGCAGCAATCGCCCACGACTCGGCAATTTCGTTCGTCCACACGATGGTGGCCCGGTCGTCAGCACTCGACAGCGCCAGCGCATAAGCCTCGGCTGGTAGCAAGCGGCCCATGGCATGGTCCACGTACTGCAGCACGGTACCGGTCAGGATCTGGCCCTTGTGCTCGGCACGAATGCGAGCCAGCGCCATGCGCAGCAGCGGCTTTTCGATGTGGGACAGGTCAGAGGCCAGCAGCGCCAGCGCAGCAGGACGGATCTGCTGGCCAGACAGCTCCATGGTCGCGCCCAACTCTTCGATCAGCCAGTCGGTGTCGGTGTCGTGCTCGTTAAGCATTGCCGCCCTCCTTGCGCTGGCGCGACAGGCGTTTGGCTTCTTCGATGGCGTCAAAGTTCGCGCTGCTCTTGTCCGCCGCCTGCGCAGCCGTCGCCGTCACGGCCTGACCACGCGCCCACTGGGTTCGGTAGCCCTCGGCCTGGTTGACCAGCACGCCCACGCCGTGGGAGTTCTTCACCACAAAGGACTCGTTCACGCTCAGTACGTACCACGCGGCAACCAGTGGAGCCTCCTCATAGCCCAGGCGCTTGACCAGCGTTTTCACGTTGGCGTTCACCACCTGATTGCGAACAGGCTTGACGCCGTAGCGCTGCTCAAAGGCCTGGTTGTATGCAGCCCAGGTGTGCTTGCACGCAGCCTGCAGTGCGGTTTCCTCATCAGCTTTTTCCTGCTTTCCCCCACCTCGGGCCGACTGCGCAGCAGGCGGAGAGGGTTCATTGGCGGTTAAGTGATGGTTCAACTGATGATTTGGGGGCGGCATTTGCCCCTCTAGACCTGCGGCATTTGCCGGAGGTGGGGCGGCATTTGCCGGGGGTACTGCGGCATTTGCCGGTGGGGCGGCATCTGCACCCGGGGCGGCAGCCGCAGGGGGGGCGGCATTTGCCGCCACATTGGTTTTGCGCTTTGTGGTGCGTTTGCTCTCCACCGGAGCCTTGCTCGGATCAAAGCGCTTGGGGCAGACGGTGTAGTAAGTGCTGGTGTTGTGGCGGTACTCGCGGAACACAGCACCAGCAGCCTGAAGCCAAGCCAGTGCATCACGCACCGCGCGTTCGGACAGGCAAGTACGAGCCGCAATCGTCCCGACCGCTGGCCAGCACACGCCGTCGTCATTAGCTTGGTCAGCCAGAGAGATAAGCACCGCTTTCTGCGATGCGCTCATGCCCTGCAGGGGCCAGCAGGCCGCCATGATGATCGTGCTCATACGGCACCGCCTTCCAGCGCCAGCGTAGCCTTGTGCTTACCCCACAGCCCTGCAATCCATTCCACACCCTTGGGGGTAAAGCGCGCCTGGGCAAATGCATGCTCAGTCTGCTCGCTCACCCCGGTCTTCATGGAAAAGCGGCCCGCTTCAGTGTGGATCTGGTACGGCGTCAGCACCCCACCCAGACGGTACAGAATCTTGTTGTCCTCCAAGAAGGCGCGAAACTCAGGCTCCTTGGCATTGAGCAGCTTTGCCACTTGGCGAAAGCCCATGGCGCCATTGGCAGCCACGTAACGGTCCACGTATTCCACCTTGGGCGCAGCCAGCGCCAGCTGCTCGGCCTGCTGTTCCAGCACTTCGGCCTGCTCGGCTGCAAGGCGCAGTGCCTGAGCCATGGTCTGGGGCAGCTTGGGGACTTGCTGGGCCTCCAGCTCCTGCCAGCGCTTGACCACCTTCATACGCGCCACAACGTCATAGCCCAGCAGCAACGTCAGGCTGGTGTCCTTGTCCAGCAGGTACTCGTCGTAGGTCTGGCCGTTCTGGGGGTGTATCCAAGGTTGGATAGACCCACCAAACATCGCGCCCAGTTGGCCGTGCATCGCGCGCAGGTCACGCATCACGTGGAAATGATCCTTGCAGGTCAGCTCTGCAATGTCGCGGCTGCTCATCGTCAGCGGTATGGCCGCTGGCGTCATATTGGAAACTGTATTCATTGTTTGCGGTCCCCCAGCAATTCAGGGGCCCCAAACGGGCCTATGAGCTGAGTCATCGCGTCGATACGCTTGGCTTCATGGTTGATCTTCTCCAACACCATTTGCCGATACGTCTTGCCATGCACCAAGGCATAGATGCAGTCGCGCAGCACGCCAGCCGTATCCAGGCCACGCGCATTGCAGTGCTGCAGCCACAGCTCGTAGGTGACTTCATCAATCTTGGTCTTGGCGTCGCAGGTCAGTTTTCCAAGCGGGCCTGCAATGCCGCGGGCGAACGCAGGCACCTCGTTTTGGTTTTGGATTGGGTCAGCCATGCGTGACCTCCTTGAAATGGGTGCCCACCACCTCCCGGGGCAGAATGGAAGCTCCTACACAACCATTCCCGGGAGGGGTAGACATGAAAAATCTTTCGCCAGAACAAAAAGTAATGGCCGAGCTGAACGGACATGTGCAAGCCATGCGTGTTTGCATCAGCGCACTCATTTCCTCCATGCCCCCAGAACAGCAGCCAGTCTTCGCAGCCAATTTGCGAGTGCTTGGCGAACATCACAGCGCGGTGTTGTTGGCTCAGGCTGTTCCCGAGGAGCTGATTCAGTCGTTTGCTGCAGCACTTCAGCCCATACAGCAGCAGTACGAGCAGCTGAACTCCTAAGACCCTCTTTGGCTGCTTCCAGGCGAGCGGTAGAACGGTCGTGGGCTTCCAAATCAGTCATTGCCCACCTCCTTGGTAGAGGTGGAGGGCTGCGCCAGCTCTTGGGTGGTTTGGGTATGCGAAATGCGTTCACGGGATGCCTTGGCAGTCGCAGCATGGAGATCGCAGCCAGCAAGCGCCTTCTTGTGCGCAACGCGCAAAAACATCATGCGAGCAGGAGGGATTCCATCCTCCTTCCAGGCGCTGACACTCGGCATCGCAATCTCAAAGATTCGAGCCACAGCCGCAGTGCCTCCTAACGCATCAATAACTTGGATTGCAGATGTATTCATGCACAAATGTTAGATCAAGCTAACAAATAACGCAAGCCCAAGCTAACAA
>NZ_JAVXSJ010000032.1:0-27426 GCF_036643215.1 Comamonas sp. | reverse complement strand
CCTATACCTTGGCAAGGTATCGCTCTACCAACTGAGCTATTCCCGCATTCAAAAGGCTTTCACCTTCTGATGCGAATCTGCATTGCTACAGACTCTAAAAATCTGGAGCGGGAAAACGGGTTCGAACCGTCGACCTATACCTTGGCAAGGTATCGCTCTACCAACTGAGCTATTCCCGCATATCTACCGAAGCCCAACATTGTACAACGTTGTTTGCTGCGATGGATGAATTGTAGCGCAGTTCTGAGGGGTCTCAGAAAAAACGCCACATTTTTCATAAAAACAAGCTTAGTGCTTGATTGCAGCCTCTGTCGGCTTGGCATCCGCAGCGGCGACAGCAGGCACTGTTTCCTCGGGCAAAGGATCGGGCACGCGCTCCAAAGCGACCTTGAGAACCTGGTCAATCCACTTCACAGGAATGATCTCCAGACCGCTCTTCACGTTATCCGGAATGTCCTGCAAGTCCTTGGCGTTCTCTTCAGGGATCAGCACAGTTTTGATGCCACCGCGCAGAGCTGCCAGCAGCTTCTCCTTAAGTCCACCAATCGCCGTGACTTCACCACGCAGGGTAATTTCACCGGTCATAGCCACATCAGCACGCACAGGGATACCTGTGAGCGCCGAGACAAAAGCAGTGGTCATGGCCGCACCAGCGCTGGGACCATCCTTGGGCGTCGCGCCATCGGGCACGTGCACATGGATGTCTTTTTTCTCAAAGGCTTCATCCTTGATACCCAGCAGACGTGCGCGGCTGCGCACCACAGTGCGGGCAGCTTCCACGGATTCCTTCATCACATCGCCCAGCGAACCGGTACGCGTGATGACACCCTTGCCAGGCATGATGGCCGCTTCAATGGTCAGCAAATCACCGCCCACTTCCGTCCAGGCCAGGCCCACCACCTGCCCCACCTGATTGGCATGCTCTGCACGGCCGTAGCTGAACTTGCGCACACCCAAGTAGTCATTCAGGTTGTCTGCATTCACCACGACCTGAGGCTTGAGCTTACCCAGCTGCAATCCCTTGACCACCTTGCGGCAAATTTTGGACAGCTCGCGCTCCAGCGAACGCACACCCGCTTCACGGGTGTAGTAGCGCACGATGTCACGAATAGCGGACTCGGTCACCTCCAGCTCGCTCTCCTTCACACCATTGTTGGTGATCTGCTTGGGCAGCAGGTAGCGCATGGCGATGTTGGTCTTTTCGTCTTCGGTATAGCCCGACAGACGAATCACCTCCATACGGTCCAGCAGCGCCGAAGGAATGTTCATGGAGTTAGAAGTCGCCACAAACATCACGTCAGACAGGTCGAAGTCGACTTCCACATAGTGGTCGCCAAACTTGTTGTTCTGCTCGGGGTCCAGCACTTCCAGCAAGGCGCTCGATGGATCACCACGGAAGTCCATGCCCAGCTTGTCGATTTCATCAAGCAGGAACAAAGGGTTGCGCGTGCCCACTTTTTCGAGGCTCTGCAACACCTTGCCCGGCATGGCACCGATATAGGTACGGCGATGCCCGCGAATCTCAGCTTCGTCACGCATGCCGCCCAGCGCCATCCGCACGTACTTGCGACCCGTGGCCTTGGCAATGGACTGCCCCAGCGAGGTCTTACCCACACCAGGCGGACCTACCAGACACAGGATGGGCGCCTTGACCTTGTCCACGCGCTGCTGCACTGCAAGATATTCAAGAATGCGGTCTTTGACCTTATCCAGGCCAAAGTGATCTTCGTTGAGCACTTCTTCAGCATTGGCCAGGTCATGCTTGATCTTGGTCTTCTTGGACCAAGGCAGACCCGTCAGCACTTCAATGTAGTTTCGCACCACCGACGCTTCTGCCGACATGGGCGACATCAGCTTGAGCTTTTTGATCTCTGCTTCTGCCTTCTTGCGTGCCTCTGCAGGCATCTTGGCGAGCTTGATCTTCTTTTCGATCTCTTCGATGTCTGCGCCGTCTTCGCCTTCGCCCAGCTCCTTCTGAATGGCCTTGACCTGCTCATTCAGATAGAAGTCACGCTGATTCTTTTCCATCTGACGCTTGACGCGGCCACGGATGCGCTTGTCGACGTTGAGGATGTCTACTTCGCGTTCAAGCTGCTCGAACAGGTTTTCCAGACGCTCCTTGATGTCCACCAGGTCCAGCACGGCCTGCTTGCTCTCCAGCTTCAATGGCAGGTGCGCAGCAATGGTGTCAGTCAGGCGACCTGCATCATCGATGCTGGCAATAGAGGTCAGAATTTCCTGGGGAATCTTCTTGTTGAGTTTGACGTACTGGTCAAACTGCTGCGTCACCGCACGGCGCAGCGCTTCAATTTCGCTTTGCGCATGTGCGCCTTCGCCCACTGACTCAACAGGCGTGACGGAGGCTGTGAAATGCGTATCTTCGTCATTAATCAGCTTGACCAGGGCGCGCTGCTGGCCTTCGACCAGCACCTTCACGGTGCCATCGGGCAGCTTGAGCATCTGCAAGATGGTGGACACACAGCCCACATCAAACATATCTTCAGCAGCAGGCTCATCCTTGGACGCAGTCTTTTGCGCCACCAGCATGATGCGGCGGTCGCCTTCCATGGCCAGCTCCAGAGCCTTGATGCTCTTGGCGCGCCCCACGAACAGCGGGATCACCATATGCGGAAACACCACTACATCGCGCAATGGCAGCAGCGGCAGATTCAGCTCGGTAGAAGGCAAAGATTTTTTTGCAGACATAGATATCCTCGGTTTCTCAGCGGAAGATGGTCCGCCTACCGGTGTATTTCAACCCCTGGCTACAAATTGTTTTTGCTTCTCCAGGGGCATTGCCTTTCAGCCTGCGGCTGCAAAGCGGTGACTTTTCATCACACGCCTTGCATGCCAGCTACAGTATCAAGCCTTTTTGGCGGCTTCGCGGTAAACCAGCAACGGCTCTTTACCGTCTTCAATCGTGGCCTCTTCCACCACGACTTTTTCCACGTTCTCTGCAGTTGGCAGCTCGAACATGGTGCTGATCAGCGACTGCTCCACGATGGAGCGCAGGCCACGAGCGCCGGTCTTGCGAGCCAGTGCCTTGCGGGCAATTGCCTTGAGCGCTGCAGGGCGGATTTCCAGCTCCACGCCTTCCATGGCCAGCAGCTTGCTGTACTGCTTGACCAGAGCGTTCTTGGGCTCGGTCAGGATCTGTACCAGCGCCTCTTCGCTCAGCTCGGACAGTGCAGTTACCACAGGCATACGGCCAACCAGCTCGGGGATGATGCCGAACTTAATCAGGTCTTCAGGCTCAATCTCCTGGAAGATGTCGGAGATTGAGCGCTGCTTCTTGCTCTTGACGGCAGCGCCAAAGCCAATGCCAGAAGCCTCGGTACGGTTCTCAATGACTTTTTCCAGCCCTGCAAACGCACCGCTGCAGATGAACAGGATGTTGGTCGTATCGATCTGCAGGAAGTCCTGATTGGGGTGCTTGCGGCCGCCCTGAGGAGGGATGCTGGCCATCGTGCCTTCAATCAGCTTGAGCAACGCCTGCTGCACGCCTTCGCCCGAAACGTCACGCGTGATGCTGGGGTTGTCAGACTTGCGCGAAATCTTGTCGATTTCGTCGATGTAGACAATGCCGCGCTGGGCACGCTCAACGTCGTACTCGCAGCTTTGCAGCAGCTTCTGGATGATGTTTTCAACATCTTCACCCACATAACCTGCTTCGGTCAGCGTGGTGGCATCAGCCATTACAAACGGCACATTGAGCTGACGCGCCAGCGTCTGAGCCAGCAGCGTCTTGCCAGAACCCGTGGGGCCAATCAGCAAGATATTGCTCTTGGTCAGCTCCACTTCGTCCTTGCCAGCCTTGTCCTTGTGATTGAGGCGCTTGTAGTGGTTGTACACCGCCACAGCCAGCGTGCGCTTGGCCTGCTCCTGCCCAATCACATAGTTATCAAGATTGTTCTTGATATCTGCGGGCGTAGGCAGATCTCCACGACCTTCCTTGGGGTCGACAGCAGGCTGTTCGTCGCGAATGATCTCATTGCACAAGTCGATGCACTCATCGCAGATGAACACGGACGGGCCGGCAATCAGCTTCTTGACCTCATGCTGGCTTTTGCCGCAGAAGGTGCAATACAAATTCTTTTCGGTGGAAGAGCCTTTTTTATCGGCCATGGGGGCTATGCCTCGTTACGAAAAAACGAAAATTAATGATAACCAAAGACAAGGCGGCGTATGCCATCAGGGGCAAACGCCGCCGAGCAAGCTCTGAAAGCCTTTGAACAGCAATCAGATTTTTGATTGAAGCGGCCTTGCAGCCCAGTCAGGGACTGGGCTTGGCGCTAGCAATTTCAAGAACGCTTGCTGATCACCTGATCAACCAGACCATATTCCTTAGCCTCTTCGGCGGAAAGGTAATAGTCGCGTTCGGTGTCGCGCTGGATGCGTTCCAGCGGCTGACCGGTCTGCTCAGCCAGAATCTTGTTCAGGCGTTCGCGAGTCTTGAGGATTTCGCGAGCATGAATTTCAATTTCAGTGGCCTGACCACGCGCACCACCCAGAGGCTGGTGAATCATGACCTGAGCATTGGGCAATGCATAACGCTTGCCCTTGGCACCGGCGGACAGCAGGAACGCGCCCATGCTGGCAGCCATGCCTGTGCACAGAGTGGACACATCAGGCTTGATGAAATTCATGGTGTCAAAAATCGCCATGCCTGCCGACACGCTGCCGCCAGGGGAGTTGATGTAGAAGGAAATATCCTTGTCAGGATTTTCACTTTCCAGAAACAGCAACTGAGCAACCACCAGATTGGCTGTTTGGTCATTGACCTCACCGACCAGGAAAATCACGCGCTCTTTGAGCAGACGCGAATAGATGTCGTAAGAGCGCTCACCGCGACCCGACTGTTCAACGACCATGGGAACCATGCCCAAACCCAGTGTATCCAATGCGCTCATGTTTTCTCCAGTGCTATGCGCCTACTGTAGCCGCATTCTGAAATGAAAATGGGGCTTGCGCGCAAAAGCACAAGCCCCGCTTTTCAACTTATCGGTACCGCCCTAGGGCAAGTACCGACAATAGATCAACAGCGATTAAGCCTGACCCATCAGTTCGTCGAAGGACACAGCCTTGTCAGTCACCTTGGCCTTGGCCAGCACGAACTCGGTCACGTTGTTTTCGATCACAACAGCTTCCACTTCGGCCAGACGGTTACGGTCACCGAAGTACCAGCGAACCACATCTTCAGGCTTTTCGTAGCTGGAAGCCAGCTCTTCCACGTGAGCCTTGATCTGCTCAGTCGTAGCGTGCAGTTCGTTGGTCTTGACCAGCTCGGCCACCACCAGACCCAGACGCACGCGACGCTCTGCCTGGGGCAGGAAGATGTCTTCAGGGATTTCAGCCTTGGCTGCGTCCTTGATACCGCGTTGTTCCAGTTCAGCGCGAGCGCCTTCCAGCAGACGACCCACTTCAGCTTGCACGGAAGCCTTAGGCAGGTCCAGCTCAGCCACGGACACCAGAGCGTCCATCACGGCTTGCTTGTTGCGGCCTTGAACGCGGAACTTCACTTCGCGCTCCAGGTTCTTCTTGATGTCTTCGCGCAGGGCTTCAACCGAACCGCCGTCCACGCCCAGAGTCTTCACAAACTCGGCATTCACTTCGGGCAGGATAGCGGCTTCCACCTTCTTCACTGTCACCAGGAAGTCGGCAGTCTTGCCGGCCACGTCTTCACCGTGGTAGTCAGCAGGGAAAGCCAGGGGGAAAGTCTTGGACTCGCCAGCCTTCATGCCGCGGGTTGCGTCTTCGAATTCCTTGAGCATCTGGCCTTCGCCAACCAGGAACTGGAAGTCTTCAGCCTTGCCGCCGGAGAAAGTTTCGCCGTCGATCTTGCCTTCGAAGTCCACAGTCACGCGGTCGCCGTCCACAGCAGCTTCATTAGCTGCGCGCTCGACGAAAGTGCGACGCTGCTTGCGCAGGATGTCCACAGTCTTGTCGATAGCAGCGTCGTCCACATTGGTGGACAGCTTTTCCACTTCAGCAGCAGTCAGATCACCGATCTTGACTTCAGGCATCACTTCGAACACTGCTTCGAACAGGGCTTCGCCTTCAGCAGCGCCTTCCTTTTCAGTGATCTTGGGCTGACCAGCAACGCGCAGGCCGGCTTCGGTCACGGCAGCAGCGAAAGCCTCGCCAACCTTGTCGTTCAGCACTTCGTACTGAACAGCGTAGCCATGGCGCTGAGCGACAACGCTCATGGGCACCTTACCAGGACGGAAACCGTCCATCTTCACAGTGCGCGCAACGTTCTTCAGACGTGCATCCACTTCGGACTGGATAGCAGACAGGGGCACGCTCAGCGTGATCTTGCGCTCGAGCTTTTCAAGAGTTTCAACGTTAACGGCCATGATTTTTCCTAAGAGGGATGAGGACCGTGCAGATTGCTGTGCAACCCGCACCGTATTGCGCAAAGTCACAGTGCGCGCACATCTAGCGTCATGCGGCACCACAAATTTTCCGAAGCCTGCTCCGGTAATGAGCCCCGCGTCTGGCGCCGGGCATTTTTTCAAATCAGAAACAGGCGAAGCCGACCATTATAACGAGCCGCTGCGCTGGCTCCGTCATCGGACATAAGGGGTTTGCCTGAAAAGCTGACACTGGCTTGGCAAAAAGCCCTGTGCAGTAAAGAAAAAGCCCGCACCTTGTTTGAGGTGGCGGGCTCTTGGCAGCATGAACTGCCAGTATCTGGTGCGCGGAGCCGGACTCGAACCGGCACGGTGTTGCCACCGTCAGGACCTAAACCTGGTGCGTCTACCAATTTCGCCACCCGCGCGGTCAGCAATGCGCAAATTTACGCTTACTGAGGTCAAGACGCAGATTCTAGCCGCAAATTGGCAGCTTTCAGCACAAAGATGGGTCAGGCCGTTTCCTTCTTGATACGAAACACCGCCGCATACATGGCTGGCAGCGCCAGCAGCGTGAGAACGGTTGCCACAATCAGCCCGCCCATGATGGCTACCGCCATAGGGCCCCAGAACACGCTGCGTGACAGCGGAATCATGGCCAGCACTGCAGCAGCAGCCGTCAGAACGATGGGGCGCAGACGGTGAACCGCCGCTTCCACAATCGCATCCCACGCGGGCACGCCCTGCGCACGTCCGGTCTCGATCTGGTCAATCAAGATGACGGAGTTGCGCTGAATCATGCCCATCAAGGCCACCACACCCAGCAGCGCCACAAAGCCAAACGGGCGATTCAGCAGCAGCAAGGCCGCAGCCACACCCGGCACACCCAGCGGGCCAGTGATAAACACCAGCAGCGAGCGGCTGACGCTGCGCAGCTGCAGCATGAGCAGCGTAAACGTCAGGAACAGCAGCACAGGAATACCCGCCACGATAGCACCCGCGCCCTTGGAGCTTTCCTCCACCGCGCCGGCGACTTCGATGCGATAGCCAACATCACCGGCAGCATGCCAAGTCGCCTCCATCTTGCGCAGCTGCGGCAGCAATTCATTGGTGAGCGTCGCACCCTGCAGGCCTTCGCGCACATCGCCCTGGACGGTGATGGCGAAGTTGCGCTTTTCGCGCCACATCACACCTGGCTCCCAAACCATGGCAGGCTTGGCGATCTGCGTGAGCGGAATCGACTTGCCGCCACTGGTGGTCACATAAACGCCAGCAATATCCGTGATGGCGTCACGATCTTGCTTGGGCGTGCGCATCACGATATCGATGAGCTTGTCGCCCTCGCGAAACTGGCCCACGGTGGTGCCGCTGAAGTTCATGCCGGTGGCTTCGGCAATCGACTGGCTGGTCACCCCCAGGGCGCGCGCCTTGTCCTGATCGACCTGCAGACGAATAACTTTGACGGACTCGTTCCAGTTATCGTTCACGCCGCGCATATCGGCGTTGTCCTGCATCAGCTTTTTGACGTTATCGGCATAAGTGCGCAGCTTGGCAGGGTCGGCACCCATCACCCGAAACTGCACCGGATACTGCACTGGCGGACCATTGGGCAGCAGCTTGGAGCGGGCCCGCACCTCGGGAAACTCCTCAGCCATCAAGGCCGGCAGTTTTTTGCGAATTTCTTCCCGAGCCTTCAGGTCCTTGGCTACCAGAATGAACTGGGAGACGTTGTTCTGCGGAAACACCTGATCCAGCGGCAGATAAAAGCGTGGCGCACCAGAGCCTATCCATTCGCTGACCGAGTCCACACCGTCCAGCTCCAAAAAGCGCTTTTCCACGCGCAGCGTCACTTCCTTGTTGGCACTGAGTGCCGTGCCTTCGGGGAACCAGATATCGACCAGTACCTCGGGGCGGCTGGAGTCGGGGAAAAACTGCTGCTGCACCTTGCCCATTCCCACCAGCCCCAGCACAAACACCAGCACCGTGGCCCCAATCGTCAGCCAGCGGTGCTGCACACACCAGTTCACCATGCGGCGAAAGCGGTTGTAGAACGGCGTATTGAACAGCTCATGCTCACCGGCATTGGTGTTGATGCCTGCTTCTTCAGCAGATACCTCGCCAGAGGCCACCTCGGGTGGCAGCTTGGCAGCATGTGGCGGCTTCTTGAGCAGCAGCAGACCCAGATAGGGCACGAAGTAGACCGAGGCAAACCAGCTGAGCACCAGCGCAATCACCGTCACAGCGAAGATGGCAAAGGTGTATTCACCCGTCATGGACTTGGCCATGCCAATGGGCAAAAAGCCCGCTGCCGTAATCAGCGTACCGGTCAGCATGGGCTTGGCCGTGATTTCATAGGCAAAAGTGGCTGCGCGGTACTTGTCGTAGCCCTCTTCCATCTTGCGCACCATCATCTCCACGGAAATGATAGCGTCGTCCACCAGCAGGCCCAGCGCAATGATGAGCGAGCCCAGTGACACCTTGTGCAGCCCGATATCCCAGTACCACATGGCAAGAAAAGTGGCCGCCAGCACCAGCGGAATGGTGATGCCCACCACCAGACCGGGGCGCGGGTCGATATACCAGCGCCTCCATAGCGGATTTTGGCCCTGACGTCTGTGCAGACCCAGGCTCAGAAAGCTCACAGCCAGCACCACGACCACGGCCTCGACCAGCACCTGCAGGAACTCGCTGACCGAATCGGCCACCGCCTTGGGCTGGTTCTGCATATTGTTCAGCATCACGCCCACGGGCAGATTCTTGGCGATGCGATCTGTCGTCAGCGTCAGCGCCTTGCCCAGGGCAATGATGTCGCCGCCCTTGACCATGGAGACACCCAGCGCCACCGTAGGCTCACCCTGAAAGCGCACCATCACATTGGCGGGATCGGCGTAGCCACGGCGCACCTCGGCAATATCACCCAGCCTGAACTGGGCACCGCCCGGGCCGGCAATCGGCATATCGCGCAGCTGATTCAGATCGTTGAACTGACCTTGCACGCGCAGCACGATGGTTTCAGCAGGCGTTTGCAGCATGCCAGCCGATGCCACGGCGTTTTGCTGGTTGAGCTGGTCCAGCACCTGCTTCAGGTTCAGCCCCATCTGCGTGGCACGGTGTGACAGCTCAACGTAGACCTTCTCGTCCTGCACGCCAAACTGCTCCACCTTGGCCACATCGGGCACCTGCAGCAGTTGCAGACGCACATCGTCAGCCAGCGTTTTCAGTTCTGCGTAGCTGAAGCCCTTGGCCTGCAGCGCGTAAATCACGCCATAGACATCGCCAAAATCATCGTTAAAAAACGGCCCCTGTACGCCCTGCGGCAAGGTGTAGCGCATATCGCCCACTTTTTTGCGCACCGTGTACCAGACCTGTGGCACCTCTTTGGGCGGAGAGCTGTCTTTAAGCTGGAAGATGACCTGCGACTCACCTGGCTTGGAGTAGCTGCTGATCTTGTCGGCATAGGGCACCTCTTGAAGAGTGCGCTCTATCTTGTCGGTGACCTGCTGGGCCACCTGCTCAGCCGTGGCACCGGGCCAGTAGGTACGAATGACCATGGCACGGAAGGTAAACGGCGGGTCTTCATCCTGCCCTAACTGGAAGAATGCCGCAAAGCCCAGCAGCATCAGCACGACGATGAAGTAGCGCGTCAACGCCACATGATCGAGTGCCCAGCGGGAAAGATTGAAGTGCGAACCGCCTGTCTTATGCTTGTCTCCGCCGCTCATTTGCCAGCCTCCACGGCTGCTGCTGGCTGCGCCTTCGCTTCTGTTTCAGGAGCTGCTTGCGTTACTCCTGCCTGCGCTTGAGGCTGGTTAGGCTGTGAATTTTGAGCCGGCTTGGCATATTTATCACGGTACACCGTGACCTTTTGTCCCGGCGTCAGCACATGCACACCCGTGGCCACCACCTGCATACCCGGCTGCAGGCCTGAGGCAATCACCGCCTCGTTGCCATCCGCTGCACCAACTTGCACCGGTTGCAGCTTGACGGAGCCACTGGCCGCGTCATACAGCCACACCGCCGTGCCCTGGCCCTTGTCACCTTCCTGGCGCAAAGCCGTGGTCGGCAGCTTGATAACCTGCGCACCCACCGCCTCCTTGCCTGCGCCCATGCCTTCGGGCATGACCTGCACAGTTGATCCCAGCGCGGGCAAATCGGCACCCTGCAGGGCGGCTTTCACCAGATAGGTGCGCGTTGCCGCATCAGCACTGGCAGCGACCTCGCGCACCTGTGCGTCAATCAGGCGAGATTCATCAGACCAGGGGCGCACCTTGACGGCCTGCCCGGGCTTGATGGCGCTACGGCGGTCTTCGGGTACGTTAAACACCGCATCCCGCGCGCCATCGAGTGCAATGCGCACCACGGGCGTGCCTGCGCTTACGACCTGGCCGGGCTCGGCATCCACGCTGGTGACCACGCCATCAGCATCCGCCAGCAGCTGAGTGTAATTTTCTTGATTGGACTGGCTGGACAGCTGCGCCTTGGCTTGGTCCAGCGATGCCTGAGCAGCCTTCAAATTGGCCTCATAGCGCTCCATCTCGGCGGCGCTGATGAAGTTCTGCGCCCTCAGCGTGCGAAAGCGCCTGGCATTGGCATCAGCCAAGTCGCGCTGTGTGGTGGCAGATGACAGCTGGGCACGCGCGGCATCGGCGCTGAGCTGGTAGTCACGTGCATCCAGCCGCGCCAGCACCTGACCCGCCTTGACATGCTGGCCCAGCTCCACCTCGCGCTTGGTGACCTTGCCTGCGACGCGAAAGCCCAAACGAGACTCCACCTTGGCACGGACATCGCCCGAATACTCTTGAGCCGCTTCAATCGCGCCCTCGCCCACCGTCACCAGTTTGACTGCACGAACCGGCTCAGGCAGAGGCTCTTTCTTGGAGCAGGCCGATAACATGGCCGCAGCAGCCACGATAGAAAGGGCCAGCAAAGGAGCAGCATTCCTGCGCGATGAAACCGACACTGCAAAACGACGAGAAGACGAAACAGCCATGGTGTCCTGGGCTTAAAAAAGAAGAAAAGCGCAGCTACCGGGCAGGCCGCTGCACCAAAGTCAGCGCTGATTGTGCACGCTCGTACGCTTTTACGCCGTCTTTTTATCGGCCAGCAACCAGCCTTGGCGCAGCTCAGTCCACAATACGGGCCGTGAACCATACGCCCCCCGCAAGCCCCGCGCCCCATGAGCCGGGCAGCATCACGCACTACGAAAATTTCCCCGTCGCATCGTGGCTGTGCCCACCCCAGTTGCGCCCGCCCATTGCGGCCATCTACCACTTTGCGCGCACCGCCGACGATCTGGCCGACGAGGGTGACTTCAGCACCGAGCAGCGCCTGCTCACGCTGCAGCAATACGCGACTGACCTGCAGCACATAGGCACAGCTGGTGAAGCCACCATGCTGGCCCGCACCGCCTGGCCCCAGGTTTTTGGCCCGCTGGCCGCACAGGTGCAGGCGCACCAGTTGCCCAAGCAATTGCTGGCCGACTTGCTCAGCGCCTTTGATCAGGATGTGCGCATGACGGGCGCGCAGACTCGCTACACCGACATGGCCCAGCTACTGGACTATTGCCGGCGCTCGGCCAACCCCATCGGACGGCTGCTGCTGCATCTGTATGGCGTGGGCCATGCCAAGGCACTGATTCAAAGCGACGCCATTTGCACAGCGCTGCAGCTCATCAACTTCTGGCAGGACTTGAGTCAAGACTTGCCGCGCCAGCGCCATTACTTGCCAGACGCCGACCTGGCCCGCCATGGTCTTGCGCGAAGCGCTATCAAACCCGAAGCTACAGCGCTGACGCCCGCGCTGCAGACGCTGCTGGATGAACTCAACCGCCAGGCCCGCAGCCTGATGAACCATGGCGCGCCGCTGGTGCATCAACTGCCCGGCCGCGCGGGCTGGGAGCTGCGTCTGGTGGTGCAAGGCGGGCTGCGCATTCTGAACAAGCTCGACGCCATGCAGGGGAGCAACCTCTACCAGCGCATCAAGCTGGGCAAGAAAGATGTGCCGGCCATGCTCTGGCAAGCCCTCATCATGCCCGCCTGAAATTCAAGTAAAAATAGCTGATAGCCCTTTATAGATAAGCGCTAGCAGCTATCAAATTAAAAGTACGAGCTGCAGTTTTGACTATGCGCAAGCAGCGCATTGCACTCTTGTGCCCGCCAGACACCCTTGCCATGTGACAATGCTCCCCCTATGAATCCGGATCAGTACGTCCAAGACAAAGCAGCGTCCTCGGGCAGCAGCTTTTACTACGCCTTCCTCTTTTTGCCCAAGGAGCGTCGCGCCGCTATCACGGCTTTTTATGCCTTCTGCCGCGAAGTGGATGACGTAGTCGATGAGGTCACCGACCCCGGCGTCGCCGCCACCAAGCTCGCATGGTGGAAGAGTGAAGTGCACAAAGGCTTTAGCGGTCAGTCCAATCATCCCGTGATGCTGGCGCTGATGCCCCACGCCAAGACCTATGGCATTGAAGAGCGCCATCTGCAAGGCGTGATCGAAGGCTGCCAGATGGATCTGGACCAGACCCGCTATCTGGACTATGCCGGTCTGCAGCGCTACTGCCATCTGGTGGCAGGCGTGGTAGGCGAAGTCGCAGCACGCATCTTTGGCCAGACCGACGAGCGCACCACCGAATACGCCCACACGCTGGGGCAGGCGCTGCAGCTCACCAACATCATTCGTGATGTGGGCGAAGACGCCATGCGCGGCCGCATCTACCTGCCCATCAGCGATCTGCAGCAATTCGACGTGAAGGCCCACGAGATTACCAAGCGCGAATATTCAGACCGCTTTACCGCGCTGATGCGTTTTCAGGCCGAGCGCGCTCATGGCCTGTATGACAAGGCTTTCTCGCTACTGCCCGACGCTGACCGCCGTGCCCAAAAGCCCGGCCTGATGATGGCCAGCATCTATCGCACCCTGCTGCGCGAGATTGAGTCCGAGAACTTTCAGGTGCTGCACCAGCGCATCAGCCTCACGCCACTGCGCAAGCTCTGGCTGGTCTGGAAGATGCAGGCCCTGGGCCGCATGTAATCGCAGCCATGCAAGTTGCCATCATCGGTGGCGGCTGGGCCGGCATGGCCGCCGCAGTACAGCTCTCGCTCAGCGGCCATCAGCCCACAGTTTTTGAAGCCAGCCGCCAACTGGGCGGTCGCGCGCGCAATCTGGATCTGCCCAGTGGCATAGAAGCCGACAACGGCCAGCACATTCTGATTGGCGCCTATGCCGACTGCCTGCGCCTGATGCGCATGGTTGGCACCGATCCAGAAAAGGCCTTGCTGCGCAAGCCGCTGGCCATGCACTATGCCGATGGCAGCGGCCTCTCCTTCCCCAACCTTCCCGCACCGCTGGATGCCTTGATCGGCATTGCCAGCGCCAGCGGCTGGTCGCTGCGCGAACGCGCTGCCCTGCTGGGCCGTGCCGTGCGCTGGCGTTTGCAGGGCTTTCGCTGTGCAGACACGGCCACGGTGGCAGATATCTGCACTGGCCTGCCCGGGCGGCTGCTTGATGAATTTATTGAGCCGCTATGCGTCTCGGCTCTGAACCTGCCCGCAGCGCAGGCCAGCGGCAGCATCTTTTTGCGCGTGCTGCACGATGCGCTGTTTGCAGGCACCGGCGGCTCTCACTTTCTGGTGCCGCGCTGCGGCTTGGGCGATTTGTTCCCCGTTCCCGCCGCGCAATGGCTGCAAAGCCAGGGCCACGCCGTGCACACGGCCAGCCGCATTCAAGAGCTGATCCCCCAAGGCCAGCAATGGCTGCTGCGCACAGCCAACCCCGCCATCGCCACAGCACTGGAGCAATCGCGCTTTGATGCTGTTCTGCTGGCCTGCCCACCCCATGAGGCCGCAAGGCTGGCCCTGCTGGCCGCCGAAGACGAACGCCTGCCCGCCCGAGACGGCGTGCACTACCAGAGCTGGGCACAAACCGCGCAGGCGCTTGAGCACACTGCCATTGCCACGGTTTACGCCCGCACCAGCCACCGCCTGACAGCTGCCATGCCTTGGCTGGCCCTGCACCCCGGCGAGTCGGCCCCCGCGCAGTTTGTGTTTGATCGCGGCCATCTGCACACCGAAGATGCTGCCCAGCAAGGCCTGATGGCCTTTGTCATCAGCGACTGCCGCACAGACCGCGAAGCGCTGCAGCAGCAGGTGCTGGAGCAAGCCCGCCAGCAACTGGGCTGGCAAGACATTGAAGCCGTGCAAACCGTGGTGGAAAAACGCGCCACTTTTGCCTGCACACCTGCGGTAGAGCGCCCCGAAAAGGCGCTGGGCCACGGCCTGTGGGCCTGCGGCGACTACATTGCTGGCCCCTACCCTGCCACGCTGGAAGGCGCCGTGCGCAGCGGCATGGCGGCGGCAGATGAACTAGTCAAAGCAGACCAGTCCTAAGCGTTAAGCCCCTCTCATCAGGGTATTCCTGATGCCTGAATAGTCCTGCTGCACCACGTTTGACAGCCGTTTGACAGCCACAGTTGCAACCATGGTTTGAGGGCTCACTCTCAGCCAAATAACACCAAAGCAACGGAGACAACATGGCATCCACGTTCAACCAATCCACCCGCGAAGTTCTGACCATCTCGCGCCGCCATCTGCTGACCGGTGCAGGCGCACTGGCCTGCAGCAGCTTGCTGCCCGGTGTGGCTCAGGCAGCCGATGACAGCTGGCCCAGCCGCCCGATTCGCTTTGTTGTGCCTTTCGCGCCCGGTGGCAGCTCTGAAATCGTGGCCCGCTCCACCGCGGCCGAACTCTCCAAGACGCTGGGTCAGAACGTGTTTGTGGACAACAAACCCGGCGCCGCAGGCAATATCGCCATGCAGGAAGTCGCGCGTGCAGAGGATCAGAGCACCGTCATCCTCGGTCACATCGGCACACTGGCCGTCAACCCGTATATCTTTGACAAGCTGTCCTGGGACCCAAAAAAGGACTTTGTACCCGTGAGTCTGCTGGCCAAGGTGCCTAGCCTGTATGTGGTGCACCCCGATCTGCCGGTCAAGAACATTGCCGATCTGGTGGCCTATGCCAAAAAGAACCCCGGCAAGCTGGGCTACGGCTCGGCCGGCAATGGCAGCGCAGGCCATCTGGCGTTTGAATACCTGAAGATGACGGCTGATATCTTCATGCTGCACGTGCCCTACCGCGGTACCGGCCCCATGATGACCGACCTGCTCTCTGGCCGTCTTGATGCCGCCGCCGTGGGCGCTGCTGCGCTGCTGCCGTTTATCAAGGCAGGCAAGGTGCGCTGCATTGCGACTGGCTCAACCAAGCGCTTGCCGCAACTGCCCGATGTACCGACGGTGGCCGAGCAAGGCTTCCCCGGTTTTGAAATGACACAGTGGTACGGCATGCTGGCCCCATCGACCCTGCCTCGCGCCCATGTAGACAAGCTGGCGGTTGAATGCGCCAAAGCCGTCAAGGCCCCCGATGCCCTCAAGCGCCTGCTGGGCGATGCGGCGGAACCCATTGGCAGCACGCCAGAGCAATTCGCCCAGTTCATCGCCACCGAGCAAAACCGCTGGCAAAAGGTGCTGAAGCGCGCGCAAGTCAAGCCGAGCTGAGCAAAAACGGGCGCAGCTCAAGCCAGAGATGCCGAGCAAGCGCCGCCGCGTAGCGAAGGCATCGTCCCCCTCCGGAGCTACGCGCCAGAGAGGGGGAGGGCGCAAAGCGCCTCAGGGGGTGTTAATTTCTCTCTATCCACCACTGAATAGCGATCTTGGCAACATAGCCAATAAAGCCAACGCCCAGACCCAGGCAGATCACAAAGGTGCCGAACTTTCCTGCCTTGGACTGGCGCGCCAGCTGCAGGATGATGAACACCATGAACAAGATGAAGGCGCCCACGCCCCAGGTCAGAAAAAAGTGGGCGATCTGCTCTTCCGTATAGCCAAATATCACGACAACCAGGTCCTTACAGCCTTGCCAGGCCCTGGTCGTGTGGCGCTCAGGCGGCAGGCTCTATCGGTTCATCCCTGGACGCAAATGCCGAGGCATCCACCAAGTCTCGATAAGCATGCCAGCTGGCATGGCCCAGCAAGGGCATCACAACCAACAGCCCCAGCAAATAGCTGCCAAGGCCCAGCAAAGTCAACAATACAATCAGCGCCGCCCACAGAGCCATAGGCCCCGGGTTAGCCAGAACCACGGACCAGCTGGTCAACACGGCCTGACGCACGGTCACTCGCCTGTCCAGCATCAGCGGCATGGCCACTACGCTGGACGCAAATATCGGAGCAGCCAGAAAGCTGCCCAAAGCCATCCATTGCATGAAGAGCTGACCATCCTTGGCCAGCACCACATGCGTAATGAAATCCTGCAGTGTCTCCACATGCACGGGCGACATCACGGTGATCAACGATGCGGAAATCAGCACCCAGCCCGTGGCCGCCAGCGCCAGCAGCGCACCAAACTTCACCATGCACCAGTACCCTCCCCGGCCCGTGGCATGGCAGCTTTGCCATTGAGTCCAGGTTTTGCGAATCAGATTCCAGTCCGCAGTCTCACCGCGCTCAATGGCCCGGCTGATGGCATACAGGCTGGTGGCCACCAGAGGCCCCACCACCAGAAAGCCAGACAAGGCTCCTGCCATCAACCAGAAGCGATTGTGCCCCACGGTCAGGATGACTGCACCAATCAGGATCAAGATGAGACCATGCGCCATGCTCATTAAAGGAGCGTTAGCAATGTCCCGCAAGGCTCTGGAAAGCCACACCAGCGGCTGATTCCAGGAGATGGTGTGCACCGGCGCCAGTGGTGGCGGGGTGAAAAGACAGGCGGTCTGGCAGGTAGGCATAGGCAATTCCTCTTCGCCGACCCGCGCACGCTCTCGCTCGTCAGGTCAACGATCTGCCAGCCCCTGACACAACTGCCAAAGGCTGGCGACTGTGACGTGGGGTTCAGGACCCACGCAAGGCCATGCTACCTGCTCACGGTTAAGCCACACCGCGTGCATACCCGCATCCATGGCGCCCTGCACATCCAGAGCGGCGTCATCGCCGATATGCAGCACATGCTCTGGCGCGACACCCACGGCATCGGCTGCGGCCTGAAAAAAGCGCACATCCGGCTTGGCCATGCCCGCACCGCTGGCCGACAGAGATGCCTTGAAGTGCTCACCAATGCCCACCACATTCACGTTGGCATTGCCGTTGGAAAGCGCCACGACTGGCCAGCGCTGCGAGAAGAACTGCAAGGCAGGCAATGCGTCGTCAAACAGATCCACTTGATGGCGTGCTGCAAAAAATTCATCGAATGCAGGCTCGGCCAGTGCCGGGTCGTCCCCAGCACGCGTCAGAGCCAGACGAATGGATTCGCGGCGCAGACCACTCAGGTCGGCTTTCAGATCAGGGCGCAGCGTCACAATTTCATGGCGCAGTGCCCGCACCGTCGCGGTATCACCCAGACTTTGGGCCGTGCTGGGCGCATGCTGCTCCAGCCAGCGCAGCAAAACGCCTTCGGCCTTGGCAATGGTGGGCCAGATGGGCCATAGCGTGTCATCCAGATCCAAGCTGATGGCACGAATCTGCCCGCTGGCGCGCAGTTGCTGCAGGGTTTCGATGGCGGGATTGATAGTCTCTTGAGCTTGCATACCCGCAAGGATAGCGGCAATGCAAACTCGCAGAGCTGCCACACTCTCTTCTTAGCTGACACAATTGCGCCATGCCTTCACGCTTTGCGCCCGAACCCAGCTTCCGCCACGATCAATCAGCCCGCACCGGCATTCTGCTGTGCAATCTAGGCACACCCGATGCCCCTACTGCCGCAGCCGTGCGCCCGTATCTGGCCCAGTTTCTGAGCGATGACCGAGTCGTCGAGATTCCCAAGCTCGCCTGGTGGCCGATTCTGCACGGCATCATCTTGCGCACGCGCCCGGCCAAATCTGCCGCCAAGTACGCCACGGTCTGGCATGAAAAAGACGGCTCCCCACTTCTGCACTGGACCACGCGCCAGGCCACACTGCTGCGCGGCTGGCTGGGCGAGCGCGGCCACAATGTGCAGGTGCTGCCCGCCATGCGCTATGGCAAGCCGTCCATCGAGGCTCAACTGGACACCCTCAAAAAAGAAGGCTGCACGCGCATTCTGATTTTGCCGCTGTACCCCCAGTACTCGGGCACAACCACGGCCAGCGTGTTTGATGCCGTGTATGACTGGGCAAAGACCCAGCGCCACATTCCTGAGCTGCGCTTTGTAAACCGCTACCACGACGATGCGGGCTATATCGACGCACTGGCCCAGCGCATCGAAGCGCACTGGCGCGGCCATGGCCGGGGGGAAAAGCTGGTGATGAGCTTTCACGGCGTGCCCGAGCGCACCCTGCACCTGGGCGACCCCTATCACTGCGAATCGCACAAAACCGCGCGCCTGCTGGCCGAGCGCCTGAAGCTCAATGCCGATCAGTATTTGGTCACCTTCCAGTCGCGATTTGGCAAGGCCAAGTGGCTGGAGCCCTATACCGAACCATCGCTGATTGCCTTGGCGCAGGCCGGAACCCAGCGCGTGGATGTGGTCTGCCCCGGCTTTACCAGCGACTGCCTTGAAACACTGGAAGAAATCAGCCAGGAAGCGCGCGAGGCCTTTCTGCACGCCGGCGGCAAGCAGTTTGAATACATAGGCTGCCTGAACGACAGCGCGCCATGGCTAACGGCCCTGAGCAATATTGCCCAGCAGCACATGCAGGGCTGGCCCACGCAGCGCGAGGACGATGCCGAACTCAAGGCCCGCGCCCAGCGCGCCAAGGCCATAGGTGCGCAGCAATAACTCGCGGCCAAGCGAACCGCTTTCCTTCCATTCTTGCAGGGCGAATAAGGCCCACGCTGAGCCAGCCGCCACCTCAACTTCAATCGCAACCTCGGCTGCAGCATGGGCAATCGCAAACCACAACCTGCACCGAGCCTGAACACCCACTCCTGATTCAATAGCTGCTAGCGCTTACCCATCAAGCGCTATACCGTTTATTGACTCTGATTTTTAGACAACGCCTCACCGCATCTGGTTTTCATGACCACAGGCAATAAGCAGACAAGTTCTTCATCGTTGGGCTGATCGCGGCAAGACAGGACAATAGAGGCATTGGGCATAGCCAAGCCCGCTTTACGACTCGGCATCGTCCGACTCCTGTCATGAAAAACTCTCTAACCATCTATTCGCTGGGTCTGGGCTTGGGCCTGACTGCCAGCAGTTGGGCGCTTGCCGCCCAGCCCCTGCTCACTCCCGAACAATTGCAGCCCCTGCTGCAGCAGGCCGACGTGCGCCTCATCGATATCCGCGACCCCAAAGCC
The DNA here is from genome assembly GCF_036643215.1 of Comamonas sp. Taxonomy (GTDB): domain Bacteria; phylum Pseudomonadota; class Gammaproteobacteria; order Burkholderiales; family Burkholderiaceae_C; genus Comamonas. The sequence goes on along the minus strand of NZ_JAVXSJ010000032.1, from coordinate 7,806 downwards.
TTTGAGGCCGGTCACATCGACAAGGCCGCTAACGCACCCTATGGCAAATGGCGCGGCCCTGCGACCAATCCCGGCGAGCTGCCCGATCAGCCCAAGCTGGTGGCGCTGGTGCAATCGCTGGGCCTGACGCCTGCGACCCACGCCGTGGTGATTTCCAGCGGTGCCGACGCCACGGACTTTGGCGCCACAGCCCGCGTGTATTGGACGCTCAAGAGCCTTGGCCTGAAAGAGCTGTCCATCGTCAATGGCGGCATGAAGGCATGGGAAGCCGCAGGCAAGCCGGTGGGCAAGACCACCCTGCAGATCACCCCCAGCAGCTACGCGCCCAGTTTTGACGCGAACTGGCTGGCCACGCAGCAAGATGTGGGCAAGCACGTAGACCTGTCCAACGCCGCACTGGTTGATTCGCGCCCCGATGCGTTCTATCAGGGCAAAACCCGCGCGCCTGCCGCCAAGCTGTCTGGCACTTTGCCCGGCGCGCAGCAGCTGGATTTCAACCAGTGGTTTGTGCCCGGCAGCACGCTGTTTGTCGATGCAGCAAAGGCCAAGACCATTGCCAGCCAGATCCAGCGCCAGCAAGGTCAGGACATGGTGGCCTTCTGCAACACCGGCCACTGGGCGGCTACAGACTGGTTTGGCCTGTCTGAAATGGCCGGCCTGCCCAATGTGAAGCTGTATGCAGGGTCCATGGTTGACTGGACGCAATCCAAGGATGCACCGCGCATGGCCAATCAGCCGGGTCGCGCTCAATCGCTGGCATACGACGCCCAGAAGTGGTGGGAAAAGAATTTTAAATAAAAACAGGCTCCAGCGCTTATGCATCAAGCGCTGGAAGCTATCAAATCAATACCAATAATGAAACGACTTCCCATTACGGCCCTGCTGGCCCTCTTCTTTGGCTGGCTGCTGTGGTCCGTCTCGGTGCGTCAGGCGGCCTTGTTTGCCGTGGGCATTGGCCTGGGTGCCGTGCTGGCTGGCAAGCGCTTTGGCTTCACCACCGGCTGGCGCATGCTGGTCGAGGAAAAAGACGGCAGCGGCATCTTTGGCCAGCTCTTGCTGCTGGCCCTGGCTGCAGCCCTCGCCATGCCCTTGCTGGGCCATTTTCCTGAACTGACTGCCGCACTTGGCCCACCCAGTATCAGCTTGCTGGTGGGTGCTTTTGTATTTGGTCTGTGCATGCAGATTGCCGACGGCTGCGGCAGCGGCACGCTGTACAAGGCGGGCATGGGCATACCGATGAACACAGCCATCTTGCCGCTGTTTGCCATTGGCAGCTTTGCGGGCAGCCTGCATCTGGGCTGGTGGCTGGACCTGGGCAATACCGCGCCCGTGGGCCTGGTCACCGAATGGGGCTGGGCACCGGCGCTGGTCACCACGCTGGCCGCACTGGCCGTAGTGGCAGCAGGCGTGGCGCTGTATGTCAAAAAAGCCAATGCGTCTCTTAACCGCCCTGCCAAGCCCCTGCTGGTGCGCAAGTGGCTGGTGGGCGCCGTGCTGCTGGCCGTGCTGGCTACGCTCAACCTCATCATTGCAGGCCAGCCCTGGGGCGTGGTCTATGGCTTTGGCCTGTGGGCCGCCAAGGTGGCCAATGCCACGGGTGCAATCGATCTGGCCAGCAACTGGTTCTGGAGCCAGCCCGGCAACGCCGCGCGCCTGCATGACACCGTGCTGCTGGATGTGACCAGCATCACCAATATCGGCATCCTGGGCGGCGCGCTGTGGATTGCTGCCGGCAAACCTGTGGCCGCCAAGGCGCTAACCGGCACGCAATGGATCGTGGCACTGGTCGCAGGGCTGGTGCTGGGCTATAGCTCGCGCTTGGCCTTTGGCTGCAATGTGGGCGCCATGCTCTCGGGCATTTCCACGGGCTCCATCCACGGCTGGATCTGGGTGCCTCTGGCATTTGCGGGCACCATCTTTGGCCTGCGCATTCGTCGCCACTTCGGCTTTTGAGCAAGGAACGCACCATGACTTCACAAACCACCTTGCGCGCTGCCTTCTGGGCGGTGCTCGTCGTCTTTCTGGCTTGGGATGTCCATAGCTCCCCCACCATTGACCTGCGCTTTGAAGCGCCGCTGATTGCAGCGGGTTCCGGCCAAGCCGCGCAGGGCGGCCACTGCTCCATGCCTGCTGGCAAGTAAAGCAGATCGCCAAGCACACTCATTAAAAAAGCCCTGTCATGTGCTTGCATGACAGGGCTTTTTTGTGCCGCTGAATTAATCCACGCGGGCGGCGACTACCGTGTCTGGAATTCCTTCAACCAATAGCCCAGCAGCCTCCCAGGCAGACAAGCCACCTTCCAGCGGGCGCACATCCCGAAAGCCTGCGCGCTGCAAGCGCTTGGCTACGGTAGCGGCTGATATTTCATTGGGGCAGTCGCAATACACCACCACGCCGTGGCGATGCTGATCGCTGGGCAGCAAATTTTCATAAGCCGCCTTGCCTTTTTTGCCACCCGCCATCCAGGAGTGCGCACCGGGGATATGGCCCATGTCAAACAGCATGGGCTCGCGCACATCAATCAGCGTGGGGCAGATTCCCTGCGCATGCAAATCGGCCAGCTCGCCCACAGAGATGCGCGGCATCTTGAGCGAGCGCACCACGCGCTGGCGCTGCAGCCATTTGCGGGTCAGAAAGACGGCAAAGGCCACCGTCAAAAGCAGCAGCCCCCATTTGCCCAGCGCCGTCAGCACATCCAGCAAATCCTGCACCGTGGTACTGAACAGCGAACCCAGAAACACGGCCGAGCCCACCCAGATCAGCGCGCCCAGAGTGTCAAATAGCAAAAAGGTGCGAAACGGCGTCCCCACCACCCCGGCCAGCGCGCTGGCAATCGAGGCAAAGCCGGGCACAAACTTGGCCACCAGCAAAGACTTGGCACCCCAGCGGCCGTACACAGATTCCGTCTGGCGAATACAGGCATCGGGCGAGAGCGAGATGCGGCAGATCTGCCCCAGCACCTTGTGCCCATAAGCTTTGCCCGCGTGATACCAGAGAACATCAGCAATCAGCGCCGCAGCCACGGCAAGCAGCGTCAGCAAGCCCAGCCGCGCCATGCTTGTACCCTCCAGCGCGCCCGTCACCACCAGCACCGGATAAGCCGGAATGGGCGCGCCCATCTGCTCAATCAGCACATTGAGAAAGACGATGCCGAAGCCGTATTCACGAATCAAATCCACCACAAAGCCCATGACTGCCACTCCTGCCCTGATCTTTCACTGAGAGTCCAGCGGGAATGCTAGCGAGCCGCCGAAATCCCAGCGCCAGTGGGGTTGTGTGTGCTGAAAAATCCGCAAGCGCTTTACTCCCACGCTCTTATCGCACTAAGCCTTGACACTTATTCGAACGAATAAGGAAAAGGGTTCAATTTATTAATTGAAATTTATCAAAAATAATTAAAACCATTTTCAATCATTAAAAACACCACATTTTTAATTTATTTATTTTGTATTTTTTAATGAATCAAGAAAATTCCTGCATTGATGTAATTTTTTATGCATCCAGAGAAATATTAATGCTGACCGGAAAAATATTGCGTGATGGCCAAAATGGCAATGGCTTGGTTTCTTCGAGCGGAGAGCGGTACGAGTTCACCATCGAGCAGCACTGGCGCTCTGATACGCCCCCAAAGCTAGGCGCAAGCGTCCATATTGAAGTCAATCCCATGGGGGATCTGATTTCTCTGTACGCCGTGGATATTCCGTCCGAAATGGGGCAAAAGCTCAAGCAGCTCAGCGACAAGGTTCAGGCAGACGGTTTACCCGCAGCCAAAGAGCTGACCCAACAATTGAGCAAGAACCTCCTCTCAACAATCGGCATCCCCCGCCTTGTCATTTTCGTGGGCTTGCTGCTGTCGTGGTATGCGCTCAACACCTTGGTCATTCAGGTCAGCGCCAGCTATTCCGTCAATCTCAATCTATTTCAAGTTCTTGGCTTTGCCGGTCAGGGCAACCTTGACTCTCTAGGCCGCAGGATGCCCAGCTCTGGCTTTTATGGATTTCTGGCCTGGGTCAGCGCGCTGATGCTGTTTTTACCCATGGTCTGGAAGCACCGCTTGGCGGTCTGGGGTGCTGCAGCTCCCTTGGTCTTCATGGTACTGAGCATGATTTCTGTGTGGATCAAGATTCGCTCCGGCTCTTCCGAGGCCCGCGAGCTTGCCAACGGCCTGGGCAACGCATTTGCCGCTCAGATGGCAGACCAAATGATGAAAGCCGTGATGCAAGCCATCTCCTTGGGGCTTGGCTTTTATGCCGCTCTGGCTTTCGCGATTGCTGGCGCCTTCATTGCTTTCAAGAAATCACGTTGATTTCCTCTCTCCCTTTGCTTATTCATAGAAATTGATTTCCATCATGAAATATCAGCTGATTCTGACTGCCATTTCTGCCGCTGTTGCACTGACTGCCTGCGGCAAATCCGAAACCGATGCGGGCAAGCAGGAAGCCGCCAAGCCCAGCCTGTCGGATGCAAGCAAGCACAAAGTGGAAGAAAAAGCCAAGGAAACCATTGCAGCCAAAGCACCACGCGGCGATCAGAGCAAGGCATTGACCGATTATGCAGAGCTGGACAGCGGTAAACAGCTGATGTTCCTGAATCTGACACTCAGCGGCATGCCAGCCGACTACGCGGCTATTGCAGGCAATATTTCCAGCAACTACAGCCGTGAAAGCGACAACTTCAAGAAAAACGACATGCTCAAGGCGCTCACGCCCGGCATCGACCAGGAAATCGAAGCTGCCAAGAGCCGCCGCTATGTCTATATGGATGTGAGCGACACCCCGCTGGAAACCTTTGACTTCAACCAGTCTGCCTTTCCCATGAAGCTACTGAGCTCTGGCTCGTACCGTTATTTCAACGACATCTACGGCTACAAGGCAGAGTTTGACCACATCGGTCCATTTGCCCTGCTCAAGGTCAGCGATGAGAACCAGGCCCGTGAGATCGAGCAGTTGCGCACCAAGTACCAACTGAAAGCACGTATTTATATGTTTGCCATGGATGTCCCTGTGGGTAGCAACAACGTGCGCTTCGAGCCCATGTCCATCGAAATTCGCGACAAGCAAGGCCGCGTGCTGGCTACTGCCAAGCCCTAAGCTCTTCTGACACACTGATTGTTCTTGTGTTTGACGCTGCCACGCCTCTCAGGCTTGGCAGCTTTTTTGTGTCGTCCGTCACAGCCTCACTGCACAAGCATCTGCGCTGCCGTGCTCATGAAAGATACGGCCATCGGAATATGGAGAAAAACCCAAATAAGCAACGAACGCTTTGTCGTAGAGAATGACCCATCATCTCGAATTTATTTGCCATGACTCTTCCTGACAACTTTGGACTTGAATTGGCCAGCCGGCTGGCGCTGCATGAGGCATTGCTGGAAAACCTCTACACCAACCTGCTGCGAAAAATGCCCGATGCGCAGGAGCGCTGGAAGGGCTTTGAAGAGATGCTGGTGCATGCCATGGGCGAGCTGCAGCCGCCGCGCGAGTTGCAGTCCGAAGATGAGAAGCAATGGCTGGAGCAGCAACGCGCCATGTCCCAGTTACTGGCAAAGCAGTTTGTGGCCCGGGTCGCCAGCCATCAGGTATGGGACGAAAAACCCGTTCAAGCGTAATCACTGCTTGCGCTAGCAGCTATTAAAAAAGGATCACCTCGGTGATCCTCTTTGCTTGATGCATGCAGGCACTCAATCGCGCTTCTTGTCCAGCTCCAGCAAGCGTACGGCATTGTCTTTGAGAATACCGGGCATGACTTCGGGCTTGAAGCCGGCGACCTCGAAGTCCTTCATCCATCGCTCTGGCGTGATCAGCGGAAAGTCACTACCGAACAGCACACGATCCTTGAGCAAGGTGTTGGCGTATTGCACCAGCTGCTTGGGGAAGTACTTGGGACTCCAGCCCGAGAGGTCGATCCAGACATTCGGCTTGTGCAACGCCACCGAAATCGCCTCGTCCTGCCAAGGGAAGCTGGGGTGGGCCATGACGATTTGCATATCGCCAAAGTCCACGGCCACATCGTCCAGCAGCATGGGGTTGCTGTAGGCAAGACGAAGGCCACCGCCACACTTCATGCCACTGCCAATGCCGCTGTGCCCTGTGTGAAAGATGGCGGGCAGCTTGTAGTGGTTGATGACTTCATAAATCGGCCACGCCATGCGGTCGTAGGGGTGAAAGCCCTGCACCGTGGGGTGAAACTTGAAGCCTTTGACGCCGCACTCCGTAATCAATCGCTCGGCCTCGCGCGCGCCCATCTTGCCTTTGTGAGGGTCAATGCTGGCAAAGGCCACCATCATGTCGCTGTTCTCGCGTGCGGCGTCGGCAATTTCTTCGTTCGGGATGCGGCGGCGGCCCAGCTGCGCTTCGCTATCTACGGTGAACATCACCAGGCCGATCTTGCGCTCGCGGTAGTAGGCAATGGTCTCGGCAATGGTGGGACGCAGCGCACTGCCAAAGTACTTGTCGGCGGCTCGGTCGTATTCCTCACCATAGCTGTCAAAAGGGTTGCGGCAGCTGACTTCGGCATGGGTGTGAAAGTCAATGGCGATCAGGTCTTGATGGTTCATGAGTGCGGCCTGTTCAGGTCTCAATTAGATATTTCTCATAACTATAAAAACAAACAGAAGCGGTATCACCAAGGGCTATCCCTAGCTTCTGCAGCAATTACGCCAGGCTTTCTTTCGTCCATAAAAAAATCCCCTGTTCAATAACATGAACAGGGGATGTGAATGCAACGGGCTCCATGCGTGAAGTACCCGCAGCAGGCTAGGAAATACGATCAGGCGGCGGCAGCCTCTCTCGCCTGTTTAGCGTCCGACATGCGCTTGAGCACGCGAGGAACGATCAGCACCGACAGCACAATGATGATCAGCGTCAGCGACATGGGGCGCTGCAGGAAGATCCACCAGCTGCCTTCGCCAATCGACACCGCATTGCGCATCTGCGCTTCTGCCAGAGGGCCCAGAATCATGCCGACCACCACAGGTGCTGTGGGGAAGTCAAAGCGACGCATGATCACGCCCAGCACGCCAATGCCGTAGAGCAGGAACAGATCGAATGCGCTCTGGCGCATGCCGTAAGCACCCACCGTTGCGAAGATCAAGATGCCGGCGTACAGCTGAGGGCGTGGAATCTTCAGCAGCTTGACCCACAGGCCGACCATGGGCAGGTTCAGCACCAGCAGCATCACGTTGCCGATGTACAGCGATGCAATCAGTGCCCAGACCAGAGCGGCCGAGGTCGTGAACAGTTGCGGGCCGGGGTTGATGCCGTAGTTCTGGAATGCGCCCAGCAGCACCGCAGTGGTGTTGCTGGTAGGAATGCCCAGTGTCAGCAGAGGAATCAGCGCAGCCGTCACCGTGGCGTTGTTGGCGGCTTCAGGGCCGGCCACACCTTCAATAGCGCCTTGCTTGCCAAACTCAGCCTTGTCTTCACCCTTGGCCAGCTTCTTTTCGGTCGCATAGCTCAGGAAGGTAGGGATCTCGGTACCACCAGCGGGAATACAGCCAAACGGTGTACCGATGACGGTGCCGCGAATCCAGGCAGGAACAGAACGCTTCCAGTCGCGCTTGGTCATGTGCACGCGGGTCAGCTTGTTCTGCGATTCTTCAACCTTGCCTTCGTAGATGGCGGCATACAGCACTTCAGCCACGGCAAACAGGCCCACGGCCACCAGCACGATGTCGATACCGTCCAGCAGTTCCATCTTGCCGCCGGTGTAACGGGCAGCGCCAGAGATCTGGTCCATGCCAATGCAGCCAGCAGCCAGACCGACAAACAGCGCCGTCATACCGCGCAGCGAGCTTTGACCCAGCACCGC
>NZ_JAVXSJ010000031.1:0-27444 GCF_036643215.1 Comamonas sp. | reverse complement strand
ACGATGTCCACCGTGCCGTCGGCAATGCCCTTGATGGCAGCGGTAATCTCTTTGCCGGAGCGAAAGCGCGATACCTCGGCCACCTTGATGGGCCACTTGGAAAAGCGATCGACCAGCGTCTGGTAATGCTGCTCGGCCAGCAGCGTGGTGGGCGCCAGAAACGCCACCTGCTTGCCGCCCATGGCCGCCACAAAGGCGGCGCGCAGGGCGACTTCGGTCTTGCCAAAGCCCACATCGCCGCAGACCAGGCGATCCATGGGCTGGGGCGAGATCATGTCCTGAATCACGGCATGAATGGCGGCGTTCTGGTCGGCGGTCTCTTCAAAGCCGAAGTCAGCCACAAACTGCTCGTAGTCTGCCGTTGGGAAGCGGAAGGCATGGCCCTGGCGCGCCGCACGACGGGCGTAGATGTTGAGCAGCTCCGCCGCTGAGTCGCGTACCTGCTCGGCAGCCTTGCGTTTGGCTTTTTCCCATTGCGCGCCGCCCAGCTTGTGCAGCGGCGCATCGTCAGGCGATACGCCGGTGTAGCGACTGATGTAGTGCAACTGGCTCACGGGCACATAGAGCACGGCGCTGGCTGCGTACTCCAGGTGCAGAAACTCCTGCAGCGCGGGGGTGCCGTCGGGGTTTTTCTGGCCCATGTCCATATTGATGAGGCCACGGTAGCGGCCAATGCCGTGATCGGAGTGAACGATGGGGTCGCCCACTTTCAGCTCAGACAAGTCCTTGATCAGCGCTTCTACATCGCTGACCTGCTCCTGTCTGCGGCGGCGGCGGCCCGTGGGGCTGGTGGCGAAAAGTTCGGTTTCAGTGACGAAGTCCAGACCTTCTTCCACCCAGGCAAAGCCATTCATCAAGCTCGAGGTGGCAATGCCGATTTTTTCCGTCGTATCGGTCTGGAACTCAGCCAGTGAATCAAACACAGGTGGGTTGACGCCCGAGGCACGGAAGAAGTCCAGCAGGCTTTCACGTCTGCCATCCGATTCGGCCAGAAGCAGCACCCGGCTTGCGGAAGCTGCTATATGTTTTTGCAGCTTGGCCAGCGGGTCTTCGGCGCCGCGAACGACGGACAAGTCCGTGAGTTTCTGAAAAATAGCGCTGTCGGCCACGTCTTCGGTGCCGGGGCGCAGGGCCAGCTGGGCGTGCTCTTTGCTGCGGGTATAGAACTGCTCAGAGGTCAGGAACAGCGTCTCAGGCGGCAGGGCAGGGTGATCAGGGTCGCCCTGCACCAGACGGTAACGGTCCTTGGTGTCTTGCCAAAAGCGCTGAAAGGCGGGCTCCAGATCGCCGTGCAGCACCACCGTCGCTTCGTCGCCCAGGTAGTCAAACACCGTAGCGGTTTCGTCAAAGAACAGCGGCAGGTAGTACTCGATGCCGGCCGTGGCAATGCCCAGGCCCATGTCTTTGTAGACGCGGCTGCGCGTGGGGTCGCCTTCCAGCATCTCGCGCCAGCGGCTGCGGAACTTGGCTCGTGCGTCCTCGTCCATGGGGAATTCGCGGCCGGGCAGCAGGCGCACTTCGGGTACGGGGTACAGGCTGCGCTGAGTGTCGGGGTCAAAAGTGCGGATGGAGTCGATCTCGTTATCAAACAGATCAACGCGATACGGCACTTGCGAGCCCATGGGGAACAGGTCAATCAGGCCGCCGCGCACCGCATATTCACCGTGGCTGACTACTTGCGACACATGCTGATAGCCCGCCAGCGTGAGCTGGGCCTTGAGTTTGGCTTCATCGAGCTTTTGCCCGCTTTTGAATTCAAAGGTGTAGCCCGCCAGAAAAGACGGAGGCGCCAGTCGGTACAGCGCCGTGGTGGCGGGCACGATGACCACATCGGCCCCGTGCTCCTTATCGCGCTGGTTGATGCGCCACAGGGCAGCCAGCCGCTCGCTGATCAAGTCCTGGTGCGGTGAGAAACCGTCGTAAGGCAGGGTCTCCCAGTCGGGGAACAGGGCGCAGCGCAGGTCTGGCGCGAAAAAGGCCATCTCTTCCATCAGGCGGCGTGCATCGGATGCATCGGCCGTGACGATGGCAGTCACGCGGCCATCGCCTTTCTCGCGCTCGCCCAGCTTGGCCAGCAGCAGTGCATCGGCGCTGCCGGTGGGGCGGGGCAGGTGAAAGCGTTTACCAGGAGTGAGCTTGGGCAGTTGCATGGTTTTCACAGACGAGCAGATGCAGCCGGGCACAGGCGCTGGCTGCATGCGTTAAAACGGGGACAGATTGAGTACAGGCGAGTTTGCCCCTTAAGGGCTTGGCTCACAGGCCAGTCAGCACAGGGCTGACGATTGGCGACACATTCACTCAAAATGGGGGCACCTCTCGGTGATGCAAGCCGAAAGCAGGGCCAAAGATTTGGCGGATCCGCTTTCGGGCGAAACAGTAATTTTAAAATAGAGCGCATGACAGATCGGTTTTTCTCGCCTGAGTCCATGCCGGACGCCAAGGCAAACGCTGCTGCAGCGTCTTCATCCCTTGCCGAACAGGCGGCCGCGCCGCGCTGCTGGGCGCTGATTCCCTGCGCTGGCGTGGGCTCACGTGCCATTGCGGCCGATGCTCCAGCGCCTGAGCTGCCAAAGCAATACCAGAGCGTGGCAGGCCAGCCTATGGTCATGCACACGCTGGCGGCCATGCTGCAGGTGGTGCGCATGCACCAGGTGCTGGTAGTTATCTCACCAGCTGACACCTTCTGGCAGGCGCGCGCCCTTGAAAGCCGACTTGCCGTGGCCTCTTGCGGCGGCGCAACCCGTGCCGAGACGGTGACCAACGGCCTGCAAGAGCTGCTGCGCATGGGCGCAAGCGCTGCTGACTGGGTGTTGGTACATGATGCGGCGCGTTGCCTGGTGACGGGCGCGCAGGTCAACACGCTGATGGATGCTTGCTTGCCCGATGCGGTGGGTGGCCTGCTGGCGCTGAAATTGCCCGACACGCTGAAACAGCAATCGACAGACAGGGGCGCAGCCCGTGTGGCGCAGACGGTAGACCGCAGCGATAAATGGCTGGCGCAGACGCCGCAGATGTTCCGCATCGGCGCGTTGCTGGCAGCCTTGCAGGCGGCGGGCGATGCGGTGACGGACGAGGCCAGCGCCATGGAACTGGCAGGCCACGCGCCGCTGCTGGTGCCCGGCGGCGCGCAGAACTTCAAGGTGACCTATCCCGATGATTTTGCGCTGGCTGAGGCCGTGCTGATGCAGCGCCGGGTTGCTCGCTAAAAGTGATGCTGAACACTAATTAATATTAAATTGATAGCTGATAGCGCTTTATTTATAAGCGCTAGAAAAGGATTTTGTATGAATTTTCGTATTGGTGAAGGCTGGGATGTGCATGCGCTGGTGCCGGGTCGCAAGCTGATTCTGGGTGGCGTGGAAGTGCCGCACACCCTGGGCCTGCTGGGCCATTCCGATGCCGACGTGCTGCTGCACGCGATTACCGACGCCCTGTTTGGCGCTGCGGCGCTGGGCGATATTGGCCGTCATTTTTCGGACACCGACCCCCAGTTCAAGGGCGCAGACTCAGCCGTGCTGCTGGCTGAGGCCGTGCGCCGCGTGCGCGCCAAGGGTTTTGAGATTGGCAATATCGACAGCACCATCGTGGCGCAGGCTCCCAAGCTGGCGCCGCATATCGAGAAGATGCGTGAGCGCATTGCTCAGGTGCTGGCACTGGATGTGGAGCAGGTCAACGTGAAGGCCAAGACGGCTGAGAAGATGGGCCCGGTAGGCCTACAGCAGGCCATGGAAGCGCGGGCGGTGGTCTTACTTTACAAGGCTTGAGTCCGTGGCGGCTTTGCAGGCTCAAGCCTCGTAAAGGCCGTCCTCATCTTTTTTGTCGCGCGGCAGATTGCGTTTGACCTGAGGGCGCTGCAGGCGCTGCTCGGGGGCGGCGCTGGGCGTTACCCCCATGGCACGCTGCAACTGCAGGTGGGCAACCAGCCCGCCAGTGGATGAGTTGGACAGTGCAAACATGCCGCCCATGCGCTGCACCGTTTTATCGACGATAGACAGGCCCAGACCCGCGCCAGCGGCAGCGGTGCGGGCAGTGTCGCCCCGGAAGAAGGGCTGCGTCAGGTTGGAAATTTGCTCGGGCGGCACGCCCTTACCGTGGTCGCGTATGCGAATGACCACCCATTTTTCGCTCTCTTTGGCAATCACATCCACTTCGGTGATGTCGGTCGATGGCGTCTTGCCGTAGCGGCGGGCATTCTCAAACAGGTTGGAGATCACGCGGGCCAGCTCCACCTCGTCGGCCAGAACGTAGAGGTTATCGGGCACGTTCATGGTGATCTGCAGCTCGCGGTGATCCTGCACGGCATAGACGCAGGACGCGACCACCGCATGCAGATCCACAGGGCTGAGCATGACGCGGTGGTCTGGGCGGGCATAGTCCAGAAATTTGTCGATGGTGGCATCCAGCTGCACGATGTCGGCCACCATGTGCTCGCGCGCCACGTCGTCGTACACGCTCATTTCCGTCTCAAGGCGCAGGCGCGCCAGCGGCGTGCGCAGGTCGTGGGAGATGCCGGCCAGCATCACGGCGCGGTCTTGCTCCAGCTTGGCCAGTTTTTTGGCCATGCGATTGAAGCCGATATTGACCTCGCGGATTTCGCTGGTCACGGCTTCTTCGTCGAGCTGGCTGGCGTCGAAGTCACCTTCGCGCACGCGGTTGGCCGCATAGGATAGTTGCTTGAGCGGCCGGTTGATCAGCCGCGCAATGGCGGCAGCACCCACCAGCGACAGCAGAGCCGCCGTAATCAGCCAGATCAGCCATGTCTGCCCGCTGGCGGGGGTAAAGCGCGACTGGTCCATCAGCATCCAGTTGCGGTCCCCGTTGATGGTGAAGCCCACCCACAGGCCTTGCTCGCCATTCACGCTGCGCGCCACCACCGTGCCGTAGCCCAGGCGGGTGGTGAGTTCTTCGGTCAGCTTCTGGCCCAGCGAGTTTTGCTCCAGCAGTTCAAAAGTGTCACCGGGCTCGCGCGGCAAGATGCGCACGCCTTCCTGATCGGCCATGGTCTTGATGAGCGAGACGCGGTTGATCGCGTCCGAATGCTCCAGCGCTGCGCGGCTGAGGTTGACCATGGAGGCGACTTGCTTGGCCGTTTGCAGGGTACGGGGCTCAAAGTCCAGCGCTCTCAGCGTTTGCAGCCACGCCAGAATGCTGCCGACCAGCAGCAGGGCCAGCAGGCAGAAGGTGCGCCAGAAGAGATTCAGGCCCAGTGGGGAACGCGCCGTGGTGCGCCGCTCGTACTCCAGAGGTACGGGGCTGGTGGCATCGGGTGGCGTGTCGTGGAAAGCACTCATGGGCAGCAAAGCTGAAAATAAACTGAACCCAAGCGTACGCGCAAACGGCAGGGCAAGGGTTACGGGTTGTCCAAAAAGAGCCGTTCTTGTTTCAGATATTTAACGAAGCGGGCTTTTTGGCGGCTCTCAATGCAACAAGCCGCCAGGAGAGGCGGCTTGTTGCGCATGGTCGATCTGCGCCGGGCAGAGTCGATTAGTTCATGCCATCGGGTACGAAGACATAGCCAACGCCCCAGACGGTCTGGATATAGCGCGGCGCAGCCGCGTCTTCCTCAATCAGCTTGCGCAGACGGGAGACTTGCACATCCAGGCTGCGGTCAAAGGGCTCAAACTCGCGGCCGCGGGCCAGCAGGGCCAGCTTTTCACGCGACAGTGGCTGGCGTGGGTGGCGTACCAGCGCCTTGAGCATGGCGAATTCGCCCGTGGTCAGTGGCAGCTCTTCACCATTTTTTTGCAGCACGCGGGTGCCCAGATCAAAGGTGAAGGGGCCAAAGGTTGCCACTTCGTTATCGCCAGAGGGAGCGCCGGGCGCTTCTTGTGGCGGGCGGCGGCGCAGCACGGCGTGAATGCGGGCCAGCAATTCGCGGGGGTTGAAGGGCTTGCCCAGATAGTCATCGGCACCCACTTCAAGACCCACGATACGGTCAACGTCTTCGCCCTTGGCGGTCAGCATGATGATGGGCGTGCGGTCATTGGCAGCGCGCAGGCGGCGGCAGATGGACAGGCCGTCTTCGCCGGGCATCATCAGGTCGAGCACGATCAGATCGACAGTTTCGCGCAGCAGGATGCGGTTGAGCGCCTTGCCGTCCTCGGCAATCATGATCTCGAAACCTTCTTGCGTCAGGTAGCGGCGCAGCAGGTCGCGGATACGGGCATCGTCATCCACCACGAGGATCTTGTCAGTGCGGTTGTTTGTCGTTGCCATGATCTTCCTTAGCGATTTATTTGTAACAGTGGCATTGTTATCGCTTGCCGCAAAAAATCCAGCGAAAAGAGGGTGACTCTTGCCAGTTGTTACGAATGTTGCGTTTGTAATTAGAACAATAAATGTTTCTGATTGAACTTTGACCTTAATAATCGATCTATGTATCAATCATCGTTCTGTTTGTGATGTCAATTGGTGATTTTCGTACAAGAAGTCGCACCGATTGCTGACAGGCCGTAAAAATCGCAATCCACGGATGCTGCAAACTTCATGTGTATCTGCATGGCTTGATTTATTTCCAAGGGTGAACCGTATGAATAAATTTTCTAAACCATTGTCTTCGTCCCGATTCACCGCAGTCGCCGCGCTGCTGGCAGCGGCTTGCGCCGGTGGCAATGTCTGGGCGCAGAACGCGGCGACAGGTGAAAAGCCTGTGAATGTGGTCCAGCTGTCGGCACAGGGCACGGTTGAAGTGCGCCAGGACTGGATGACGGCCACTTTGTCTGCCACCAAGGATGGGCGGGATGCGGCCACCGTGCAGGCCCAGTTGCAAAAGCTGGTGGAAGCGGCGATGACCACGCTGCGCCACGAGGCGAAAAACGGCGAAATGGAGCTGAGCACGGGCAACTTCTCCATCTCGCCGCGTTACGGCAACAACGGCAAGGTAGAGGGCTGGCAGGGTCAGGCTGAAATCGTGCTGCAGGGCCGAGACTTTGTGCGCATCACGCAAGCCGCAGCCAAGGTGCAGGACATGACGCTGGCCAGCATGGGCTTTGGCTTGTCGCGTGAAGCCCGTGAAAAAGTGGAGGGCGAAGCCCAGGCCAAGGCGATTGAGAACTTCCGCCAGCGTGCTGCGGCTATTACCAAGAGCTTTGGCTTTGCGGGCTACAGCCTGCGCGAGGTGAGTGTGAATAGCAGTGACTCCAGCATGCGACCCATGCCGCGCCCGCGCATGATGAGCATGGCCAAGGCCAGCTATGCCGATGCGGCGCCCGTGCCGGTGGAGGCTGACCGTGCCGAGGTATCGGTCAGCGTCGGCGGCTCGATTCAGATGCAGTGATCTGTGAGCTGATATGAAAAAAGGAGCTGCTTGCGCAGCTCCTTTTTGATTTTCATCAGCTAACTTCTTTGAAGTGCAATCAAATCAAGCGGTGGTTGCTATTGATTTGATACTCTTGCAGCGCTGTGAGTGGCAGCTTTACTGAGCTGTCCAGCCGCCATCCATGTTCCAGGCCACGCCACGCACATTGCCAGCGGCCGCCGAGCAGAAGAAGACGGCCAGTTCACCCAGCTCTTCGGGCGTGGTGAATTGCTGCGATGGCTCTTTCTCGCCCAGCAGCAGTTTGGTGGCTTCTTCGTTGCTGATGCCCTGTGCAGCAGCCTTGGCATCCACCTGTTTTTGCACCAGCGGTGTCAGCACCCAGCCGGGGCAGATGGCGTTGCAGGTCACGCCGGTGGTGGCGTTTTCCAGTGCTGTCACCTTGGTCAGGCCCACAACGCCGTGCTTGGCGGCGACATAGGCTGATTTTTCCGCCGAACCTACCAGCCCGTGCACCGATGCCACGTTGATGATGCGGCCCCAGTTGGCCTGCTGCATGGCGGGCAGTGCCAGTCGGGTGGTGTGGAAGGCGCTGCTGAGGTTGATGGCCATGATGGCATCCCATTTTTCGACTGGGAAGTCCTGAATCTTGGCCACATGCTGGATGCCAGCGTTGTTGACCAGAATGTCGACGCGGCCGAACTCGGCTGCGGCGTATTTCATCATGGCTTCAATCTCTGTGGCCTTGCTCATGTCGGCGCCGTGATAGCCGACTTTGATGCCTGCGGCCTTGCCGGCCTCCAGCACCTGTGCGCGAGGGGCTTCGACATCGCCAAAGCCATTGAGAACAATATGGGCGCCCTGACGAGCCAGTGCGACTGCGATACCGAGGCCGATTCCGCTGGTCGATCCTGTCACGAGAGCGGTTTTGCCTTTCAACATGGACATACAAGGTCTCCGAATGAATTACGATGCGACGACAGCCATTATCGGCCCCGGCTTTCAAAGTGCGCTCTCCATGAATCAACCTACGCTGAATTACGTATCGTGTCCCGGAGCTTCTGCAGTGGCTCCCACCTGGGCCAATGCCCAGCGCAGAAAAGAGATCGAGGCGGTGCCCGAGGGCATGCACCGCATGGCGTACTGGGAGTGGAACAACACTGGCAATGCCGCCCATCCGCATGTCATCGTCTGCGTGCATGGCCTCTCGCGCCAAGGGCGTGATTTTGATGTGCTGGCGGCCACACTCAGCCGCTTTGCCCGCGTGATCTGCCCCGATGTAGTGGGGCGTGGCGAGAGCGACTGGCTGGCTGACCCCATGGCCTATCAGGTGCCGATGTACGCCGCCGACATGCTGGCGCTGCTGGCCCAGTTGCATGCGCAGGCACCAATCGAGACGCTGGACTGGGTAGGCACCAGCATGGGCGGGCTGATTGGCATGGGCATCACCGGCCAGCCCGGTCTGCCGCTGCCTGTTCCGGTGCGGCGCATGGTGCTCAACGATGTGGGGCCTGTCATTGAGTGGGCATCGCTGGAGCGCATTGGCTCTTATGTGGGCAAAAGCTTGCAATTTCCCAACTTTGAGGGCGCCGCAGCCGCCATGCGCCAAATATCTGAGGGGTTTGGCCCGCATACCGACGAGCAGTGGAGCACACTCTCGCAAGCCATGGTTAAACCGAATCCGCAAGGCGGCGTGGTGCTGCATTACGACCCGAAAATATCCGCACCCATGGTGCTGATGACCCGTGAGACGGCACAGGCGGGCGAGACCTTGCTCTGGCAGTTGTATGACCAGATTAAGGCGCAAGTTTTGCTGATTCGTGGTGCAGATTCCGACCTGCTATCTGCAAGTACTGCTCAGGCCATGGCCGAACGAGGCCCCAAGGCGCATTGCACGGAACTGGAAGGCGTAGGCCATGCTCCAACATTGGTCGCGCCGGGACAGGTGGCGTTGATACGAAAGTTTTTACAAGGGGAGAAGGGTTTGCCGGCAAGCATCAGTCTTGCGCAGCAAGCTCAAGAGGAAGCTGAATGAAGACCAGCGATAACGCAACCCAAGTCTCTGACGCCGCACCCAAGATTACGGAGCCGACGCCGCATCTGATCATGGCCACCTCGGAGATGCTTCCCGAGCAGGCCAATGCCCTGGAGCGTGCGCGTGCATTTGCCGAGCCGCTGATTGCCGGTGAAGTCATGGAGACGGGGGAGAACACCCTGGCTCATGCTGATGCGGTGGCCGCCATTCTCAAGAAGATTGGCGGCTCTGAAACCATGCAGGCTGCCATCTATCTGGTGCATGCCAGCGTGCACCTGAACAAGCCGCAGGAAGTCATTGCCAAGGCCTTTGGCGACAATTTCGCCACTTTGGCGGTGGAAACCATCAAGCTCATCCGCGTGCAGCAGCAGGCGCGAGATGCCGAGTTGAGCACCCAGCATGTGGATGGCATTGCGACCCAGACTGAGAACGTGCGCAAGATGCTGCTGGGCTTCTCGCGTGATCTGCGTGTGGTGTTACTGCGCTTGGCATCGCGTCTTCAGACGCTGCGCTATTACGCGGCTGAAAAAAGTGTGGTCTCGCCCAGCATTGCGCGTGAGGCACTGTATGTCTTTGCACCATTGGCCAATCGCCTGGGCATCTGGCAGATCAAGTGGGAGCTGGAAGATCTGTCCTTCCGCTTTCTGGAGCCAGACACCTATCGCCAAATTGCCCGCCTTTTAGATGAGAAGCGGGTAGAGCGAGAACTCTATATGGAGCAGATGCGCGGTCGGCTTGAGGCTGATTTGCGCGCCCACAGCATCAGCGCTTCAGTACAGGGCCGCCCCAAGCATATCTATAGCATTGCCAAGAAGATGCGTGGCAAGTCGCTGAGCTTTGACCAGCTCTTCGACATTCGAGCGATGCGCGTCATCGTGCCTACGGTCAAGGACTGCTATGCAGCGCTGTCCTGGGTGCATGAGCAATTCACACCGCTGGAAAAAGAGTTTGACGATTACATCGCCAAGCCTAAGCCGAACGGCTACCAGTCGCTGCACACCGTGGTGCGCGATGAAACCGGTCGCACGATTGAAATTCAGATCCGCACGCAAGCCATGCACGACCATGCTGAGCATGGCGTGGCCGCGCACTGGGCCTATAAAGAAGCAGGTACCAAGGGCTATGCTGGCGTATCGGCGTCCAGTGAGTACGACGCCAAGATCGCCGTGCTACGCCAGTTGCTGGCCTGGGGCAGTGATCTGACAGGTTCGGCCCAGCGCGGCCTGTTTGAAGACCGCATCTATGTGCTGACCCCCGATGCCGCAGTGATTGAGCTGCCGCAGGGCGCTACGCCGGTGGACTTTGCCTACTCCGTACACACAAGCCTGGGTCATCGCTGCCGCGGTGCGCGGGTTGATGGTGTCATGGTGCCGCTCAACACGGCGCTGGAAAGCGGGCAGACCGTAGAGATCAACACCGCCAAAGAAGATCGTCCCTCGCGAGACTGGCTCAATGCTGACCTGGGCTATCTGGTCAGCAACCGTGCCAAAGCCAAGGTGCGCGCCTGGTTCAATGCCCAGGCCACGCATGAAACCGTATCGCGCGGTCGTGAATCCGTTGAAAAGCTGCTGCAGCGCGAAGGCAAGACGGCCGTCAAGCTGGAAGATCTGGCGGGGTTGCTCGGCTTCAAATCTGCCGATGCACTGTTTGAAGTGGTTGGCAAAGACGAATACTCGCTGCGCAATATCGAAGCCGTACTGCGCCCCAGCGAAGATGTGGCTGTGGAAGAGTCCTTCATTCCCGTGCGCAAGGCACGAGGCCATGACTCATCCAGAGGTGGCGTGCTAGTCGTGGGGGTTGACTCCCTCATGACGCAACTAGCCAAGTGCTGTAAGCCTGCGCCACCCGATGATATCGGCGGCTTTGTGACGCGCGGTAAGGGCGTGAGCGTACACCGCTGCGATTGCACCAACTTCCGCGAGATGGCAGCCAAAAGCCCAGAGCGCGTGATTGAAGTTGATTGGGGTCAACCCAAGAATGCGGAAAAGGGCGGCCCGGTCTACCCAGTCGATGTCGCCGTAGAAGCAGCCGACCGACAAGGCCTGCTGCGCGATATCTCGGACGTGTTTGCACGAGAGAAGACCAACGTAATCGGCGTACAGACTCAGTCCGTTAAGGGCACTGCCTGGATGACATTCACGGTAGAGGTCGCTGACTCCGGGCGCCTGAGCAAGGTGCTGGGCATTGTGGCCAACGTATCGGGGGTGCGCTCGGCAAGACGACGCTGAATGCAATGATTGGCAAGAAAGTTTTCGCTCTCAAAAAATGAGTGGAAAACCCGTGCTACAATTGCTTCATCAACGAAACAGGCGCGTAGCTCAGCTGGTTAGAGCACCACCTTGACATGGTGGGGGTCGTTGGTTCGAGTCCAATCGCGCCTACCAAATATCGCAAGCAAAACCAGAGCTTGCAACGAAAGTGCCCGCTAACAAGCGGGCATTTTTTGTGCGGAATACGGAAGAAGTACGGAAAACTTCTACGAACAATCTCGCACAAATCAGCACTTTCCATCGCAAAAAAGTGTTGCGCTCACATCACAAACGACAGTTGTTGCGGCATTCAGCGCTAGCTGGTTTCAGCCAAGAGTAGCCAAAGCAGTGCGATGTCACCGGCTACCAATACTCCAAGCTTTTCTACTTGAATGTTCCTGATCAAGCTGGTTTCGGCCATTCAGCTCACTTCCGTTCAGTGACCGATCTTGTCGGAAGCAGACCATAGGGGAATTTGGCCTAGATTTCCGCTTCATATCCCAGATCAGTCATTGGACTATGTTGCCATAGCCAGCAGCACCCGGGCGCCTGCCTTTGCAAGTGATGAATGGTGCTGCCGCCCCTGCTGCTGTCATTGGGTTTACAGCGCAGTGACTGCTTTGCATCGCTCATAAAACCGTGCAGGATGGTTTATGAGTAGAGCGTTTCATGCTGAGCAGCACGGAAATCAGAACAATTGAGCCAACAATGAGCAACGACCAATGCACCGGCATATGAAACCAGGGCATCGCCAGCATCTTGCCGCCAATGTAGATCAGTACCAGTGCCAGTCCGTACTTGAGTAGATAAAAGCGTTCGGCCATATCGGCTAGTAAAAAGTACAGTGCCCTCAAGCCTAATATCGCAAAGATGTTGGATGTAAAAACAATAAATGGGTCCGTGGTGACAGCAAAGATGGCCGGGATGCTGTCTACGGCAAAGACGAGGTCACTCGCCTCGATCATCAAAAGAACCAAAAACATGGGTGTTGCATAGCGCAAACCATCGATCCGAACGAAAAAGGACTGCCCGTGAAAGTCTGGCGCGATACGCATGTGACCGCGCAACCAGCGTAAGAGTGGATTCTTTTCCAGGTCAGGCTTTTTATCGGCCATGAACAACATCTTGGCCCCCGTGACCACGAGAAGCAGTCCAAAAACGTAGAGTACCCAGGCAAATTCGGAAACCAGCCAGATGCCACCCAGAATCATGATGGCACGCATCACGATTGCCCCCAAAACGCCATACAGCAGCACTCGGCGCTGCAACTCTGGGGGAACGGCGAAGTAGGTAAAGATCATCACGAACACGAACATGTTGTCTATCGACAGTGCCTGTTCAATGAGGTAGCCGGTAAAAAACTCCAGCGCCTTGCGGTTGGCAATTTCGCGACCAACCGTCATATCCAGATACCACCACAGCAAAACGCCGAATGTGGCAGCAAGGGTCATCCAGGTCACTGTCCAGCAGGCCGCCTCCCTGACCGATACCCGGTGAACCTTGTTGCCACCCAGAACAAACAGATCCAGGGCCAGCATGACTAGGACAAAGGAGATAAAACCGAGCCACATCGGGCCCGTAGCCAGTGTTTCGAGGTTGTTCATAGGAAGGCTCCGGGCGCAGCTTGCCTCTTCGCTCTGATTCAGGAATGCTTGGCTTGCACTGATCGGCTGCTGCGATGTTTCAACTGGATGCCATCCACAAGGCAACGATGCCGGCGCCTGCCCCGACGCCAGCGGGAATGCCGATACGCTCAAACTTGGAGGCCGCTTCCCCGGCAATCACTTCCACGGGAACGCTCGTTCGTTCCAAGACTTGGTTGGTGACCGAGTTTTCGATCAAACGTACCAGAGAGCTTTTCCGCGCAGTGCTCATGATGATGCTGTCGCAATGGAGTCTGCGAGCGGCATCCACAATACAGTCAACCTTGTTGCCAAGTTCTGAGTGCACGCTATAAGGAATCCCGGCAGCATCCAGCATTTGCCGAGTCGTTAAGAGCGCCGCGTCCGTCTGCTCTTGGTGAAACTCCATTCGGTCACTCTTGTCGATGTAATCCGTGATGAGTTTTGAAAAGAGCGGCTGCACATTGAGGAGGTGGATTTCAAGATCTTGGCGCTTCTTGAACTCGTCGATCACGTAACGTATGGCATACAGCGAATTGGCCGAGCCATCTGATGGGACAAGAACTCTCAACATGGTGCTTCTCCTTACATGGAATGAAGCCAACCATAGCGATTCAGCAGATTTGTAAAAGCAGATAATTAAGAAGTAATAGCTCTGTAAAGCCGAACAATGAGTCCTGGCTTCAGTTACCGGCATCTTTACTACTTCTGGGTTGTCGCCAAAGAAGGTGGCATGGCCCGTGCTGCAGAGCGTTTAGGTATGGCAGTGCAAACCGTGAGCACCCAGGTTCGCGAGTTAGAACGTTCTCTCGGGTATGTCTTGCTCAAGCCCGCAGGGCGTGGGGTTGTGCTGACGGATGCAGGACTGGCCGCCATGCAGCAGGCAGAGAAAATCTTCCAGCTTGGGGAGCAACTGCCGGCTGTAGTGCGTGATGCCGTGGGTGCGCCGAGCGTGCGTTTGATTGTTGGAATCTCTGACGAATTGCCAAAGTTAGCAGTTCAGAGTTTGATGCAGCGCGTGATCCAGGAGCCGAACCTCAGGCTCCTGTGCCTGGTTGACGAGTTTGAGGATTTGCTGGGTGATCTTGCTCTGCACCGACTGGATGTAGTCCTTGCAGATCGTGCCGCCCCGCTCAATCCCAATCTCAAGGTCTACAGCCACTCGTTGGGCTCATCACCCATCGCTTGGTATGCCCCAGCATCGCTGTATGCCGCTGCCAGCCATAACTTTCCGCACTCACTGGCCCAAGTTCCAGTGCTGCTACCCACCAGACATGCAGCCGTTCGATCAAGGCTCGATCAGTGGTTTGAGCGTATAGCCATCCACCCGCACGTGATCGGCGAATTCGAGGACAGCGCGCTGCTCAAGACATTTGGCGCGGCAGGCATGGGCGTCTTCCCAATGGCGAGCTTGGTTCACCAAGAGTTGACGAGCCGGTATGCAGTGCAGCGTTTGGGCGACAGCGAGGGCGTTGAGGAGCACTTTTTTGCGATTGGGGCAAGCAGGCAAGTGCTGCACCCTCTGGTGCAAAAATTTTTCCCGGCCAAGGATTAGGAATCCTCTGCATAAGTCATGCCCATGCTTGCTAGCTCTAGGCTATTGAGCCCCACGGTGGGGGCGTGTAGCCTTAAGCCATCATTGAGCCATGAATCCCGATGACGGCTACGGGCCGTTTGCAGATGTCGCTGTTCGACCCTGAGCGGTCAGTCAGGCTGCACGCAATGTGCGGAGAAATTTGACCATGCAGGCTGCGATTCCAGGTGCACATGCTTTTGTTTGAGAGACTTAAAAGGTGAGTCCAACGTGCCCAAAGCGATGCATATCCAATCAGCGTGGTCGCCTGCTTTCTGAGACCAAAACAAGGAAGAACCACAGTGCTGGCAAAACTGCCGAAACACCGATTCCGACGATGCATAAGAGCTGATATCCAACTCCCCGCTGGTGATGAGTAAGTCACTACGAGGTACAGCTCCGTACGAGGCGAACGCGGCCCCATGACTTTTTCTGCACTGTCCACAATGGCAATGGCTTACCGCTTTAGGCGGCGTCAGCAGCTTGTAGCTGACTCGGGCACATAAACAACTCCCCAGATAGGTCTCTGGCACAACTCAGCCTCCATATCGAAAACCTCTATCCTAAGCACTTCGGCTGTCAGCTTCTGCCTGGAGGCTTTGGCACAGATCGCCCCATTGCCGCGATTGGCGCTGACTTCTAGCTTGTGTGTTTGCGGGCACGCTCCATTGCATCGAACGACGGCATAAACCCAAGTTTCGTAAAAAATTCTGGTGCCTGAGAGCGAGATGCTCGGAGCATCCAAGTGACGCCTTCACCGCCTCTCACAATTTCTTCCACTAGACTCCGGCCAATTCCTCGACCTCGCCACTCAGGTGCAACAACCAACATCGACAGATAACCGTTGGAGATCCCGTCTGTAATTGCTCGTCCAAACCCAATCACTTTGTCTTGCGCCATGGCGACAACTACTCGCTGAGATGCTGAAACCAGTCGCTCCAGAAACTCAAGGTTTGAGATGCGATGAGACCATCCATTGCTTGTTAAGAGCTGAAATGCCCCCTCCAAATCTGACGCTGAATAGTTTCGAATATTCAAAGGATGAGGATTCATACTTGGAGTTTTCTCAAAGGTAAAACATGGGCGGGAGCACGGTCTTTAGTCGATCCAGAGCATTCAACTGTGACGTACAGGTAATTTGCTAGCAATGTATTTCAGTGCCCCGTGAAATACCCAGTGCCATTGCTCGTTGGGCTGCTGCGACAGTGGATGCCAAAAGAACTTGAAGTTATGCCCACCGCCATCGCCGGTTCTATATATCCAAGAGTCAGGCAGGCTGTCTATGCCGCAGAGATGGAATGCCCAAATCTGGCTCTTGTAGCCTGATGTCCAAATGCCTAAATCAGCCAAGACTGTGAATGCGTTTAGCCCGCTTTCTTCACGTAGCTCACGCAGTGCAGCATCTCTGGAGTTCTCGCCTGGCTCAATCGTGCCCTTGACAAGTTGCAGACCTGCCAAAGGGTGCTCGAATGCCAATATTTCGATAGCGCCTTGGCCTCGAATGACCACTGGACAGGTTTTGTCTGGGCGTAATTGGTTTTCCGATTGCCTCAGATTATTTTATCGATACCGATGTCTGCTTGTGGCCGGAATCATGGACCCTTGGCGATCCAACTTCTCCTCTGCGAAGCTGTCAATTCGTGTCATAAACAGATTTTTCGGCTGCCACTGAATTAGTGTTTTTTGGCGACAGATGTTATAGGCAACGTATTTAGGAACGAGGTAATTTGCTGCGTTCCGCATAGATGCACCACCGGAACGTCCGGACCTATCGCTAGGCGTTTCGCCTCAATACCTGGGCGGTAATCTCGATCAAATTGCCATACGAACTTTAAAAAAATCAGAAAATCACGGTCGAACTTCTCTTTGCAACCTGTTGGTAAGTCGGCTCGAGGGCGTTTCATGAAGCTTCGCATCACCACCCGCAGCAAACAAGTCCATCGCGGTGTATCCAGCCATATGACCAAGTCTGCGCGGGATAAACGCAAGTCAAAAGTGCGTCGAGCATAGTTGCCTTCACTGACCCAGGTATCAACTGCCGTTGCGCCGCGGACCCGTTCACGGAATTTTTCAGTCTCGGACTCAATCCAGCCGGGCTCCCAGAACAGCGTGTCAAGGTGGACGACAGTCAGGTCAAGGCGTGAACCCAATGCACGAGCAAGGGTAGATTTCCCACTGCCAGCGTTACCCAAAATCACAACCCGTTGCATGAGCGATATCCTGTTGTAAAAAGTTGGCGATTCTGCTGGTTACTGGCCAACTGTCAACAGAAAATGACAAATAGGACTTACGCAATTTAGATATCCTACTATCGAGACAGGATGCGAAAGATGAAAGCATACGTTCTATCGTGCTTTCATTTGATGCTTGGTTTCAGCGGCTTCTGTTTGTCGGTTGCGGTTGCGGTTGTCGTTGTTCGCACCTTTCAGTCTTCCTGCGCCCACTCCAGAGCATTCAACGATTACCATATAAGTTATTCCTAAAGAGGTGGCAACAAACAACTTTAGAAAACGGTAATCTCATGAATTGGCCGCAACGTCCAACCTATCTTGCAATTTCTTCAGGATAAATTGCTTCAGGACTTCATGCATTTTCGAGCTGTAATCTTCGACCTTGACGACACATTGCACGACAAGTCCGCGACCCTACGCACAGTCGCCAAGGAACAATACTATTCCTTCGAACTAGCCTCGCTTGGGGTCGATGCCAAATTTTGGCAAACATCGTTTGTAGATCTCAACAACTTGAGAATTGAAAAGACTGAAGTATTCTCTCGCCTCGCGCAACTGTTTGATATCCCACGCGACATCGAAGCGTTGCTACTCAATCAGTTCGATGCCAATCTAGGTAAGTCAGCCAAGCCATTCGTTGGTACCCAAGAGATGCTTGAGTCACTCAAGGCGCACGGTCTCAAAGTCGGCATAGTCACGAATGGTCGTGATACCTTTCAGAGAAGCAAGATTATTGGCATGGGTATCTCGGAGCATATCGACGCAATTGTCACGTCAGGAGGGTTCGGTCGCAAGAAGCCAGATCCCGAGATCTTTCTGGCGTGTTTGACTCAGTTGGGTGTATTGGCAGGCGAAGCAATCTTTGTCGGAGATGACTTAAAGGCGGACATTGAACCAGCAGTCAGGCTGGGAATGCGAGCCATTTGGAAGTCAGCCTCAAAGTCGCCACTTGCTTGCTACAGCAGCGAAAGTCTTAATAACGTTTCCGAATTCATTTTGGAAAACACCTAAGCTATTTTTTCCTGCGGAGACCATCAGGTTTTTGACATCGGAAATGACCACTTCTGGCTGGTCTGTGTCTGTCGCTGACCGACTTTGAGCGGAAGTTGATTCAGCGGCCATTGGCTGCTTGCTGAACCTCTGCTTCCATGCCATCTGGCATCACGATACTTAGCGATGGCCAGCGAGCAAGATAGGATTGCGCCTTCAGTTGAAACAGGTCGCGATGCGGCGTCAATGGATTCATTGTTAACACGCCTTTGTAGACCAAGTCGAGCCCGTTAGGGGCGTAAATCTCGCCTGGCTTAATTCCCACGCAGGTGGCAGGAATAAGAAACCTCTCGATGCCATCGGCTGAGCTACACAGCGTCTGACATGGATAGCCGAAATAGGACTCATACCATAAGTGAACGCGTGCCTGGTTGGCAACTTCGATCCTCGTGCCTAAGTCCCCTAACACGTGGTCAACATGACTTTGAACCTTTTGCTCCGCCGCTTCTGAGGTATCTGAGGGGTCGTAGTAGAAAAGGTCGTAGTCTTTGATTGATGCATCGGGTTCTTGGCTAGCCTGCAAATTCCAGATGGTCTGAAACAGGCAACCAGCCACAAGCCAGCCATCCGGAAGATTCAAATCCTCCCAGCGTTCAAGAATCGTACGATTGTTGATGTTTTGGAGGGCATCAGTGAAGAAGCGCTCAGGCGTAGGCATTGAGACAGTCAGTCCTTATTGATACAAAAGTGAGGGGCAAGTCCGAACCGATTTTGCTTCATTCACGTAGCTCCGCTTCTGGCTGTGGATTCAATTTGTCATTCAGCACGTGTTGTTGCTCAAACTTAGAGCCAGCGCCGCACCTGATGACGATAGGTATCGAACGAAGCTCCAAATCGCATGTGCAAAGCATCTTCCTCAAGTCGTACCTGGAAGCGCTGCAGATACGTCATAAATAACGGCACGAGGAGCATCGCTGACATCTTTCCCAACCACACTGCGAAGGCCAAGAGTAAAAATGCGAAGCCCAGATACATGGGGTTGCGTGTCAGACGAAAAACCCCATGCACGACCAGCGCTGTCGAGGTCTCAGGATTGACCGGGTTGACCGTGGTTTTTGCGTGCCGAAATGCCAGAACGCCAGCAATGCAGAAGGCCCCTCCCACCGTGGCCAGCGCGGTTGCCACCACCCATCCGCCTGGAATCAGTACCGTTAAGACATCGGGAAGAAACCACATTGCAGCGGCGAATAATGCGGAAAGCGCCACTGGGGGCACTCGCAAAGACAGCCAAGCAAAATTATTCCGCGATGGTGGTTGGGTAGGCATGTGAGGGCAAATACAGAATGTTGTGCCACATACCTTAAAGTTTGAAGTGACTTTAAGGTCAACGGGTCTAGTGGTATGACTATTGCAGCCGCTCAATCAGCCCCTCTCTACAACAACCGGGCCGTTAAATGCGCTTACCTAGGCGTCTCGCTTTTTGAGCATGCCTACAAACTCGCCAACCATTGCCTGTACGGACCACAGGCAGCAATCGAACAGCGACAGCCGCAAACGACCAACTGCAGTCGTTCCCCCATTGAGCTCAAGTAGACACCTTGAGGCTGAGATCAGCCACCAACTCCGGTAGCTGATCTTAAATTTCAATTTTGTATACATAGTTAAGCTCTGTTCGCATCCTCTGACGGCCAGCAATCGGGGCATATTTATCTAATCGGAAGCCTAAACTGGCTAATCTTCAAATCTTGTCAGGTTTTTCAAACGACATGTACTGCCCTGCACCTTTCAAAGAAGATAACCCTGCCGCGCTGATTGATCTTATTAAGCAGTTTCCCTTGGCAACAGTCATATGCCAAAGTGCAGATAGGCTCACCGCCGACCACATTCCTCTTCTGTATGAAGCCACACCTGATGGGCTAGGCACGCTTGTTGGGCATGTCGCAAAGAACAACCCCCTTTGGAAGCTTTCCGCCGACCAAGAGGTGTTGCTGGTCTTCCAAGGTGTATCGGCGTACATTTCGCCCAACTGGTATGCCACAAAACAAGAAGCCGGAAAGGTTGTTCCTACCTGGAACTATTCGGTCGTCCACGCGTACTGTTCGCTCAGCGCCATCCACGAGCCAGACCAAGTACTTCGTATCCTCACCGAACTGACAGATCACAATGAAGCATCGCAATCGGCACCATGGAAGGTTGCAGATGCTCCCAGTGAATTCACTGCAAAACTGCTGGGCAGCATTGTGGGCATTAATCTTCAGATCAAGCGCTGGCAAGGCAAGTGGAAAGTCAGCCAGAATCAGCCAAAGAAAAACCAGCAATCGATCATCCAAGGACTACTAACTTCACCCATCGATGAGCAAAATCAAATGGCACTGCTCGTTCAAGCACATCTGAGCGATTAACTCGCTACTTGCCCCGCTAGTTTTGATCGCAATCCTGCCACTTCATCAATATGTACACGTCAACATTCACATTTTCCAAGGGTCAGTATGACGATGAGTTCTACGCCTTGGACAAAATTATTGCAGAAGTCGCCAAGTCGATTCCTGGCTATTTGGGTGAAGAAGCTTGGGAGAATCAGGAAACCGGGCTTATCTCAAATGTGTACTACTGGGATTCCATGGAGGCGTTACAAACACTCATGAAGCACCCTTCGCACACTCAAGGGAAGCAACGCCAAGCACAATGGCTAGATGGCTATCAAATAGTCATTTCCCAAGTGATCAGTACTTACGGCGATGGTGGCATCACTCATCCTTTGGCTTGCAAAGTAACGAGGCCTAATAATGCCTTGCACCCGAACGTCAGTGCTCCGCATGAGCAGTGTTAGTTGATAGACTGCGCAGGGAGCGGTCAGCGACAGTCGCAGATCGGGCAAAAGCTGACTTCGAAATATTTGACCCCAAGCTCATGTCCTGCTCGGATATGGGGGAATGTCGGACTTGTACCGCTGACCATAGTGCCTCCGCCGTAGTAGACACTGGCAACGCGACTGCAAGGGCCGAGATGACCTTCATCACTCTTCTAGATAGATCTCACGGGCCTCATCGGGCGCAAGTGCAGCCTTGCACCAGTCCACAAGACGACTGGGGCGCACCATGACCTCAGACCGGATCAGGTCGTCTAGATCCCACCACTGAGCCTTCCTGAACACGTCCTTTTCGAGCTGCGAAAGCCCCCCCTGATTCAGCTCGGCATCTTCGAGCAGGCGACATGAAAAGTATCGTTCGTAGCTCAGAACACAACCCTTTTCAGGTAGATCGAGCACGACCTTGCGCTCTCCGATCGGCGCCCGTACTTCGACACAGTCAAGTCCCAGCTCTTCAACGATCTCCCGCCTCACTGCATCTTCGAAGCTTTCGTCTTTCTCCAAACCTCCGCCGGGGGTGACCCAGTAGTCGAGAATGTCAGGGTTGGCAGGGTCGACGGGTGTTTCGTTCACGAATCTTAGAAGGAGCACCTGATTCCGATCATTCAGGATAATCGCACGCGCTGAATCTCTCTGCTTCATGGTCGTCGGTCCAGCTCGATCAGAGTAGGCCCCCTCGTCGGGCGATAGGACGCCTCGACTATGTTGTCATCCGCGTCCGCAGTAAGCTTATTCTTCACATCCGGCCCTCGGGCAAAAACTTGTTGGCTTTTTTGTTCATGGATCAATCTTCTCAAAGTGTTGGGTCTCCATAAATCATGTGTGATTCACTTTTCGCGTGTGCTAGCTGAACGTCGACTCAGGGTCGAACAGCGACAGCCGCAAACGGCCATCGACTGCTTGGACGCATGGGCAAGCTATTTGATATGGTTATTGACTCAGACACCGCCCAACAGCAAGAATCACTCACTACTCACAGAATCCAGCCTTTCTGCGCTAGGAAATATATGGATGCTGTTCTGGGCTTCGTAGGGAATGTATTGAAACTACTAGCCTTCGAGCTTGTGTTTTTCTGGCCAGGTTGCTTGGCACTGAAAATTCTCACGCTTGGTAAGTATCCGAGGTTGACTCGACCAAGCAAGGATATTGAAGACTACTCAGACGTTCAGGCTATTTCATTCTTTGGCGTGTTCGTCGTGCTGGTGTTGCTGGCTCTATTTTTGAAGTTCTTCCCTGCGTGATAAGGCGCAAGATGAAAAGAAAAAGCCAATTCTTTCTAGCAGTGATGCTCATCACTTTTCTCGGTACAACTTTAGGCTTCTTGTGGCTTTTCGTACCTCACGATAGCGTCAATGGCGGTTCAGTCATCTTCACGCTTGCCTTTCTTGCTGCGGTTGCCGTAGTCTGGCTCTTTGTCAGAAGAAATGCGTCAAATATTGAGGCCATAGCTCAGAAAGGCGACTTAGGCGCTATCAAGAAAATGCTGATCGGGAAGCGCGCATCTAATTTGCACAAGCACCGCTAAGTAGGCACTCAAGGTCTGCAATGGGTCGAACAGCGACAGCCGCAACCGGCCAGGAAGTGCTGATAGCAGCGAGTACAAGCGAGCGCTCAATGGAAAAGGTAAGCGGCCCGCCATGGGCAGATTGATTTGTGCAACGGGCTAGAGCCAAGGTACGTTGGCTGCATAGTAGAAGATTGCTAGAAATGAAAAATAGATAACTGACAAACCAAGCCAGATGACATTTCTAAAGCCCGAACGCGACGCCAAAATTCCAACAAAGCCAAATGCAGCCGCAATGAACAACCAACCACTCACTATTGCGCTCAGCCCATAAGATGTGGAAATACCAAGCTTCCCCCCGGTTGTGAGTTGGTGCTCAGTGATGCCAATCCAACCTACGCTTGCACAGATTACTGCCATGGCACCACAGGCCAGAGCGATAGATATCGGAGGTCTCATTAATTCCCAATGTAATGTAGACCGCACTAGGCCTCAGGCCATGCGGCCTAGATTGGTACGAAAAGAACGCAAAAAAGGGCTTGCAGCCTAGCTGAATGACGGCTTTGAAACTTCTACCTGTATGGCGGTTCTGGGTCGAACCGAGACAGCCGCAACCGGCCGGTTATTGAAACGCACCGCCCAGTTCACGCCGTCATGACGGCGTTCACCACCGGCGGCCGAGATAGGTTCTAAATCTTAGGTGCCAGAGAGCATGCAGAAGCTAAATTTTCGCCATTTTTTGCTGGCGATGCTACTTATCGTTCTCCTGTGTGCGGGATTGCTCAACGCCTACAATTTTGGACGCAACGCTTTCGCCTCGGGTGACTACGACTCTGCGCGGCGGTGGTATCAAGTTGCGGCTGTATTGGGTAACGCGAAGGCGCAAAACAATCTAGCTGGGTTGTACGCAGAGGGCCGCGGGGGCGAGAAAAATGCCGTGTTGGCCGCAAAATGGTTCGAACGAGCCGCCGAACAAGGTGTCTCAGCCGCCAAGGTCAATTTGTCAAACCTCTACGAAGAAGGGCGGGGTGTAGCGCGAGACACAGGGAAGGCGGTTGCTTTGCTGGAGAGTGCGGCCACTGCCGGTGACGTTGTTGCCGCCTTCAATCTCGGCAGCATTTGTGCCACTGGCCGAGAGGATTTCCCAAAGAATGCGGCGTGCGCCATATTCTGGTACGAGAAGGCCGCGGCGCGCGGGTATGCATCAGCCCAGTACAACCTGGGAAGCATCTATGCACAAGGGGTGGATGCACCTCGAGACTTGAGCCAGGCTGGAACGCTGTTTTCCCTAGCTGCGCGACAAGGCCACGCCAAAGCTCAACTGGATTTGGGAACCATGTATGCAGCCGGGTGGGGATATCAGCAGGATATTGTGCAAAGCCTTCAATGGCTGGCCAAGGCAGCCGCGCAGCCCTCGACGGCAGAAGAAGCCAAAAGGCGCATCAAAGCCATCTGCAACTCCGGCCTGCCGAGGGCTTCCTCGTGCCCAAAGTCCTGAGGTCAAGCCCCATCAGGCGCGAGCGTACGACCGGTTGAATCCGCCGTCGACAGTACCTATTCGCGGGCCGAGATAGCGGACTTCCAGCATCCCGAGGGCAGCCTGTTAGCGAGGGGCTGCTGCTGACCTGAAAGCAGCCATTGGAGAAGCGACTGTCTTGGCGCTCTGAATGACCGCTATGAGGCGGTGACCGGTAGTTCGCCCTGCAGCCATGAGCAGCAGTCAGAAAAAACACCCTCTTAGAATCCAGCACCTTGGTTTTTCTGCAAAAAAATGCATAGCATGGACCGTGCTCATCAATTTTTGATGGGTGCAGCAATTTGATCGCCTTCGTTGTTTTAAAAGGCGTAGAGGTAGAAATACGGGCAAACATGTGTAGGTGGTGTAGGCGTTCCCTACACCACCTACACATGAAAGATCTTCGTTGTTCTTACTTGGCTGCTTAACTCAGACCAAGGAAGTCCATGAACGACGAAGAAAAAACTAAACCACCAAAAACGAAGGCCACGCAGCAAGCAGTTTTTGCTTATTGCGATTTGTTAGCCTCACAAGGTTTTCGTGGCGATTTTTACAAAGAACTCGCAAAGCACTTTGGCGCAGGCCAAGGTACGGTTGGGCCTCATTTCCAGGCGTGGAAAGCCGGACGACCCAACGCAGATGAATGGATGATGACCGAGGCAGCTCAGGCCATTGTCCAAGAGTTCACCCAAAAAATTTGGGGAGAGACATGCAATCTCGCTCAAAGCAAACTGGCAGTCTCATTGCATGACCTGAACACGAAATTGAGGTCTGCTCTGGCGGTTGGCACCGAGTACGAAAAGTCCACTGCCGAACTGTCCGATAAATTGGTGGTCGCCAATGAGCGGGCCATTAAAGATGCAAATAACGCCCTTGAAATCGCCAGCGAGCTGAAGCAAACGCAGGATGAGCTGACGGAAGCTCGCAAGGTACAAGTCGCCCACGATCTCCTCCTCGAAAAATACGAAAGCCTTCAAGCGCAGCTACGAGATACCGAACGCCAGCTAGACAGGCTGCAGGGCAAATACGAAGCCATGTAGGAAAAACGAGGTGACGTATGAAGTTGACCTCAGCACTTCGCCGTCTCGCAGCTAAGGCCGATCACCTCTTCGATACGAAAGCCTCTTTGGCTGCCAAGGATGCTCAATTCGATGCGAAGCAGCGCAATGAATTGGACATTACCAAGACCGAGGATGCGAAGCTCTCCGATGGCCTTGGTAATGTGGTGCGTGTTCCGCCGTCAGGAGGAACTGGCGTTAGCCAAGCACCGGCCATTGCTGAACCCGGTACGGGTGAAGCGATGGCGAGCGAGCAGCCCCCGGCTGCGCTGCAAGGAGGCGTAGCCTCGCAGCCTCTTGAGGCTGCATCATCTGCTGATGCCTGGGCATCAGCAGATGATCGAAAGCATCTTATGGATGCGGTCAAGGCCGCACGTGCACTGCTCAGCAACCGTCAGCCTGTTCGCGCCAGCACCCAACAAAACTATGCACGCAAGCTGGTAGTGCTTGAGCAGCAGCGCAAGGTCCTGCAGGAGTCTGATCCAAAAATACACTCTCGTCAGGCATTGCGAATATTGCTGGGCAAGTACGCGGGTGTCCCAGGCTCATTTTTTGCGATGCGCAGAGCGCTGCATTACCAGCTAGAAGAGCAATTGACGCAAGCTTTGCAAAACCAGGACAAGCTGCAAAAAGCCTGGCGCAATTCGACTACTGAATTGCAAAGATCTTCGTTGCTGGGCGAGATGAGTGCAGCAGCCCTGGAGCTTGAGAAGATTGCGAAATCTATTGCCTTCATCAGCACATTGGATCGAGAAAGCTGCATGGCCGCTTATGCGAAAAAGCATGGCAATGGCTCTGTGAAAAATCAAGACACCTCCTTTGCACAGACCAAAGCGTTGGTCTCGATCCTGAATCGCCGCATGCCCGACTGGCAAGCAGCGTTCCGAGCTGCGAATGAAAATTCGAACAGCATTTATCGAGCACATGCCCTGATTCAGTCCTTGTTGGGAATTCGTCCTGCAGAGTTTGATTCGTCTCCAGACCCCATGGCAGGTGACGCGAATCAGGCACCTCGTCGATCGGGTGTCACTGTCAGTTTGCTGGAAACTGGGAACGTGAAAGTCACCATTGAAGGGGCGAAGCTAGGAGAGCACTCAGGACAAGATCTTCGGACTATGGAACTTGCAGCGCATGCAATACCTCCATGGTTCCTAGCTCAATTGCAGCAGGCAGCAGGTGTACTGAAGTTGACTTCCAAACCTCAGGCGCTTCGCGATCACTACGAGCGAATGTCTGCCAAGGTATTCAAGGGGGCTGCGTATGGGAAGGCACACAGGCCCTTGCATGTCACGCCTTACTGCTTCAGGCACAGATTTGCCACCGATTTGCGCGGGTCCGGCTGGGAGGTCGAGGAGCTGGCTGCTGCTCTAGGGCAACAAAGTTCAGACACGCAAAAACGCTATGGACACCGTAAAGGTGGCCAGCGAAGCAAACAGCCTGAGATCGCCGTGGTTCGCGGTTCCGTGCAGGCAACGCATGCCATCAAGCCACGCTCCACCTCCTGGAAGCAGGTCGAGAAATCCGTCACTCGTCAAAAGACAGCACAGAGATCCCGGAAGAAGTAAGACTGCTCAATAGCATCGCACGCCCATTCATGGACTTGCGGGTCCATGAATGAGCAAGCAGTTTCTTTGCAGCGCTGTCACTCTTGCCCTAGAACATCCATAAAGGAGGGGTACCGAGAAACATCCAAAGTTGCGGAGCGAATCACTGGTCTAGGCAGTCAACCTAGCATCACCTGCGAAAGAAGCGGCCCTATCCATGAATTGTTACGGCTTACGAGTCTGCTGGTGAGGCAGCAGACTCTTTGCGAATGCGGGCGTCCACGCCACCAGCCAAGTCACTGGAATGGCTTCAACGCATTCGTGATGGAAAGGCGCCGAGGAGATTTCGCGCAGAACTATCGAGAGCTGGTTTTGTCTGCTTCGGCTTTGCGTTCGGCCTGGAAAATCAGCTCTGACAAAGGCGCATTCAGGGCCAACGCAATTTGCTGCATCGCTTGCAGCGACGGACTTGTCTTGGCCCGTTCAATGAAGCTGATGTGATTCACGTGCATGCCACTGAGCTCAGCCAGTTGCTCTTGCGAAAGCTTGTTGGCCTTGCGGGCTTCACGTAGAACTTGGCCAAAGGCCCCAGAAATATCCATACCACTCCGTTTGGGCATGAAGTTTCTGCGTTTGCCTCTTTACAATCCACACAAGATATTGTGTATTTTGGATTGAGATGAGTTATGAAAAGTTTGTGATCGGCACTGAGACCGGTCATCGGTTTGCTAACCTTGTGTGCCGAGGCATGCGTTTTTGGCGACGCGTCATCATTCACGGCGATTACAACTTCATCGTGTCCAGCCCGAAGAAAGGGCTGCGAGGAGGTAGCCGAGATCTTGATTTTCTGGAGAATACTTTTCTCACGACCGATGTATGGGAGGCTTTGCGTGTCTACCAGACTGTCCCCAGAGGCAACGCAAGTCTTGATGTGACATTCCGGCGGCGTTGTTGCATAAATCAGTCTGCGCGAGCCGCTAGGCTCGCCGCATGAGCAA
>NZ_JAVXSJ010000030.1:0-33509 GCF_036643215.1 Comamonas sp. | reverse complement strand
TGAGGAGCCAAAATTTAATTGCCTTGCAATCGCTCAAGGCAAGTCTCAAAGACATCTTCCTCAATAGCTCAGTTGGTAGAGCGCCGGACTGTTAATCCGTAGGTCCCTGGTTCGAGCCCAGGTTGAGGAGCCACAATAAAAAGCCTGTATGTTCGCGCATACAGGCTTTTCTTTTTTAGCACCATCAAGCAGCGCGAACCACGCCACTGACCGGCGCTGTATCTACAGCGACAGCTTTTTGCACGGCCCGTGTCGGGTAAGCATAGTGATGCGGCACAGCAGGTGCATGCTGATCACCCTGCTCCCATGCGTGCAGCTCCTCTTCAAGCCTTGCCGCGCGCTCGGCATACATCTGCGCAGATGACTGGTAATGCTCTGCCGCAATCGTGTGCTCCAGCATGGCCATGCGCGCCTCTTGCAGGTAGGCACGTGTACGGCGGATATAGCGCGGCTCGGAGCGCCCAAAGCCAAAAATCTTGCCGAGAAACATGTCGACCTCCTTTACCAGTGATCAAGTGCGTCTATCGCACTCATGCATCAAGCAACACTGCCAGCGTAATGAGTCCAGGCTTTAGCACCTGCCCTACTGCAAGAGTTCCCCTCGCAGGATGACTGCCCCTCACGCCAACCCTCTGCAAAGCACCTTTATGACTCAAAATTCTGCATCACCGCCATATAAAGTATGTAGGTTTACACCCACACACCTTTGTAACACTTCAATTCATAGCAAGCGCCTGCGCAATTGCGAAAGCATGTGCTGCGCCGTAGCAAGCTCCAGGTCATCAAATGCATCCAGCGCAGCCTGAGCTTGACCATGCCATGAAGCCCCGCCTGCAGACTGAATCAATTGCTCAAGCAGTGTCCGGGCACTAAAGTCGCCACTATCAACCAACGGAATCAAGCGATCAAGCAGCGCCAGCGAATCAACACTTGCCGCCACACCATCAGCGACCGCTTCAGGAGTCTCAAGCTGGTGCAGCACCCAGCGAACCTGAGCAAGACATTCATGCACAAGCAACAGGAACTGATCAGCCAGATCTCGCACTACATCCGCATTGCCATCGTGCCCCGCGCGCTCTATGACATTGGCCACCGCACATAGTTGCACGGCATCCAGATAACTGGCACTGCCTTTGATTTGATGGACCAGCTCCGCAAGCTCATGCCAGCGATGCCCTGAGAGTAATTGCTCAAATTGCCGAGGCAAGGGGTCAAAGTCACTCAGAAACCCACGCAGCAACCCTGCTTTGCGTTGCGGCGAAGATGGCAAGCGCGGAAACATTTGTGCTGCGGAAGCGCCAGCAACCGCCCCCTCCTGCGCCACTGAACTCTCCTGAACAATCTCTTTGCGAGCACTACAAAGCTTCAGCAAAGTACTGTAGAGCGCAACCTCATCGATTGGCTTGGTCAAGTGTCCATCCATACCAGCTTCACGACTAAGCAGCTGATCCTCGCCGCGAGCTTGAGCCGTCAAGGCAATGATAGGGAGTTGAGCCCAGCGCGCATGACTGCGAATTTGCTTCGTCGCCTCCAGCCCATTCATCTCCGGCATGTGAATATCCATGAGAACGGCATCCACCTCACGCCTTTCAAGCTGAACGATGGCATCGCGCCCATTCACCGCCGTTGACACCTGAACACCTACCCATTCCAGAAAATCAGTCGCCACCTCGCGATTCAGCGCATTGTCATCCGTCACCAACACCCGTTTGCCGCGCAAACCGGCATAGGCAGATACATCACTGGGAGCATAGGCCGAGCGGGACTCATACGCGCCTTCAGAACCCGAGAACACGCCCAGCAAAGTGTTGAACATGACAGACTGAGTCACAGGTTTGAGCAGCACCCCCTGCAAGCCCAGCCCTGCACTCGCCTGCATCATGGCTTCTTGCCCATAGGCCGTGACCATCAGCACCGCAGGCATCTGCCTCAGATGCATATCCTCTTTGATATGGCGCGCGGTTTCCACCCCATCCATACCTGGCATTCGCCAGTCAAGCAGAACAATGTCAAAGGCGCTGCAGCCACCCGCACCTGCACGCAGCATTTCAAGCGCCGCCATGCCGCTATCGGCATCAGCAACCTGCATGCCAAAGCCTCGCACCATCTCGACCAGTGCCCCGCGTGCGCTGGCGTTGTCATCCACCACGAGAATTCGACGCCCCTTCAGATTGAGGGCCAACTGGTTACGAACATGCAAATCAGCGGGCTCGTGCTCCGCATCCACCAAACCCATCGTAAAGAAGAACGTACTCCCCCGACGCAACTCACTCTCCACCCAAATTTCGCCCCCCATCAACGTCACGAGACGCTTGGAAATAGCCAACCCCAGACCCGTACCACCGTAACGGCGAGCAATATCCGATTGCGCTTGCGCAAACGGGTTGAAGAGATTTTTCATCTGATCGGCACTCATGCCGATACCTGAATCGCGCACAGAAAACAGCAACTTGCGACTCAAGCGCGACTCATCCCAGATGGGGCTAACGGAAACGACCACATCGCCGTGCTCCGTGAACTTGATGGCGTTACCCACCAAGTTCGTAATCACCTGACCCAGCCTCAGCGCATCCCCCTTGAACACTGCAGGCGTTTCGGGTGCCACGGCATAGGTCACTTCCAACCCCTTTTCCTCTGCCCGCAGGGTTGTGACTGAAGAAACCGTCTCCAGCACGGCTTCCAGCCGCACTGGAACACCTTCCAGATCCAAACCACCCGCCTCGATTTTCGAAAAGTCCAGAATATCGTTGATGATGCCCAGCAATACATTGGCCGATTCGTTGATCTTTTCCAGGTAATTGCGCTGTTTGGGATTCAGGTCCGTACGCATGGCCAAGCGCGCCATGCCAATGACGGAATTCATGGGCGTGCGAATCTCATGGCTCATAGTGGCCAGAAAATCACTCTTGGCACGCTCCGCCGTCTCTGCAGCCTCTTTCGCAGCACGCAAGGCATCTGCTGCCTCACGCTCTGCAGTCACATCACGGGCAATGCCATCCCACACAGCAGACTCCACACCCGTAATCCGCAATGCAGCCCGCAGATGGATCCAGATACTCTGCCCATAGGCTGTTTGTAGGGGGAAAACTTCATCGATGACCTTGCCAGCGCTATTTGAATAACGCATCAGTTTATTCAAGTGCTGCAGCGCGGAAGCAGGCACAGCAGCCAGCAATCTGCGCGGATTCTGCAGGACCTCGCTAGCTGGCAAGCCCGTCAAAGTTTCAAGCCCGGCACTCAAAAATGCGAGTTTTAAATACTGCTGCGAATCACGCTCAATGCGAAAAATAACCCCGGATGGCAAGTTATCGGCCAAAGCAGCCCAGCGATCGCGCTGCTCCTTACGCTCACTGATGTCCTGCATGATTCCAGCAATCTTGACAACACGGCCATCGATATCTCTCACCGCAGAGCCTTGAACATAGGCTGCAAACGTACTGCCATCAGTCCGGCAATGCTCGACTTCAAGGGCATAGGACTCCCCTGTTTCAATACACCGTTTCACTGCAGCACTGATTCGCCGCGCACTTTCTGGCACAAGCCGCTCATCCAGCGCCTCAACCGGCAAGTCACTGGGCTCAGATTCATCGCCATACAACACGGAAAGCATTTCGGACGAGGTAAGAATCCCAGTCTCCACATCCAGAGACCAGTGACCCAGTTTCGCCTGCCGCTCGGCCGCACGCAGTACCTCGTTATTTTCCTGCGCCTGCTTCTCCGCTCTGCGGCTCTCCTCAAGACTGTTGTTCAGCACTTTGTCTGCCTGATCCAGACTCAGCCTCAAGGCTTCAAACTCCGCCACAAACGAAGGCGGAATATCGTCACTGATGCTCTGTGACTTAGTGGGTTTTCCACTCGCAATACGCCGTGCACGTGCGGCCAGATGGCGAATAGGCCTGACTGCACGCTGCGCCAGCGTCAGCGCGATCACCAAAGCCAGCAGTACCGCAGCAACAGTCGCCACCAGCATGGTTTTGATGGGCCGCTGCCAGCGCTCTTCAAAACTGGATGCCGCTTCACCGACCACAGCAACCCAGCCAGGCGTGCCGCTGATGCGCTGAAAGGCGAACATGACTTGACGCCCCTCAAGGGTTCGCGCTTTAAAAAAACCGCTGTCTGTGCCGCTAGCCTTCAGTAAATGCCAGTCAGGTGTCTTCTTACCCAGAAACTGCTGACCATTGACCGAGCGCCCAAGAATGCGCCCCGTGCCATCGGTAATGGCCAAGATGACAGAAAGATTGCTCTCGTTATTTTTATAAAGTGAGTGAATTAAATCAGCGGGAGTCGTGACAAGCGTGGTCATCCGCATTTGCGACGTTCCACTAATTTCCGGCACAGCAAACGCCAGCTTGAATGGCTTGCTCTTGTCGTCTGAATCCAAAATATCCGAGACTTGGGGGCGACCGGTTTGAGCAGCCTCCAGGGTCAGATGCTGAATTTCTGGCTGCTCAGGCCTTGCTCCTTGAAACTGCCAGCGACCTTCTTTTCCACTGACCTGATAGATCGCATAAGAGCCATTGGCAAAGCTGGCAGCGCTCCGCGGGCTGAGTGGTTCTCTATCACCATGAAGCTCGGCCAGACTCAGCAAAACACTTGAGGTCAGCTCCAGCTCATTGGCAGTAGAGCGCGCCACCGTTCTGGCAGTTTCCTGCAGCTGGCGCGTTGTCGCTTCTTGAAAGGACTTGCCGGCATTGAACAATGTGAACAGCACCACGCCAAGCGTTGGCACCAGAACCAAAAAAACAATACCGATGATAGTGAGCCGCAGTGAAGGCTGTTTCAGCGAATCAAGCATGCGCCTGAGCATTTAGGGAGCCCTCTTGTCGTGAGCGGCACGAATGCCGTCTGTTTACTTGCTGGTTAAAGCAAGAATAACCTTTCTCACGACAAATGCATTCTCAAAAATTAATGCAGTTTCCCTATTGCCAAAACACCTTCACAAAATTACTTGCCTTGCAGGTACTTCGCAACGCCATTGGCAATATGCACACCCGATGACATGCAGGCCGTCAGCAAATAACCACCCGTCGGCGCCTCCCAGTCCAGCATTTCCCCAGCGCAGAACACCCCAGGAAGCGCCGTGCACATGCCATGCGCATCCAGCGCTTCAAGGCGCACGCCGCCCGCAGTACTAATGGCTTCATCAATAGGGCGCGGCGCAATCACCGTCAAAGGCACTGCCTTGATCGTTGCAGCCAGGCGCGCCGAATCAGCCATACCGTCTTTACCAAGAACTTCATACAGAAGACCGGCCTTGATGCCATCCAGACCCAACCGGCCTTTGAGGTGGCTGCTGAGACTTCGCGAACCGCGTGGGTGCATGACTTCTTGCAGCACACGCTCGGCGCTAAATTGCGGCAGCAAATCCAGCTCGAACGTCGCATGACCCTGACGAGCAATACAGTCTCGCAGCATGGACGAAACGGCATAAATCAGGCTTCCTTCCACCCCCGTTTGCGTCGCGACAAACTCGCCCTGGCGCGCAAAGCTGGCACCTTGGTCATCGGTGAATCGCAGAACCACAGGCTTGAAAGGCTGACCCGCAAAGCGCTGGGCGAATACGTCGCTCCAGCCTGCTGCACGCCCCTGCGCCCCACCCACATCAAAACCACAGTTGGCTGCTTGCAGCGGCGCAAGATCTACACCCTTGCCTTCAAGCAACGAAGCCCATGCGCCATCAGAGCCCAGACGAGCCCAGCTTGCGCCGCCAGTTGCCAGCACAAAAGCCTTGCAGTCCACCTTGACCTTTGCATCTTCCGTCTGCAGCACAGGCTTTCCATCTGCATCCCAGCCCAGCCAGCGGTGGCGCATATGAAATTTCACCCCTTGGGCTTTCATGCGCACCAACCAGGCGCGCAGCAATGGCGCCGCCTTCATATCTGCGGGAAAGACTCGGCCCGATGTCCCCACAAAGGTATCAAAGCCCAAGCTTTTAGCCCAGGCCTTCAATTCT
Source organism: Comamonas sp. (assembly GCF_036643215.1). GTDB lineage: Bacteria > Pseudomonadota > Gammaproteobacteria > Burkholderiales > Burkholderiaceae_C > Comamonas. Next base: position 27,556 of record NZ_JAVXSJ010000030.1, on the reverse strand, counting down.
TCTGCTCCCCAATGCTGCAACCAAGGCGTCAAATCCGCAGTACGAGAACCATAACGGGTGACAAAACTCGCAAACTCCTCGGAATGCGTGAGGTTGAGCCCCCCCTTGCCAGCCATGAGGAACTTACGCGCGGCCGAGGCCTTGGTCTCAAACACTCGCACAGACAAACCAGCCTGTGCCAGCTGCTCAGCCACCATCAGCCCAGCGGGGCCTGCCCCCACTACAGCCACATCACAGACCACTTCAGAATCGGCCACCAACGGCTCCGAGAGACTCATACTTCTATTACCTAATTCAACAGGCAGCCAACGGACTGCCAAAGGCTGCGCAGAATACCACCGCAGGCATTTCTACGATAAGACAGGCACTATTAACGTCATAGCTGTAAACAACCGCCACACAATGCAGCGGGAGATGAGTTTCTGTCACAATCAAGTCACTAGACGGGTACACCGTCGATCTTTTTTTGATTCAAGAAAATCCAGGACTACAAATGGCTAGCGAATTGATCAAGCACATCACTGATGCAAGCTTTGAATCTGACGTACTGCAACCCGGCACTACCGTGCTGGTGGATTACTGGGCTGAATGGTGCGGCCCCTGCAAGATGATTGCCCCCATCCTGGACGATGTGGCCGAAAGCTACAAAGGCAAGGTGGTGATCGCCAAGATGAACGTGGATGAAAACCGTGAAATTCCTGCCAAGTTTGGCATTCGCGGCATCCCCACACTGATGTTGTTCAAAGATGGCCAATTGGCCGCCACTAAGGTGGGCGCTTTGAACAAGACTCAGCTGACGGCGTTCCTCGACCAGCACATCTGATGTGTTCAGCAAACAGGGCTTCATTTGAGGCCCTGTTTGTTTTTGGGCTTAGCCCCCACATCTGCAGATCGCCCGGCGCAGGCAGCAGATGACGAGCACGGAATAAATAGCTTGCAAGCTGCGCCGCTTTTCCTGTCATAATGGTTAAACCGCCGGCCACCGCATGGGACCGCGCTGGATTTTTCTTCAGGCAAGCCTGCCCACTTTCACAGTGTTTCGTTAGGCTCTACGCCTCCCCCCTGGTTATTCTCACTCCACGCTTGGAGTCATTTCATGCACCTTAATGAACTCAAGGCACTGCACGTGTCTGAAGTCTTGAAGCAGGCCGAAGCGCTTGAGATCGAAAACGTCGGTCGCATGCGCAAGCAAGAACTGATGTTCGCCATCATCAAAAAGCGCGCAAAAGCGGGCGAACAAGTTTTTGCCGACGGCGTGCTCGAAATTTTGCCCGATGGCTTTGGCTTCCTGCGCAGCCCCGACACGAGCTACACAGCCAGCACGGACGATATCTATATCTCCCCTAGCCAGGTGCGCCGCTTCAATCTGCACACCGGCGACATGATCGAAGGCGAAGTGCGCATCCCCAAGGATGGCGAGCGCTACTTTGCCCTGACCAAGCTCGACAAGGTCAACGGCAACCCGCCCGAACAAAACAAGCACAAGGTGCTGTTTGAAAACCTGACCCCTCTGTTCCCCAAGGAGCAGTTGCGCCTTGAACGCGACATCAAGGGCGAAGAAAACATCACCGGCCGCATCATTGACATCATTGCCCCCATTGGCCGTGGCCAGCGCGCACTGATTGTTGCCCCTCCAAAGAGCGGCAAGACCATGATGATGCAGAGCATTGCTCACGCCATCACGTCCAACTACCCCGATGTGCACGTGATGGTGCTGCTGGTAGACGAGCGCCCTGAAGAAGTGACGGAAATGCAGCGCTCGGTCAAGGGCGAAATCATTGCCTCCACCTTCGATGAGCCCGCCACACGCCACGTTCACGTGGCGGAAATGGTCGTCGAGCGCGCCAAGCGCCTGGTGGAGCTGGGCAAGGATGTAGTCATTTTGCTCGACTCCATCACCCGCCTAGCCCGCGCCTATAACAACGTCGTGCCTTCGTCGGGCAAGGTGTTGTCGGGTGGCGTGGACTCCAACGCTCTGCAGCGCCCCAAGCGCTTCTTCGGCGCGGCCCGCAAGGTGGAAGAAGGTGGTTCTCTGACCATCATCGCCACAGCACTGGTCGATACCGGCAGCCGCATGGACGAAGTGATCTTTGAAGAATTCAAGGGCACCGGTAACAGCGAACTGCACCTGAACCGCCGCCTGTACGAAAAGCGCGTGTTCCCTGCCATCGAACTCAACAAGAGCGGCACACGCCGCGAAGAGTTGCTGCTGGCTCCCGAGATTCTGCAAAAGACGCGTATCTTGCGTCAGTTCATGTACAACATGGATGAGATCGAATCCATGGAGCTGATGATCAAGAACATGAAGGCGACGAAGAACAACGTCGAATTCTTCGACATGATGCGTCGCGGCGGTTAATAAATTGCCGCATACGGGCTTTAGCCTGTATTAAACTCATCAGGCCCGCCACGTTATAATGGTGGGCTTTTTCTATTGCGGAAAGTACGCTTGATTAACCACTGCTACAAGGGTTGTAGCAGGTCAGGCACGGCTACCGCACTTGACCAAAGGAAGATCATGAAAGAAGGCATTCACCCTAACTACCGCGAAGTTCTGTTCGTGGACATGTCCAACGGCTTCAAGTTTGTGACCCGTTCGTGCGTGAACACCAAGGAAACAGAAAACTTCGAAGGCAAGGAATACCCCCTGTTCAAGCTGGACACGACTTCTGAGTCGCACCCCTTCTACACCGGCACACAAAAGTCGGTGGACAACATGGGTGGCCGCGTGGAGAAGTTCCGCAACCGCTTCGGCAAGAAGTAATTTTTACTTTTTCGCTGACAAAGGCAGCTCGGGCAACCGTGCTGCCTTTTCTTTTGAGGCCTGCTCCGCAGCATCCTCAACGCTCCTATCATCGGAGCACCCTGCGCTTTATTCTCAAGCGCTACCGCCTGATCTGGCCGTGCAATTTTGCACCGCCGCTACCGGATTGATTGCGTGAACCAGCCCACACCCGCCATCGTTGCCCAAAGCGCTGTGCGCCGCCTGCCGCGCTGGGCATTGCTTTTGCTGTGCCTGGCCTACGTCATTCCCGGCTTTGTCATGCGCGGCCCCTGGCGCTCCAACGACATGGAGGCCTTTGGCTTCATGCGAGAGCTGGCTCTGGGCAACACCAGTTGGCTGGCACCCAAGCTCTCCGGCCTTTCCCCCAGCATGGATGGCCTGCTGCCCTACTGGCTGGGCGCCCTGTCGCTGCAAGGCTTTGGGTGGCTGATGGGCCCCGAGATGGCTGCACGTCTGCCCTTTATTGCGCTACTAATTCTCACGCTGGGCGCTACCTGGTGGGGTGCCTACTACCTAGCCCGCACCCCCGGCGCACAGCCCGTTGCTTTTGCCTTTGGCGGCGAAGCACAGCTGATTGACTACTCCCGAGCCATGGCCGATGCGGCCTTGCTGGCACTGGTCGCCACCCTGGGGCTGGCCCAGCCATCCCATGAAACGACCAGCTACGTCACCCAGCTGGGCTGCACGGCGCTGGTATTTTTTGCAGCGGCCGCCATGGCCTACCACCCCAACAAATCTGCCGTTGCACTTCTCGTCGGCCTGCTGGGTCTGGCCCTGAGCGGCGCGCCCACCATGGCTGTACTGTTTGGTCTGGGCGGCAGTCTGATTGCCTTCACGCAGCACAGCTGGGGCGATAACCCCGGCCGCGCCCATCGTCAGGCCCGCATCTGGGCTGCGGCATGGCTGGCGGCCACGGTGCTGGCCGCCATGCTGACCACAGCCCTTGACCAGTGGGTCTGGCACCTGGTGGATTCCGTCAGCGACCTGAGTGGACTGCTGCAGCTGCTGCTGTGGTTCTGCTGGCCTGCGTGGCCGCTGGCTTTGTGGACACTGTGGGTCTGGCGCCGTCAGATTGCGTCTCCTCGCAAAAACTCTCATCTGTCCATTGCACTGTTGTTTGCGGCAGTACCCGTTGCCGCCTGCCTGAGCAGCACCCCCGCAGACCGCGCCCTGCTGCTGGGCTTGCCTGCTATTGCCACGCTGGCCGCCTTTGCACTGCCCACCTTCCGCCGCAGCATCAGCGCGTTGATTGACTGGTTTACGCTGCTGTTCTTCACCGTCTCGGCCATTGCCATCTGGGTGGTCTGGCTGGCATTTCAGACAGGATATCCGCCCAAGATCGCCGCCAATATTGCGCGTCTAGCTCCTCAATTTGAAGCAAGCATTTCCTGGATTTCGGTTCTGATTGCACTGATCGCCACAGCAAGCTGGTTTGCTCTGGTGGTCTGGCGCACCTCGCGCAATCGAGCCGCCATCTGGAAGAGTCTGGTTCTGCCTGCAGGCGGTGCCACGCTGAGCTGGGTGTTGCTGTCCACACTCTGGATCGCACCACTGGACCATGCGCGCAGCTATGAATTTCAGATGACCCAGCTGGCCGGCGAGATGCAAAAAGCACAGGCTACCGGCTGCGTGCTGACTTATGGTCTGGGTCGCTCGCAAATCGCAGCCGTGCGTTACTACACCCATGTAGATACCGCCCTGCTGCGCCACAACCCAACCGCCCCGTGCAACTGGGCGCTGGTCGATGCTGACCGCTGGGCGGGCGACCACAATATCAAGCTACGCCAGGGCTGGGATGAAGTGAGTCGTATCACCCGCCTGAGCGGCCGCAAGGAAGTGCTGATTCTGCTCAAGCGCACAGATTCAGCGGCTGCGCAATGAAGAGCGAGCTGCAACACATAGGCCGCCACGCAGGTACGGTGCTGGCAGGCCAGCTGGCCGTCATGGCTTTTGGCACCACCGACACCATTGTGGCAAGCCGCTATTCCGACGATGCACTTGCCGCCCTGTCCGTAGGCTCAGCCATTTTCGTCAGCGTCTATGCCTCGCTCATGGGCATTTTTCAGGCCCTGCTGCCGCTGTGGGCAGAGCAACGCGGCGCGGGCCAGCCGCTGGCTATTGGCCGGTCGCTGCGGCAGTCCATGTATCTGTGCGTGCTGGCCTGCGTGCTTGGCATGGCCGTGCTGCTCATGCCTGATGCGCTGCTGCGCTGGACCGATGTGCCAGACGCGCTTCAGCACGAAGTCAAACGCTATCTGGCCGTGCTCGCTTGGGGCTTGCCACCTGCGCTGCTGTTTCGCATTTACAGCGCACTGAATCAGGCACTGGGCCACCCAAAGCTGGTCACCTGGTTGCAACTGCTTTCGCTGCTGATCAAGATACCGCTGTCTATCTGGTTCACGTTTGGCGGCCTGGGCCTGCAGCCCATGGGCGCTGTGGGCTGCGCACTGGCAACACTGCTGGTCAACTACACCATGTTTGCCATTGCCCTGTGGCTAGTGCGCGTGCAGGATTTTTATGAGCCACTGGCGCTCTGGGCCAAGCTGGAGCCACCGGACTGGAAACAGCTGGGATATTTCTGCCGCCTGGGCGTGCCCGCCGGGCTAGCCATTCTGGTGGAAGTAACCTCCTTCACGCTGATGGCCCTGTATGTGGCGCGCCAGGGCTCGCTCTCATCGGCCAGCCACCAGATTGCGGCCAATCTGGCCGCAATCCTGTACATGGTGCCGCTGTCGCTGGCCATTGCCACCAGTGCCCGCGTCAGCTACTGGCGCGGCGCAGGTAATGAAGCGCAGGCGCGCAGCCTGATTCAACAGTGTTTCAAGCTCTCAGCGCTTATTGGTATCGCGCTAGCAGCTACGCTTTTAATAGCTCGTGGGTTGATTGTGGACATTTATACAGACTCCCCCAAGGTGATGGCTCTCGCCTCGTGGTTGCTGTTCTCTGTGGCCGCCTACCATGTAGCCGACTGTGTGCAGACCTACTGCATCTTTGTGCTGCGCTGCTACCGCGTGACCGTGGCCCCGCTGCTCATTTACTGCGTACTACTCTGGGGGGGCGGCCTGGGCATGGGCTACTGGCTGACCTATGAATGGCAGGCCGGCCCCGCCTGGCAAGACTGGCAGGCCACGCCCATGCTGTTCTGGGCATGCAGCGCGGCGGCTTTGTTTGTGACCGCCATTGCCTTCAGCAGCATTTTGCTCAAAGTGATTCGCACCCCTGAATCAGTCCAGCCCCTCCCAGTAAACCTGGGCACTGAACCTGAGCACTGAACTCGACCTCGCTGCTCTTATCGTGAGAGCAGCGAAGCCGTCGAATCCGCACTGCTGACACGCACCCGCTTCACCGGGAAGGTCACAGAAAACTCCGAGCCCTTGCCCATCGCGCTGGCAATGTGGAGCTTGGCGCCATGGCGCTGCAGCACATGCTTGACGATGGCCAGCCCCAGCCCCGTGCCCCCGGTATCGCGGGAGCGGCTGCGGTCTACGCGGTAAAAGCGCTCCGTCAGACGCGAGACATGCTTCTCATCAATGCCCGGGCCTGAGTCCTTGACGGAAAAGCGGGCCGTTCCATCATCCAGAATCTGCCAGCTCACATCAATCTGCCCACCCGCCGGTGTGTAGCGCATGGCATTGGCCAGCAAATTGGAAAACGCGCTGTGCAGCTCTGCACTGGCACCGGCGATTTCACCAGCATGCTGGAGCGCAGCTTCATCGGGAAAATTCAGCACATGAGGCCTGACCTGCTTGCGCGTCAGGGCGTTAGACAGGCCACGCGCCTCGTTCTCGCAGCGGGTGAGCAAGTGCGCCACCGACACCCAGTCGTTATTACTGGGCAGCGGGCTACCTTCCAGACGCGAGAGCGTGAGCAAATCTTCGACCAGATGCCGCATACGCTCGGCCTGCTGGGCCATCAGCTCCAGATAGCGGTTTCGCTCATCCTCTTCTAACGGCAGGTTTTGCAGCGTTTCGACAAAACCAGCCAGCACCGTGAGCGGCGTGCGAATTTCATGCGAGACATTGGCCACAAAGTCGCGGCGCATGGCCTCGGCCTGCTCTAGCGCCGTGACATCACGCGCCAGCAGCAGCTTTCGGCCTTCGCCATAGCCATACAGCTGCACAGAAAGGCGCACAGGCCGCGAAGGCGTACTTTCGCGCCCCTGCATAACCAAGTCATGCGTGAAGTCATGCGCAGCAAAGTAAGCGCTGAACTGCGGGTCTCGCACCAAGTTGCCAATGCTTTGCAGCACATCACGCTTGGCATCAAAGCCAAATTGCTTGGCCGATATCTGGTTGCACCATTCAATACGGCCCTGCTCATCCAGCAACACCACGCCGTTGGGGCTGGCCTGCAGAGCAGACAAAATATCATTCAGGCGCTGATCGCCCTGATGCACTTGCTGCTCGCCCTGGCGAATCCAGCGGCGCATACGCACACCGGCCTCGCCCCAGATGCCAGACAGATCAGGCGCAGCGCCGAGCTCTGACTGACGCAGCCAGCGCAGCAGCCGCGCGCCATTCCAGCTATCAACCAGCCACCAGACCCAGCCGCCCAGCAAGAAACCAGTCAGCACCACAATCACCTGCTGGGCCGTTGTCGCTTCCGGGTGAATGAGATAGACCCAAGCCAGCCAGAGCACAAGGCCAGCGGCGATCTGAGAGGCTAATAATCGAAAAGCACGCCAGCCCATATTTGCTCTTTGTTGTGATGTTTAGCCAAGGTTCGGAAAAACGCCGTCAGCCCAGAGCCTGCGCGCTGAAGCGGTAGCCCGCACCGCGCACGGTTTCAATCAGCGCACCGGCCACGCCCAGAGATTCACGCAGGCGTTTGACGTGCACATCCACCGTACGCTCTTCAATAAAGACATGGTCGCCCCAGACCTTGTCCAGCAGTTGGGCACGGCTGTGCACGCGCTCGGGGTGCTTCATCAGGTAGTTGAGCAGCTTGAACTCTGTGGGGCCGATTTTGAGCAAATCGCCCTGCCAGCTCACGCGGTGGGCCGCTGCGTCCAGCATCAGCTCACCCATGCTGACCTTGTCCTGCACCTGCTCGGGCGCGCGGCGGCGCAGCACGGCGCGAATACGGGCCAGTAGCTCCTGCGTGGAAAAAGGCTTGGTGATGTAGTCATCCGCACCGGCATCCAGGCCGGCCACCTTGTCGGGCTCATCGCCACGCGCAGTCAGCATCAGAATGGGCACGCCCTTGGTGCGGCTGTCGGCACGCCATTTGCGCGCCAGAGTCAGGCCACTGGCACCGGGCAGCATCCAGTCCAGCAAGATCACATCGGGCAGCACGGCATCCAGCTCGCGCTGCGCCGAAACACCGTCTTCCGCCCACACGGGCTGGAAGCCGTTATGCCTCAGATTGACTGCGATCAGCTCTGCAATCGCAGGTTCGTCCTCAACGATGAGAACCATAGGCATCTTCTTCATCCCTCAGTTGCCTCCTGCTTACAGTACTGCCGATTCGATTTCGGCCATGGTCTGGTGGCGCACATCCTTGCCTTCGACCAGATAGATGATCAGCTCGGCCACGTTTTTGGAATGATCGCCAATGCGCTCAATGGCCTTGGCCAGGAAAAGCAGGTCAAGACTGGCCGAAATGGTGCGCGGGTCTTCCATCATGTACGTGATGAGCTTGCGCACAAAGCCATCAAACTCTTCGTCGATCAGGTCATCTTCTTTCAAGATCGCTACCGCAGCCTTGGTGTCCAGACGGGCAAAAGCGTCCAGTGTCTTACGCAACAGCTCTGAAGCCATCTGGGCCGCCATGCGCAGCTCTCCGCTGGGCAGCGAACGCGCTGCGCCGCTTTCAATGATGGACTTGACCATACGAGCCATCTTGCAGGCCTCGTCGCCCATGCGCTCCAGATTGGCCGTGGCCTTTGAGAAAGCGATCAGCAAGCGCAAATCCCGCGCCGTAGGCTGGCGGCGGGCGATGATGGAGGACAGCTCATGGTCAATCTCGACCTCCATCCCGTTGACCTGCTGCTCGGTGCTGATGACCTGCTCCACCGTATCGAGGTTGAAGCTGGTCAGCGCATAGACGGCATTGCGAATCTGCGACTCGACCAGACCACCAAGCTCCATGACGCGGGCCGAGACGCGGTTGAGTTCCGCATCGAACTGGGTGGACAAATGTTTTTCTGTCATTGCTCTAATCCTTCTCAGTTTTTCGAGGTCTTAGCGACCGCTTTCGGCTCTTAACCAAACCGTCCAGTGATGTAGTCTTCTGTTTCTTTGCGCTCGGGCTTGAAGAACATTTTTTCGGTCTCGCCAAATTCCATCAAGTCGCCCAGGTACATATAAGCCGTGTAGTCGCTGCAGCGCGCAGCCTGCTGCATGTTGTGGGTCACGATGACGACGGTGTAGTCGCTCTTGAGTTCCGCAATCAGCTCTTCAATCTTGGCGGTCGAGATAGGGTCCAGCGCCGAGCATGGCTCATCGAGCAAAAGCACTTCGGGCTTGATTGCAATGCCGCGTGCAATGCACAAGCGCTGCTGCTGACCGCCCGAGAGGCCAGAGCCGCTTTGCTGCAGCTTGTCCTTGACTTCATTCCACAGCGCCGCCTTGCGCAGCGCCCATTCCACGCGGTCGTCCATGTCGGAAGAGTTCAGGCTTTCAAACAGCTTCACGCCAAAGGCGATGTTGTCATAGATGGACATGGGGAATGGCGTGGGCTTCTGGAACACCATGCCAACCTTGGCGCGAATCAGCGCCACATCTTGCTTGCTGGTCAGCAGGTTGTCGCCGTCCAGCAAAATCTGACCTTCAGCGCGCTGCTCTGGGTACAGCTCGAACATGCGGTTGAAGGTGCGCAGCAAGGTGGACTTGCCACAGCCCGAAGGGCCGATAAAGGCCGTGACCTTTTTCTCGGGAATGTCGAGATTGATGTTTTTGAGCGCGTGGAACTTGCCATAGTAGAAGTTCAGGTCGCGCACAGCCAGCTTGACGTTGGAGGGAGCAGTGGTTGCAGTCATGATCGTGAACTTTCGAATTACTTTTGGCGAGTGATATAGCGCGCCAGAATATTGAGACCCAGCACCGCCACGGTGATGAGCAACACACCAGCCCAGGCCAGTTGCTGCCAGTTCTCATACGGGCTCATCGCAAATTTGAAGATGGTGACCGGCAGACTGGCCATGGGCTTGGTCATGTCGGCATTCCAGAACTGGTTGTTCAGTGCGGTAAACAGCAGCGGCGCGGTCTCACCCGCAATACGGGCCACGGCCAGCAGCACACCGGTAATCACACCGGCCCGTGCGGCACGCAGCGTGACCATGATGATGACCTTCCACTTGGGCGTACCCAGCGCATAGGCCGCTTCGCGCAAGCTGGCAGGCACCAGCACCAGCATGTTTTCCGTAGTGCGAATGACCACGGGAATCACAATCAGCGCCAGCGCAATCACACCGGCGATGCCGGAGAAGCTCTTGAGGCGTATCACCACCACGGTGTAGACAAACAGGCCGATCACAATCGAGGGAGCCGACAGCAGAATGTCATTCACAAAGCGGGTCGCTCCGGCCAACCAGCTCTTTTTGTCATATTCGGCCAGATAGACGCCTGCCATCACGCCAATGGGCGTGCCCACAAACGTGGCCAGCGCCACCATCATCAGAGAACCCCAGATGGCATTGGCAATGCCGCCCTCGTCATTGGGCGGCGGCGTCATCTGCGAGAACAGCGCAAAGCTCAGGCCACCCACACCCTGGCGCACGGTTTCCCACAGAATCCAGACCAGCCAGAAGACACCGAACATCATGGCCGCCAAGGACAGAGCCAGCGCCAGCCGGTTCATACGCTTGCGCTTGTCGTACTTGGCCTGGCGCACAGCCGCCAGATCGGCGGCATTGAGCATTTTTGTGGAGGTCGAGCTCATGAGCGGGCTCCTTCATTCTTCTGCAGACGGTTGAGCAGCAGCTTGGACATGGCCAGCACCACAAAGGTGATGAAGAACAGCACCAGACCCAGATAGATCAGCGATGCCTGGTGCAGGCCTTCGCCCGCTTCCGCAAACTCATTGGCCAGCGCCGAGGTAATGCTGTTGGCCGCCTCGAATACGGACAGCGAGTTGAGCTGGTTCATGTTGCCGATCACAAAGGTGACGGCCATGGTCTCCCCTAAAGCGCGGCCCAGACCCAGCATGACGCCGCCCAGCACACCGGTCTTGGTATAGGGAAGCACCACTTTCCAGACCACTTCCCAGGTCGTGGAGCCCAGACCGTAGGCAGACTCTTTGAGCAGCGCGGGCGTGACTTCAAACACATCACGCATCACCGAGGCAATGAACGGGATGATCATGATTGCCAGAATAATGCCGGCCGACAGAATGCCGATACCCACGGGCGGGCCAGAAACAAAAGCACCCAGATAAGGCACGCCGGTCAGCAGCGACTGCAGGGGCTGCTGCACATAGGTGGCGAGCACGGGGCCGAACACCATCAGGCCCCACATGCCGTAAACGATGGAAGGAACTGCGGCCAGCAGCTCAATGGCCGTACCCAGAGGGCGCTTGAGCCAGGCGGGCGACAGCTCTGTCAGAAACAGGGCAATGCCAAAGCTCACAGGCACTGCAATCAAAAGCGCGATGGCGGAAGTGGCCAGCGTGCCGTAAATCATGACCAGACCGCCGTACTGGTCCTGCACAGGATCCCAGACGCTGCTGGTCAGAAAGCCCAGGCCATACTGATGAATGGCGGGCCAGGCGCCCACAATCAACGAGCCCATGATGGCCACGAGCAGCACCAGCGTCAAAATCGCTGCGCTGCGCGCTAAGCCACCAAACAGGCGATCCGCCAGACGACCCGACATCATCGGTGCTCGTGGCGGTGAGGGAGAGCGTCGCTTGGCGGCATCGGTAGAAGCAGCCAGCGAGCTGGAGGGCGACGTTGTGGACACGTGGGCGCCTTTATTCGCAAGGGTTGAAAGAAGCAGCAAAGGTGCCGTCCGGAACGGCACCTTGCCACTCACACATTACTGGGAAACGGCCTTGCCGGAAGTGTCCTTGATATTGCTCCAGGACTTGTAAATCACCGTCTTCACCGCGTCAGGCATGGGCACATAGTCCAGATCGGCAGCGGTCTTGTCGCCTTGCTTGAAAGTCCACTCAAAGAACTTCAGCGAGGTGGCGGCCTGAGCAGGCTTGTCTTGCGACTTGTGCATCAGGATAAAGGTGGCCGATGTGATGGGCCAGGCGTTCTTGCCAGACTGGTTGGTCAGGATTTGATAGAAGCTCTTGGCCCAGTCAGCACCGGCAGCAGCCGCCTTGAAGGTTTCGTCGTCAGGAGAGACATAGACGCCATCCTTGTTCTGCAGCTGCGCGAAGGTCATCTTGTTTTGCTTCACATAGGCGTACTCAACGTAGCCGATGGAGTTGGGCAGGCGACCGACGAAAGCAGCAACGCCTTCGTTACCCTTGCCGCCCGCACCTGTGGGCCAGTTCACAGCCTTGCCTTCACCTACTTTTTCCTTCCACTCGGCGTTGACCTTGGAGAGGTAGTTGGTGAAACCAAAGGTGGTGCCGGAGCCATCAGCGCGGCGTACAGGGGCGATGGCGGCATCAGGCAGCGCCACACCAGGGTTCAACGCCGTGATGGCGGCATCGTTCCACTTGGTGATCTTGCCCAGATAGATGTCACCCAGCACCTGGCCCGAGAGCTTGAGCTGACCGGGAGCCACGCCCTTGATATTGACCACGGGCACAATGCCGCCGATCACCGTGGGGAACTGAACCAGACCCTTTTTGGTCAGTTCATCATCTTTCAGGGGTTCATCCGAAGCACCGAAGTCCACGGTCTTGGCTTCGATCTGCTTGACGCCAGCGCTGGAGCCAACCGACTGGTAGTTAATCTTGACGCCTGTGGCCTTGTGATAATCAGCAGCCCACTTGGAGTACAGAGGAGCCGGGAAGCTCGCACCAGCGCCAGTGGCTTCCTGGTTCGCTTGGGCCATGCCAGCTGCAGACAGAGCACCAGCCACCAGAACGTGAATCAAGGACAACTTCATGAAACGACCTCTTAGGGTTGAAAGATTCGATGGGTGAACTGTAAAAAGCTTTTATGACAGCGTCGTGACACAAACATTTCAATACGCCACCGAGTGAAATAGCGTCCCTGTGCTTGATTCGATCGTCATATGACCGTCATATTTCATTCGCAAACTTCTGCCCCTGCTCTGTGCGAAAGCACGCTTCAGAGAAACCAGCGCCGTCAATGTCATAGTTGGCAAATACCTGACTTGGCAGAGGTTGAAACCCGCCTGGAGCCAGCCAGAACCGCGTCTGTACTGCATATTTCAGAACTTTAGGCGCGGCGCGAATCAGACTCGCGCCCGCTCTCTTAGAACAACACATGGATTGCCTCAGAAATGGCCCCTGAATCACTGCTTGCTGCCGTAGACCTTGGCTCCAATAGCTTTCGCCTTGAAATTGGCCGCATCGGTTCCCACCAGCGCATTGAGCGCGTGGAATACCTCAAAGAAACCGTGCGCCAAGGCAATGGGCTGAACGCACGCCATGAACTCTCACGCGAGGCCATGGAGCGTGGCTGGGAATGTCTGGCACGCTTTGGTGAACGCCTGACGGGCTTTAAAGCCACGCAAGTACGCGCCGTGGCCACCCAGACCCTGCGCGAAGCGATCAATGCGCAGGAATTTGTGGCACGCGGCAGCCAGTTGCTGGGCTTTCCGATTGAAGTCATCTCCGGCGAAGAAGAAGCCCGCCTGATCTATCGCGGGGTGGCCAGCTCGCTGCCGCCCAGTCAGCAAAAGCGTCTGGTCATTGACATTGGCGGCCGCTCCACAGAAATCATCATCGGCCAGCACAGCAAGGCGCTGCAAGTTGCCTCATTTGCGCTGGGCAGCGTCTCATGGAGTTCGCATTACTTCAGCGATGGCATGCTGAACAAAGCCAACTTTCAGACCGCCATGGCCGCCGCTAGGCAAAGTCTGGCCCAAGCCCAGTTTGCCTATCCCGGCACGGCATGGGACTGCGCCTATGCCTCATCCGGCACGGCCAATGCGGTGGCCGATGCGCTCACGGCGCAGGGTCTGGATGGCCGCGTCATCACGCCAGCCAAGCTACGCCATCTGTATGAGCAGTTGCTGGACATCGGCCATGTGGACAAGCTGCGTATTCCCGGCCTGAAAGAAGACCGCCGCGCCGTGGTGGCTGGCGGCATCAGCGTGATGATGGCCGTGGTGGACTTGCTGGGCATTACCGAGCTGGAAGTCGCACAAGGCGCACTGCGCCAAGGCGTTTTGCATGACCTGCTGGACCATGAGCCGCCCGCAGACAAGGAAGCCGCCGAAATCAGCGGCCTGCAGCTGGATTTTGGCGTGGATGAGGCACATGCACACCGCGTGCAGCGCGTTGCCACCGAACTGCTGCAACAGATACAGCCCGCAGCGCCCTCACCTTTGGCGACCAAGGCGCTGGACATTGCCGCACAGCTGCACGAGGTGGGCATGCGCGTGGCGCTGAGCAACTACCACCGCCACGGCGCCTACATTACCGAGCATTGCAGCCAGGCCACCTGGGAACCCGAGCTGCGCGAACGCATCTGCCAGCTGGTGCTGGGCCACCAAGGCAAGCTGCGCAAGCTGGATGCAGTGATTGACGACCCCGAAGTCGCCCTACCGCTGATGGCTCTGCGCCTTGCTGTGCAGCTATGCCACACGCGCCGCGACCCGGACATGCAAGGCATTACCCTCAAACGCGCAGGCACGGAATTCAGGCTGACCACGCCCACCGGCTGGATGCTGACCTACCCCCAATCTGCCCGGCTGCTGGAAGAAGAAGCCATGGCCTGGAGCAAGACGCCCTGGAGCCTGAAGCTGCATCTGCGCTGAACCGATGCTCCAGATAGAGCGATAGAACAACAAAAAGGGACTGCAACGCAGTCCCTTTTTTGATTCAGCGCTCATAAAAATGAGAGCTGCTTGCGCATTTCATTTATGGGCTTCAGCATCAAAAGACTTCAAAACTCATGAGTATCAAGCGCAAGCAGCTCACTTTTTTAGAGATTACTTAGCAACCTTGTCCCCACCATAGCGCGCCATCAGTGCCTGCTGGGCACCCTTGCCATCCAGCGGATGCAGAGGCTTCAGATAAACACCCGAGGCATCAAGCAGCCACGCATCACGGTCGTCGCCCAAATAGGCCACCAGACACTCGTCGATCACACGCTGGCGCAGCTTCTTGTCCAGCACCGGCCAAGCCAGCTCCACGCGGCTGAGCATGTTGCGGTTCATCCAGTCGGCACTGGACAGCAGCAGCTCTTCCTCATTTCCCCACGCAAAGTAGAAAACGCGTGAATGCTCCAGAAAACGGCCAATGATGGAGCGCACGCGAATGTTGTCCGTCACGCCCGGGCGCTGAGCCGGCAGCATGCAACTGCCGCGCACGATGAGATCAATCTGCGCGCCCTTTTGCCCTGCGGCAACCAGTGCGCGTATCAGCGGCTCATCGGTCAAAGCATTCATCTTGAGCACCATGCGCGCCCGCTCGCCACGGGCGGCAGCAGCAGCCACCTTGCCAATCAGCTCCAGCATGCTGCTTTGCAGATGAAACGGCGCCATCACCAGCTTTTGCAGCTTGGGCAGAGTGTTGTGGCTGGAGAGATGGCGAAACACGGCATCCATATCGGCCGTAATTTCCGCATTGCAGGTCAGCTGACTGATGTCGGTATAAAGCCTTGCGCTGCGTGCGTTGTAGTTACCTGTAGACAGATGGGCATAGCGCTTGAGCTGGTTGGTGCGCTTTTCGCGGCGCGTAATCAGCAGCATTTTGGCGTGAGTCTTGAGGCCGACCACGCCATAGACCACCTGCACACCCAGCGACTCCAGCTTCTCGGCCCAATTGATATTGGCCTCTTCATCAAAGCGAGCCTTGAGCTCCAGCACCGCCAGCACTTCTTTACCGCGGCTCACGGCCTCGGCCAGCAGGTTCATGATTTCGGAGTCGGTGCCGGTACGGTAAATGGTCTGTTTGATGGCCAGCACCTGCGGGTCATTCACCGCCTCGCGCAACAACTCCAGCACGCCATCAAAGCTCTCAAAGGGCTGGTGAATGATGATGTCGCTCTTGCGCATCTGCGCCATGATGGAGCGACCGGGCGTGAGCTGTGTGGGCCATGCTGGCTTCCATTTAGGGAATAGCAAGGCAGGGTCATCCACCAGATCAATCAACTGCATCTGCCGCACCAGATTGACAGGGCCCTTGACGCGGAACAGCGCCTGCGCAGGCAGACCGTATTGCTCGAGCAGCAGGTCAGACAGCTCCACCGAGCAGGACGATGACACCTCCAACCGCACCGCCTGGCCGTAGTGACGGTGATGCAGACCCTGGCGCAGCGCCATGCGCAAATCGACGACATCGTCGTCATCGACGGCTAAATCGGAATGACGGGTGGCGCGAAATTGCGAGAACTCCGATACTTCGCGACCGGGGAATAACTCGGCCAGGTGCGCCCGCACTACGCTGGAGATGCTGACAAACAGTTTTTGCTTGCCCGAGATTTTTTCCGGCACCCGGATCAGTCGCGGCAAAGCGCGCGGCACTTTGACAATGGCCACCTCATTGGCGCGCCCAAAGGCATCCACGCCATTGAGACGCACAATGAAATTCAGCGCCTTGTTGGCCACTTGCGGGAAGGGATGTGAAGGGTCGAGTCCCACCGGCATCAGCAAAGGCTGAACTTCACGCAGAAAATATTCACGCACCCATTTGCGCTGCGCCGCGCTGCGGTCGCCATGCGAAATCAGGCGAATCGCATGCTTGTTGAACGCGGGAATGATGGACTGGTTGTAGAGCTGGTACTGCTTGGAGACCAGCGCATGCGCTGTCGCCATCAGTCGCTCAAAGCTGGCAAGCGTATAGGTGCCCAGCTCGTCCCCGGCCTTGGCTGCAGAGACATGAGGCGCGCAGCGTACTTCAAACCATTCGTCGAGGTTGGAAGAAACAATGCACAGATAACGCAGGCGCTCAAGCAGCGGAACGTCTTCGCGCTCGGCCCAGCTCAGTACCCGCTCATTGAAGATGAGGATGTTTTGATCACGGTCCAGAAGCTCCAGAGTCGGCTCAATCGTCTGATCCATCACAGGGGGCATGGCAACCTCAGTCTTGGGCGCTGCACGACGTCTGCGCGGCGCTTTGGTGACAGCTTTGACCGGCTCAGCCAACGCCTTACCGGTCGTGCCATGTTGCCCGTCAGACTGAGGTTTCGCAACTGCCGCCAACCCAATGCGCGGCACTTGCCCACTTAGTCCATGCAGATCGTGAGCCAGCCCCAGCGATGCCGGGCCTGTTCCTGCAGCCTTTGCGGGTACAGACAAGGGCTGCACCGAAGCATCTTCGGCCTGGGTAGCGACTGAGGTGAGAAAAGAAGAAGCAGAGCCAGAGCTGGCTTGTGAGGATTGGGACATGAATCAACAGCGGCCTGCAGAGCCTGAAGCGCCCTTGCGGGCATGCTCACAGTCTGCCGCCGCTTTATGACAATCACATGACCAATTGGTGACGTTGAGGACTGTCTATGCCAGTCTTCAACGATTTAGCTACCCCTGACGACTGCAGCGAGTCGCTCTGCGCAGGTGCTGGCCATGGCGGCATCTCGTGCTTCGACCATGACGCGCACCAGGGGCTCTGTTCCGCTGGCACGAATCAGCACGCGACCCTCGTTGCCCAGCAGCTTTTCCACCTCTGCTTGCTCCTGAGGCAGTTGCTGGTTGCTCTTCCAGTCCTGACCCGGCTGCAAACGCACATTGATCATGACTTGAGGGAACAGTGTCACCTTCTCCAGCCACTGTGCAATCGTCTTGTTAGAGCGCACGCAAGCCTGCAGCACCTGCAAAGCGCTGACCAGACCGTCACCGGTGGTGTGCTTATCCAGAGCAAGCAGATGGCCCGAGCTTTCACCGCCCAGTTGCCAGCCATTGGCTTTCAGCGCCTCCAGCACATAGCGGTCACCCACCTTGCTGCGCACAAAGCCCATACCTTGTGCTTTGATTGCCAGCTCCACCGCCATATTGGTCATTAAGGTGCCAGCCACGCCGGGCACTGCACCACCTGCTGCCAGGCGGTCAGCCGCCATGAGATACAGCAGCTCGTCGCCGTTGTAGAGGCGGCCCTGTGCATCCACCAACTGCAGGCGGTCAGCATCGCCATCCAGCGCAACGCCATAGTCCGCATTGTTGGCGCGCACGGCCATCACCAGCGCCTCGGGATGGGTTGCACCCACGCCTTCGTTGATATTCAGGCCATCAGGCGAGCAACCAATGGCCACCACATTTGCGCCCAGTTCGTGAAAGACCTTGGGCGCAATCTGATAGGCAGCGCCGTGCGCCGCATCAACCACAATCTTCAAGCCACGCAGCGACAAGCTATGGTCAAACGTGCTTTTGCAAAATTCGATATAGCGCCCAGCAGCATCTGCCAGACGGTGTGCCTTGCCCAGAGCGGCAGATTCTGCCCAGACAGGTTCATCCTCAAGAGCCGCCTCGACCTCTTCTTCCCAGGAGTCAGGCAGCTTGGTGCCTTCCGCGCTGAAGAATTTGATGCCGTTGTCATAAAACGGGTTATGACTGGCGCTGATCACCACCCCCAGACTGGCTCGCTGAGCACGCGTGAGATAGGCCACCCCAGGAGTGGGTAAGGGCCCCAGCAGCATGACATCGACGCCCGCAGAATTAAAACCTGACTCCAGAGCGCTCTCCAACATATAGCCGGAAATACGGGTGTCCTTGCCGATCAACACCAAGGGACGCTCTTGCGTGCGACGCAGCACACGGCCCACAGCATGCGCTAGGCGCAAAGCAAAATCAGGGGTAATAGGCGACTTGCCAACTGTTCCGCGAATCCCATCGGTACCGAAATACTGTCGTGCCATGTTCTCGTTTTCCTTTTGCTGACTCAATATTCTTGCTTTTACGCTTGCACTCAAGCAGTCATCACATCTTCATCATGCATGGCATGCCAGACAGATAGCGCAGCCACCGTGTCTTTCACATCATGCACGCGCACGATGCGCGCACCGCGCTCTACCGCCAGCAACGCAGCGGCAACGCTGGGCACCATCCGCTCTTCCACAGGCAAGCCTGAAACCTGCCCCAGAGAACCTTTGCGCGACCAGCCTGCAAGAAGCGGAAAGTCTAGAGCCAGCAGAGCCTGCTGATGTGCAAGCAAGGCAAAATTTTGTGCCACGCTTTTACCAAAGCCAATGCCGTAATCCCAAACAATGCGCGAGCGCTCCACCCCCGCATCCAGCAAGGGCTGAGTGACTTGCTGCAAAAAGTCTGCGACTTGAGCGACGGCGCTGCCCTGCATATGGTTGAGATGCATATCCTGAGGTGTCTTGTGCATGTGCATCAGGCAAACGCCGCAGTTGCGGTGCTTGCTGACCACCTCAAACGCGCCCGGCTGGCGCAGCGCCCAGATGTCATTAATGATGTCTGCGCCTATATCCAGAGCTGCCTGCATGAGCTCTGGCTTGTAGGTATCGACGGAGATTGGCACATTGAGCTTAACGGCCTCTCGCAGCATGGGCAGCACGCGCCCCAGCTCATCTTCCAAGCTGACGGCCGGCGACCCCGGCCTTGTGGACTCACCGCCAATATCCAGAATATGCGCACCCTGCTTCAAAAGCAGCTCTGCATGCGCCATAGCCTGAGACACGCCTGTGTGCTTACCGCCATCGGAAAAAGAATCCGGGGTCACATTCACAATGCCCATGACCTGAGGCTTGTCGAGTTGCAAAAGAAAGCGCGATGTTTGCCACTGGTGCGACATAGAGATCCGATCTTGAAAGTGAAAAAACAAAAGGTCCTCAAGGGACCTTTTGTTCATGTGCTTAATTTTTTAAGCGGTTGTCGGCGCTGGGTCTGCACTGGCTGCAGGAGTACCGCCCGACGAGTTACCACCATCTGATGAAGGAGGGTTGCGAGGGGTCCAGTCCTTAGGAGGACGTGGTTCCTTGCCAGCCATGATGTCATCGAGTTGCTCTGCATCGATGGTTTCCCAGTCGAGCATAGCCTTGGCCATGGCGTGCATCTTGTCGCGATTGTCTTCGATCAACTTGCGTGCCAGTGCGTACTGCTCATCGATGATGCGGCGAACCTCATCATCCACCTTTTGCATAGTGGCTTCAGACAGGCTGGAGCCACGGCTGAACGATCGACCCAGGAAAGGCTCGCCTTCCTGTTCGGAGTACACCATGGTGCCCAGAGCATCACTCATGCCATAGCGGGTGACCATGTCACGGGCAATTTGGGTCGCACGCTCAAAGTCATTCGATGCACCAGTCGTCATCTGGTTCATGAACACTTCTTCGGCAATACGGCCACCAAACAGCATGGCGATCTGGTTCAGCATGAACTCCTTGTCATAGGAGTAGCGATCCTTCTCGGGAAGGCTCATCGTCACACCCAGCGCACGGCCACGTGGAATGATGGTGACCTTGTGCACGGGGTCGCACTTGGGCAACAGCTTACCAATCAGAGCGTGGCCTGCTTCGTGGTAGGCCGTGTTGCGGCGCTCTTCCTCAGGCATGACCATGCTCTTGCGCTCAGGGCCCATGATGATCTTGTCTTTGGCCTTTTCGAAGTCCTGCATCTCGACGGTGCGCGCATTGCGGCGTGCAGCCATCAGAGCGGCTTCGTTGCACAGGTTGGCAAGATCAGCGCCGGACATACCGGGCGTGCCACGCGCGATGATCGCGGGGTTCACGTCTTGGCCGACAGGGATCTTGCGCATGTGCACGTTCAGGATCTGTTCACGACCGCGAATATCGGGCAGCGTGACATACACCTGACGGTCAAAACGACCGGGGCGCAGCAAAGCGGCATCCAGAATGTCAGGGCGGTTGGTTGCAGCCACCACGATCACGCCGAGGTTGGTCTCAAAACCGTCCATCTCAACCAGCATCTGGTTCAGCGTCTGTTCGCGCTCATCGTTACCGCCACCCATGCCGGCACCACGCTGGCGGCCAACGGCATCGATTTCATCGATAAAGATGATGCAAGGTGCATTCTTTTTCGCGTTCTCGAACATGTCGCGGACACGGGCAGCGCCCACGCCAACGAACATTTCCACGAAGTCAGAACCCGAGATCGAGAAGAAAGGAACCTTGGCTTCGCCCGCAATGGACTTGGCCAGCAGGGTCTTACCAGTACCAGGAGGACCCACCAGCAGCAGACCACGAGGAATGCGACCGCCCAGCTTCTGGAACTTATTGGGGTCTCTCAAGAAGTCAACGACTTCCTTAACTTCTTCCTTGGCTTCGTCGGCACCAGCCACATCCGCAAAAGTTACGGTATTGCTGTTTTCGTCGAGCATGCGCGCCTTGGACTTGCCAAAACTGAACGCACCACCCTTGCCACCGCCCTGCATCTGACGCATGAAGTAGACCCACACGCCGATCAGCAGCAGCATGGGACCCCAGCTCACGAGCAAAGTCATGAGCAGCGAACCTTCTTCGCGAGGCTTCACGTCAAACTTGACGTTGTTATTGATCAGGTCGCCGACCAGACCACGGTCCAGGTAAGTGGCTGTGGTGCGAATCTTGCGATCATCGGTTGTGGTCGCCACAACCTCGGTGCCACCGGCACCTTCCTGAATGGTTGCAGACTTGATGCGGTTACTGCGAACCTGCTCCAGGAATTCCGAGTAGCCAACATGAGATGCACCACCAGCGCCTCGGGTGTCAAACTGTTTGAACACCGTAAACAGCACCATGGCGATGACCAGCCAGACGGCGACTTTTGAAAACCACTGATTGTTCAAGCGGGGCTCCAAAGGAATATTCAGACGAAAAGGCCCAGAAGGGAACTTCTAAACCTAGTTGAGGTTCATTTTAGGTCTTTCAAGCGGCAAAGACGGCTATTTCCCCCTATTGCAGCCATAGGCAGAATGCGGTCTTGCGCTGAAAAATCGCTAAGCCAATGATTTACCACGGCTTTGCACTATCACTTTCATAGACTTGCTTGAGCAAGCCATTCGAGAAAATGCCCTTAGAACCTGTTTACACAGTGGGCTCAAGCACTCAGGCAGGCTGTTTAAGGCCAATACCCACCAAAAATATCTCGGAAGAACGATCGCGCGAGGCCTTGGGCTTGATGGGTTTGACCAGCTTGAAAGTCTGCTTGAACAAGTCCACCAGCTCGTTGTAGCTGCTGCCGTGGAAGAGTTTGACCACCAATGCCCCTTCAGGCTTCATGTTATTGATCGCAAATTCGACGGCCATCTCAATCAACACGGCAACCCGCGCACCGTCTGTTACGCCATTACCTGAAAGGTTGGGTGCCATGTCAGAGACCACGACATCGGCCTTGCCGCCCGCCATGGCTTCTTCCAGCTGGGCCAGCACGGACTCCTCGCGAAAGTCACCCTGGATGTAGTGCACGCCCTCAATGGGATCCATGGGCAGCAAATCCAAAGAGATGATACGGCCATTCAAATCCCCGACAGCTGCGCCGCTGGGCGAGAGGCGACGGCGCACATATTGGCTCCAGGCGCCAGGGGCACAACCCAGGTCAACCACGGTGTGGCCGGGCTGAATCAGCTTGAGCGACTCGTCAATTTCCTTGAGCTTATAGGCCGCGCGGGCACGATAGCCATCCTTCTGAGCCGCTTTTACATACGGGTCATTGATGTGATCGTGCAGCCAATTCTTATTGACCTTCTTACTTTTGGTTTTCGTTTTCATGTCTGAATTCTCGCAGCCTTGATAATACGGGTATGCCCCAAATTGAATTAACTCCCGCACAGCGCCGGGAACACCGCGCTGAAGCCCACCATCTGGACCCCGTTGTCCTCATCGGTGGCGATGGTCTAACCCCCGCCGTACAGAAGGAAGTGGACGCTGCACTCAATGCCCATGGTCTGATCAAGGTCCGCGTTTTCGGCGATGACCGCGCCAGCCGCGAGCAAATTTACATGCAACTTTGTGACGAACTTGGCGCAGCACCCATTCAGCACATCGGCAAATTGCTCGTGCTGTGGCGCCCCATTCCTGAGAAGGAACGTCAGCACGACGAAGACCGCATGCCCGGCCCTCGCGATATCAAGGTGCTGAAGTTCGGCCGCGCTGGCTCCAAGCCTGAAGTCAAGCAACTGCGCGTGCTGGGCAACCAGCGCCTGACAGCTGGCGGCACGATCAAGCGCGCCAAGCCCAAGCAAAAGTCGGTCAAAAAAGGCCATTGATTCGGGTCTTCAAGATCCGCCGCACATCGCTCATTTGCTATTTTCTTCGCTGAGACCGCTTATCCATGGTTCAGACCACACAGCAGCAACGCCACATTCTTTGCATGAAATGGGGTACCAAGTACGGCCCGGAGTACGTCAATCGACTCTATGCCATGGTGCGCCGCCATCTCAGTGGAGATTTTCGCTTTGTCTGCCTGACCGACAGCATTGAAGGGATTCGTCCCGAAGTGGAATGCCTGCCCATTCCCGACCTGAACATTCACCTGGCCCCGGGCCAGCGTGACGGAGCCTGGAAAAAGCTCACGACCTTTGAGCGGGACCTGCATGGCCTCAAAGGCCAGGCGCTATTCCTTGATCTGGATGTGGTCATTGTGGGCAGCCTGGATGAGTTCTTTGCGCTGCCCGGCGACTTTCGCATCATTCACGACTACCCGCGCTTCTGGCGCTTTGGTAAGCGCATTGTCGGCAACTCCTCGGTCTACCGTTTTGAGCTGGGTGCGCATGCTGATGTTCTTGAGAACTTCCGCGCCAACACCGAAGAAATGCGTGCCAAGTACCGCAATGAGCAGGAGTACCTGTCGCACTTTCTGCACAAGCAAGGCAAGCTGGATTACTGGCCTGCCGCTTGGTGCCCGAGCTTCAAGTACTACTGCATTCCGACTTGGCCCACCAATTACTGGAAAGAGCCTGTGCCGCCTGCGGATGCTCGCATCGTGATTTTCCACGGTGAAGTGAACCCACCCGATGCTCTGGAAGGCCGCCGCAACAAGCGCTTCCGTCATATCGAACCTGCAAAATGGATCGAAAAGGCTTGGGGTTGATCTCTCACCCCGGATAACTGCATTTCTTGCAGCCAAAACAAAAGGCGTTGACCACAAGGTTCAACGCCTTTTTTGTTGCACGTTTCGTGCTACAGAGGGGATAGCACAGCCTACTTGCGGTGCTTGGCATCCACCAGCGAGTAGCCCTTCATGCGCGACAGGATGGACAGCGGGCTGGCCGCAGGGTTGTACTCGCTGCCCGGCGGCAGAAACAACGTCTGCTCCAGCATGTACTGACCCGACATCACCGCATGCACAGCCTGATCGGAAAAGCACACCCAAGTCGAGCCCGCAGCAAACGGCACAGTCTCCTGTGGCGCGTTTTGCTGATAGTCCATATCGCCCTTCATGCCGTCATGCAGCTGCAGCATCAGGTGGTCGTACTCGCTGCGATAAGACTTGGTCACATGCAGCAGCTCCAGCGCCTTGGCCTGCCAGGCGCTATAGGGCTTGGCACGTGGCACAAAGCGCTTGGCGACATCGGTGAAGGGCTCACCCACACGCCACACGCGCGGCTGGCCTGTGGGGTTCACATTGGTGAACACACGCAAGATGCGCTCGCCGTAATTGGGGCGTGATGGAAAAGCATCCACATGCATGCGTTTGTCGTCCGCACGCCATGACTGGGCGCGCGTTTCAACCTGCGAGGGGCGGTAGCTGGTGGGCGCCATACGCACCACAGGCATGTAATCGGGGAACAAGCTGACAATCAGCCCTGTGGCCTGATCGCGAAAGCGGCCCACCATGACGGCGACCTGCTTTTGCGTGGCTTCATCGCCTGCAACGCCTTTGATCGAACCATCTACATTGAGGCTGATATTGCGCGCCTTGGGGTCCCGCACATCGGGGCGCAGCAGCGTTTTTTCCTGCTCGGTCAGCTGAAAGGTCAGTTGCGGAAAGTACAGCAACTTGCCCGCCTCGACGGCAGCAGTCCATTCATCACGACGCTGGACATTGCTCCAGTCGGTCGCGTCGATTTTTACGATTTGAGATTCCATGGCCTTGGCAGTTTACTCCCAGCCGCTTTGCCGGGCTTGGGCTGGATCAAGCCTGCTTGCGAACGCCTGCAACGCGCCACAGCACGATGGCGGCACACAGCCACTGCAAGGCATACATGCCGGTGCCAACGCTGTGCCAGAGCTTTAGATTCTCACGCGCGACGATCTTGGGCGATACGCCGTACTGCACGATCAGGGCCAGCAGCATGCCTGCGATCACAAAACCGATAGCTGCTTGCGCCCATTCCTCAATCTTTTCAGCATGCTTTCGCTTTGAAAAGACCAGCAGTAGACCGCAGCATGCTATCGAAATCCATGTCTGCGCCGCAAACAGCTTGGCCGCCATAAAGCCTGCCATCGCTGGCGCGGGCAAATTGACGAACAGCATGGGCACAGCCACAAAGCCAATAGAGCACAAACTGCCCCACCACAAAGCGGCCAGAAAAACAGGCAGGCGCTCGTACATAGTTACTGATCCTTGAAAGCGGCGCAGCGCCTCAGGGGTTAGATGTACTTAACGCCCACGATTTCGTAACGACGCTCGCCACCGGGTGCCTGCACCACAGCGGTATCGCCCTCTTCCTTGCCAATCAAGGCGCGGGCGATGGGGCTGGAGACGTTGATGAGGCCGTGCTTCAGATCGGCTTCGTCTTCGCCCACGATCTGGTAAGTCACGGCAGTGCCGCTGTCTTCGTCTTCCAGATCAACCGTGGCGCCAAACACCACGCGGCCGCCAGCATCCAGACCTGTGGGGTCGATGATTTGTGCAGCGGACAGCTTGCCTTCCACTTCAATGATGCGACCTTCGATGAAGCCCTGCTGCTCCTTCGCGGATTCGTATTCGGCGTTTTCGCTCAAATCGCCCTGAGCACGTGCTTCGGCAATGGCTTGAATGACGGCGGGACGCTCCACAGTCTTCAGGCGCTGCAGTTCAGTCTTGAGCTTTTCTGCTCCGCGCTTGGTGATTGGGATGGTGGCCATGATCGAGTCTCCAAATTCAGCAAACGCCGCGCACTGCGCGGCACTTTTCGCACAGATCTGCCTGACAACGTCAAACAGGGGCCTGTGCCCCAAAAGCAAACCGCCGCACGTTGCCGCGCGGCGGTTCAAATACATTACCGATGATTATGCCCCGTTTGACAGGGCAGAAATCCGGTAAAAACCCGGCAGCCCTTACGGGCTGAGCCGGATTCAGGCGTCTCAGGCCTTGGTCAGCATGGCGTGCAGTTCCTGCACGGAATGCACATCCAGATTGCCACGCATGGCCTTCATGCCTTCCACAGCTGCTTCCGCGCCGAAGATGGTGGTGAAGGTAGTCACGCGGGCCAGCAAGGCGCTGGTACGGATCTGACGCGAATCAGCGATGGCGTTGCGGCGCTCTTCCACGGTGTTGATGACCATGGCGATGTCGCCATTCTTGATCATGTCAACCACGTGAGGACGCCCCTCAGTCACCTTGTTCACAGCCTGCACCGACATGCCAGCGGCCTCCAGTGCAGCAGCTGTTCCGCGGGTTGCGCTCAGGCTGTAACCCATAGCGACCAGTTCCTTGGCCACAGCCACGGCACGCGCCTTGTCGTTGTTCTTCACGGACAGGAAGACCTTGCCTTCGGCAGGCAGGTGCACGCCGGCACCCAGCTGACTCTTCACAAAGGCTTCGCCGAAAGTCTTGCCCACGCCCATGACTTCACCGGTGGACTTCATCTCGGGGCCGAGGATGGTGTCCACACCGGGGAACTTCACGAATGGGAACACGGCTTCCTTCACGCTGAAGTAAGGCGGTGTGACTTCCTTGGTCACGCCCTGCTCGGCCAGAGTCTGGCCAGCCATGCAACGTGCGGCAACCTTGGCCAGCTGCACGCCAGTCGCCTT
Source organism: Comamonas sp. (assembly GCF_036643215.1). Taxonomy (GTDB): domain Bacteria; phylum Pseudomonadota; class Gammaproteobacteria; order Burkholderiales; family Burkholderiaceae_C; genus Comamonas. The sequence continues at coordinate 884 of NZ_JAVXSJ010000030.1, read as the reverse complement.
GGAGACAAAAGGCACGGTACGCGAAGCGCGGGGGTTCACTTCCAGCACGTAGATCACGTCCTGACCGTCTACTTCCTTGATGGCGAACTGCACGTTCATCAGGCCCACCACGCTCAGGCCTTCGGCCATGGCAGCGGTCTGGCGCTTGATTTCAGCAACCGTATCAGCCTTCAGGTAGTAAGGAGGCAGCGAGCAAGCGGAGTCACCGGAGTGCACACCAGCCTGTTCGATGTGTTCCATCACGCCGCCGATATACACAGCACCGGTCTTGTCACGCACGCAGTCCACATCGCACTCGATGGCGTTGGACAGGAAGTGGTCCAGCAGCACGGGAGAGTCGTTGGAGACCTTCACGGCTTCGCGCATGTAGCGCTCCAGATCACGCTGCTCGTGCACGATTTCCATCGCACGGCCGCCCAGCACGTAGGAGGGGCGCACCACCAGGGGGTAGCCCAGGCCAGCAGCCTTTTCCAGCGCTTCGGTTTCGGTACGCGCAGTGGCGTTCGGTGGCTGGCGCAGGCCCAGTTCGTTGAGCAGCTTCTGGAAGCGCTCACGGTCTTCAGCCGCGTCAATCATGTCAGGCGTAGTGCCGATGATCTTCACGCCTTCGGCTTCCAGGCCCAGAGCCAGCTTCAAAGGCGTCTGACCGCCGTACTGCACGATCACGCCTTCAGGCTGCTCGACATCCACGATTTCCAGCACGTCTTCCAGCGTCAGCGGCTCGAAGTACAGGCGGTCGGAGGTGTCGTAGTCGGTCGACACGGTTTCGGGGTTGCAGTTGACCATGATGGTTTCATAACCATCTTCGCGCATGGCCATGGCTGCGTGCACGCAGCAATAGTCAAACTCGATACCCTGGCCGATACGGTTCGGGCCACCGCCCA
>NZ_JAVXSJ010000029.1:0-41266 GCF_036643215.1 Comamonas sp. | reverse complement strand
TTCTATGCTGGGTTTTTCAGCGCCAGCAACGTTTCCTGCTCTGGCAATGCTGCGCCTACGCACTCACCGCCCTGCCCTTCGCCTTTCAAAGCACCGCGCCCACAGAGATGCTGCATCGCTACGCAGCCATCAGCTGCACGCTTTATCTGCTGGGCGGCTGGTTTATGGCCAAGTGCTGGGCTGACCACTGGCGTGTCCCTACCCAGGCCAGTGTCAGTCTTGCGATCGCCCTGGTCACCCTCATCAACATCATTTACTACAACGACAACCTTTTAGCGCGCGTGCATATCTCAAGCGCAGGCATCGGCCTCATCATGCTGCTGCCCGTGCTGTCAGCACTGCGGCACAGGCATTCACCAGACTGGCTGGACAAGGTTTTGCTCACCAGCGCCTTTGTATATGCCGTGATGACCATCACCCGGCCTATGATCATTACGGTGCTGGGCCATTCAGAGTTCGAGAAATTTTCAGACTCGGTCTACTGGTTCGGTAGTGCGATGAGTACTTTGTTTTTTGCCATTTTCTTCACCGTCTTGATGGCCGCCACCGCCATCCGCGCCACCATTCGCCAGTTGCGCAACGAACGAGATCAGGATTCATTGACCCAGATTCTCAATCGCCGGGCTTTTTATGAACTGGCACACTGCCGGCTCGCAGACAAGCGCCTGTACCCCATGGCCATACTGGCGGGCGATATTGATCACTTCAAACGCATCAACGATACCTGGGGCCATAGCCGCGGCGACGAGGTGCTGCAACTGATCTCTGCCACCATGCAGCGCAATGTGCGCGGCCTTGACCTGGTTGCCCGATTTGGCGGTGAAGAATTTGTACTGCTGCTGACACGCATTGACCTGAAAGAGGCCGAGCAGGTCGCCCAGCGCATACGGTTTGAGCTTCGCTCCGACCATTCCGTGCTGCCCCAAAATGCCATCCTGACCATGAGCTTTGGCGTTGCTCCCATCGAAAACGCCAAGCAGCTTGAAAGTGCACTCAAAGAAGCTGATGACCTGCTATACGCCGCCAAGCACGCGGGGCGCGATCAAGTCCATGTCTCGGGCAACAACTACCCGGACATCTGCTTTGAGCACACCATGCCCAACCCTGAAGTCAGCGCATCGCATATCTGAGGGGAGCTATAGATTCGGTACAGAAGAGCTGCCAGCGCTTATAGATGAAGCGCTGGCAGCTCTTTTTTTGATAGTGGCAGTCGTTTTGAAGCCTTAGCTCTCCAAGTCACATTTCCCGATCAATGGCTTCCTGCGAAAGATCCCAACCCAGTACAAAGACTTCAAACTGGTTCTGGCCACTTTCATCGCTCCAGACTTCGGGGCCAAACTCACTCATATTGCCCTGCAGACTCAGGCCTTCACGCAAAGGACTGGCGTCGGTCTGCTCGGCCAGCACAAAGCGGCCATTACCGGTACGCAGTGCAACACGTCCCGAAGACTGCTTGAAGGCGACGACGGTAGCGAGATCTGACATAACAGCTCCTGTTCTCTGTTCGTTGAAGCTCAGTTTAATCAGCCTTGAACACGCTGAGAGTCATGCTTTTTCAGTCACTGCGTTCCATAGGCAGGACGATCTCCGTTAGGCTTGCAGCGTTCTCCCACTCAAGCCCCACAGTCCATGCTTTTTATTCTGCTCAAACTTCTGCACCTTCTGGCCGTACTCATCTGGGTAGGCGGCATGTTTTTTGCCCATTTCTTTCTGCGCCCCTCCCTGCAAGTGCTGCAGCCCCCAGAGCGCGTCAAACTGATGCACGGCGTGCTCCAGCGCTTTTTTACCTGGGTGCTGGTACTGGTCGTCGTGGTTCTGGCCTCGGGCATCGGCATGATTGGCAGCATTCATGCCATGGCAGCCAAGGCGGGCGGGCAGTTCAATATGCCCGTCAGCTGGATTGTGATGAGCATTCTCGGCGTGGTGATGATGGCCGTGTTCGGCCACATCCGCTTTGCGCTGTTCAAGCGCCTTGATGCTGCCGTTCAGGCCAAAGACTGGCCCGCAGGCGGCAAGGCGCTCGACAGCATTCGCAAATTAGTGTCCCTCAACCTAGCCATCGGCCTGGTGATCGTCGTGGTGCTGCGCGTGCCGCTGTAACCCGCACCCTGACCTTTGCCTACCCAAGCCCGGCCGGTTCATGGCTGGGCTTTTTTTTGACTAAAACCAGCACCAATCACTTACCTATCAAGCGCAAGCAGCTTCTATTTCAATAGCAAATAGATTGCCCGAGCCTCTGCCTCACGCTGCACAGGCAAAAAATCCTGCTGACATTTTTTTGCGCTTGCACAATAATTGCCAACTCAATCATTGATCAAACAAATATTGGTGGTGCAAGTGCAAACCCCATCCGACACCCTCATCGACCCGCAAGACGAATCCAGCTTTTTCTACAGAGCTGGCGTTTATTCGCCAGACAAAAGCATTGGCTTTCTGATGCGCCGCGTACTCAGCTCCATCCTGCAACAAGCCGATGCGCAACTGGCCGAGCATGGACTGACCTATGTTCAATGGCTGCCGCTGTACAAACTGCTGCTGTGCGCCGACACCAATAGCAGCGACCTGGCCAAGGCGCTGGGCATGGACCCGGCCTCTGTGACCCGCGCGCTGGACCGCATTGAAGCCAAGGGCCTGCTGCGCCGCGAACGCTCCACCACCGACCGCCGCGTGGTGCACCTCGTGCTGACCGACGAAGGCCGCAGCGTGGCCACACAGGTGCCCAAGGTGCTGACCCAGGTGCTCAACGGCCACCTCAGCGGCTTCAGCCATGGGGAATGCACGCTGATGCTCTCCATGCTGCAGCGCATGCTGGCCAATGGAGATGCCCTGCGAGAAGCGCTGCAGCACGCGCCGCCAGACCCCATCAAATAAACCGGCTCGGGCTTGCATCACCCCAGCAGGCCTGAAACGACTGACCTCACTGCCCCATTTCAATAAAAACCACTGGCACTTTTTCATGACCCAACGCACTCAACGCAACACCGCCGCGCTCGCGGCCCTGGTCGCCGCAATGGCACTGGCTGGCTGCGCCTCCCAAGGCCCGGCCCACACACCGCTGGCGCAGATCACAGCGGCAGATACCGGTCTGACGGGCACCTCGCCTATCAACGCCTCAGACGCCACAGCACTCAGCGCCCCCCAGTGGTGGACAGGGCTGGGCGATACCCAGCTCAACCAGCTCATCACTCAGGCGCTGACTGGCAGCCCCAGCCTTGCCGCCAGCAACGCGCGCTTTGAAAAAGCCGCCGCCTTGGCCACCGCCAGCAGCACAGCCAGCGACATTCGCGGCACGCTGAGTGCGGATGCCACCCGCCAGCGCTACACAGCCAACGGCATGATTCCCGCACCCATCGCCGGCAATATCTACAACAGCAGCAATGTGCAGGCTGGCCTGTCCTGGGCGCCTGACTTTTTTGGCAAGCACTCGGCAGAGCTGCAATCGGCCCTGGGCCAGGCCCGCGCGGCCAAGGCCGATTCAGCCGCAGCCGCGACTCAGCTGGCCGCGCAAGTGGCCCGCAGCTATGTCGCTCTGGCCCGCTTGATTGCACAGCGAGAAGTGGCCGAGCGCACGCTGGGCCAGCGCCAGTCGCTCTTAAGTTTGAGTGAGCAGCGCACCAAAGCCGGACTGGACAGTCAGGTCGAACTGACGCAGGCACAGGCCGGCATGCCTGAGGCCCGCACGCAGATTGAAATGCTCAATGAGCAAATCACGCTGACGCGCCGCACCATTGCCGTGCTGTGCGCGCAGGCACCCGATGCACAAAACGCGCTGTCGCCCCAACTGGCCGCTCTGCGCCTTCAGAACGTGCCCCAGACTCTGGGTGCAGACCTGCTGGGCCGCCGCCCCGATGTCGTGGCCGCGCGCTGGCGCGTGGAAGCTGCGACGCAGGGCATTGATGCCGCGAAGGCCGACTTTTACCCCGATGTAAACCTGACCGCCTTTGTGGGCCTGAACGCGCTGGGGCTCGACAACCTGTTTCAAGGCAGCTCGCGCCAGCTGGGCATTACGCCTGCACTGCGCCTGCCCATTTTTGATGGCAAGCGCCTGCGCGCCCAATTGCGCGGCAAGCAGGCCGATCTGGATACCGCCATTGCCCAGTACAACGGCGCGGTGCTGGATGCCGTCAAGCAGGCCGGGGACTCCATCGCCTCGGTGCAGTCGCTACAGCGCCAGCAATCGCTGCAGACCGAATCGCTATCCAAAGCCGAGCGCGCGTATGACTTTGCCGTGCAGCGCTACCGCGCCGGACTTGGCAACCAGATCACGGTGCTGAACACCGAAACCCAGCTCATCACTCAGCGCCGCCTCGCCGTGGACCTGCGGGCCCGCGAGCTGGACACCCGCGTGGCGCTGGCCGCCGCACTGGGTGGCGGCTGGAGCAACGACACGCAGGCCGTGCAGGTCAGCGGCCACTGAGCCCATCACTTTTTCACTGGGCGCCGCCTTTAAAGGCGTGCCCTGGCAGCAAAACCACTCATACAGATAACAAAGCGCCAAATATCATGACCGACAACACCAAGCCACAAAACACGGCGCCCAACGCAGCCCCTCAAGCCCCCGCTTCCGCCTCGCCCACCGCCAACCCCACGGGTCGCCGCAAGGGCCTGACCATCGTGGCCGCCGCCGTGGTCGTAGGTGCCGTTGCCTGGGGCGGCTGGCACTGGATGGTGGCCCGCAACTACCAATCCACAGACAACGCCTATGTCGCTGGCAATGTGGTGCAAATCACGCCTCAGGTGGGCGGCACCGTCATCAGCATTGGCGCGGACGATACCGATTACGTCAAAGCCGGTCAGGTGCTAGTGCAACTGGACCCTGCCGACTATCTTGTGCAGCTGGCGCAGGCCGAAGCCCAGCTGTCGCAAACCGCGCGCCAGACCCGCACCTTGTATGCCAACAACGCCCCGCTGGCCGCACAAGTCGCCCAGCGCGAAGCCGACCTGATGCGCCTGAAGGCCGATGCAGCCAAGGCCAGCGACGATGTGGAGCGTCGCCGCCCCCTGACAGCCACCGGTGCCGTAGGCAAGGAAGAGTTTGACCACGCCAAGGCCGTAGCCACAGCCGCCAGCAATGCCGTGGTTGCCGCCGATGCCGCTGTGCGCGCCGCCAAGGCCCAGCTGGCTGCGGCTGAAGCTCAGACCAAGGGCACGACGGCAGAAGATTTCCCCGCCGTGATGGCCGCCGCCGCCAAGGTTCGCGAGGCTTACCTGTCGCTGCAGCGCACACGCCTGATCTCGCCCGTGGATGGCTATGTCGCCAAGCGCGGCGTGCAACTGGGCCAGCGTGTGGCGGCAGGCGCACCCATGATGACGGTCGTGGACCTGCACAACCTCTGGGTCGATGCCAACTTCAAGGAAAGCCAGCTGGCCGACCTGCGCATGGGCCAGAAGGTGGAGCTGACCGCCGATGTGTATGGCGACAAGACCCCCTATGAAGGCAAGGTCGTGGGCCTGGGCGCTGGCACTGGTGCAGCGTTCTCGCTGCTGCCCGCGCAGAACGCCACTGGCAACTGGATCAAGGTGGTGCAACGCGTGCCCGTGCGCGTGAGCCTGGAGCCCGAAGCCCTCAAGCAGCACCCCCTGCGCGTGGGCCTGTCCATGGATGTGAAGGTCGATATCCGCGACAAGGATGGCCTGGCGCTGGCCAACGCTCCGCGCACCAAGCCCGTGGCGCAGACCGCTGTGTATGACGGCACGCTGGCGCAGGCCGAAGAGCGCATTCAGCACATCATTTCAGGCGACAAACTGCCCGCGCTGACATCGCTGAGCAAGCTGCCTGCCGCGCAGCCCGCGGCAGCGGCCACACCGACCAATGCCGAGCCCGCCAAGCAAGAGCAGCAGCCTGCCCAATAAGACGCGGAAATCAGCCATGACTTCCTCCTCATCCGCCTCCCCCGAGGACACCGGAGCCACTGCCCCCGGCAAGGCACCGCCGCTGCCCCCCATGGCCATGCCTGCTATTCCGCCTCTCAAGGGTGCACCACTGGTGCTGGGTACGCTGGCCCTGTCACTGGCTACCTTCATGAACGTGCTGGATTCTTCCATCGCCAACGTGGCCATTCCGGCCATCTCGGGCGATGTGGGCGTCAGCCCCAGCCAGGGCACCTGGGTCATCACCAGCTTTGGTGTGGCCAATGCCATCTCCGTGCCGCTGACCGGCTGGCTCACGCAGCGCTTTGGCGCCGTGCGCCTGTTCACCATGAGCGTGCTGCTGTTTGTGCTGACCTCCTGGCTCTGCGGCTTTGCCCACTCGCTAGAGATGCTGGTGTTCTTCCGCGTGCTGCAAGGCCTGGTCGCCGGGCCCATGATTCCACTGTCGCAAACCCTGCTTTTAGCCAGCTACCCCCCGGCCATGGCGGGGGTGGCGCTATCACTTTGGGGGGTGACCACGCTGGTGGCTCCCGTGGTAGGGCCGCTTTTGGGCGGCTGGATCACAGACAACATTTCCTGGCCGTGGATTTTCTACATCAACGTGCCCGTGGGCCTTCTCTCGGCTGTCATGACCTGGAGCCTATACCGCAGCCGCGAGACACCGACACGCAAGCTGCCCATCGACACCGTGGGCCTGAGCCTGCTGGTGCTCTGGGTCGCCGCGCTGCAGCTGATGCTGGACAAGGGCAAGGAGCTGGACTGGTTTGCCTCCAATGAAATCATTGCTTTTGCCGTGATTGCCGTCGTCGCCTTTGCCGTGTTTGTGGTCTGGGAGCTGACCGATGCCCACCCGGTGGTCGATCTGCGCCTGTTCAAGCGGCGCAACTTTGCGGCAGGCTCGATTTCGCTGTCGATTGCCTACGGCCTGTTCTTCGGCAACGTGGTGCTGCTGCCCCTGTGGCTGCAGCAGTGGATGGGTTACACCTCCACCTCAGCCGGTCTGGCGCTGGCGCCCGTAGGGATACTGGCGATTATTCTGACCCCCATCGTCGGCCGCAAAGTCGCCGTGTGGGACCCGCGCAAAATGGCGACTGCCGCCTTCATGGTGTTTGCGCTGGTGCTGTGGATGCGCTCGAAGTTCACCGTAGAGACGGACTTTGGCCATATCCTGATTCCCACGCTGATTCAGGGCGGCGCCATGGCCTTCTTCTTCATTCCGCTGACTACCATCACGCTCAGCGGGCTGACGCCAGATCGCATTCCAGCGGCCGCAGGTCTGTCCAATTTTGTGCGGATTACGGCGGGCGCCATGGGTACCTCCATTGCCACGACCCTCTGGGAAAACCGGGCCTCCATGCACCACGCTCACCTCACCGAGTTGCTGGTGCAAGGCCAGGGCACGTTTGCCATCACCGTCAAGCAATTGCAGGCGGCTGGCATGAGTGCAGAGCAGGCCTATGCGCAGATCAACCGGCTGATTGACCAGCAGGCCTTCACCCGCGCGGCGGACGATATCTTTCTGGCATCGTCCTTTCTGTTCCTGAGCCTGATCGTGCTGATCTGGTTCACCAAGCGCCCTGCCCCACAGGCCGGTGGTGGGGCAGACGCAGCCGCTGGCGCGCATTGAAAAACGCAGAGTAAGAGCGCAGAGTAGTAACGCCAAACTTCAAGCCAAAATAGCTGCCAGCGCTTTATCCATCAGCGCTGGCAGCTATTTTTTTGAGAGAAAAAAGGCATTTTCTGGAACTTGGGCAAGAATACTTTCATGCCTGTTTCAAACTTCTCCCGCCCTGCCGCCATCGGCGCCATCACCCTCGCAACCTTGGTGCTTGGTGCCTGCACCACGGTTGCACCGGATAAGCCCAGCAATACGGAGAGCGCGCAAGCCACGGAGAGCCAGCCATCATGGCCAGAGTGGACACGCACAGAATGCGTTCCTATGTCCCAGCTGGATCAGCAACCCCAGATGCGCCGCCAGACAAGCCCGATCATCCAGTCCAGCTGGTTTCCCAAAGGGCTCCACACCACCGTGACCTTCTTGCTTGAAGTCACTCCTCAAGGCGAGCTGGGCCGCGTGCTCTGGAAACCAGCCAAGACCGACCCGCGCATCGTGAAAACCATACAGAATTCGCTTACACGCTGGAAGTTCAAGCCCGGCATGCGCCAGGGCCAGCCCGTCACCACCTGCTTCGAGCAACCTTATGAGTTGATCTTTCCGCCCATCAATGAACCGATGGCGAATACGCCTTAGAGCGGCAACACAACCCTTGATACGTCGTTGCTTCGCCTTGTCTTCTGTACTGTCTGCAGCTTCGCGCCTTGTCTCAAACGCAAACCTCCGGTTTGCTGGGTAGCGTTAGCCGCTCTTAATCCGAACCTTTCACTCAGATACGGCTGCTTGCAAGTTTGTGCTTGCAGTGCACAAGCCCAGCCTCAACTATTCACTCTGACTGACTTCAGGCGCTGCACTTGATTCGCTTTTCATCTCCAATCGCTGACTATCAGGCATCGCCCCAGAACCGGGACGGGCGCTTTCACAACGTCCACCCGCGCCCAGCCAACGGCCCCAAGCCGGATGCCAGAACGCTGTGGAAATTTCTGTTCAACAAGCCCCCCAACACCGAGCCCGGCAGCGCCCTTCCCCTGCAAAAACTCAGCCGCGCCGCGCTGGATGCCGCGCCTGAGCGCAGCCTGTACCGCATAGGCCACTCCACCGTATTGATTAAGCTGCGCGGCGGCTGGTGGCTGACGGACCCCGTGTTCTCTCAACGCGCATCGCCGTTTTCCTTTGCAGGGCCCAAGCGTTTTCATGCACCGCCAGTTGCGCTGCATGAACTGCCCCCGCTGCACGGCGTCATCCTCTCGCACGATCATTACGACCATCTGGACCGTGCCACCATCCGTGCGCTGGCACCCAAAGTGGGCGTATTCCTCTGCACGCTTGGCGTGGGTGACCGACTCATGGACTGGGGCGTTCCCGCCGCCAAAATCCGCCAGCACGACTGGTGGCAGAGCAGCGAAGTCAATGGCCTGCGCATGACAGCCACACCCGCCCAGCACTTTTCAGGCCGTGCGCTTGGCGACGGAAACCGTACGCTATGGGCATCGTGGGTGATTGAAGATTTGCAAAGCCCATCCCCGCTGCGCGTTTTCTTCAGTGGCGATGGCGGCTACTTTGACGGTTTTAAAGAGATAGGCCAGCGCTTTGGTCCCTTTGATCTAACGCTGATGGAAACCGGCGCCTATGACGAGCACTGGCCCTATGTCCACATGCACCCGCAGCAAACGCTGCAAGCCCATCAGGACCTTCAGGGCCGCTGGCTGCTGCCGATTCACAACGGCACCTTCAATCTGGCCATGCACGCGTGGTGGGACCCCTTCGAGCAGATTTTGCATCTGGGCCAGCAGCAAGGCATCCCCGTCGCCACACCCATGATGGGCGAGCGTATTGACCTGAACCAGCCCCACGCCTGCAGCCCTTGGTGGCGGGCCTGCATGCCGCAAAACGCATTTACTACGGCCCCTGCGCCAGAGCTATCGTAAACCCCAGCCTGCCAGAAACTATTCAGGGCAGGCCGGGCAGTTCCACTAGAATTGCCATCGTCAGGAGAGAGTGCTCACAGCTTCATGCTGCAACGCACCGCCGAAGGCGCAGACACCCCACCCGGTGCCCAAACGCTCAGGCAAAAGGACTGACAAGCGCTGCCGCGCTGAATGCAGGCAGCGTTCCTTGCTGGAGAGAGATGCTGCACTGCGCAATTGCGCCAGGCGATGGCATCCACCGAAGGAGCAAACCGCCAGCCTTCACTGCGGCGGCGAATCTCTCAGGTAAAGCGGACAGCAGGGCAAGCCCGCTACGCATGGCAGCCGCCGTGTATAGCCACTCATCTTGGTTTGAATGACCGGAGCGCTTGCCTGTGACTGTTGCCGATATTTCCTCCGACCTGCGCACCACGCCGCTGTTCGCCCTGCACCAGAGACTGGGCGCCCGCATGGTGCCGTTTGCCGGCTACTCCATGCCGGTTCAGTACCCGCAGGGACTGATGGCCGAGCATCTTCACACCCGCAAAGCCGCAGGCCTGTTCGATGTTTCGCACATGGGTCAGCTGCTGCTGCGCGGCCCTGATGCGGCGGCTGCGCTTGAGTTGTTGATGCCCGTTGACGTCATAGGCCTTGGTCTGCACAAGCAGCGCTACGGCCTGCTGCTCAACGAGCAAGGCGGCATTCTGGACGACCTGATGTTCGTCAACCGGGGCGACGACCTGTTCCTCATCGTCAACGGTGCCTGCAAGGCGGCCGATATTGCACATATCCAAAAACACATAGGCCAGCGCTGCGAAGTCGTGCCCCTGCCCAACTGCGGCCTGCTGGCACTGCAAGGCCCACAGGCCGTCACTGCGCTGGCTCGCCTGATCCCCGGCGTGAGCGATCTGGTCTTCATGACTGGCAACCACTTTGACTGGCAAGGCCACGCGCTCTACATCACGCGCAGCGGCTATACGGGCGAGGACGGTTTTGAAATTTCCGTGCCCAGCAACGCCGCCGAGGCTCTGGCCGAAGCATTGCTGGCCCAGCCCGAAGTCGCGCCCATTGGTCTGGGCGCGCGCAACTCTTTGCGTTTGGAAGCGGGTCTGTGCCTGTACGGCAACGATATCGACACCACCACCACCCCGGTGGAAGGCGCGCTGAACTGGGCCATTCAAAAGGTGCGCCGCACCGGCGGTGAACGCGAAGGCGGCTTTCCCGGCGCGGCCATTGTGCTTGCGCAGCTGCAAAACCCGCAGCAGCTCAAGCGCAAGCGTGTGGGGCTTGTGGCCCTTGAGCGCATTCCTGTGCGTGAGCCTGCGGTACTGGAGAACATGGACGGCCAGCATATCGGCCACATCACCAGCGGACTGCTCAGCCCCACGCTGAACCAGCCTGTGGCGCTGGCCTATGTGCAGCCCGACTATGCGGCGGTTGATACCGAAATTTTCGCCATGGTGCGCGGCAAGCCCGTGCGCATGAAGGTGGCGGCCACGCCGTTTGTGCCTACCCATTACTACCGCGGCTAAGGCTGCCACCGCAGAACAGTCAGGCCAGTTCGCCAAACAGGGCGCAGAACGCCGCTAAAGTGCGCGCTGGACCTTTCTCAAACATCTGATTCCCCGAATCCCCCATCTGGAGCCTTCCATGAGCATCAAGTATTCCAAAGAACACGAATGGATCAACGTCGCTGACACCAATGCCGCCATCGTCGGCATCACCGTCCACGCGCAAGACGCGCTGGGCGATGTGGTGTTTGTGGACCTGCCCGCAGTCGGCTCCACCTTCAAGGCTGGCGATGTCGCTGGCGTGGTCGAGTCCGTCAAGGCCGCCGCTGATGTCTACATGCCCGTGACCGGCGAAATCATCGAAGTCAACGAAGCCCTGCGCGACGACCCGGCACTGGCCAACAGCGACCCGCTGAACACTGGCTGGTTCTTCAAGGTCAAGATGAGCGATGTGAGCGAGCTCGAAGGTCTGATGGAAGAAACCGCTTACAACGACTTCGCCAAGGACAATTAATTGGCACACGGCCTTCGCAAACGCGAAGGCCGTTTTTTTATGGCAAACGTCCGATACCACTTGCCGGTGCTTGCCAGTCACAGCTTTCGAGAATAGGTCCCTCCCATGCTGATGTCGCCCCCCGCCCCCGTTGCTTCGCTGGAGTCGCTGGAAAACTCCCGCGAGTTCCTCCCCCGCCATATCGGCCCGGATACCGACGAACAGCAAAAAATGCTGGACGTCATCGGCAAGCCCACGCTGAATGCGCTGATTCGCGACGTGGTGCCCGCGTCCATCGCCCGCCCCAAGTCCATGGACTTGCCCCCGCCTGTGACTGAAGCGGCAGCGCTGGCTGAGCTCAAAGCCATTGCCAGCAAGAATCAGGTGCTGAAAAGCTTTATTGGTCAGGGCTACTACGGCACACACACGCCGGGCGTCATCCTGCGCAATATTCTGGAAAATCCCGCCTGGTACACGGCCTACACGCCGTATCAGGCCGAAATCTCGCAAGGCCGCATGGAGGCACTGGTCAACTTTCAGACCATGGTGACTGACCTGACCGGCATGCCGATTGCCAATGCATCCATGCTGGACGAAGCCACGGCCGCTGCCGAGGCGATGACACTGGCCAAGCGCTCGGTCAAATCCAAAAGCAACCGCATCGTGCTGGCCGGTGATCTACACCCGCAGACCATTGAAGTCATTCAGACCCGTGCCCAGCCCATTGGCATCGAAGTGCTGGTGGCCAACAGCAAGCAGGAATGGGAAGCCGCGCTGGCGGGCGATCTGTTTGCCGCCGTCATCCAGTACCCGGCCTCCAGCGGCTGGATAGTGGACTGGAAGGCCGATGTAGACGCCATCCACGCCAAGCAAGCTGCCGCCATCGTCGCCACCGACCTGCTGGCCCTGACCCTGCTGACGCCGCCCGGCGAATGGGGGACCGACATTGTCGTGGGCAACAGCCAGCGCTTTGGCATGCCCATGGGTGCCGGTGGCCCGCACGCCGCCTTCATGGCTTGCCGTGACGAGTACAAGCGCTCGCTGCCCGGCCGTCTGGTCGGCGTCAGCGTCGATGTGCATGGCAAGCCCGCCTACCGCCTAGCGCTTCAAACACGCGAGCAGCATATTCGCCGCGAAAAAGCCACGTCCAATATCTGTACGGCGCAGGTGCTGCCTGCGGTCATCGCCAGCATGTACGCCGTCTATCACGGCCCCCAAGGCCTCAAGCGTATCGCCCAGCGCGTGGCACGCTTTACCGCCATTCTGAGCCGTGGTCTGGCGCAACTGGGATTCAGCGCCCACCACCATGACACAGCCTTCGATACGCTAAGCCTGCACACCCAAGCCGCTACGGATTCCATAGCTTCTCGCGCTGTATCCAAGGGCGTAAACCTGCGAAAAGCCTTTAATGACTATCTGTGCATCAGCCTGGACGAAACCACGACCCGCGCCGATGTTGAGCTGATCTGGAGCATCTTCGCCAAAGACGGCCAAGCCCTGCCCACGATTGAAGCCATGGACGAAGGTGCGCCCTCGCTCATTCCCGAGGCTCTGCAGCGCAACAGCGCTTTCCTGACCCACCCGGTCTTCAACACCCACCATTCTGAAACCGCCATGCTGCGCTACATCCGCAGCCTGAGCGATAAGGACTTGGCGCTGGACCGCAGCATGATCCCTCTGGGCAGTTGCACCATGAAGCTCAACGCCACCAGCGAGATGATCCCCATCACCTGGCCAGAGTTCGCCAACATCCACCCGTTCGCCCCCGCCAGCCAGTTGCAAGGCTATGCGGAACTGGACGAGCTGCTGCGCGGCTGGCTGTGCCAGGCCACGGGCTACGCTGGCATCAGCCTGCAGCCCAATGCAGGCTCGCAAGGTGAATACGCCGGCCTGCTGGCCATCAAGGCCTTCCACGAATCCAGGGGCGACGCGCACCGCAATATCTGCCTGATTCCCAGCAGCGCCCACGGCACCAACCCTGCCAGCGCACAAATGGTGGGCCTTCAAGTCGTGGTCACCAAGTGCGACGACAACGGCAATGTGGACATGGACGACCTGAAGGTGCATTGCGAAAAGCACAGCGCCAACCTGGCCTGCATCATGATCACCTACCCGAGCACGCATGGCGTGTTTGAGACGCAGGTCAAGGAGCTGTGCCAGCTGGTGCACAGCCACGGCGGCCGCGTGTATGTGGATGGTGCCAACATGAACGCACTGGTCGGCCTTGCCGCGCCCGGCAAGTTTGGCGGCGATGTCAGCCACCTGAACCTGCACAAGACCTTCTGCATTCCCCACGGCGGTGGCGGCCCCGGCGTGGGCCCCGTCTGCGTGGTGGAAGACCTTGTGCCCTTTCTGCCCGGCCATGCCACGGGCGGAGATACTCGCAAAGTAGGAGCAGTCAGCGCAGCTCCCTTGGGCAATGCAGCCGTTTTACCCATTAGCTGGATGTACATCCGCATGATGGGCGAGCCGGGTTTGAAGCTGGCGACCGAAACCGCCATCCTCAACGCCAACTACATCAGCGCGCGCCTGCAAGAGCATTTCCCCACGCTGTACGCGGGCGAGCACGGCCATGTGGCGCACGAATGCATTCTGGACCTGCGCCAGTTCAAGGAAAGCTGTGGCGTGATGGCAGAAGACGTCGCCAAGCGCCTGATTGACTACGGCTTTCACGCGCCCACGCTGTCCTTCCCCGTGCCCAACACGTTGATGGTGGAGCCGACCGAGAGCGAGAACCTGTACGAGCTGGACCGCTTTATCGACGCCATGATTGCCATCCGCGCCGAGATTGCCGAGATCGAAGCGGGCAAGCTGCCCCAGGACGACAACCCGCTCAAAAACGCACCGCACACGGCCGAGACTCTGCTGACCACCGAGTGGAACCACAGCTACAGCCGCGAGACTGCCGCCTACCCCATGCCCGCCCTGCGCCGTGCCAAGTACTGGAGCCCTGTGGGCCGGGTGGACAACGTCTACGGCGACCGCAACCTGTTCTGCAGCTGCGTGCCCATGGATGCTTACGACGACTGATCGTTAAGAGCGTGCTGAAGCTCAAAAGCCAGTGTGTTTTAGCGCACTGGCTTTTTTTGTCAAAAACACCTCTATCGCTCATCTATCAAGCGCAACAAGCTATGAATCAATGAGCAAATAATGCGCCACCGCTTGGGTCCGAGCAAGGACCAAGAGACTTTTGGCAGGCCGCAAGCAGCGCCCCCGCTTACACTGCCGGTGACTTACTCGCTAACCGGCACCTGCCGCCCATGTGCCTGCCCATGAGCTCTTCTGAACGCCCTCTCTCGCCTCCACCTTCCGCCATTGACGATGGTCTGCCCCTGCATGCCCTGCTGTCGCCGGGGGCCGCGCCCTTGGGCTTGAGCGCAGACACCCTTCCGCTAGTGCCCGAGGATGAAGACCCACTGCAGGCGCTAGTGGCCGAGCTGCGCAACTACCAGCATGAGCTGGAGCTGCAAAACGAAGTGCTCAACTACAGCCAGGCGGTAGCAGAAAGCGCTTCAGAGCGCTTCGAGACCCTGTTTGCCAGCATTCCGCTGCCCCTGCTGGTGCTCGATGAGTTCGACATGGTGGTACAGGCCAATGCCATGGCCCACCGCGCCTTTCAGCCCACCGAGAAAGACCGGCTGCTGGTCAACTTCAAACCCTTTGTGCACGAGAGCGACGCCCAGCGCGTGGCCATGGCGTTTGAGCAAGCCAAGGCCACGGGCCGCGCTGAAGTGCATGAGGTGCTGTTTCAGATCAACGACGAGTACGAGCTTTGCGGTGACCTGCATATTTCTGGCGTGGCCGTGCACCAGCAAAACGGGCCGGCCTCTTGGCAGTATCTGTGCGCCGTGGTCAACCAGGGCCCGCTGCTAGCCGAGCGCAAGACGCTGCAAGAGCGCAACCAGCAGTTGCACACCAGCGAGCGGCGGCTGGAGTCTGTCATCAACTCCTCGCTGGATGCCATCATCTGCGTCGATCAGCGCC
Source organism: Comamonas sp. (assembly GCF_036643215.1). Taxonomy (GTDB): domain Bacteria; phylum Pseudomonadota; class Gammaproteobacteria; order Burkholderiales; family Burkholderiaceae_C; genus Comamonas. The sequence continues at coordinate 25,885 of NZ_JAVXSJ010000029.1, read as the reverse complement.
AGCGCATCACCGTCTTTAACCCCACGGCGGCCGCACTGTTTCTGTGCTCTCCGCAGGATGCACTGGGCAGCCCGCTGGACCGCTTTCTGCCAGACGCCACCCAAGCGCTGGCATTTGCCTCGCTGACAACGCAGGCCGTGCTGGGGGAAATGACGGGCATGACCGTCAGCGGGCGCGAGATTCCGGTCGAGGTCAGCGTCTCCTTCGAGCACCATAGCAGCGGCGACACCACCACGATTTTTGCGCGCGACCTGACCAGCCGCAAACGCGCGGATGCCCAGCGCAACGCGCTGGAAACGCAGCTGCGCGAGTCTCACAAAATGCAGGCGGTGGGCACCATGGCTGGCGGCATTGCCCACGACTTCAACAATATTGTGGGCGCCATTCTGGGCAATGTGGAACTGGCCAAGGCCGACAGCGCGGACAACCCCGCCGCCATGGAAAGCCTGCGCGAGATTGAAAAAGCCGGTCGCCGCGCCCGCGATCTGGTGCGCCAGATTTTGACCTTCAGCCGCAACGACAAACCCGAGCGCCGCCCCGTTCAGGTGCAGGAAGTCATGTCCGACACGGCCCGCCTGCTGCGCGTGACCTTGCCGCCCTTCATCGGACTGCAACTGCTTGAATCCAACGATCTGCCACCTTTGATGGCCGACCCCACGCAGGTGGAGCAAGCCCTTTTCAACCTGTGCAACAACGCCATGCAGGCGATTGGCAACCAGCGCGGCATCATCCAGATGCAGGCCATGCGCATTGCGCCAGACAGTTATCAATGCGAACGTCTGGGCCTGCCCGTGGCCGAATACCTAGCCTTCATCGTGCAAGATTCCGGCCCCGGCATGGATGCCGTCACCCAGCGGCGCATCTTCGAGCCATTTTTCACGACCAAGCCCGTCGGTCAGGGCACGGGGCTGGGCCTGTCGGTGGTGCATGGCGTGATGCGTACGCATGGCGGCGCCGTCGATGTGCACAGTGAGCTGGGCCAGGGCAGCTGCTTTACGCTGTACTTCCCCTTGAGCGACACGCACGACGCTGATTTCGCTGAACCCATCGCCGCCAAACCGGTGGCCCTGCCTGCCGAGCCGCCCGAGCCCAGCGGCTCCCGCCATGTGATGTATGTGGATGACGATCAAGCGCTGGTCTTTCTCTTTCAGCGCCTGCTGCGCCGCCGGGGCTATCAGGTCTCGGGCTTTACCGATCCGCACGAGGCCATGGAAGCGCTGCAGGGCGCGCCCAGTCGTTATGACCTGATCGTGACCGACTACAACATGCCCGGTTTCAGCGGCGTAGACCTGCTCAAGCAGGCGCTGCAGATCAACCCTCAGTTGCCGATTGCACTGGCATCGGGCTATGTCACCGCCGAAATTGAGCAGGCCGCCATTGCCGCAGGTGCCAAGGCGCTGATCCACAAGCCCAATGATGTGCAAGACTTCTGCACCACCGTGCATGAGCTGCTAAACCCTTGAATTTCTGATGACGTTGATGAGTGAACTGAACTGCGTGTATGAGGACGAGCACCTGCTGGTGCTGAACAAGCCCTCCGGCCTGCTGTGCGTGCCCGGCCGCGGCCCCGACAAGCAGGACTGCCTGAGCCTGCGCGCCCTGCAGCATTTTGGCAATGCGCTGGTGGTGCATCGTCTCGATCAGGCCACCTCCGGTCTGGTCATCATGGCGCGCAACCTGCCCGTGCAGCGCCAGCTCAGTCAGGCTTTTGCCGAGAGGCAAGTCCAAAAGCGCTATGTGGCGGTGGTCGCTGGCGAGCTGCTATCTGACCCCGTTATCGCCGATGAGGAAGGCTGGCAACTGATTGACCTGCCCATTGCCGCCGACTGGGAGCGCCGCCCGCTGCGCATCATCAACCATGAAACAGGCAAAAGCAGCCAGACACTTTGGAAGGTGCTGGAACCTGTCAACCACTACGGCCTGCCCGCCAGCCGCGTGCTGCTAAGCCCGCTGACAGGCCGCACCCACCAACTGCGCCTGCACATGGCCGCCACGGGCCACGCCATTCTGGGCGATGCGCTTTATGCCAGCGGGGAGGCTCTGGCCGCCAGCCCTCGTCTTTTGCTGCATGCAGCAGCACTGGAGCTGACACACCCCGTCACGGGGACTCTGCTACAAATAGAAAGCGCTCCTGACTTTTAAGCGCCCCTTGCGCAGGCAAATACCATGGCCTTGCCTGATTGCACAAAAATTCATCAAATCAAAAAATCAGCGAAACAGCTGTACACAGCGCCACAAAAACACCAAGAAGGCCACTGAGGCCACCCTCTCACGCAAAATTCCAGCGCGCACCATACTTCAGCAGTTCAAATGAAGGCAGAGCTATATCCATAGCGCACTAGCTGCTATGCCCGACATAGCAAAAACCGCCCGCCTGCACCACCCCCTGCATACCCTGTTGCCTTCAGCAACCACTCGATTAACCTGAGCTTCTTTGCGCAAGCTGCATGTGCAGTTTTTGCGTTTCACGAACATCTAGTTTCGAAGGAAGTCCTCATGAGCATTCCGTTCCGCATGCAAGCCGTTGTTGCCGCTCTGGGTCTGGCTGGCGCCGCTCTGGTATCCACGGCTGCACACGCCCAGATCAAGATCGCCTTGGTCATCCCCACCACCGGCGCTCTGACTCAGTACGGCGACATGGTCAAGGAAGGCGCAACCACCGCTGTCGAAATGGCCAACGCGGCTGGCGGTATCGGCGGTAAGAAGGTTGAACTGGTGCCCGTGGATGACGCGTGCGAGCCCAAGCAAGGCCCTGTGGCCGCCAACCGCGTGGTCAACAGCAAGATCGGCTATGTGGTCGGCCCCGTCTGCTCGGGCGCATCGATTGCCGCTGCCCCCATCTACAACAACGAAGGCGTGGTGGTGGTAACTCCCTCCGCAACATCGCCTGCGCTGACGGATGGCAAGAACTACCACTTCATCTTCCGCACCATCGGCCGCGATGACCAGCAAGGCCCAGCCGCTGCCAAGTTCATCGTCAACACCATCAAGCCCAAGAAGGTTGCCGTGCTGCACGACAAGCAGTCGTACGGTCAGGGCATTGCCTCTTCCGTGCGTGACGACCTGAAGAAGGCCAACGTGGCCGTGGCTCTGTTTGAAGGCATCAACGCCGGCGACAGCGACTACTCCGCCGTCATCACCAAGCTCAAGGGCGCTGGTGTGGACTTTGTCTACTACGGCGGCTACCACCCCGAAATGGGCCTGCTGCTGCGCCAGGCTGCTGAGCAAGGCCTAAAGGTCAAGATGATGGGCCCTGAAGGTGTGGGCAATCCTGAAGTCAACGCCATTGCCGGCCCTGCCGTCGAAGGCATGCTGGTCACTCTGCCCGCAGACTTTGCTGCCAACCCCAAGAACGCCGCCGTTGTGAAGGCTTTTGCAGACAAGAAGCGCAATGCTTCGGGTGCCTTCCAGCTGACCTCGTTTGCCGCCACCCAGTCTCTGCTGGCTGCTATCAAGGCTGCGGGCGACAACCCCGCCAAGGTCGCTGACTGGATGCACAAGTCCACGGTGGACACCGTGCTGGGCCCCGTGTCCTGGAACAAGCAAGGCGATCTGAACTCCTTCGACTTCCAGGTCTTCCAGTGGCACAAGGATGGCAGCAAGTCGTTGGCCAAGTAATTCCACCGCGATCTCCGGGGCAATGGCGAGGGCCATACCCCGGATGTTTGATATCTGGCCCTCGGGCCTTTTCCTGTTTCAAGGGTGGCGTTACATGTCAGATTTTCTTCCTCAGCTGATACAACAGCTATTCAACGGGCTCTCACTCGGAGCCATTTACGCCCTGATCGCCATTGGCTACACCATGGTCTACGGCATCATCGGCATGATCAATTTCGCCCACGGTGACATCTACATGCTCGGGGCCTATATCGGCCTCGTCACGCTTTCGGCTGTGGGCACGCAAAGCGGCCTGCCTATCTGGGCCATCATCGGCCTGATGCTGGTGGTCTCGGTCTTCGTCACCGGCGTCTATGGCCTGGTGGTCGAACAGGTGGCCTACAAGCCTGTGCGTCAGAGCCCGCGCCTCGTGGCTCTGATCTCGGCCATCGGCATGTCCATCTTCTTGCAGAACTGGGTGGCTCTGGGCCAGGGCGCGCGCGACATGGCCGTGCCATCTCTGCTGCCCGGGGCCATCAACTTTCACATGGGCAATTTCGAGGTCTTCATCCCCTACACCCGCGTACTCATCATCGTGGTGACCGTGCTGCTGATGATTGCCCTGACCATGTATATCAAGCATTCCCGCATGGGCCGCGCCTCGCGCGCCTGCGCGCAGGATATGCACATGGCCAATCTGCTGGGCATTGACACCAACAAGGTGATTTCGTTCACCTTTGTGCTGGGCGCCGTACTGGCCGCCGTGGGCGGTGTGCTGATTGCACTGGCCGTGGGCAAGCTCAACCCCTTCATCGGCTTTCTGGCGGGCATCAAGGCCTTTACGGCTGCGGTGCTGGGCGGCATTGGCTCCATTCCCGGCGCCATGCTGGGCGGCGTGATTCTGGGTGTAGCCGAGACCTTTGCTGCGGCCTATATCTCGTCGGAGTACAAGGACATCGTGGCCTTTGGCCTGCTGGTCACCATCTTGATGTTCCGCCCCTCCGGCCTGCTGGGCAAACCTGAAGTGGAGAAAGTCTGATGAAGTACAGCTTTTCCGCTTCCTTTCGCGATGCGCTGATCGCCACTGTGATGACGGCCATCGTCGTCACCCCCGTCTTCAGCCTGCATCTTGAGCGCGCAGGCATGCGCACCGAGATCGCCCCCGACTGGCGCTGGACGATCTGGGCCTGCGTCATTGTGTTCATCGGCCAGATGCTCAAGCCTCTGCTCACCGGCAAGATGCCCAAGGTCAACCTGCCGGCCATGCCGAAAATGAAGTCGGGCACGCGCAATGTCGTCATCTTTGTGGTGCTGATGATGGCGGCCTCCTGGCCGTTCTTCGCGGGCCGCAACGCGGTGGACATTGCGACTCTGGCCATGATTTACGTCATGCTCGGCCTGGGCCTGAACGTGGTCGTGGGCTTTGCCGGCCTGCTGGATCTGGGCTTTGTGGGCTTCTACGCCGTAGGTGCCTACACCTACGCACTGCTGTTCCACTGGGCTGGCTGGTCGTTCTGGCAAGCCCTGCCGCTGGCTGGCGCCGCTTCAGCCCTCTTTGGCTTTGTGCTGGGCTTTCCGGTTCTGCGCCTGCGCGGTGACTATCTGGCCATTGTGACGCTGGGCTTTGGCGAAATCATCCGCCTGCTGCTGACCAATATGACCAGCATCACGGGCGGGCCTGACGGCATCTCCAGCATTCCCAAGCCCACGGTATTTGGCCTGCCCATGACACGCAATCCCGTGACTGAGGGCGGCACGACCTTTCACCAGTTCTTCGGGCTGGAGTTCAACTCCATGCACATGGTGATTGCGCTGTACCTGATGGCGCTGATGCTGGCCATGGTGACGCTGTTCATCAGCAACCGCCTGATCCGCATGCCCATTGGCCGCTCGTGGGAAGCGCTGCGCGAAGACGAAATTGCCTGCCGCTCTCTGGGCATGAACCCCATGAAGATCAAGCTCTCGGCCTTCACACTGGGTGCCATGTTTGCGGGTTTTGGCGGTGCTTTTTTTGCGGCGCGCCAAGGCATTGTGAACCCCGAGTCCTTTACCTTTATTGAGTCAGCGCTGATTCTGGCCATCGTCGTGCTGGGCGGCATGGGTTCGCAGCTGGGCGTGATTCTGGCAGCCATCATCCTGACGGTGCTGCCCGAGCTGGCGCGCGAGTTCTCTGAATACCGCATGCTGATCTTTGGTCTGGTCATGATCTTGATGATGATCTGGCGTCCTCAAGGTCTGCTGCCCATGAAGCGCCATCAGGTGGAGATCAAAGCATGACTCTGCCCATCAACGCTATCACTTTTATAACTACAACCACAGGCAGGAAAAGCGCATGAGCGAGTATTTGCTAGAAGTCAAAGACCTGTGCATGCGCTTCGGCGGCCTGCTGGCCGTGGACAGCGTGGGCTTCAACGTGCGCCCGCAGGAAGTGTTTGCCATCATCGGCCCCAACGGGGCGGGCAAGACCACCGTATTCAACTGCATCAGCGGTTTTTACCAGCCCTCGGGGGGCGCGGTAGTGCTCAATGGGCAAAGCATTGCCGGGCAAAGCAGCCATCAGGTGGCCAATCACGGCGTGGTGCGCACCTTCCAGAACGTGCGCCTGTTCAAGAGCATGACCGCGCTGGAAAACCTGCTGGTCGCCCAGCACAGCACGGGCCGGGTCAACCTGCTCAGCGGCCTGTTCAACACGCCCGCTTACCGCCGAGCCGAAGAAGAAAAGGTGGAAAACGCCCTGCAATGGCTGGACGTCATGGGCCTGCGCCAGTTTGCCAACCGTGAGGCGGGCAATCTGGCCTACGGCCACCAGCGCCGTCTTGAAATTGCGCGCTGCATGATCACCAAGCCTCGCGTGCTGATGCTGGACGAGCCCGCCGCCGGTCTGAATCCGCAGGAGAAGAAAGACCTGCAGCAGCTCATAGACCAGTTGCGCACGCTGTATGGTGTGACCGTGCTGCTGATCGAGCATGATATGGGCCTGGTCATGGGAGTGTCCGAGCGCATTCTGGTCATGGAATACGGCAAGCCCATCGCCATGGGCCTGCCCGAAGCGATTCGCAATGATGAACGGGTCATCAAGGCCTATCTGGGAGAAGCCTGATGAGCAAACCGATGCTGGAGCTAAGCCAAGTCTCCACCCACTATGGCGCAATCTGCGCCGTCAATCAGGTCAGCCTGCATGTCAATCAGGGGGAGATCGTCACCCTGATCGGCAGCAATGGAGCGGGCAAGACATCGCTGTTGATGACGGTGTGCGGCAACCCGCGCGCCAGCAGCGGCCGGATTGTGTTCGAGGGCGAGGACATCACCCAGATGTCCACCCACCACATCATGCGCCGCGGCATCGCCATCTCGCCCGAAGGCCGCCGTGTCTTCAAAGACCTGACGGTGACCGAGAACCTGCAAATGGGCGCCTTCTTTCTGAACAAGAACGAAATTGCCGATGGCATTGAGCATGTCTTCACGCTGTTCCCGCGCCTCAAGGAACGGGCCGTGCAGCGCTCGGGCACCATGTCGGGCGGCGAGCAGCAGATGCTGGCCATTGGCCGCGCGCTGATGAGCAAGCCTCGCCTGCTGCTGCTCGATGAGCCCACGCTGGGCCTGGCTCCGCTGATCATTGCGCAGATCTTCGAGATCATCCAGACCATTCGCGCAGCGGGTGTGACGGTGTTCCTCGTCGAGCAAAACGCCAACCGCGCCCTGCAGATTGCCGACCGGGGCTATGTGCTGGAAACCGGCAAGGTGGTGCTGGAAGATACCGGTGCCAATCTGCTGACCAATGATGATGTGCGCAAGGCCTATCTGGGCCATTGATAGCGCACTGAGTCACTGAGCGCAGCGCGCATCCTGATGCACAGGCCCCGCCGGATGCAAATCCGCGGGGCCTGTTTTTTCTGTAGCCAATCAACCGTAAGATGGTCGGCATGACCAAGCATCTGACCATTCTCACCGGCGGCTCTCGTGGCATGGGCCTTGCCATGGGCCAACAACTTCTGGCGCAAGGCCACCATGTGCTGAGCATTGCCCGCAAGACCAGCGCAGAGCTGGCTGCCAGCGCCAGCAAGCTCGAGCAGCTATTGCAATGGGAGCAAGACCTGTCCCAGAGCGCAGCGGCCGCGCAGCGCCTCGCCACCTGGCTGGGCTCGCTCAAAAGCAGTGACTGGGCCAGCATCACCCTGATCAACAACGCAGGCGTCATTCCGCAGATTGCACCGCTGTCGCAAGTGCCTGCGGCCGACATGATCAACGCCATGCGCGTGGGGCTTGAGGCTCCCATGGCGCTGACCGGCGCCTTTCTTGGTGCCACCGAAGGCTGGAGCATTCCACGCAAAGTGCTCAATATTTCCTCCGGCCTGGGCCGCCGCGCCATGGCATCGCAGGCCAGTTACTGCACGGCCAAGGCCGGCATGGACCAGTTCAGCAGCTGCGTGGCGCTGGAAGAAGCGGCCAAGCCCAGCGGCGCGCGCATTGTGTCGCTGGCACCGGGTGTGATTGATACCGACATGCAGGTGCAACTGCGCAGTGCAGCCACTGGCAACTTCCCCGATGTAGAGCGCTTTGCCGGTCTGCATGCCAATGGCCAGCTGACCTCGGCAGGCGATGCCGCAGCCCGGGTTCTGGCCTGGCTTGAGCGGCCAGATTTTGGCGACCAAGTTGTCGCCGATGTGCGCCAGGCCTGAGCCACTTTCACATCAAAAACATAGCTGCTAGCGCTTTATAGATAAGCGTTAGCGGCTTTTTTACTTTGAACTAATGAACAAAGCAAAAACCTGTGCGACAAGGCACGCTAATCGCGAGGTAAGCCCTTGCAAGCCTTGCATGCGTGGCAGAATGTTTCTACTGTTCTGAAGCAGCTGCAAGGCTGCAAAGAGCCGCAATCCGCGCCCGTGGGCCACAACGGCAGCGACACCCGATCGGTACGCTGCCTCCGTGCTAGTACATGCAGCAACCCTGCCGTGCAGCGCGCGCGAATGCTGGCTTGCCATGTCCGTACCGCATGGCTCGCGCTCTCCGGTAAAGACAAATACCCATTGATGGCGGAACCACCCTCCCCGATCATCGAAAAGCCCACCTTCCGTGACGCTGGTTTCAGGCTTATCAGCCCATGACACCAGCAGCGACTGCGCCGCCCTTTTATGCGGGCCAGCGCTCCCCCGTTCGTCTCTGGAGTTTCTTTTTCATGTTTCGCCAAATCCTCATCAGCACCGCCGTGATCGCAAGCACGGGCCTGAGCTTCTCCGCCGCCGCACAAGACCCCGCCAAGGACTATCCGAACAAGCCTGTGCGCATGATCGTGCCCTTCCCACCGGGCGGCGGCACCGACATTCTTTCGCGCGTAATTGCCAGCAAACTCACCGAAGTCAGCAAATGGTCTGTCGTCCCCGACAACCGCGCCGGCGCAGGCGGCACCATTGGCATTACCGAAGCGGTGAAATCTGCCCCCACAGGCTATGACATGGTGATGGGCCAGAAAGACAATGTGGTTCTGGGCCCTTATCTGTATAAAAGCCTGCCTTGGAACCCCACCCGCGATCTGACGCCCGTAGCCCATGTGGCCTACACCCCCATCGTGATTGCCACGGCAGCCAACTCGCCTTACAAAACGCTGGCGGATGTGGTGGCGGCGGCTAAAAAGAATCCTTCCAAAATTACCTACGGATCGCCCGGCAACGGCACCAGCATTCACCTGGCCGGAGTGATGCTGGAAAAAGCCGCAGGCATTCAGCTGACTCACGTGCCCTACAAGGGCTCCAACCCCGCAATGATGGATGCACTGTCTGGCAATGTGGACCTGCTGGTGTCTTCCGTGCCCTCGGCCATCGGCCAGATCAAGGCCGGCAAGATGCGCGCCATTGCAGTCACATCTGCCGCCCGATCCACCTCCCTGCCTGAGACACCGACGCTGGCGGAGTCTGGTCTCAAGGGCTTTAACGTGAGTACCTGGTACGGCATCTTCATGCCCCGCAACACGCCCACGCCCATCGTGAACAAGGTCAACGCCGAAGTGAACAAGCTGCTGGCCATGCCTGAAGTCAAGGAAGCCATCCTGACGCAGGGCGCCGAGCCCAAGGCCATGAGCGTGCAGGCATTTGAGCAATTCTTCCAGACCGACTTCAAGGCCAACAAGGCCATCGTTGAAGCCTCTGGCGCGAGTATTCAGTAACCCGCTGAGGCGCTTGGCGCCTTGCAATGCAAAAGACCTCCAGCAGAGGTCTTTTTTTTGTATGCGGGCTACTTTTATTCGCGCACGACGAGGACGGGGACTTTGACGGCACCCAGCACGCGCTGGGTCACGCTGCCGAGCATCAGCTTTTCAAGACCACGGCGGCCTTGCGAGCCCATGACGACCAGATCAGCGCCCACGCTGACCATGGTGTTCACAATACCTTCATGCACGGCGTGCCCTTCGCCCACCAGCGTGTTCACGGTGACGCCTGCTTCTTCCATGATGGTCTTGACGGCATCCAGTGCCGTATTGGCTTCAGCCGTAGCTGCGCTCAGATACTGCGACTGGCCATAGGCAAAGTCCGCACCTACGCCGGTGAAGGGATAGGGGTCCACCACATAAACCGCCGTGACGGCACTGCCAAACACCTTGGAAAGCTCTGCCGCCTTTCGCGCAGCCAGCAAGGAGGGTTTGGAGCCATCGACCGGAACCAGAATGTGATTGAACATGGACATATGCGTCTCCTTTGGGGTTGTGGGCGGCACACGAGTCAAGCAATGCCGCCGTTTGATACGTGCAGTCTGCCTTCATCATGCCTCAGCGTGTTGACCTGAATCAACCCTGAAGTCCCACCCCAAGCCCTATCAGAAGATTCAAATCAGATGCAGACGTGAGCCGCTTCGTATTCGTAGCACTTGTCCAGCAGCTTGTCCGACTTGTCAGTAATCGTGATGCGCGTTCCATCGGGACGCAGCAGCGAGACATGCTTGAAAGCCGGTTCATCAGGCTTGCTGGGGGCATCGCGGCGCACGGTCCATTCTTCTTGCACGATACCTTCTGGCATATCCAGCATCACCACGACCTGCTCGGTGTCATCCGCCAAGCGAAGGCACTTGGCATCATTCATATTGACCACAGCGCCCGCCGGTGCGGCCAGGCCATAGGGACACGCTTCTACGCCATGAATGGGCACAACGTTCTCGCCAACCTGAATCTCAAGACCATTACGAAAGTAAATGGTGGGCTCTTTGATATGAGCCTGCAGAGGAGGGTTTTCAGTGGGCGAGCAAGCCACTATCGTTACAAGAGCAGTCAGCGTAGACAGGCTAAGGGCGTAAAGGCGATTCATAACAAAAAACCACGCCTTGTGGGGCGTGGTGTTGGCCAGTTGATTTTTAATTTGTTGGATGGCTTGGTGAAGTTGTCTCTTCTCTCTTCACCCTCGGACGCGCATCATGCAGCGTCACGATCGTCACTTTAATGACCTGAATACGTTACAGTTTTGCTCAATTTTTTTGATCCCATCTGACTGAGTCAATCAAGAAGCCGACTCCTGCAAGTCCGCGCCCTGAAAATTGCCACGGCGGTAGGTCAACACCAGCGTATCGCGCACGCCGCCGGGCTCTGCTGGTTGAATTGGCGTGGTTTCATGAATCATGCGCGCATCATCGAGCAGCATGATGGACCAGGGCTCTGTCAGAGTAAAACGCTGGCCATTGGGGCCAGTGGCTTCAAACACGCGGGTCTCGCCCCCCTTCACGCCTTTGCGGTTCACCAGCAGCACTGCCACCAGATCTACGCCATCACGGTGCGCGCCTTCAGGTGTGGGGCGGCCAATGCCGTCGGTGGTGTCGATGCGAAACTGGTGCGCCTCCACAAACCAGCGCTCATGCAAGTCATCGGCGCAAAAGACCTGATCGGCCAGCTGCCCCAGCGCATTGATCATCGCCAGCCATGCAGGGCTGTGCGTGGTGGCATCCAGCATGGGGTCGAACATGCGCTGCATGCCGCCGTGCAGCGCGTTGTATTCCACAGGCTGCCAGTGGGCGCGGTGCGGCACCTGCTGCACATGATCGCCATCGCTCACAAAGCAGGAATGGCGACGGCGGCGGTAGCGGCCACCGTCTTTGAGAAACGCATCGGGTGGCAGTCCCTGCCAGTCGGCATCCATGGCCTGCAGATCATTCACACTCAAACCCATCCACTGGGCAAAATCCTCGGGCTGCAGCACGGCATAACCGTGCGTGCGCAAGGACTGGGCCGCCTGAGCTGGCGGGATATAGGGAGGGGAGAAAATGATGTGCGCCATAAGGTGGGCAAGCTTACTCCTCGAAGCGCGCGCTGACATCTTGTTCAGCGTCGATATTTACGCAAGGCTGCAGCAACCAAATTGCATGGATGAAAAAACTGCCTGCATCACTCGCAGCAACGCAGGCAATCAAAGCCCGGTGCCTGTTCAGGCACCTGGGCACTCATCAGAGCAGTGACGAGAGCAATTCGCTCACAGGCTTACACCAGTGGCAGGCCCACGTAGTTTTCGGCCAGCGAGGTAGAACCGGCGACAGAGTTGACGATGTAGTCCAGCTCGGCCTCCTGCACCTTGGTGTTGAACTCGCCCTCATTAGGGAAGTTGTGCAGCATGGAAGTCATCCACCACGAGAAGCGCTCAGCCTTCCAGACACGGCGCAGGCATTGCTCGGAGTAACGGTCAATACCGGCTTCGGAGTTGTCCTTGTAGTACTCGGTAAAGGCTTGCGACAGGTAGCCCACGTCGGAAGCGGCCAGATTCAGGCCCTTGGCACCGGTGGGAGGAACAATGTGCGCCGCATCGCCAGCCAGGAACATGCGGCCAAAGCGCATGGGCTCGGTCACAAAACTGCGCAGGGGCGCAATACTTTTTTCCAGCGAGGGGCCGGTCACCAGATTGGCACGGGCTTCGGGGTCCAGACGCTTTTTGAGTTCTTCCCAGAAGGCCTCGTCGCTCCAGTCTTCGACCTTATCGGTCAGCGGCACTTGCAGGTAGTAGCGGCTGCGGGTGGCGCTGCGCTGGCTGCACAGGGCAAAGCCGCGCTCGGTGTTCGCGTAGATCAGTTCGTGCGACACGGGAGGCGTATCGGACAGCAGGCCCAGCCAGCCAAACGGGTACACCTTTTCAAAGGTCTTGATCTTGTCCTGAGGGGCGCTTGCGCGGCAAATACCGTGAAAGCCGTCGCAACCAGCGATGAAATCGCATTCGATCTCATGCACCTGGCCGTCTTTTTCGTAGCGGACCTTGGGCTTGGCGCTCTCAAAATCGACAGGCTGCACGTTGCTGGCTTCATAAACCGTCGTCAGACCTTCTTCGGCGCGCACGGCCATCAGGTCACGCGTCACTTCGGTCTGGCCGTAGACCATCACGCGCTTGCCGCCGGTCAGGTCATGCAGGTTGATGCGATGGCGCTGGCCCTTGAATAGCAGCTCAATACCGTCGTGCGGCAGACCTTCTTCATTCATGCGCTTGTCTGCACCTGCCTGCTTGAGCAGATCAACCGTCACCTGCTCCAGCACACCGGCGCGAATACGGCCCAGCACATAGTCGGCGCTGCGCTGCTCGATGATGATGTTGTCGATACCTGCCTTATAGAGCAGCTGACCGAGCAAAAGGCCTGCGGGACCGGCACCGATAATGGCGACTTGTGTACGCATGATGTGTGACTCCTTGTTATGGCTCAAATACTTTTCAAGCAGCCCGCAGTGCGGTGCTGATTGAGTACGGCCACAAGACTAAGTTTTGTGCTGCATCAAGACAAAGCTCAGAAGCGTTGTTTGCGCGATAATCGCACAACAAGAACGACAATCGCACAAAAACAGATTTGAAGCACATTCATGAGTGAGCCCAGCCCCACATCCATTGCCCCTGCCGACTTTATTGCGGGCCTTGCCAAAGGTCTGGCCGTGCTGGAGAGCTTTGACACCGAGCGCCAGCGCCTGAATGCCACTATGGCCGCCAATCGCGCGGGTATTACTCGCGCCGCAGCACGCAGGCATTTACTGACCCTCGCCTATTTGGGCTACCTTGAAACCGACGGTAGCTACTACTGGCTGGCGCCCAAGGTGCTGCGACTGTCTGGCAGCTATCTCGCATCAGCCCAGTTGCCGCGCATCGTGCAGCCCGTGCTGCATAGACTTGCCGCGCAAACCGGCCTCTCCTACTCATGCGTGGTGCGCGAAGGCAGCGAAGTCGTCATCGTGGCGCGCAGCGCCGTGCATGAAAAGGGCGAGCGGCTGATGGCCCACGGCCTGCACCTTGGCACGCGCCTGCCCGCCCATGCGACATCGACCGGCCGTGTGCTGCTGGCATCGCTCTCGCCTGCCGAACTGGAGGACTGGCTGGCCACCTATGACCTGCCCAAACTCACCGCCCATACGGTGTCTGATACGGCGGACTTGAAGACAGTGCTGAGCGAGGTGTGCCGCCTCGACTACTGCCTGGCGCTTGAAGAGCATGAACTGGCCATTCAGGCCGTGGCCGTGCCGCTGCGCAATATGCAGGGGCGCACCATCGCGGCGCTGAACGTGGTCACATCCGCCAAACGCATGAGCCCGCAAGTCATGCAGCAAGAGATTCTGCCGCTGCTGCAGGAGGCCGCCAGAACCCTGCGCCCCTTGTTTTGATCACTATGCTTTTTATAGCTTCTAACGCTTTCAATTAAAGGGCTAGAGGCATATTTGACTCAAAATCAGATATGCCCACTCTCCACCGAGCAAACCTGAACGCTCAGCCTGCGCAGCAACTCAGCCGTGCGCCGCATCAAAGGCGTGGACTTTTTCTTGGCCGGCTGCACCAGACACAGCGTGCTGACGATATGCGGTGACTTGATAGGCACCTCGACCAGACCAGCATCTGTAGCATGGCTATGCATGGCGCTATCGGTCAGCGCCGCATAGCCATAGCCGCCACGTACCAGGTCCAGGATGGCCGGCACGCTGGAAACTTCCCACACCACATTGAGTTTGACCTGAGAGAGCGTGGCCTGCGCCTCCATCAGCTTGCGGAAAATCTGCCCATGCTGGGGCATGATGAGCGGAAACTCGTCCAGATGCGCAAACGGAATGCTGGTGCGCCCCGCCAAGGCGCTGGCCGGGCCAATCAGACACAGGCGCTCTTCCAGCACGGGCGTGACTTCGATTTGCGGGTGCGGCTCGGGCGTGTAGACCAGCCCCAGATCCATGCGCCCCGAGGTCAGCCACTCCGAGATATTCATCGAGAAGCCTTCCACCACGGCTAATCGCGCCTTGGGCATTTCCCGGCTGAAATTATCAATCAAGGGCAGAGTCAGCCGCCGCGCCAGACTGGGCGGCAAACCCACGGTGATGCGGCCCACGGGCTCATCGCGCTGACTGCTTAAATCTTCCTTGGCCAGTGCCACACGCTGCATGATGGCGTTGCCATGCTCCAGCAGGCGTCGGCCTGCATCCGTCAGCGTGACGCCGCGACCTGTGCGAATGAGCAAGGTTTCGCGCAGCTCGGTCTCAAGCGCCCGCACCTGACGGCTGAGCGCAGGCTGAGCGGTGTCCAGCAGCACTGCGGCCTTGCTGAAGCTGCCCACTTCGGCGACTCGCACAAAGGTCTCAATTTGCTGCAAATTCATGTCATCCACCTCTCAAAACAAGCTATGCCATTTTGCTATATCTGCTAGCCACAGCTAGGCCTAGGTGTTTTAAGTCACGGTGACACAATGTAATCAACTGGGCATAAATACCTAAAAATAACAGCCGACGAGATCAACAATGCGTGACAAAACACGCAGCTCATCATCGACAGTCCTTCCAAGGAGACAAAAAATGACTCAATCGCTCAATATGAGCCGTCGCAAAGCCGCATTCGCGCTGGGCGCGATTGCCGCTGCCGTGGCATCCCCCAGCTTTGCGCAAAGCGCCAAGTGGCCCACCAAGTCCTCGCGCATCATCAACCCTTTCCCCGTGGGTGGTGGTCCTGACGGCCTGTCCCGCCTCGTGGCCGACAAGCTGGGCCGCGCCTGGGGCCAGCCTGTGGTGGTGGAAAACCGCCCCGGTGGCAACGGCTTCATCGCCATCAGCGAATTCAAGCGTGGCGCCACAGACGGCACGGACATGATCCAGCTGGACAACGTCCACATCGCCGCCTACCCCCACCTGTTCAAGAAGCTGCCTTACGACTTGAACAAGGACTTCGAAATTCTGCTGCCGCTGTTCCGCAACTTCTTCTTTGTTTGCGTTCCCGTCAACAGCCCCTACAAGACCATTGGCGACCTGATTGCTGACGCCAAGGCCAACCCCGGCAAGCTGAACTACGGATCCTGGTCTGTGGGCAACCCCGTGCACCTGGGATCGGCTCTGCTGGAAAACCAGACCGGCACCAAGATGGAGCACGTGATCTACAAGGAAACCAGCCAGCTGTATCAAGGCGTTGCCAATGGCGAGCTGACCTTTGCGCTGGGCTCTCTGGGCACTGCAGGCCCTCTGGTGCGTGGCGGCAAGCTGCGCTTCCTGGCTGTCGCCGGCCCCAAGCGTATTGCTGGTTTCGAGAACGTGCCTACTGTGTCCGAATCGGGTGGCCCTAAGGACTACGCCGTGATCGGCTGGAACGCCCTGGCCGTGCGCCCCGGCACACCGGCTGCCGTGATCGAGAAGATTCAAGCCGATACGCGTCTGGCTCTGACCGGTCAAGACGTCAAGGACAAGTTCACCGCCTTCGGTTACGAATCCTTCAACCCCACGCCCGCTGAATTCAAGGCCTTCATGGCCGCTGAAAGCAAGCGCTTTGGCGAAGTCATCAAGAAGGCGGGTCTGGCTCTGGATTAATTGCCCAGCCATCCACCGTGTAAAAAAGCCGCCTCTTGAAGGCGGTTTTTTCTTGCCTGAATGTTGAGGCATTCATCCCAAACAAAACGCCCGGAACCAGCCGGGCGTTTTGCAATAAGCGCTTAGCGCCATGACTTACTGATCACGGGTCTCCAGCGCGCGGTTGATACCCAGAGCCACCAAGGTGCACAGCGCACCCGACAGCAGATAGATACCCAGCGCCACCAGACCAAACCTGGCCGACACGCCCAGCGCCACCAGCGGTGCAAAGGCCGCACCAACCAGCCAGGCCATATCCGTGGTCAGTGCTGCGCCGGTGTAGCGATAGCGCGAGGAGAAGTTGGAAGTCACCGTGCCCGATGCCTGACCGTAGGACAGGCCCAGCAAAACAAAGCCCACAATGATGAACACATTGTTGCCCGTAGTACCGCTACCCAGCAGCCAGGGAGCCAGAAAACTGAAGATACCAATCAGGCAGGCCATGGCACCCAGCGTGTTACGGCGCCCCACCCGGTCTGCCAGCCAGCCCGACACCATGATGGCCACACCCGCCAGCAGCGCACCAATAATCTGCACAACCAGCACCGAGATGACCGACTGGTCGGAGTACATCGAGATCCAGGACAGCGGGAACACCGTCACCAGATGGAACAGCGCAAAGCTGGCCAGCGCGGCAAAAGCACCAATCAGTACATTGCTGCCTTCATTACTGAGAAGGCGTGTCACGCTGACGGGCTCCAGCTCGCGCTCTTGCAGCAGCTGTGTATAGGATTGGCCTACAACCAAACGCAGACGGGCGAAGAGCGCTACAACATTCACAGCAAAAGCCACGCAGAAGGGGTAGCGCCAGCCATAGCTCAGAAACTCATCAGCCGTCAGGCTTGAGTACAGAAAGGCAAACAGTGCGGCAGCAAGGACAAAGCCCAGCGGCGCACCCAGCTGCCCAATCATGGAATACCAGCCGCGCTTGTTCTGCGGAGCCGACATGGCCAGCAGCGAAGGCAGACCATCCCATGAGCCGCCCATCGCCAGGCCCTGGCCGATACGCAGCACGACCAGCGCCCAGACAGCCTTCATGCCCACATCTGCATAGCTGGGCAAAAACGTCATGCTCACCGTGCACACACCCAGCAGCAGCAGCGCCAGTGTCAGCTTAGTGGCGCGACCCCAGCGGCGCTGCACGGCCATGGATATTGCCGTACCGATGGGGCGGGCAATGAAGGCCAGCGAGAAGATGGCAAACGCGGCCAGCGTGCCATCAAGCTTGGACATATAAGGGAATAGCAGTGTGGGGAACACCAGCACGCAGGCAATGCCGAACACAAAGAAATCAAAATACTCGGAAGAGCGCCCAATGATGACGCCCACCGCAATTTCACCGGGGGTCACATCTTCATCGGTATCCGCATAGGCCAGGGTTTCCGAGTTCTCATAGTCTTGCTGAGTAAGACCAATGGACGGGTTCATGCTTGTCATAGAGGGTCTACTCCTTGTCTTGCTGTTCAGTCCCGGGGACGCTTTCCGTTCTACGCCCAAGAATGTGCAGCTGCAATAGAGTTTTCGCCCTCAGTACTGTCAGCCAACCGACGCTCGGATGACCTTTTGAGGGCTGATTTGACAATTACAAGCCCTACTTGGCCATCTTTTCTGGCCCGTCAAATCCCCGCTAACTCATTGTCACATAGCGCATTTTTAAAACCGCTACATTGACCTGAGACAAAATGTCCAATAGACAAATGACACCCAGGTATTACATTTGCGGAGATCCAGTAATCCGCGTTTACACCTAAGCGCGACTTTGTCACGCCTAAAGCAATGTTAAAAATCAAGGAAATCCGTGGGCCCGCGTGGCTCGCAGCGGCTGCTTTGACTGCGACCCTCACAGGTTGCAGCAAGCTCGTCGTGCTCAACCCAGCTGGCGATATTGCCAAGCAACAGGGCGATCTGGTCGTTACGGCCACCTTGCTGATGCTGCTCATCATCGTCCCCGTCATCTTTTTGACGCTGCTGTTCGCCTGGAAATACCGCCAGTCCAACACAGAAGCCACGTACGACCCCGAATGGCACCACTCCACAGCGCTGGAACTGGTGATCTGGACCGTTCCTCTGCTCATCGTTATTGCTCTGGGTGCCATCACCTGGATCAGTACCCACAAGCTGGATCCTTACCGTCCTCTGGACCGCGTCTCCTCCACCAAGGCCCTGTCTGCTGACGTCAAGCCTCTGGAAGTGCAAGTCGTTTCCCTGGACTGGAAGTGGCTGTTCTTCTACCCCGAGCAAGGTATTGCATCGGTAAATGAACTGGCCGCTCCTGTGGATCGCCCCATTCATTTCAAGCTGACAGCGTCCAACACCATGAGCGCTTTCTACGTGCCTGATCTGGCCGGCATGATCTACACCATGCCCGGCATGCAGACAGAGCTGAACGCTGTGGTCAACAAGCCTGGCGTGTACAAGGGCATGGCCTCGCACTACAGCGGCGCAGGCTTTGCTGGCATGAACTTCAAGTTCCATGGCGTGAGCAATGAAGAGTTTGACCAGTGGGTGGCAAAGGCCAAGACTGAAGGCAAGACTCTGACTCGCGATGCCTACCTCGACCTGGTCAAGCCCAGCGAGCGCAACCCTGTCGAACGCTTCGCCGCCGTGGATGAAGGCCTGTACACCAAGGTCCTGAACCGCTGCGTGGAAGACGGCAAAAAGTGCATGAACGAAATCATGGCCATTGATGCTGCCGGCGGTGGCGGCCATGCCTCGCACGGCAAGACCTCCAGCGTGAGCCTGCCCCTGGACGTTTGCACATCCAAGGACGCTGACCGCGTTGTGGCTCTGCTCGACGAAGTCGCAGCCTCCGGAGCTGTCGCACAGCAATAAGTAGCTTACGGAGCGGATGAGCTTCAGCCCCGCCGCTCCAATACGACAAAAGTGACTCAACATGTCTGAAACAACAACCCCGGCCGCACACTGGCTGCTGGGCCGCATCACATGGGATCAGATTCCCATGACGCATGAGCCCATCGTGCTCATGACCTTTATTGCCGTGGTGCTTGGCGGACTCGTCGTAGTCGGCGGCATCACCAAGTTCCGCCTCTGGGCTCCGCTCTGGAACGACTGGATGACCTCGATCGACCACAAGAAGATCGGCATCATGTACATGATCCTCGGTCTGGTCATGTTCCTGCGCGGCTTTGCCGATGCGGTGATGATGCGTATCCAGCAGTCCATGGCCTTCGGTGAAAACCTCGGCTACCTGCCTCCTCACCACTACGACCAGATCTTCACAGCCCACGGCGTGATCATGATCTTCTTCGTGGCGATGCCTTTCGTGACCGGCCTGATGAACTATCTGGTTCCTCTGCAGATCGGCGCACGTGACGTGTCCTTCCCGTTCCTGAACAACTTCAGCTTCTGGATGACCACCGGCGGCGCCGTGCTGGTGATGATCTCCCTGTTCCTGGGCGAGTTCTCCACCTCCGGCTGGCTGGCTCTGTCCAATCTGGGGCACCAGAGCGGAAGTACGGGTCTTGACTACTACATCTGGGGCCTGCAGGTCGCCGGTGTCGGTACGACGCTTTCGGGTATTAACCTAATCGTGACCATCATCAAGATGCGCGCTCCTGGCATGAACCTGATGAAGATGCCCGTCTTCACATGGACTGCCCTGTGCACCAACGCCCTGATCGTGGCTTCTTTCCCCGTGCTGACTGCCGCTCTGGTGCTGATGTCGCTGGACCGCTAC
Source organism: Comamonas sp. (assembly GCF_036643215.1). Classification (GTDB taxonomy): domain Bacteria; phylum Pseudomonadota; class Gammaproteobacteria; order Burkholderiales; family Burkholderiaceae_C; genus Comamonas. Next base: position 5,783 of record NZ_JAVXSJ010000029.1, on the reverse strand, counting down.
ATGGGTACGCACTTCTTCTCGAACGACTTCGGCGGCAACCCGATGTTGTACGTGAACCTGATCTGGATCTGGGGTCACCCTGAGGTTTACATCCTGATCCTGCCCTGCTTCGGTGTGTTCTCCGAAATCGTGGCAACGTTCAGCCGCAAGCGTCTGTTTGGCTACACCTCGATGGTTTACGCCACGGTGTGTATCACCATCCTGTCCTACCTGGTGTGGCTGCACCACTTCTTCACCATGGGCTCGGGTGCCAGCGTGAATACCTTCTTCGGTATCACCACGATGATTATCTCGATCCCCACGGGCGCGAAGATCTTCAACTGGCTGTTCACCATGTACAAGGGCCGCATCCGCTTCACAGTGCCTATGCTGTGGACGGTGGGCTTCATGGTCACCTTCGCCATTGGCGGTATGACCGGCGTGCTGCTGGCCGTGCCTCCCGCAGACTTTGTGCTGCACAACTCGCTGTTCCTGATCGCCCACTTCCACAACGTGATCATTGGCGGCGTGGTGTTTGCCGTGTTTGCCGGTATCAACTACTGGTTCCCCAAGGCTTTCGGCTTCAAGCTCAACGAGTTCTGGGGCAAGGCTTCGTTCTGGTTCTGGCTGGTCGGCTTCTGGGTTGCCTTCACTCCCCTGTACATCCTGGGTCTGATGGGCGTGACTCGTCGTGCCAACCACTTTGACGATCCTTCGCTGCAAATCTGGTTCATCATCGCCGCCTTCGGCGCTGCCCTGATTGCTGCCGGTATCGGCTGCTTCTTCATCCAGCTGGCCGTGTCCATCTGGAAGCGTGACGAACTGCGCGACGTGACTGGCGACCCATGGGAAGGCCGTACGCTGGAGTGGGCAACTTCCTCGCCTCCTCCCCAGTACAACTTTGCCTTCACCCCCGTGGTGCATGACATCGACGCCTGGCACGACATGAAGAAGCACGGCTATGAGCGCAAGCTGTCCGGTTTCGAGCCCGTCCACATGCCTGCCAATACTGGCGCTGGCGTGGTGATTGCTGGCCTGTCCACCGTTCTGGGCTTTGCTCTGATCTGGCACATGTGGCCCCTGACGATCGCTTCGTTCATCGCGACCGTGCTGGCTTCGATCATCCATACCTTCAACTACAAGCGTGACTACTACATCCCCGCAGCCGTTGTGGCAGCGACGGAAGAAGCACGCACCAAGCAGCTTGCAGCAGCCCATGTCTAATACACATATCCACGCTGGCGGCGCTGCCGCCCTGGCCAAGCGCGAGTACCACCTCGCGCATGAGCCCCACCCAGAAAACGGCACCTCGCTGGGCTTCTGGCTCTACCTGATGAGCGACTGCTTGATTTTTGCCGCGCTGTTCGCCACCTACGGCGTGCTGGGCCGCAACTACGCTGGCGGCCCCAGCGGCAAGGATCTGTTTGATCTGAGCCTGGTGGCCGTCAACACGGCCTTCCTGCTGATGTCGTCCATCACCTTCGGCTTTGCCATGCTGCAAAAGCAGAAGAAGAACGTCAACGGCACTCTGCTGTGGCTGGCCATCACCGGCCTGCTGGGCGCTGCCTTCCTGGCAGTGGAACTCTATGAGTTTCACCACCTGATCCATCAGGGTGCTACACCCCAGACCAGCGCCTTCCTGTCGTCCTTCTTCACGCTGGTGGGTACCCACGGTATCCACGTCACCTTCGGTCTGATCTGGCTCATCACCCTGATGATTCAAATCAAGAAGCACGGCCTGATCAACGAGAACGTGCGCCGTATTAACTGCCTGTCCATGTTCTGGCACTTCTTGGACGTGGTCTGGATCGGTGTGTTCACCTTTGTGTATCTGATGGGGGTGCTGTAAATGAGCGCACACGATATCCACGCTGGCCACGACGATCACCACGATCACGATGACCTGCACGTCACCATGGGTGACTATGTAAAGGGTTTCATCCTGGCCGTCATCCTGACAGCCATCCCCTTCTATCTGGTCATGAATGGCGTCATCACCGACCGCGCCACCGCTGTCGGCGTGCTGGGCCTGTTCGCCATCATTCAGGTGCTGGTGCACATGGTGTACTTCCTGCACATGAACGGCAAGATCCAGGGTGGCTGGACCATGCTGTCCACCATCTTCACGGTCATCTTCCTGTCCATCGCGATTGCCGGCACCTTGTGGGTCATGTTCCACATGAACGCCAACATGATGCCCGGCCATGAGATGCACCAGGCAGCAGGCCATGCAGATCACGCAGGTCACACGGCTCCTGCCGCTGTCACCCCTTGACTGACCACATGAAGAACCAGAGCGCTGCGCGTCAGCGCTCTCCCTTCACCAAGGCGATGCTCGCGATAGTGGGCATCGCCTTGTTTTTAGGGTTCATGACGCTGGGCACCTGGCAGGTGCAGCGCCGTGCATGGAAGCTTGACCTCATCGAGCGCGTAGACCAGCGCGTGCACAGCGCCCCGGTGGCCGCCCCCGACCAAAGCCTGTGGCCCAAGATCAATGCTGCCAACTACGAATACCTGCCCGTGCAGGCTCAAGGCGTATGGCTGGACAGGCAAAGCGTGCTGACTAAGGCACTGACCGAGGACGGCGCAGGCTTCTGGGTGATGACCCCGCTGCAGCGCGACGATGGCTCGCAGATTCTGGTCAACCGCGGCTTCACGCCTGAAAAAATGCGTGCCAGCTGGCTCAAGCAGATCAGCGAAGCCGGACCATCGACCGAAACCGTCACCGTGATCGGCTTGATGCGCATGAGCGAGCCCGGCGGTGGTTTTTTGCGCAAGAACGATGCGGCCAACGGCCAGTGGTTCTCTCGCGATGTAGCGGCCATTGCGCAAGCTCAGGGCTTGAGCAATGCAGCGCCTTACTTCATCGACCTGGGCGTGCCCGCCAGCAACCCCGCCTTCGCGCAGTCCCAGCAGAGTCCCATGTTTGATGCGGTGCTCAAGTCAGGCATGACTGTCATCAAGTTCCCCAACAGCCATCTGGTCTACGCCCTTACCTGGTATGGGCTGGCAGCTATGGTTTTAGGGGCGGCCTGGCTGGTGCGCAAGCACGACAAGGCCAGCGCCGGTCGCTGAACCAGTCGCTGAGCCTCACCACTCACCAAACGCCCTTCGGGGCGTTTTTTATTGGGCAATTTGACGCCCCTCATACATCAGAACGGCATAGCCCCAATCAGTCCACGGAAGGCCTGCTCAGTGACAATTGCGCTGTGAGCCAAAATTCTGATTCCCTGTTCCGCGTACAACGCCTGACCGAGCGGCAAAACATGCAGCTGCTGATTCAGCTGCGCTGGATTGCCGTGGTGGGCCAGGTCATCACCATCTCGCTGGTGCACTATGGTTTTCATATCACCCTGCCCTTGCTGCCAATGGCCTTGGTGCTGGTTGCACTGGTAGCGACCAACCTCGCCTATATCTACTGGAGTCAGGGCCTGCACCGCCCCGTCACCTCGCGCAGCGTCTTCTACGCGCTGCTGGCCGATGTGCTGGCTCTCACCATTCAGCTGTACCTGAGCGGCGGCGCCAGCAACCCCTTTATCTACCTCTACCTGCTGCAAGGCATTCTGAGTGCGGTGCTGCTGCAGTCTCACTACACATGGGTGGTGGTGGCCGCATCCTTTGTGGGCGTGACGGGGCTGACCATCTTCAACCAGCCGCTGCACGTCAAATTCGCCTCCCAGCAAGGACTGCCCAGCCTCTACGTGGTGGGCGTGCTCATCAGCTTTGCACTGACCAGCATTCTGACCATCGTTTTTCTAACCCGCATTGTGGAGAATATGCGCCGCCGCGATAGCCGCATTTCCAATATGCGCCAGCGCGCCAGCGAGGAAGAACACATCGTGCGACTGGGTCTGCTGGCCACCGGTGCCGCCCACGAGCTGGGCACGCCCATGGCCACCATGTCGGTCATTCTGGGCGACTGGCAGCACATGCCTGCCCTCATGCAAGACCCAGACCTGCGCGAAGACCTGCAGGAAATGCAGCGCCAGCTGCTGCGCTGCAAATCCATCGTCTCTGGCGTGTTGCTTTCGGCAGGTGAAACCCGTGCCGAAGGCACGGAAAGCACCACCTTTGTGAGTTTTGTGGAAGGCGTGGTCAGCCACTGGCAAAGCCACAACAGCCTGCAGCACTTTGCCCTGCGCAACGAAGGCGCGGCGGACTTTGCCATGCTCTCAGATACTGCACTGCAGCAGATGATATGTAATTTACTGGACAATGCACTCGAAGCCTCCCCCCGCTGGATAGAGCTGAGTCTGTCCAGCGACAAGGAGCAGGTACACATCCAGGTGCGCGACCACGGCCCCGGCTTTGATGCCGCCGTGCTGCAGCAACTGGGCCAGTGCCATGTCTCCACCAAACAGGAGCGCCCGGGCCGTGGCCTGGGTCTGTTCCTCGTCACTAACGTGGCTCGCGCCCTGGGCGGCCGGGTTCAGGCCAGCAATCTACCCGCCCAGCAAGGCGGCGGTGCGCTGGTTGAAGTTAGCCTGCCCCAGTCTGCCCTCGCGATTTGAAGCATTGTTGATTGCATGGAAGAAGACCGATTACTGCTGCTGGTTGAAGATGATGCAGCCTTTGCTCGCACCCTCAAACGCTCCTTCGAGCGCAGGGGCTACCGCGTGCTGCATGCGGCCAGCGGCGAAGAAGTGCAGGCACTGCTGACCGGGCAGCTGCCGCAATATGCGGTCATGGACCTGAAGCTGGCCGGCAACGCCTCGGGCCTGAACTGCGTGCAGATGCTGCACCAGCTGAACCCAGAAGCGCTCATCGTCGTACTCACCGGCTACGCCAGCATTGCCACCGCGGTAGAAGCCGTCAAACTGGGCGCCTGCCACTATCTCGCCAAGCCCTCCAATACCGACGACATAGAAGCCGCCTTTGGCCGCGTCGAGGGTCGCACCGATGTCGAGGTCAGCAACCACACCACCTCTATCAAGACGCTGGAGTGGGAGCATATTCACGAGACGCTGGCCGAATCCGGCTTCAACATCTCCGAAGCCGCCCGCCGCCTGGGCATGCACCGCCGAACACTGGCACGCAAGCTAGAAAAACGGCAGGTCAAATAGGCAGCTCCAGCAGCTGCGCCTCTCAATCACGCAATGATTTTGATAGCTACTACCGCCTTATTTCATTAGATTTCAAGCATCAATAAGCCTGAAGCCGAGTCAAAACAAGCGTTAACAGCTATCAATAAAAAATTGAGCACAAAAAAAAGCCGACAGCTTTAACACTGTCGGCTTTTTTTAGCGGTGCTGCTTATTCAGCGACTGCGTTCTCAGGCTCGGCCTTTGAGGGATCCTCTTTGGGCAGCTCGGTAATGGTGAGCTTGATATCACCCTTGCCTTCGTTGCCCGCATCGTCCCAGTCCACTTCCAGACGACCACCGTTGGTCAAACGACCGAACAGCAGCTCATCAGCCAGAGAGCGGCGGATGGTGTCCTGAATCAGGCGCTGCATCGGACGTGCACCCATCAGCGGGTCAAAGCCCTTCTTGGCCAGATGCTTACGCAGCTCGTCGGTAAAGGTCACTTCCACCTTCTTCTCGGCCAGTTGCTGCTCCAGTTGCAGCAGGAACTTGTCCACAACGCGCAGAATGATCTGCTCGTCGAGTGCCTTGAAGCTGACTGTGGAGTCCAGACGGTTGCGGAACTCAGGCGTGAACAGGCGCTTGATATCGGCCATCTCGTCACCGGCCTCTCGCGCATTGGTAAAGCCAATGCTGGCCTTGTTCATGGTCTCGGCACCCGCGTTCGTGGTCATGATGATGATCACGTTGCGGAAGTCGGCCTTGCGTCCGTTGTTGTCCG
>NZ_JAVXSJ010000028.1:0-41754 GCF_036643215.1 Comamonas sp. | reverse complement strand
GGTCTGCAGGAGCAGGGTTGCGATGGGCAGGGCCGTCCTGCCAGTTGCATTGCTTTTTGGCTTCAGCAATCAGCGCCACAGCGCGTGGGTCCTTGAGGTAGCGCAGGCGGTACTCGATAGGATCAGCCTTGGCCAGATAGGCGCACTCATCAATCCAGGATTCATGGGCAAACACATTGGGCAGGGCGGACACGCCACGCATCCAGGAGGCGCGCACGATAGGCACGGCATCCTGAGAAATCATGCGCATCTTGGGATATTCGTACTGCGGAATCGCCGTGCGGTCACCCATTTGCTGCGCATCGATCTTGGCCGAGACTTTGCCCGTGAGGATCAGAGCCAGTGCGGAGGCATTGTTGGATGGGTAGCAGGTACGCAGCTCGTAGGCCGTCACATTGTGTTGCTCGTCCATGCCGCCGCGCACGCGGATCAGCTGGCCGGTGCCCTTGGGCTCCCAGCCCGATTCCTGCTCACGCATCAACTGCACGCGCACGGGCTTGCCGCCCACAGCAGCAGACATCAGGACGGCATCGGAGCAGACGTCGTCGGCACAATTGCGGCCATAGCAGCCGGAGGCCTCCAGGCGGGTCACGTTGACGTTGTCGGCGTTCACGTCCATGAGCTTGGAGATGTCCTTGCACACGTCGTGAGGGTTTTGCGAGCCAGTCCAGACCTGGATCTGACCTTCGCCGACTTCAGCAATCGCGCAGGATGGGCCGATGGAGCCGTGGGCGTGATAGGGCCAGACATAGTCGCGTGTCAGCTGAATCTTGGCTTGCTCTACCGCTTGCAGGGCGCCTTCATCTTCTTGCAGCACACGATCGGTCTTGGTGTGATCGACCAGGGTTTGGTGCAGGCCGTTCAGGGACAGGTCAGGCAGACCCGCCCATTCCTTCCAAGTGACCTTGAGCTGGCGCATGCCCGCAATGGCTTGTTCTTCACGCTCGGCGACCACGCCGACGAAGTCGCCCTTGATCACGATCTTGATGATGCCAGGCAGGTGGGCGATGGACTTTTCATCGACCGACACCAGGCTAGAGCCCAGAGGCGCCGTAGCGTCAGCGCCGGTATAGGGCGGACGAATCACACGACCATGGAGCATGCCGGGCACGCGCAGGTCGTGGATGTAGGTGAGGGCGCCCAGCACCTTGTTGGGAATGTCTACGCGCTGAACGCTCTTGCCGATGTACTCAAAGCCCGATTTGCGTAGCTCGATCTTTTCGTCCACTTCGATCTGCAGGTCCAGACCTTGGACCAGCTCGCCATAGCCAAAGCGCTTGCCGCCTGCAATGACCACACCCTTTTGCGTGGTGATACGCTCGGCGGGAACGCCGGATTTTTCGCTGGCCAGCTTGATCAGCAACTGACGCACCTGCGCTGCGGCGTGGCGCATGGGCAGGGATGAAACCTGAATGGTGTTACTGGCAATCGTGGGGCCGAGATCGGGTGTGCGGGCGGTATGGCCGAGCACCATGGTCACGGCGGAGAAGTCCACATACAGTTCGTCAGCCACCAACTGACCCAGCGCGGTGCGGATGCCGGTGCCCAGATCCACGTGACCGTTGTAGGCGGTCACGGAGCCATCAGCGCCAATGGCGATAAAGCTGTCCACCATCTTGGCCGAAGGAATCGGAAAGAGGCCCTTGGCGGCGGCTTCGGGGGCGGTCTGGGCCATCAGCAAATGGCTGCCCGCGACGGATCCGACCATGAGCATGCCACCAGCTTTGAGCAGCTGGCGACGGGTAAGCTGGGCTTGATTGTCTTTGGTGAAGAATTTCATGATCAGGCAGCCTTTGCTTGTGTGGATGCGCCGGCGGCGGGAATGGCGGGGCTATGGCCCTGAGCAATCAATTCACGGGCGCGTGCGGCGGCCTGCATGATTTCCACATGGGTGCCGCAGCGGCACAGATGGCCAGACAGGGCGTGCTTGATCTCATCGTCCGTGGCCTTGGGCTGCTGGTTGAACAGGGCCACCAGTGCCATGACCATGCCGTTGGTGCAGTAGCCGCACTGTGCCGCTTGAGCGTCGACGAAAGCCTGCTGCACCACATGCAGGGTGTAGGTGCGCGATGCGGCGGGCGCATCGTTTTTGGCAGCGCTGACATCCAGCACGGCACGGTCTTGCAACGTCTTGGTGCTGGCGGCCTTGCTGGCATCTGGCGACAGGCCTTCAAGCGTTGTGACCTTCTTGCCGGCGACTGCATTCAACGGCACCGAGCAGGAGCGCGCCACCTTGCCGTCGATCAGCACGGCGCAGGCACCGCATTCGCCAAGGCCGCAACCAAATTTAGGGCCGTTGAGCTGCATGTCATTGCGCAGCACATACAGAAGAGGAGTGTCGGCAGTGGCGCTTTGCGCATCCACTTCCTGGCCGTTTAGTGTGAATTTCATGACGTCAGCTGATCGTAGGTTTCAAGAATCTAGGTCTTATATATGTGTAGTCAATTATATGACTATACAAAAATAGGCTGGGTTGGCTTGATCTAAAGCAGACTCGGCTGATCTGGTGTGTTCCAGCCAGATGCGTATTTGTCGGGTAGTGAGCAAGTGCTCCTTTTGAGCGGTGAGCGGCAGTGAAAGCATGACCCCATGCTTTGGGTGGTGCAGTAGGTCAGTTCTGATAGATATGCAAACATTTCGGCGGGTACCGCTCAGCCTGTTGCTGAAACCGTTGCGGTGCGCAAATGCGCTATGGGTGGCAGATGCCCGCGCAGATTGCTCTTAGTATTGAGTTCGCTGGCGAATGCGAGTCCAACTTGATGCCGTTGTGAGCCGAAAACGACCACGGCTTGCTTGCGAAGGTTTCACCACCCGCAGACATGTCTCTGCCTTTGTTCAGGAGCGCTCCTATGGTCAGCAAAAATGTGATTTGCCTCTGGTATGAAAGCGAGGCTCTGGAAGCCGCAATGTTTTACGCCCAGACCTTTGCTGATAGTTCAGTCGGGGCTGTCAGCCATGCACCGGGTGACTATCCTGCAGGCAAGCAAGGCAATGTATTGACCGTCGAATTCAGCGTAATGGGCATCCCGTGCCTGGGCCTGAACGGAGGGCCTGCCTTCAAGCACAGCGAGGCATTCTCATTTCAGGTGGCGACGGACAGCCAACAAGAAACGGATCGGCTATGGAACGCAATTGTTGGCAACGGCGGGCAGGAAAGCCAATGCGGCTGGTGCAAAGACCGGTGGGGGTTGTCATGGCAAATCACGCCACGCGTGCTGACGATAGCCATCAGCGATCCTGATCGCGCAGCGGCCAAGCGTGCTTTTGACGCCATGATGGGCATGACCAAAATCGATATCGCCGCAATCGAAGCCTCATGGCGTGGGTGATTTCGCCTGCTGGCGGTCCGACAAGAAAGTGGGTCGCCGCAGGGCGTACAACCTTCGTGGCGCACTTTGCCAAGCGCTGAACGCGATAGGGCAAATGGTCTCAGCACAGCTGATCTACATTGAATTTGCTTTCAATTTCGACGATCCGGTGCCTGCTGGCTGGCGCAGCTCATGTCTGTATGAATGTCTGGTGGCATTGCAGATGAGAGGCATGCTCAGGTTTTGCTGTCCGTCGAAGTCCGCATTCAAATTGGAGACTAGCAATGAACTTTCTCGACGGCCATCTGTTCCCCGAAAACCAGCAGCCCCTGATCATTACCGCAGCGCCTTACGCGCCGGGCTGGTTGCCTTCGGACTTTCCTGAAGACATTCCCGTCACCATGGAAGCGCAAATCCAGAAGGCGGTGGATTGTTACAACGCCGGTGCCACCGTGCTGCACCTGCATGTGCGTGAGCTGGATGGCAAGGGCAGCAAGCGCCTGTCCAAGTTCAACGAACTGGTGGCTGGTGTGCGCAAGGCCGTGCCCGAGATGATTATTCAAGTGGGCGGCTCCATCAGCTTCGCCCCCGAAGACGAAGGCCAGGCCGCCAAGTGGCTGAGCGACGACACCCGCCACATGCTGGCTGATCTGGATCCCGTGCCAGATCAGGTGACCGTGACGGTCAATACCTCGCAGATGAACGTGACCGACCAGGCGGAAGACGCTGACTTTGCAGGCACTTCGCGCCAGAACCGCGCGCTGTTCAATGCCTATAAGGAAATGACCGTGCCCGCCCAGCCCGGCTGGGTGGAAGAGCATGTACGTCGCCTGACCAAGGCAGGCATTCAGAGCGCCTTCCAGTGCTACAACCTGAACAGCTTTGAATCGGTGGAGCGCCTGATGCGCCGAGGCTTTTACATGGGCCCGCTGGTCATGAACTGGGTGGCCATTGCCGGTGGCATGGACACGCCAAGCCTGTATAGCCTGGCCAACTTTGTGCGCTCCGTACCCGATGGCGCGGTGCTGACGGTGGAAAGCAATGTGCGCAACGTGCTGCCCGTCAACATGTGGGGCATTGCTGCTGGTCTGCACGTGCGCTGCGGCACCGAAGACTGCCTGTGGAACCAGACTCGCACCGAAAAGGCCAGCACCGTCTCGCAAATCGAGCAGCTGGTGCGCATCTCGCGCGAGTTTGGTCGCCCCATTGCCACGGCCAAGGAAGCTCGCGAGATCAGCAAGATCGGCGTGTTCTACGACACCGTGGAAGAAAGCTTGGCTGCCAACGGCTTTGCACCTAACCGCAACGGCGGCAATCAAGGCTTCTTGCGCAAAACGGCCTGATGACAAGCCGGGCGCAATACAGCGATATGTTGTGTGCGCACGGCGTCTGCTGAACTGACATGAGCCATAAAAAGGTCTCCCTAGGAGACCTTTTTTTATGGGGAGTTACACAAGCATGTAATCGGCTGAGTGCACTCATGGGCGCTCTTTCTAGCGAGTCTTCCGGTGACTCATGCAACGGCTTCTGCTAAACATTGCATGGATATTCGTCAACGGGCTTTGCAGAGATGCAGTCTCAGTGGTTGTGTTGGCACGCTTCCAAGGTCACGATACGACTTCATGACCAACCGCACTGCAATGACCGCTCCACTCTGGATCATGCTTAGCATGGCAGCCATCGTTGCAATGCTTTTGACGTTGGTTGCTGTTTCCATCTCCTGGGGAGGCTCCAGTGGCAGGCAAGCCGCTGACCATCGGTGCGTTGCTTGTGCTCCTGCTGATCATTGCTGCAAAGTGCGAATGGACTATCGCAGCTTCAGTCGTATTCGCGTACTTCACCTATTTCGTTTTGAGCTTTGCTGTGATGCATCGTCCTGATGCGAAAAAAATGAAGAGCGAGATCCAGCCTTTGATCTACAACTTACCAAACAGATTTCATCAGTGCAAAAAACAATAGCTGCCAGCGCTTTTTTACAAAGCACTTGCAGCTATTTTTATGGTGATTTTTAGATTAGGTATACGCTAGCAGCTATGGTTTTAGCGATCAATCAAACGGTGCGGAAACCGCTGCACGGGAGTCCATCACGGAGCCCTGCAGCATTTCGTTTTTAGAACGGCTTGTCGCCAATGATGGCTGCGCGCTCCATCTTGCGGGGGGCGGGCCAGTAGTCCTGCACTGCGTAGTGCTGGGTGCAGCGGTTGTCCCACATGGCAACGCTGCCGGGTTTCCAGCGGAAGCGCACCTGATACTCAGGAATGGCGGCCTGGCTGATCAGGTAGTTCAGCAGCATGCTGGCACCGGGTGTCTTGTCCTGACCGTAACGCACGTTCTCGGGCGTGTGGTAGTTGGCAAAGTGGGTGGTGAAGCTGCAGACATACAGAATCTTCTCACCGGTTTCGGGGTGAGTGCGAACCACAGGATGCTCGACCGGAGGATGCAGGCGACCGAGCTCCAGACGCTTTTCTTCGGGCATGACCGCCCCAAAGCCGTGTTCGATGCTGGACTTGGCCTTCAGGCCGTCAATCTTCTGTTTGATGTCATCGGGCAGGTTGTTGTAGGCCGCAGCCATATTCACCCAGATGGTGTCGCCACCCACGGCCGGGCCTTCAACGCAGCGCAGCACGCAGCCCATGGTGGGCGTCTCGCGCCACTGGCCATCGGTGTGATAGGTGTTTTCGTAGTTCTCGCGCTTGTCGCTGCGGTAGATCTGGACCAGACCGGGGTGGTCTGGGTCGCTGCCTGCCACGGGGTGGTCTTCCAGATCGCCAAAGTGGCGGGCAAAGGCTGCGTGCTCACCGCGTGTGATGTCCTGATCGCGGAAGAACAGTACCTTGTGCTGGAGCAGCAGGGCGCGGATTTCTTCGGCCAGACCGGTATCGCGTGAGGCATCACCCAGGCTGATGCCGGAAACTTCAGCACCAATGCTGCAGGTCAGTTGTTCGACTTTCATCGTCTTATCCTCAATTCTATAAACGGCTGCGGCTCTGGTTGGGTAAGGTTTTTGAGCCTTGTGCCGAGCGCATCACAAGCGATGCCAAGAGTCTGTGGAGCGAGGCCTTCAGAAAGGCTTGGCGCTGTATCCACTCACACCAGCAGATGGGAAAAATTTTCAGCGCAGCAGGCTTGGGAGTGCTTGACCAATCGCGTCAGCTTGTTGCCCTCTGTGTCAGCAAATGGAAAACCCTAGGCGGTGGGCGTGGGCTGGTTGGATGCGCGTTGTGCCGGTCTAAAGGTTTGCAATGGACTGCCAGTGAGTAAGCAAAAGCTTCAGGGTGAGTGCGAGTTTTCAGAGGAGAGCCTGCTTTCTTTGGGCCAAGGCTGGCAAGGCTCTAGTGGTATCTATTGATTGACTTGTTATCTGCGTATTGATAAATATCAAAGCCTAAAAACGCAGGACTACCCCAAAGGCCTGCATCCCATAGATGAACTTGAGCCGCGCGCAGGACTCAGGTCAAGAGATTTGTTGGTCACGATGAAGCCCCGTATCCGAAGTGTGAGCCTGAGCAAATACGCCAGAGTGGCGAATGAGCTGGGAATCGACCCCCTGAGCATGTTCCGCAAAGTGGGTTTGGATCACAGCTGCCTGAACTCCCCCGATTTGCTGGTTCCTGAATCCGCTTTTGCCACGCTGCTAGAGGCCTCGTCTGCTCAGACGGGTCACGCATCGCTGGGCCTGCTCATGGGCTCTTATTGGCGCTTGTCAGACTTCGGACCGATTAGCCTGCTGCTGCAGCATCAGGAAAGCCTGTCGGCGATGCTCAAGACGCTCAAGGATTACAACCACCTCATCAGCAGCACGGTGGGTACCGAAGTGGTGACGCAGGGGCGTTACTCCATCATTCAGCTGCACCTGGATACTGAGCGCGAAAACCCCGGTCGTCATCCCACAGAACTGGGCATAACCGCGCTGCTGAGCCTGTGTCGCCACCAGTTGGGCAAGAGCTGGAACCCGAGCAGCATTCACTTCTCGCACAGCTCGCCAAGCAGCACCATGAGCCACCGCCGGGTGCTGGGCAGCGAGATTGTTTTTGCCTCGGATTTCGACGGCATTGTGGTGAGCAATGACGAGATGATGCAGCTCAATATCGATCACGACAGCCTGATGGAAAGCCATGCCCGCAGCCTGATGGAAAGCCATGCGCCGCGCCCCGCATCCAGGTCGCTGGAGCAGCAGGTGCGCAGCACTCTGCAATCTCTTCTGCCGCACGGCCGCCACAGCATTGCCCATGTGGCTGGGGCGCTGGGCTTTACGGCGCGCTCGTTGCAGCGTCATCTTGAGACGAATAACACCAGCTTTCAGGAAACCTTGGACGCCGTGCGCAGCCAGGCCGCGCTGCGGGCGCTGCAAAACTCGCAGCTGTCCATCAGCGAGGCAGCTACGCTGACTGGGTTTGCCGAAAACAGCTCGTTCACGCGCTGGTTCAGCAAGCACTTTCAACAAAGCCCCAGCAGCTGGCGTCAGCAGAACTTGAACCGCAAGTTGTCCTGAAACCCTCCTCTTCCCAATAAAAAACGCCAGCGTAAAAGCTGGCTTTTTTATTGGGGCTCAGAGCTTGGGCAGCGCGGCCAGTCGGGCTTCTTCCTCGGGTTGGGCCTTGGCCAGCAAAAAGTCGATGCAGGTGCGCACGGACTTGGTCTGGTGGCGGTTGGGCAGGTAGAGCAGGTACATGTGGGTGCCAAAAATACTGAGCCGGTATTCGTCCAGCGTGGTCAGCACTTCGCCCGTGGCCAGCTTGTCTTGCACCACATAGTCGGGCACCAGCCCCACGCCCAGACCGGCCAGAATGCCGTCGCGCAAAAAGGGGAAGTGCTCGGAGATCATGGTGGGCTCCAGCATCACCTCGTGGCGCTCTGCGCCCAGGTAGGCGGCCAGGCGCAGTTGCCGTCCAGTCACCCCGGCCGTAATCAGCGGGCTGGCGCGCAAGGCGTGCAAGGTCTTGGGCAGGCCGTGGGTCTGCGCATATTCGCGCGAGGCGCAGGCCAGATAGCGCACCGTGCCCAAACTGCGCGCCACCAGCGACAGCGGCGGCTCCTGAATCACGCGGATCATTATGTCCATATCGTCGCGCAGATTGTCAGCGCGGTTCTCAAACAGCACATCGAGCACGATGCCCGGGTACAGGCGCTTGAACTCGATCAGCCACTCGCTCATCACGATCTGGCCGTAGCCGCTGGGCACGCTGATGCCTACCCGGCCCTGCAGACTCTGGCCCAGCGCCGTAATCGCTTCACGTGCGGCCAGCATTTCGTTGTGAATGTTGCGGCCATGCTCGTACAGGCGCATGCCAATCTCCGTGGGCTCCACACGGCGCGTGGTGCGCTTGACCAATTGCACGCCAGCAGCCTTCTCCAGTTGCGTGAGGTGATAGCTCACATTCGCGCGAGTCATCTTGAGCTTTCGCGCGGCCTGGCTGAGGTTGCCGCTATCAATAATTTCGACCAGCAGGGTCAGTGATTGCGAGTCCATAGTTCATTGTTCGAATTTCTTTGACAGTCTGTCAATGATTCATGGGATTGTTAGAAAACATTGTCGCCGTAAGAATGATGCCTATTCCATAAAACCATACCGGAGACACGCATGACTTCTGAGACTGCCGCTTCTGTCGTTGAACTCACGCAAGACGGCGACGTATTGCTGGTCACCATCAACAACCCGCCAGTCAACGCCCTGGGCGCAGCCGTGCGTCAGGGACTGGTGGCCACTATGGAGCAGGCAGACGCCAGTGCCACCGTCAAGGCCGTGCTGATCGTGGGGCAGGGCAAGGCCTTTATTGCTGGCGCTGATATCCGCGAATTTGGCAAGCCGCCGGTCGCGCCCTTCCTGCCCGATGTCTGCAACCGGATTGAAGCCTGCACCAAGCCTGTTGTGGCTGTGATTCATGGCGCAGCGCTGGGTGGTGGTTTGGAAATTGCCATGGCCGCCCATTACCGTCTGGCGTTACCTGCGGCCAAGCTGGGCTTGCCAGAAGTCTCGCTGGGTTTGATTCCAGGTGCTGGCGGCACGCAGCGCGCACCGCGCCTGATGGGCGTGAAGGCTGCGACCGAGCTGATGCTCAGCGGCAGTCCCCTGAGCGCCAAGGCTGCACAGGCTGCAGGTCTGGTGGACAAGCTGGAAGAGGGCAACGACCCCGTGGCTGCAGGTCTGGCTTATGCCCGCGAACTGCTGGCACAGGGCGCACCCCTGCGCCGCACCAGCACCGATCAAATCTGTCTTGCCGACAAGGCCGCTGCTCAAGCCGAGCTTGATGTCTTGCGCGCTGATACGGCCAAGAAGTCACGCGGTCTGTTTTCGCCGCTGAAGATCATCGACTGCGTGCAAGCCGCCGTGGACCTGCCTTTTGAACAAGGCCTGAAGTTCGAGCGCTCCCAGTTTCTGGCTTGCATCGACAGCCCGCAGCGCCAAGGTTTGATTCACGCCTTCTTTGCGGAAAAAGAAACCGCCAAGATCCCCGAAGCCAAGGCTGCGGCACCACGCCACTTTGCCAAGATCGCCATCATCGGCGGCGGCACCATGGGCGCTGGCATCACCGTGTCGGCACTCGATGCAGGCCTGGCCGTGACCATGATCGAGCGCGATGCCGAATCCATTGCCCGTGGTCAGGCCAATGTGGAAAAGGTCTACAACGGCCTGATCGCCAAGGGCCGCATGACGGAGGAAGCCAAGGCCGCCGTGATGGCACGTTATACGCCATCGACGAGCTACGACGACATTGCCGATGTGGATCTGGTGATCGAAGCCGTGTTCGAAGACCTGGAAGTCAAAAAGGCCGTGTTCAAAGAGCTGGATCGCGCCTGCAAGAGCGGTGCCGTGCTTGCCACTAACACCTCTTACCTGGACATTGACGCCATCGCCGCCGTCACGAGCCGCCCGCAGGATGTGATTGGTCTGCATTTCTTCAGCCCCGCCAACATCATGAAGCTGCTGGAAATCGTTGTGCCCTCCAAGGTGGCGGCCGATGTGGTGACCACAGCTTTCGATCTGGCCAAGAAGATGAAGAAGGTGCCCGTGCGCGCCGGTGTTTGCGATGGCTTTATCGGCAACCGCATTCTGGCCACTTACAAGCAGGCCGCCGACTACCTCATGGAAGACGGTGCGTCGCCCTACGAAATCGACGAGGCCGTGCGCGGCTTTGGCTTTGCCATGGGCCCATTTCAGGTCACCGATCTGGCCGGTGGCGACATTGGCTGGGCCACGCGCAAGCGCCGTGCTGCCACGCGTGACCCCAAGGCCCGCTACGTGGAAATTGCTGACCGCATCTGCGAAAACGGCTGGTTTGGTCAGAAGACCCAACGCGGCTTCTATCTGTATCCGCAAGGCGCCCGCGTCGGTCAGCAGGATCCTGAAGTGCTGGCGATTGTGGATGCCGAGCGCGCCAAGAAGGGCGTGACCGCGCGTAAGTTCACCGCCGAGGAAATCATGCGCCGCTACATGGCCGCCATGGTCAACGAAGGCGCCAAGGTGGTGGGCGAGGGTATTGCCCTGCGTCCGCTGGATGTGGACGTGACCTTTATCTCCGGCTACGGCTTTCCGCGTCACCGCGGCGGCCCCATGAAGTGGGCTGATATGCAGGGACTGGACAAAGTATTGGCCGATATCGAAGCCTTTGCCAAGGAAGACGCGCTGTTCTGGAAGCCAGCCCCCCTGCTGCAAAAGCTGGTGGCCGAAGGCAAGAGCTTCGAGAGCTTGAACAAGTAACTCCTCCTGCCTTCGCTGCGGGGCTGCCCTTGCTGCGCCCATTGCTAAGAAAAAAGGAGCTGCTAGCGCTTGATGTGTATTGGTTTCAGTATTGAAAGTATCTGAAATCAATGAATAACAAGCGCAAGCAGCTACTAAAAAAGTTTTCAAACATTCACAGAGACAACAATCATGCGTGAAGCCGTCATCGTTTCCACCGCCCGCACACCACTGACCAAGTCGCACCGCGGCGAGTTCAATGTCACTCCTGCTGCCCAGCTGGCGGCCTTCTCCGTCAAGGCTGCCGTGGACCGCGCCGGAATTGATCCCGCCATGATTGAAGACCTGATTCTGGGTTGCGGCAATCCCGACGGTTTTCAGGGCCGCAACCTGGGTCGTCAGGCCGTGCTGCGTGCGGGGCTCCCCCTGTCCATTGGCGGTGCCACCGTGGCCCGCTACTGCGCATCGGGCCTGCAATCGATCGCCATGGCTGCGGGCCGCGTGGTGGCCGAGGGTGTGGATGTGATGCTGGCTGGTGGTATCGAAACCATCTCCGGCATGCGCCCCGGCAACAATTTGCCCACCGACATGGACCCCTGGCTGGTGGAGCACAAGCCCGAGCTGTTCATGGCCATGATCGACACCGCAGACGTGGTGGCCAAGCGCTACGGCATCAGCCGCGAGGACCAGGATGCTTTCTCGCTGCAAAGCCAGCAGCGCACGGCGGCCGCCCAGGCAGCCGACCTGTTCAAGGATGAAATCATCCCTTGCGCCACGCGCATGATGGAAAAGAACAAGGAAACCGGCGAAGTCACATACCGCGATGTCGTCGCCACCGTGGACAACTGCAACCGTGCATCCACCACGCTCGAAGGTCTGGCCAAGCTCGAACCCGTCAAGGGTGCGGGCAACTTCATCACCGCGGGCAATGCCTCTCAGCTGTCCGACGGCTCCAGCGCCTGTGTGGTGATGGAAGCCAAGCTGGCCGAGCGCCTTGGGCTGAAGCCTCTGGGTGCCTTCCGCGGCTTTGCCGTGGCGGGTTGCGAGCCCGATGAAATGGGTATCGGCCCTGTGTTTGCCGTGCCCAAGCTGCTGGCACGCCACGGCCTGACGGTGGATGACATCGATCTGTGGGAGCTCAACGAAGCCTTTGCCTCGCAAGCCCTGTACTGCCAGCGTCAGCTGGGCATTCCCAATGAGCGGCTGAACGTCAACGGCGGCGCCATCTCCATCGGTCATCCGTTTGGCATGACGGGTGCCCGTCTGACCGGTCACATTCTGCTGGAAGGTCAGCGCCGCAAGGCCCAGGACCCTAAGGTGAAGTGGGGCGTGGTGAGCATGTGCATTGCGGGTGGCATGGGCGCTGCAGGCCTGTTTGAAATTTTCTAAACACCCCCAGAGCGGCTTTGCCGCTTCCCCTCTCTCGCTGCGCGGGAGGGGGACGACGCCCTTGCTGCGGGACGGCCCTTGCTCGGCGTCTCTCGTGGCGAGCGCGCCAGTTTCAAAGGCTGTTAAGGCGCCAAGCGCCGTGGATCACTAGGACATAGCAATGGATTTGCAATTCACCCCCCAGGAAGAGGCGTTCCGCGTCGAAGTACAGAGCTTTCTCGCGGACAAACTGCCCAAACATATTTCGCAAAAGGTCAAGGCGGGTCAACGTCTGAGCAAGGCCGATCAGGACGAGTGGCATGCTGTTCTCAATGAGCGCGGCTGGTATGCCAACCACTGGCCCATGGAAAACGGCGGACCCGGCTGGGGCGCCGTGGAAAAGTTCATTTTCGACACCGAGTGCGCGCTGGCTGGCGGCCCTCGTGTCGTGCCTTTTGGCGTGAACATGCTGGGCCCGGTGCTGATCAAGTATGGCAACGAGCAGCAAAAAAATTACTGGCTGCCGCGCATGTTGAAAGGTGAGGACTGGTGGTGCCAGGGCTATTCGGAACCCGGTGCGGGATCCGATCTGGCCTCGGTCAAGACCACGGCCGTGCGAGTCACTGACGAAACGGGTGACCACTACATCGTCAACGGTCAGAAGACCTGGACCACCCAGGGCCAGCACGCCAACATGATCTTCTGCCTGGTGCGCACCAACCGCGAAGTCAAGGCACAGGCCGGCATCAGCTTCCTGCTGGTTGACATGAACACTCCCGGCGTGGAAGTGCGCCCCATCCGCACGCTGGATGGCGACAAGGATGTCAACGAAGTCTTCTTCACCGATGTGAAGGTGCCGGTGGAAAACCTGGTGGGTGAAGAGAACAAGGGCTGGACTTACGCCAAGTATCTGCTGACCTATGAGCGCACCGGCATTGCTGGCGTGGGCTTTTGCATCTCGGCGTTGGCCAAGCTCAAGGTGGTGGCGGCCAAGGCACACAAGAACGGCAAGCCTCTGAGCCAAGACCCGCTGTTTGCGGCGCGCATGGCCAAGGTCGAGATTGATCTGGAAAACATGAAGACTACCAATCTGCGCGTGATTGCTGCGGTGGCTGGTGGCGGCGTTCCCGGTGCGGAAAGCTCGATGCTGAAGATTCGCGGTACGGAAATTCGTCAGGAAATCCTGTCGCTGATCCGCCGCGCCATGGGTGTCTATGCCGTGCCTTACATCGATGAAGCGCAGTACGAAGGCTATGCAGAGGAGCCCGTCGGCCTGATCGACGAAGCGGCAACTGCTGCTGCCAACTACTTCAACTACCGCAAGCTGTCGATCTTCGGTGGCTCCAACGAAATCCAGAAAAACATCATCTCCAAGATGATCCTGGGCCTCTGATTCGGGCAAGGCAAGGAATAAGCACATGAACTTCACACACACCGAAGACCGCCGCATGCTGGCGGATAGCCTGAACCGCTTTGTCTCTGAGCAGTACGGCATCGAGCACCGCAACCAGCTGGCTTATAGCGCTGAGGGCCACAGCCCCACGCTGTATGCGCAGTTTGCCGACCAGGGGGCCATTGGCGCGCTGTTCCCCGAAGAAGAGGGCGGCTTCGGCGGCTCTGGTTTTGACATCAGCGTGGTGTTTGAGTCGCTGGGCCGTGGCTTGGTGGCTGAGCCTCTGCTGGGCGCGCTGGTCGTGGGCCAGGCGCTGATTGCTGCGGGCACCGAATCGCAAAAGCAGAAGCTGGAAGCCATCGTGGCTGGCACCGTGATGGCTGCTCTGGCCCATGACGAACCCGGCAGCCATTACGAGTTGAACAACGTCAGCGCGACCGCCGCCAAGACGGCTACGGGCTGGGTACTGAACGGTGCCAAGAGCGTAGTGGCCTTTGGCGAAAAGGCCGATCTGCTGCTGGTGTCGGCCCGTACGGCTGGCGAACAGTTTGATGAAACCGGTATTAGCCTGTTTCTGGTGGATGGCAATGCCGCAGGTCTGGCCAAGCGGGGTTACAGCCGCATGGAAGGTGGTCGCGCCGCCGAGCTGACTTTTGACAATGTGCAACTGAGCGCCGACGCCTTGCTAGGCGCTGAAGGCCATGCCGTGCTGGAGCATGTGCAAGGCTTTGCGCTGCTGGCGCTTGCTGCCGAAGCGCTGGGCGCCATGGATGTGGCCAAGCAGCACACGCTGGAATATCTGCAAACCCGCAAGCAGTTTGGCGTAGCCATTGGCACCTTCCAGGCGCTGCAGCACCGCATGGCTGATCTGTTGCTGGAAGTGGAGCAAGTGCGCTCCACCGTGGTTAACGCCGCTGACGCTATCGACAACGCCGAAGGTGTGGAGCGCGCCAAGATGCTGTCTGCCGCCAAGTACACCGTGGGCTATGTGGGTGCGATGGTGGCGGAGGAATGCATTCAGATGCACGGCGGCATCGGCATGACCTGGGAGTTGCCGCTGGCGCATTACGCGAAACGACTGGTCATGATTGACCATCAGTTTGGCGATGAAGATCACCATCTGGCGCGATTCATGGCTCTGAGCCAGAACGCTTGATTGAGCGCAAACCGGCCTTGCCTTGTGCAAGGCCTTGGGTCTTCCAGAGACAGAGATTGGAGAACAGCAAAATGAGCAGCCAGCAAGAATTGTCTGACGATATTGACTTCCCTCTCGAGGGCGTGCGCGTACTGGATCTGTCGCGTGTGTTTGCCGGTCCTTTGTGCGGTCAGGTTCTGGCCGACTTTGGTGCAGAAGTCATCAAGGTGGAGCACCCCAAGCGCGGCGATGACACCCGTGACTGGGGCAACCGCATCGGCAAGACCGAGACGACCTACTACAACAGCATGAACCGCAACAAGCGGTCCATTACGCTGGATCTGCAAAACGCCGAGGCCATTCAGATCATCTATGACATGCTGCCCCAGTTTGATGTGGTGATTCACAACTTCAAACATGGCGGTGCGGACAAGCTGGGTCTGGGCTATGACAAGCTCAAGTCCATCAAGCCTGATCTGATTTACTGCAGCGTGGCGGGCTACAGCAGCGAGACCCCTGAAGCCAAGCGCCCCGGCTATGACCTGGTGATTCAGGCTGAAGCCGGGCTGATGGCTATCAACGGCGTGGAAGGAACGCCACCTTTGAAGTTTGGCATGGCCGTGGTGGACATGATGACCGGCATGTATGCAGCGCAGGCCGTGCTGGCAGCGCTGTACCGCAAAAGCCGCAATGGCCGTGGCCGCAAGATCGAGATGGCGCTGTATGACTGCGGCCTGACCATCAACGGCTATCACGCGCTCGATGCCATGCTGCTGGGCCATGACACCCGTCGTCTGGGTAATGGTCACCCCTCCATCGTGCCTTACGGCCTGTTTGATGCTGCGGATGGTGCGCTGATTATTGCTGTGGGCAATAACAGCCAGTTTGATGCGTTCTGCCGCAGTGTTATTGAGCGCCCCGACATCGTGGAAGACCCGCGTTTCTCTACCAACGTTGAGCGCGCCAAGAATCGTGATCTGATCTTGCCGATGCTGACGGAGATCATTGGCTCCAAGTCCCGTAAACAAATGCTGGAGCGCATGCACGCTGCCGGAATTCCCTGTGGCGAAGCTGCTGGCCTGCATGAAGCCTTGACGAGCGAGCGCACCCGTCAGTCCGGCATGTTGAATCCCATGCCACACCCCGTGGCAGGGCAGACCTGGGTGTTCTCTCCTCCTTATCGCCTTGATGGCCAGCTGCTGCCCGTTCGCAACGCGCCACCTACCTTGGGTGAAGGCACACGTGAAGTGCTGCAGCAACTGCTGACCTTGAGCGACGAGCAACTGCAAGAGCTGCAGCAGCGCGGCGTGTTGAGCATGCCTGAATTGCCCGCCGCAGTCAGCTGATATTGATTCTCTCCAAGGGCGGCCTGCATGTGCGAGTGCAGGTCGCCTGGTTTCTAGCCTCCTGAAAATAAACCGAGCTTTCCTATGAAAATCCTGGTCCCTGTCAAGCGCGTGGTGGACTACAACGTGAAGGTCCGCGTCAAATCGGACGGCACGGGTGTAGACATCGCCAACGTCAAGATGAGCATGAACCCCTTTGACGAAATCGCCGTCGAAGAAGCCGTGCGCCTCAAAGAAAAAGGCGTGGTGACCGAGGTCATCGTCGTCTCCTGCGGTGTGGCTCAGTGCCAGGAAACCCTGCGCACCGCCATGGCCATCGGTGCAGACCGCGGCATTCTGGTGGAGACCGATGTGGACCTGCAGCCTCTGGCCATCGCCAAGTTGCTCAAGGCCCTGGTCGACAAAGAGCAGCCCGGTCTCGTGATTCTGGGCAAGCAAGCCATTGATGGCGACAACAACCAGACCGGCCAGATGCTGGCTGCGCTGACCGATCTGCCCCAGGCTACTTTTGCCTCCAAGGTCGAAGTCGCTGGCGACAAGGTTGCTGTGAGCCGTGAAGTGGACGGTGGTCTGGAGACTCTGTCTCTGTCCATCCCCGCCATCATCACCACCGACCTGCGCCTGAACGAGCCCCGCTACGTCACCTTGCCCAACATCATGAAGGCCAAGAAAAAGCAGCTCGACACCTTCAAGCCTGAAGACCTGGGTGTGGACGTTGCTCCCCGCCTCAAGACCCTGAAGGTTGCAGAGCCCGCCAAGCGCGGCGCTGGCGTCAAGGTGGCCGATGTGGCGGCCCTGGTCGACAAGCTCAAGAACGAAGCGAAAGTCATTTGAGCCCCCTGAGCCGCTTCGCGTCTTCCCCCAAGGAGGACGACACCTTCGGGGCGGGGCGGCCCTTCCTCGGTGTCCCGCACCTGGCCTGCGCTAGACGCATAGGCTGCAGGTGATGCGGGCACCCAGAAACATTCAAGAGAAAGACGACTGAAATGACTGCTCTCGTTATTGCTGAACACGACAACGCTTCGATCAAGCCTGCGACCCTGAACACCGTGACGGCTGCCGCTGCCTGCGGTGGTGATGTGCATGTGCTGGTGGCTGGTGAAGGCGCTGCTGCGGCAGCCGCTGCTGCCGCCCAGATCGCCGGTGTCTCCAAGGTCATCCACGCTGACGGCGCAAGCCTGAAGGACGGCCTGGCCGAAAACGTGGCTGCCCAGGTTCTGGCCATCGCCAGCAACTACAGCCACATCCTGTTCCCCTCGACTGCAGCTGGCAAGAACATGGCTCCCCGCGTGGCTGCCAAGCTGGACGTGGCCCAGATCAGCGACATCACCAAGGTCGATGCGCCCGACACCTTCGAGCGTCCCATCTACGCTGGCAACGCCATCGCCACCGTGCAGTCCGCTGATGCCATCAAGGTCATCACCGTGCGCACCACCGGCTTTGACGCTGCTGCTGCCACTGGCGGTTCTGCCGCAGTCGAAACCGCAGCTGCCGTGGCTGACTCAGGCAAGAGCGCCTTTGTGGGCCGCGAAGTGACCAAGAGCGAGCGCCCTGAACTGACCGCCGCCAAGATCATCGTCTCTGGTGGTCGTGCTCTGGGCTCGGCCGAGAAGTTCACCGAAGTCATGTCGCCTCTGGCCGACAAGCTGGGTGCTGCCATCGGCGCCTCGCGCGCTGCTGTCGATGCGGGCTACGCCCCCAACGACCTGCAAGTGGGCCAGACCGGCAAGATTGTGGCGCCTCAGCTGTATATCGCCTGCGGTATCTCGGGTGCCATTCAGCATCTGGCCGGCATGAAGGACTCCAAGGTGATCGTGGCGATCAACAAGGACCCTGAGGCGCCGATTTTCTCGGTGGCTGATTACGGTCTGGAAGCAGACCTGTTCGCCGCTTTGCCTGAAATGATTCAGATCATTTGATCTGCACAAAAGGCGGACTTCGGGGGGAGTTCGCCTTTTTGACGAGACAACGGGCCGAGGTGTGACGCAGAACATATCCGGCCCACACATGCTGTGTATGAATTTTGTCCGCGCTGCCGCAAGCGGCGTTGGCAATGAGATCCGACCAAGAGAGACAACCATGCTAAATAACGTTTCCCGCCGAACCTTCATCGGTACCGCTGCAGCCGGTGCAGCCCTTCTGTCGCCAGCAGTGCGCGCACAAGGCACATGGCCCAATAAACCCATCCGTATCGTCGTCCCCTATACGGCTGGCGGCTTCACCGACCAGATGGCGCGCCTGCTGCAGGTAGGCCTGCAAAAGGCGTTGGGTCAGCCCATCATCATTGATAACAAGCCGGGTGCGAACAGCCTGATCGGTGTCGATAATCTGGCGAAATCTGCAGCCGATGGCTATACGTTTGGGGTCGTGATTCCAGCCTTCTCGGCCAATACCACGCTGTACACCAAGCTGCCCTACAACCCGAAGAAAGATCTGGTGGGCGTATCGCTGATGGGCGTTTCTCCATTGGTGGCGGCTGTGGCCAACAATGCTCCATTCAAGACGACTCAGGAGCTGATTGCTTACGCCAAGGCGCATCCGGGTAAGGTGGCTTTTGGCTCATCGGGCAGCGGCTCCAGCGCGCACCTGACGACGGAGTTGATGAAGCTGCTGACCAAGACGGACATGATTCATGTGCCCTATAAAGGCGCTGCGCCTGCGCTGACCGATCTCATGGGCGGACAGATTCCGTTGTTTCTTGATCCGCCTCCCAACCTGATTCAGCCCGCCAAGGCAGGCCGAATCCGTCTGATCGGCGTGGCCAGTGAAAAGCGTCTGGCTGTTTTGCCGGATGTGCCCACATTTGCAGAGCAGGGCATCCCTGACTTGCTGGGTAGCACCTGGGCCGCCATGATTGCGCCGGCAGGTGTGCCGCGCGAAATTGTGCAGCGCATGTCTGCAGAAGTGGCTCGCATTATTCGTAGCCCCGAAATCTCGCAGCGCATGGCGCAGACCATGGGCACTTTTGCGGAAGGCTCTACGCCTGAAGAATGCGATCGCTTTATTGCCGCCGAAACCGCAAAGTGGGGCCGTGTGATCCGCGATGCGAAGGTGACTCTCGATTAAACGAGGGCTTGCTGGCTTGGTCCCTCATGCATGTGCTTGCATGGGGGGTGAGATAGTACAGACGGACAAAAGGGGTTAGATCTTTCGATCTAACCCCTTGTCGTTTGGTCGGAGCGGCGGGATTCGAACTCGCGACCCTCTGCTCCCAAAGCAGATGCGCTACCAGGCTGCGCTACGCTCCGTAAGCAATTATTCTATCCCAGTTTCGGGTTCACTTTCTTCGGATAGCCATTTTTGTAGAAAAAGTGGCTGCAATCACTGCTTAAGTCTGGAGCAAAGATGCGGGATTAATCAGCACATGCTCGCACTCAGCCATGGAAATGAAAAGACTCGGCAAGCCCAATGCTTCACTGATACATCAATAAATTGCTCCTGAAATGAGAGCGATATGCGCTTGGTGCTAAAGCGCCAGAGGTGCTAATCTCTTCAAATGCATGCACCTTTGAATCTGCAATTTCGAGATTTTGATGAGGGTGACCTCCCCGTCATCGGCAGTGCCATGGGCGATCCGCAGGTCACGCGCTATTACGGACTGGAAACCACGCACACCGATGCTCTGACCATTGCCCGTGAGCAATTGAGCTGGTACCGCGCACTGGGCGCAGAGGGCGAAGGCTGGTGGCAGGCCATTTGTCTGAATGGGCAGCCCATTGGTGCCATAGGAGCCTATGACCGTGATGAAGACGGCGACAGCGCGGAACTTGGCTACTGGCTGCTGCCAAGCTACTGGGGCCGGGGTGTCATGCGCTCAGCCCTGCCGCAATGCTTGCCCGGCGTCTTTCAGCAACTCAATCTGCACAGTCTGGTGGCTTACGTTGAGCCTGAAAATCAGGCATCGATCAAGCTGCTGACGGTCTGCGGCTTTGCTTATGAAGGGCTGCTGCGAGAATGCACCCGGCGCGGAGATGACTATGTGTCACTTCAGCGTTTCTCGATGCTCGCGAGAGAGCTTGAGTGCTCAACCGGACTCGAATTGCAGCGGAAATAAGAGAGTTGGTGCAGCCTGGAAAATGTGCGTTATCACTCGGGTATCAACGATGGAAACAAATAAAAAAGCGCCTTTTGTGCCGTTAAGCATTTCTTGGCCTCGAAATAAAGCATAACTTGGCGGCGTCTATAGGTAAGACATGTGCTTGTTCGCGACGAGGTAAAGCATAAGGTGGCGGAACGTGCAGAAGAAAAGCATAAAGTGTCTTAACGTGTAGCGAAAAAAAAGGCCTTGTCTGACAAGGCCTTTTTTGTTGAATATTTCAGTTGAACGCCTCATTAGCACCGACTGTGGCTGACGCTCCTGCAGGACATCTATCCCAATTTTTCTGGTTTGATATTTTTTTAAGTCAACGCCTACACATCTATTGGTGCCTGGCCGACTGTTGGATTTGGTATGACTTGGTAGCTTTGGATTTGTCGATCAGACAAAGATACGCAGCAAGTCTTTCGCCGGGCTAGCTCAGGCCGATGCGCCCCTTTTTATGAGAGGGTGCATTTTGGAAAGGCTGAGCTATGTCGATCTTTGAAGTTGGTGCGATGGCCAAGAGCAAAGGACATTTTTGTACTTGTGCTTGCCTGCGAACTGCCTACGGCACGGGCCATTTTTGGATGGCTCTGAGACAGCTAACGATGTTGCTGTTCAGCTCAGATGTGCCTAAAACAGCCTTAGCGGAAAAGTTGACTAAAACTGTTGGCTATAAAACTCCCTGCGTTTTAAGCCTGTTTTTTCAGTTTGCACACCCCCTCAAAAAATCCGAAAAATTTCATCTATTCTTTACCGACGATGTTCGTTTAACACGCACGGTGCGAGGCCATGCGTAGGTAGGAATAGAGATGCTTGAAAAGTTGGATCTGCAGCGATTGCTGGAGAAACTGGGGACTCCTGTCAAAGGACAGAAGCTTGTGCTCAATGCTCGTAGCCAGGCCCCAGTACGCAAAGTGGAGTCACGTGGCGGGAACGTCGTGACTGTTTTCTCTAGCCGAAAAATGGGGCGAGAGATCCGAACCGAAAGCCGCAACTTTGAGTTCGCAGCGGTTGTTAATTTTGAGTTCGACGACTCCGTGCGGGCGTACTACCCGCAGCCTTGCGAGTTACGACTAGAGCTGATCGATCCCGCAACGGGTGAGATCCATAATGTCCATCACTTCCCGGACCTGCTGCGTGTCACAGATACAGGCATCTCACTCATTGAGTGCAAGTCAGAAGCAAAACTGGCTCGCTTGGCTGCGAAGTACCCATGGCGCTATCAACGCGATAGCCAAGGACAGTTCTACGCTCCGTTGATTGAGGCCAAGCTATCTGAGTGGGGTATTGGCTACGAGATTCTGTCTGAGCAGTCGTTACCTCCTCTGCGCGTTGAAAATCTCCTGCACTTATCGGACTACCTGCTTCCAGCTGCTGAGCCATGCCCACAGGATGTTCTCGACGAAGTCCACGGGATACTGAGAGAGCACGGACATGTCTATATTGCTGAGCTAACGAGTTCCGATCACGGCATCGCTGTTGATCACATCAACAAAGCGATTGCAGATCAACTGTTGGTCACAAATTACGATACCGAAAGACTGACGGAGCCAGCGCGCAGCCGCATTTTTCGTGATGCGATCTTGATGGACTTTGTGCTTGCTGACGAAGTCGCGAAGCGTGTGCATGAAAACTTCACTGTAGAGATTGCTCCAGGTGCGGAGTTTCACTTCGGCTCTCAAGTACTAAAAATTCAACTCGTCGACGATCGAAATATTGTTTGCACCGACGATCAAGGCGGTACGCGAACCGTCGAAATCCAATGGCTCTTGAGAGCGATTGAGTCGAAGCAAGTATGGATGGAGCCGCCAAAGATTTTGCCGGAGTGGAGCCGGTATTCGGAGAAGGAACTGCGCGCAGCAAATTCTCGTCTCCAGCAGATGCATTCAGAAAAACCTCAGCTCAGTGAACGGACTCTGAGCAGGTACCGGTCGAAGTGTTCTCTCGCTGAAAAGAATGGAGGAGCGGCAGTTTTGGCATTGGTCCCCCAAACTGCGATGAGGGGCAACCGAACCCAGAGACTTGAACAAGCGCAATTGGACGTTCTGAGGCATGTTTTTGAGCAATCTTGGTCTTCACATGAAGCGAGAAGCTACAAGGCCTGTCACAACATTTTGAGAATTCTTTGTGCGGTGAGCGGCGTAAAGCTAGTCAGCCAAACAACGATGATTCAGTACATTGATAAATGGTGTACGACCCACGATGAGCGTGCTCGGAATGGCAAGCGCCTCGCATATCAAAAGGGGCAGTTTGTAGAGGTACTGAGTGTAGATTCACCGCCCCATGGCTCTCGATGGTTTCAGTATGTCCATATAGACCACACTAAGTTAGATATCGAGCTTATTTCAAGCGTGACGGGGAAGAATTTGGGGCGACCTTGGCTGACGCTGGCTGTAGATGCATTCACGCGCAAAATTGTCGCGATGTACCTGACCTTTGACCCACCGAGCTACGTGTCCGCCATGATGGTCGTTCGAGATATGGTCAGAAGGCACCAGCGGTTGCCAGAGTTCGTTGTAGTGGATAACGGCAAGGATCTGATCTCGAGTGCATTCGCTGTGTTTTTAGAGAGTATGGGTGTCCACCTTCGCATTCGTCCTGCAGGCCAGCCCCGGCATGGGACGGTGATGGAGCGCCTATTTGGTAGTTTGACCAGTGGATACATCCATAACTTGGCTGGCAATACCAAAGCAACCAAAAACGTCCGGATGACGACGGGCAAGCACCTGCCTAAGAACTTTGCGGAATGGACTCTTGAACACATGTATGCGGGGCTTGAATACTGGGCCTTTGTGTACTACGAGGAGAAGGATCATCCAACGATTGGCATGTCGCCAGGTGATGCGGTTGAAAGAAGTCTGAAAACCTCAGGAAGTCGTCCGCACAAATGGGTGCCCTTTACCCAAGATTTTTTGATTGCGACTTGCCCACCAGTTTCGCGGGAGGGCACCCGGGTTGTTGATGGACAGCGTGGCGTCAAAGTCCACGACAGGTACTACTGGGATCCTATTTTTGCTTCGCCCAAGCTTGCTCGCAAGTCACTTGAAGTACGCGAGGATCCATGGGATAGCTCTAGTGTCTACGTGCGAGTCGGAGCGCAGTGGGTGCGAGCGCGGTGCAAAGCGCTTTTGCATATGGGACAGCTCACGGAGTTTGAACGCAAAGCACTTTCGAAGGAGTATGCGTTCAGTACCAACGGCAAAGACATTTCGGATGCCTCACAGCAGCGACTTGCAGAGTTTCTGCGGACTTTTACACCCCAAGGCGCTCTCGCTGAAGCTCTCGAGCGTGAGCAGGAAAACAAGCATCTTTACGGCCGCATTGGCATTGCCAATGTCTCGCCCATTGAGGTTTCGCCTAAAGGACGTCTTTCACAAATTCTGAACGGAGAAGTAATCACGAATTCAAAACCACATCTCGATCATCAATTCCCAACTGGCCCAGGCGACTCGTTGCCACGGGAGTCTGCCAAGCCTATGGGCACAAACAGCTTCGATGGTGAGCTGATCGATTTTGATGAATTTTGAAAGAGTGACATGACAACCTCCAAAAAGCCAGAAGTTTCCGCTTGCGGTACTTCGTGCGTATCGGCTATTAAAAATATGCGAATCAATCATTCGCGTGTTTCCCAAGTTGCTCAAGCGATCCAAACGCTGATCTATCCAGGCAGCCAGGACTCTTTGTTGCTGATTGTCGGTCCCAGTGGAGTCGGTAAAACTCGATTGGCCAAGTTCGTCGTGGAAGATGAGCTGGAGCGCAGCAAGACTGTGCTTTCACAGGATGCTGGCATTGTTCCTGCTATCTATGTTGAAGCCGACTCGTCTGGTGAAGTAGAGTTTTCCTGGCGTCTTTTCTATCAGCGCATTCTCGATGAGCTCAACGGCGACTTTTCAGTCGATAGCGTGGACTATGGGATCAATCCTTTGACGGGGAGAATGGAGTGTCCCAAGGGGCCCAATCGCGGCACGCTGGCAAGTATGCGAACTGCTGTCGAGCGAGCTCTGAAGGCGCGTGGAACCAAATTTTTGGTGATAGATGAGGCCGCGCACATCATCAATCAGTGCAGCAGTACTCAAATGCAGAGGCAGCTGGATACGCTGAAATCCTTGGCGAATCGCTGTGGTAGCCAGATCATTTTGGTTGGAGCGTACGACTTGCACAAACTGATGTCGCTGTCTGCCCAGCTCGCCCGTAGAACCCATGTTATTCACTTCGAGCGATATCGGCGAGACAGCTCACAGGATCTGATCAGTTTCAATTCCTGTCTGAGAATATACGAAAAAAAATTGCCGGAACTCTGGGATGGAAAGCTACTGCCACATGCTGAAGATCTTTATGAGAACACGCTGGGCTGTATTGGGACGTTGAGTGCTGTTCTGACGCGCGCTTTACGTTTTCATGTTCAAGGCGAGCCGTGGAGTGATGTCGCTCTGGGAAAGGCGCTGTACGCCAATTCTCAAGTTGATCAAATGCTGGCAGAAATCCTCGAAGGGGAGGCGCAAATCAATCCTAGCCTGAGCCGCACTCTAAAAAAGGTCGCGTGATGAAAGTGCAGGAAAATCCACGCTCAACCCTTCATAAATTGCAGCCCTTGGGCTGTGGTGCGGAAGTCGAAAGCCTGACCAGCTATTTCTGCCGTTTGGCCGTTTCTCACAGTACATCGACGACACAGTTATCTCGCTGGATCTGCGGTCACTTCGAGCTGATGCTGGAGGAGGACTTCGACTGGCGTACGCGGCATTTTTCTGGCTTGCGTGAGGCTGCTCAGCGTTGGTCTGCGGGCCTATCTGCGCTCACGTCAGTGGATCGACTCGATCGACTGACATTTATGCACTGGAAGCCCGTGATCGCTCAGAACGGGCTAGGCATTCATCGTGCTGGGCAGTTTTGCCCAATGTGTCTGTATGAGGATCGAGAGAAGGGGGCGACCCCCTACCTGAGGCTGCAGTGGGAGCCCAAGATCGTCTCTGTATGCCACAAGCACAGGATCCCACTTCAAACACACTGCCACAGCTGCGCAAAGAGCAATATCAGACATGCGTCGGCACTAGTGATCCCGGGCTGGTGCACTTCCTGTCATGAGTTTTTGGGCCAAGAGATTCTTCCGCAGACACTGAATGACTTCGCAGTGTGGAGCGCTGAACAAGTGGCTGAACTGATTGCTCAACAGCAATACAGCCCGCTGCAGTTGGAGCCGCATCTTCTTCAGGATGCCATCCAGAAAGTCATCGACACAATGTATGGGGGAAGCAGTTCTGCCTTTGCAAGAGGTCAAGGTTTCCCGAAAACTACGGTGCACTCGTGGATGAAATGCGCAGGCCTGCCGACTCTAGAAAATAGCTTGCGGGTGGCCTATAAGTCGGGGTTTTCCGTCGTTGATCTTCTCTCCGGACGGATAGACGGATGGTCTCATCTTGCGATGAACGTTCAACTTCCTTTGCTTACTGAAGGTGAGCCTGCAAGACGGAGGAAGCCTTCGAGAAACATAGATTGGGTGCAGATAGAAAAGGAGCTGCAAAGAATGCTGGAGTTGGCTCAACCCATTCCAGTATTGAGTGTTGCTGAGCAAATCGGGCTGGATGTCAGGCAGCTATATCTGCGCTGCAATGCGACAACTAGACGATTAGCTGCGCGCTGGAAAGCGTTTGTGGAAGAGCGCAAGCAGGTAAACGTAGATGTCGCAATAGCCCACCTGCGAGACTTGGAGGCAGCCTTGGGCGAGCAAGGTCGATCTCTCACGATGCGAGAGGCGCGGGCTCATATACCTGTCGCGATACTCCATAAGGTTGACCGCTGCTGGGATGTGATCAGAAGTATTCGTAAAACGACTGAGCTGGAAGCGGATTGGGGGTCAGCCAACGATGCCCGCTTTAGGACGTAGGGGACTCAAGCCCTCTAGGGGGCGCTGGTTATGGCGAAGAAATTCTGCTTTGCAGCGTGAACGGTCTGTCGCCGGACGGCAGACTTGATGGGGCAGCGCGACAAACCTGAGGCACCCATCAGCGGTCGTTCGCGTCAGCCTGCAATCGACCGAGGCTGTGTGGAAACATAAACACCTCATCCGCATCTCAGCCAATGGATCAACAGATTTTCTGTATTTCGGACTGTTGAAGATTTTCTCCGTTAAGAACGATCTGAGCGCTCCCAATTGAGCACCCAAGGCCCTTTTGTCTCGAATTTCATCGCGTAAAAAGGGCTCACCGCCCCACCAGAAGCATCGCCGCCATGGTTCTCTCGAACCCCAGAATCCCAAGTACTCGCTTGAGGTTGTAGGCCAGCACATTCAAGCTCATCTCAGTGCTGACATTGGGCAGCCGCCTGGTTAAGAAGTGCGTGTATCCCATCCAGTGCTTGAGCGTGCCGAACACATGCTCCACCGTTCGCCTTCTCACCATCATGGCGTCTGGCATTTGATCCAAGCGCTGCTGCGCACGCTCCACTACGTCTTCGTGCTCCCATCGACTGATGCGGCGGTAATCGCTTGGCGTGCACTGGGTTTTGATCGGACATTGTGTGCAGGCGCTGCTCCAATAGCGTCGCATTTGCAGGCCAGCCTCCTCGCGGGTAAAGCGGTAGATGGCACGCTGCCCTGCAGGGCACTGGTACTCGTCATCGTTCTGGATATAGATGAAGTCTGAGCGATCGAAGCGTCCTTGGGCACGTGCACCAGATGTATTGGGCTTGCGGAGAATGGCAGCTACACCCGAGTCTTCACATGCTTTTATCTGCTCACCGCTGTAATAGCCGCGGTCCGCAATGGCTTGTAGTTTGCGTTTGCCCATGGCCTTGCGTGCTGCCAGTGCCATGGAAGCCAAAGCACTTCTGTCATGACCTTGATTGATCACTTCATGGGCGACGATCAGGTGATGTTTGGCATCTACCACCACCTGAACGTTATAGGCCACCATGCCTGAGCCTCGGCCACTGGTGGCCATGGACCTGGCATCTGGGTCTGTGGTTGATAACTGCTTGTCCGGTTGCTCTTTGAGTTGTTCCTTTACTTCATCGAGTGCCTGCATTTGTTTGCGCAGCAAGGTGATCTTGTCTTGGAGCCGGGTGGTCCGCGCCTCAAGCTCCGTAGGCTGCGTGCGATCTGCTGTATCCAGATCTGCCAGATAGCGCTGAATGCTTTCTTCGATCTGCTGTTGGCGCTTGTCGATTTTTCCCAAGGTGAAGTTCTTGTCACGCGTATTGATGGCTTTGAACTTGCTGCCATCAATCGCTACCAACGCCTGGCTGAATAGCTTCAGATCACGACACAGGACTACGAATCGGCGGCATACATTGCGGATGCCTGTACCGTTATCTCGGCGGAAGTCGGCTATCGTTTTGAAGTCGGGTGTCAAGCGCCCTGTGAGCCACATGAGCTCCACATTGCGCTGAGCTTCACGCTCCAGGCGGCGACTCGATTGGATGCGGTTGAGATACCCGTAGATGTAGACCTTGAGCAGCACCGCAGGGTGGTAAGCCGGGCGGCCTGTGACTGCAGGTGTTAACCCACCAAAGCCCAGTGAGCACAAGTCCAGCTCTTCCACGAACGCATCAACAATGCGCACAGGATTGTCGGCTCCCACAAAGTCATCGAGACACTCGGGTAGCAATGTCACTTGCTCACGGGACCTGCCTTCGATGAATCGCTTCATGGGTCACCTCGCTAAAACCGGGTGCTGTGATCTTAATTTTTGAAGCGTGAGCGGCCAAGCGTTTTCACACAGCCTCGACCCATTGCAGTCGTGAGGCGGGTCAGGAAGCCGACAGTCGAGAGAGTCTGAAGTTCGCGAGATCTGCCGTCGGGCAACCCTCCAAGTTTGCTGAGAGGCATTGTCGTGGGGTGCCGAAAATTCTGTGAGGTGGGGCCGATTGGCAAACTGCAACAATTCAAGTAACCTCTGCGCGACACCAAGCAGATCAGCGATCGTTCTGCATCCTGCGAACTTTTGATGATTCAGCGCGGATCTTGCGCCACCTTGCACGCTCGCGGTTCGCGAAGCTGAATTGCGACTGCCCTTGTGCTCAACCGATAGGAACGCGATGGCATCGACACGAAAGCCCAGGCGCCGCAAGGCAGATCTTGTGCCTCCGAACCAAGCCGAGTCCGAAGCAGGCGCGCCCGCCGATGATTCGCGGCACGACGACAGTCGACTGGACCCAAACCCGCTGGATGTCTCCATTGAGACTCGAACACTATTGGAGAACCTGGCCAAGGTGGGCGAGTTGCTAGCACGTCCAGGCGCGGGCGAAGAGATCCTGCACCGGGTTCGAGCAGCCACGCTTGCTCGATTGGCAGCGCTGCATGGCGTCTCCGGGATTCAGCCGCCAGGCGAATCATGTCGCGAGGCAGGACGCCGGTTTGCGGGAACGTGGTTGGCAACTGCGCGCGATCCTGACCTCGCCGTTGGAGACAAGGTGCCGGCAAAGAGCGAGGTGGACGCCAGCGGCGCGATCAAGAAGAAGATCAAGCGCGCCGATCCCGAGTTCGCCAATCTCGTTTCCAACACCAATGGCGACATCGTCTTCAAAGACGAAGAAAAGACCGGTGCCGACCGGATGATGAATACGCGCATGAAGCAGAAGCTCGACGCACTGGCCACGGCAGTCGCTGCAGAGTGGTCGGGCGTGAAGGTGCGCGTGACCGAGGCCTGGGACGAGGACAACGAGCACGCGGGGAATAGCCTTCACTACGAGGGCCGCGCCGCGGACCTGACCACCAGCGACATGGACAGCGCGAAGCTGGGGCGACTGGGTCGTCTCGCGGTAAACGCGGGCTTCGACTGGGTCTGGTACGAGAACAGCGCGCACATCCACGTCTCTGTGACCGCGTAGCCGCAACACCGCTGGAAGCAGCTCGACCTGGCCGCGTGCCTGGGCCGCGAGCACTGAACGAACGGAAGGATCGCCATGCGAATTGACCTGTCGCCCCTGATCGGGACAGCGGAGGACAACCGCGCCTTCGCTTCCCTCCGGCAGAACCTGCCGTCAGGGCGCCTCGAATTCTCCGGACCGTTC
This sequence comes from Comamonas sp., assembly GCF_036643215.1. Lineage (GTDB taxonomy): Bacteria > Pseudomonadota > Gammaproteobacteria > Burkholderiales > Burkholderiaceae_C > Comamonas. Next base: position 12,439 of record NZ_JAVXSJ010000028.1, on the reverse strand, counting down.
CGTGGCACTGCCTCGATCGAGCCGACCGGTTCGCAGCAGTTCAGGGTCGCAGGAAACTGGATCCAGGCCATCGTTCTTGACACCTCGTTTGCGCTCCTGGCCCTCAGGATCCCCGCCCCCTTGAGGTTCAAGGGGGTGGAGAACCTCGATCTTTACCTGTCCTATCACGGACCCACTGATTCCTGGACTGCAGGGCTGGTGCCGATGGCCTGGTTTCGTCGCAAGGACGACAAAATCGAGGCGCTCGTCGGCGACTGGATGATCGACGTCAATCGGAGCGAGGCGCCACGCATCGACATGGATGGCATGACAGGCTTCCCGATTGACGACTGGGGCCTGGCGATAAAGCCGATGCGATGGACTCGACGTGCGGAGCACTACATCAACGCAGGAATCTTCGTCAGCGCGGAGGGTCGTTTGCGCTTTCTGTTGGCACCGGAGGCCGACACCGCGGACTCCGTCGTGAACCCGGCCTCACCCGGCCTGAACCTGCTGGGCCTGAAGAGAGAGGCGCTCAGTTCGAGGACGCCCACCTGGCGCGTCGCACCGCTGGCGATGGCGTTTCCCCTAGACAAGGAAGAGCACTCCGCTACATGGACGGGCATCGTGTCATGGGCGCCCATACAAACCAAGGAGGATCGCGATGACGACAGCCGGCTGAGGTTTCAGCCGATCTTGGACGCCGTGTGGAACAAGGCCGCCGACCGTTCCGTGGCAGGAGCCCGCGTCCAGAACGCGGCGCAACCTATCGTGCCGCTGCCCAGGTTGACGGTCACCGGGGTCTCCAGCGGCAACAGCAGGGAGAACAAGGCGCCGTTGCTCCTCGTCGACGCCCCTGGCGAAGGACGTGGTCGATCGAACAATCCTCGCCTGAAGAGAATTTTTCCTTCGGCCGCGAACGGCGCAGCCATCGAACTCACGGCCGACTTCCCCTTGCACGCTAGGGCCACGGGAGAGACGACTCTCGGTCCCGATATTCCATCGCTCCAGTTCAAAGGCGTCATCGAGACTCCGCTTCCATTGGTTCCGTCGAATCGCGGTGCCGGAGAAACGCGCGAACACCTGCGCAGTTCGCTCGACGAGGCGCTGAAGAGGTTGCAAGTCGGAGAAGGCGATGACCTTCTCCTGTACTGGTCCAGCGTCGGGACGATCATGGCGCCTGGCAGCGAGGGCGGCTGGCTCGTCTGGGGTTCGCTGCAGTTCAGGATGCCCGAGGTGGCGGACAAGAAGCACAGGTTGCAGTGCTACGTGCGCGGCAACTGGACAGAGGACGAATGTGACAGCTATCCGGAAGTGATCCTGGACCTCGCAGGTTGCCAGGTCCGGTCGTCGCCCCAGGCCGATGCCGCCGATCGTGACCTGTTCGCGGCCTTCGGCGTACAGGCCGGTCCCGAGGATGACTTGCAGCGCGAGTCCAACGCACTGCGATTCCCCCGACGCGACGCGCAACCCTCCCGCGAATGCAACATCCGTATCCGGCACCGCACCGACCGCGGCCGCGTTGCCGTCAGCCGCGTCGAGGTGCGCGCGACCACTCGTTCACCTTTCCTGGACGAGTCGGTGGTCGTGCAGCTGAGGCCGTTCTCGGTGGCCGTCGTGCAGCCTGCCGAAATCGATGCAGAAGCCGGCGAACTCATCGCGGTCTGGTCGAGCAACGACCCGGAGGGCGTGCAGTGGCGGGTCCCGGATGCCACGGCCACCGTCACTCTCCCGCCGCAGGGCGTAGGCGAGGCGATGGAGCGAGGCGCGCGGTTCTGGAAGTCCGGTCCCGAGCAGCCGTGGGTCGATCAGGTTCATCCGATCGCGTACCGGTTCGCACCGCCAACGCAGCTGGTCGTGCGGCCCTCGCTCCGCGACCGGCGCTACAACAAGTCGCCGAGCAATGTCTCCGCGCTGTTGGCCGACGCGAAGGTCGACTCCTTCAGCACCGAGACGATGTACCCGATCCAGGCCAACTTCAAGGTCTCTGTGCTCGGCCTGCCGGACATTCGCATTCGCGAGACGGGCTCGATGCTCGGTCGTCCTGCCGAGAACCTGCCTCCACATGTGGACCTGGTCGAGGATGCCAAGGACGAGACGGCGCTGGAACGCTGGCTCCGCGGCATCTACCCGCAACTGGTCGCCGCGTACGTGACGAAGCAGCATGCTCCCGGCAGGATCACCGGGGCGCTGGACGACCTGCGCCATCGACATGTCGCTGCAAGGGCCACTTTCGCGGCGCGACTGGCCGAGTTCCACGTGTATGACCCCTTTGCCGCGGACGGTCGGCTGGAGCTCTTGGAGGGACTCTCGTTCCGGTTGCGCGATACCAACTGGGGTGCGCCGCCGCTGCTCAATCCGCTACCGCGCTGGAAAGTGGAGAACAAGGCGCAGATAGCGATCGACAACGTCGACCTGGCACCAGAGCAGAAGAAGCTGATTCACGCCGATTCATCGTCCTCGGGCCCTCGGTTCCTCCTGAAGGACGATTGGGCAAGGGAGGCCACGCCGGACGGCGCCTTCGTGGGCGGCGTGGTCCACACGATGGAATTCCCGTCGGAACTAATAGCCGTGCTTCGCAATCCCGTCGCGACCGAAGGGCGCATCGATGAACTTGCTTTCACGGCCCTCGGTGCCAACGCGCATATGGCCGTGTCGTTCGACGAAGGCAGGACGATATTCGTCGGCGAGACGTCGTACGGGCAACTGAGCCGGCTCATCAAGATCCGCATCGGGCGGGTGGCGGTATTGTGGAACCGGGCGCGCCACGTCATCGTGTACGAGCGGACTACCGTGCCGAGCCAGCAATTCGAGGACGAGCAGGAGATTGGCGCGGTGAAAATCCGCGGCTGGCCGATCCTACGCAAGACCGAGGAGTTCGTCGAGCCGTTGGAGCCTCTGCGTGCCTTCGCCGACGAAGCCCAGGTCAAGGAAAACCGGATGGGCTTCATCCGCGCCAGCGAGTTTGTCTCGCCCCGCGTTTACGTGAACGGCGCCTGGGGCCGGGATGTCGACCACGGGTACGAGATCCCGCTGTGGAACGTCCAGGACACGAGCGGCTTCTATCCCAAACCCAAGCTTGCCGTGCAGGCTCACGCGGGCGGGGCCGAGCTCTCCCGGTGCCTTCTCGACGAACCGCAGCATCTGTACTTCTACTCGAATACTGAGCAGGGTAGTGGAGCCGACACCGACGCGTGGCCGTCGTTCCGGGGAGTCGACCAGCCATTGTCGACGCCCCGCGTCAAGGTCGTCGGAAACGTCCCTCGCAAGCACAGGGATGACCGCCAGAACGGAATCATCGATACGAAGCAGATGCCCTCCCCTCGCCTGGGCGGACTTAGGCGTCCACGATTCGACTTGAAGCTTGTCTGCGAAGGCAAGGTGAACCTCCTGCACGCCCGCGGCGAAACCGAGATGCTCGGCGTGATGGACACAGTCACTCTGATGCGGACCAGCGCCACTGGCGCCTCGAACGAGTGCTTCGAGGGCGTCCCCGAGAAATTGCAGAAGCAGGAGTGGCAGACAACCCTGGAGGCGATCAAGGATGATTCCAACCTCGCCGCCGAGGTTGCCTCCGCGCAGTCCCTCCGCGCAAAGGCACAGGTATTCCTCGAGCAGGCATTCGAGCGGCTGGCCGGCGGTGCCGACTGCGAGAACACGAAGACTCAACTCAAGACGAAGGTCATCGCGCTCTTTGACGATGCCCGCGAGGCACTGCACGAGAGCATGGCCCAGCTGCCGGCGCTGCCCGAGACGAAGGGCCTCTTGGTTGCCATCGTCCGCGACATGGAGCAGGAATTGCAACGCACCGAGGCGGCCATCCGCTCGCCCTTCGACGACCTGCTTGCCGACCTGGTCTCACTTCGCGACCATGCCCAAGGTGACGCGGAGACGGTTCGCAAGAGAGCACTCGGCCAGCTGGAAAGCAGCGCGGAGATCGCACAGGCAGTGCTATTGCAGGCTACGAAGTCTGTCGCGGGCTGGCAGGCTCGCCTCAATGGAACGATCGGGAATGCGAGCGACAACGCAGGAATGCTGCTTGGCAAAGCCAAGAGCGAGGTGGACAAGGTAGGGAAGGCCGCAGAGGCGGCATATTCCGACCTGGACATCGAGGGCACTGCGAAGGCCTGCGAGGAGGCCATCGCCCGGCTGCGAGCACTCGAGCATCACGCGCTCTACGGCAAGGTGGCCGGCCGCTGCGCGGACGCCCTCGCGGGCGTCCGGAAATTTTTCGACCGGAAGACCTTGGATAAGACCTACTGGGATGCGATCCGGAACACCCTAAAAACGGCGATCGCGGCCCTATCAGGCCCGGTTGACAGACCAGGGCTCCTGGACATGTGCATCAGTACCGCAGGTACCGCTGCCGACAACGCAACCCGCATCGTCAAGGGACTTGCCGATGCCTCCAACGAGGTGATCCGGAAACTCGGCGAAGCGGCGAAGGCATTGCGCGACTCTGCCGCCTCGGAACTCGCATCCACCTTGACGAAGGTGCGGGGCCTGATCAAGGAGATCCATGCCAACGGCGTCGTCGCGGTAACCCAGGAGCGCGACGACCTCATCCTAGCCTGGCGCAAGGTCGTGAGGACGCAGGCGGCCTTGCTCAAGGCCCAAGCCACTCTGGTCGAGGCCAGTTTCGACGCGGCGCTGGGCTCGGCCCTCGGCTTCGCGAAGAAGGCCGCAGAGTTGATGAAGGACTCCGCCAACAACGCAGACAAGTGGCTGGTGGACCTCCGGGACGAAACCATCATCTGGATCGACACGAGCTTCGACTGCGCGCAGATCGGACAGATGCGGGCCAAGCTCAACGAGTTGCTCAACGCAGCCGAGGACGAGATCCGGGATCGCATCTCCGGCCTAGCCACCTCGGTCATCGATGAAGCCACTCAAGCCAGGTTCAAGGATCTAGAGGGCACGGTCCGGGAAGCCGTGGCGAACGTGCAGGGCATCGCGGATGAGGTGTCCAAGGGTGCGAAGCTAGTCAAGGCGCTCGGCGACCTGCCCCAGTTGCCGACGCTGACCTTCAACGCCGAGCGGGCCGAGTACGTCTTTGACGACCTACGTCAGCAGATCGAGACCTCGCCATTCGCGGCGAAGCTGAGGGAGATCGACAGCGGCCTGAAGGAACTGGGCTTGAGCATTCCTACCGAGCGGCTGCAGGACCAGTTCGTGCCGAACAGCCTGAAGGACATCGACTTCCGCAAAGTGTTCAGGAACATCGGTGCGATGGACTTCACCGACTTCTTCAAGCGCTTCAAGCTGCCGGAGATCCACAGCGACCAGATGCAGGTCACGCACGGCCTCGACAGGCAGACGCGCACGGCGTGGGTCAAGGCGAAGATCGATGCGCAATTCAACGAGGAACAGTCGCTGTTCGAGCTTGCAGGCCTTTCCGTCACGCTCGCGAAGCTGGACATCAAGGCCAACAGCAACATGAGCGTCGGCCTCAGCGGCGAACAATCCTCTAAGACTGAAGCCAAACTCAAGGCCGACTGGGGCTTAACGTTCTCCAGCACCCGCCTGGCAACGTTCCGCGACGTGCTGGTCCGCTACGACGGGTCTGCGTTCGGCTTCGACATAGAGCCCAAGAAGGTCGAGTTGCACCCAGCACTCAAGTTCGTGGACGAGTTCGCCAAGCGTTTCACTCCGAAGCTGCCGCCCGCGGTGGAACTGGAGAAGGACTCTCGCGGAGTGCCCGTCGGCGCGAAGGCCCAGCTGAGCACCGAGGTCGTCCTGCCGCCGCTAGGCATCGTGGAAATCGGCCCCATGCTGATCCGCTCGGGGCTGGCAATGCGCGTGAGCCAGGCAGGGGGATTCCGCGTCGAGGCCAGCGTCTCAGTCGGCAGCAAGGACGCGCCTGTGTGGGTGCAGGTGAGCTATCTCGGCGGTGGACTCTGGCTGGAGGCGCGGGCGAACTATGACCAGGGCGTGCACTACGAGGCCAGCGTCGGTCTGGCCCTGGGATGCATCAAGGCCTTCAACCTGGCCAGCGTCGCGCGCGGATCCTTCTCCTTCCTCCTCTTCGCCTACGCCACGATGTCCGACCGCACCGGCGGCACGCTGCGCGCCGGCCTCCAGGTCGCTGGCAACGCCCGAATCGTCGGCATAGCCAATGCCTCCGTGCTGCTGCTCCTGGAGGCCGTCCACGGCGAAGGAAAGACCGAGGGACACGGGACTCTGGACGTCGCGATCGACATCTGCTGGTGCTACACGCTGCACGTCCGAAAGGACGTGAACCACCAGATCAGCTGAGGGAATTCTATGGAAAAGTTCGGATGGATGATCGCGGTCGAGGGCGCTCCACACCTGGATGCGGGCGCCGACAGGTACTTCACCGTGAATCTGGTGCGGCCGTGGTGCGACGAGGAGGATCCGGCCCAGCCCCGTGGCCCCGAGAAGGACGATGCCTCGTCCAAGGTCGGCGACCTCTGGTCGCCATCGCAGTGGAAGCCAGTCGAATGGTCCGTGTACGGACGCTTCGACGACGCCGGCGTGGCCACGTGGAAGCGCATCGTTGCGGCCGACGTGCACCCGGGCGGTGACACGCTACCCCTCGAGGATCCAGGACTCGTTGCCAAGGCGATCGTGGACGAAGTGAAGGTTGCAACCGCAGGCAGCAGGTTCCCGCTCTCGCAGGCGATCGAGGACCTGCAGACGAGGGGCAGACGCAGCCATGTCCATATGCTGGCACCGCTCACCCATTGGCCGGCGCGGCTGACGGGTGGTGTGCTTCAGCTCACCTGGTTCCTGAGGGTGCCGGTTACCGCGCTCGCCGACTGCGACGCTGTGGTCTGCTTCCCGATCTTCACGATGACGGCAGGCGGCCTCGTGACCGGCACGGACCAGGAGCCTGGGGCCGGCATGCCTGCGCATTTTGCGGACTTCAACGGCAAGGCTGGCTTCTTCGTCGACTACGAGGACAACCACGTCCGGTTCGTCTCGCTTGCCGCTGACCCTTCGATAGCGGTCCCCGCGCTGCCCGCCGACGGCCTGCAGTTATCGCAGGGATCCGTCTCGCGCGGCGCGCTGCTCGCAGCCCTTGCCGACCGCCTGCTGCCGCTGCCGGTGCTGCGGACCTGGATCGACCAGTCGCCGCCACCTGAGCCACTCATCTGGCCCGATTTACAGCTGTCGCTAGTGCATGCACTCTGCGCGTCACTAGGCTTGGGCCGTGAATACGACGCAGGTGAGTCCGGCCGACCGAATATCGTCGAGTTTCTGGTGGATCAAGGATCTGTTGCCGACGCCAGGGTGCTCCGAAGAGCTATCGAAGCCGGGGCCAACGCACCCCGTTACGTGGAGGCTCTGGCGGCCTTCGTGGCAAGCGTGGACCAGCTTGCCGCGGCTGAACCCGCGGCGGACTGGGCGTTGCACCAGCAGCACCAGTGGCAAAGGCTCAAGGGCGCTCTCGACTCGATCCTCAAGGCCAAGGGATCGATGCCCGTGGCGGACCTGATCACCTCCTGGACACAGCTCCAATCGGTGCTGTCGAGCGAGGAAGGCATGCGCGAGATTATGGGCGTGTGGTTGGCGAATATCCTCGATGGATTCTTTATCCAGCCTCACGAGAAGGCCGCCTGGGCGCCCGTGAAGCAGAAGCTCGCACGCGTGGGTACGTTTCGCCGGGACCTGCTGTTGCGCGCCCAGCCCTACATGGGATCTCTCAGGCAGTGGGACGCAGCACGAAAGCTGGCACAGCGACCCAGTGACGCTGCTCTGAAGCAAGATCTGGCTACCGCCACGATTGCTGCGGTCCGCGCCGTGTTCGTCACCGGCGCCATTCTTCCGGCTGGAGAAATCGACCCAATCGTGAACAAGAAGCTTGAGGGCTTCGTCGACGAGCTCTCCACTGTGTCTAGGCCGGAAAGACCTCGGCCGCGCGACCGCGGGCTCAAGCTCGACTTCACCGGCTGGGACAACAGCGTAGCACCCGGGTCCGACCAGCAGATCCGCGGCTATGCGATCGGCCTGTGCTCGGGCTCGAAGGCGAAGGGCAGCGGGGAGTGGAAACCCGACAAAGACCGGGCGCGCTGGCTGACCGACACCGCGATGCGGGTCAACCAGACCTGGGCCAGGAATGCCGACCACTCCATCGCCTGGATGCACGAGGCGGTGGGCGCCACCTTAGCCAATGGCGAGAGGCTGGTGTCGGTGGAGTACGAGGGCGCTCCCGTCGCGACCGCGGTGTCGTCACAGGGCGCGATGCAGTACGACGGCGAGGATCCGGATGGATTCAAGGCGATCGACTTCGCATGGCACGACGTGGACAGGCCGCTGCCGCTGCTGGGCTATGGGCTTTACTACGCCGCCAAAGCGACTCCCCTGGACAACGCCGGGGCGGTCATCGATAGGGACCTGCGTGGAGGCCGCGCGACGGAACTCAAGGAGGCCTGGGAGGTGCTGGCCTGGCTCACGCCTTCCTGCCAGTATCTTTCATCGGAGATGCCCGGCGCGCCCGACTGCACTGCCCTGCCACCGGAGTACCAGGAACTGTCGGACGAGACACAGGCTCATGCGTGGCAGGAGCGCGCGGCAGCGAAGGCCCTGGCCAATGCGGCGAACGACGATACCGTCCGGGTCCCGACGGTCAGGAAGGTGACGCTGCTGGCCACGGACGAGACGATCGAGGTCGACAAGAAGAAGTTCGTGCTCTTTCCGAAGGCCAGCCGTGAATGCAACTTCCGGATCAGTGCTCACGGCACCCACTCCGCCTTTATCGAACGCTGGCTCGCGACGGACCGCCTGTTCGTCAGGCAGGGCCTGGCGCCATCCGACCCCGGGCTGGGCAGCGACGACAAGGCGATCGAGGCGTTCGCCCGAACCTTTCTCGAGAAGAAGGAGGCGCGAACGGAGCGCACTGCACCGCCTTACCACCCCGCCGTCTCGGCTATCGGGGTCGAACTGGTCATTCCGGGCAGGACGTCGGAGACCCGGGTCATCAACATCGATCGAGTGCGAATCGAGGCAGGCAAGCTCTTAGCGGCCGAGGACAAGGTCAGCGTGAGGGTCGTGGCAACCCTCCTGTCCGAACCAGAACTCACAATCACCGGCAAGTCGGTGCGTCTGGACCTTCCCCGGGGCATGTTCGCGTGCCTGCGTTTCCATGCACTCGTCGCCGAGTCCCATTTCACGCCCGGCTCATCCGAACAGCGCTATGTCGAGGGCCTGCAGAACACCTCGGACGTGACGTTCAAGGACCACCGCGCCTTCTCTCCCACGGAGCTCTGGTTCGAGACGGCCCCGCAGTGGCCGGACGAGGGATTGCCCGAGAAGGAAGTGGAGATGACGCTCACGCCTCCAGAAGAGTCGAAGGATGGCGCCACCCTGTCACCCAACCTCCTGCTGGCCAATCTCTCCTTCGGTACCGCTCCCAAGTGGGCACAATGGCTCAAGGGTGCCCACGTGCAGCGCCATGAATGGCACTGGACAGGCTATCCGGTGGACTTTCCGAGCATCGGAGGCAATCTCAACGCATGGATACCGACGCTCGCCGGGGTCGAGTCCTTCCGCGAAGTCATCGACATCGAGTTCACGACATCGTTCGCAGGGCAGGAGTGGCGCATCGGAATCGATGCGTCGGGCAAGGCCGTCGTCCATCGCTGGGCGCTGTCGGCCAGCGCGCGGCCGGCGCGGTATGTGGCGTACCTAGCCCGCCCCATGCTCAGGTTCCGGCGCTGGCTCAATCCGCTGCTGGTGAATAAGGGGCCGCTGGCCATCGAAGGTGACATCTATGCGAAGGGCTCCGCGGTGCCGGGGCGCATGCGCGAAGGTCCGCTGGAACGCCTGTCGGCGCCGGCCCTGCGCCATTGCATCCCGCTCACAGCGACCTATGCGCAAGGCCATCCGTTTGCTCGCAGCGCCAATGGAGTGATGCTAGTGTTCAACGAGGCCATCCGCCGGACCGACGATCTGGCGAACGTCGGCGGCCTGGGCGACACGCTCGAGGTGGATCTCGTCGAGACCCGCTTCGGCGGGGAATCGGAGATGGGCAACAACCCGATCTTCCATGCGGCCCAGCCACGCGACGCGAACCTCGGACTCTCGGTCGACCGGCCCCTGGGACTGACGTTCGACATCGGGCCCAACCCCAAGGTGACACAGACAGCGGTCGTCGTGCGGCCGGAGAACGCAGGCGGGCGCTGGGTACTCGCCATGGCGCGGACACGAAGGCTGATCCTGCCCGAGACGGAACTGGCGACGACCCTTCTTCCAGATGCGGTCTCCACACCCGAGCACCTCGCCGTGATCCCCACGCGCCTCGATGGCAAGGACGTGATACCTATCGACATCACGGTAGACGTTGCCACCCCGCTAGCGGGCCCGCTGACGCTCATGTCGCACGGTGCGACTGGCGAGGTAAGCCTGTCCATCGACGTACCTCCCTCGCCTCAGCCCGATCCAAAGCTGACCTATCGCTACCTCCTGTCGTGGCACAAGGCGAGATGGCATACAAAGGGTCAGCCGGACAGCGAGGCGCGCTGGCGCTGCCAGGTGATGCTACAGGCGCGCGGCGAGGAGCGCCTCGCGTGGACCACGCTGGGCAACCCCGTCCGATGCAGCGGGAATGACGGCAGCCAACTTGAGCCTGGCCTGCCGATCGAGCGTTGGCTCCTGGTTGCAGGGGACCCTGCCGCCCGCACGCGCGTCCGGCGTCTGCGCATCAGCGACTACACGGAGCCACGCTGGCTGACATTCATCGGCTCCTTCGGCAACCCGTCTCCTGGCATGGCAAGCGACTACCAGTTCGCGTCGGGGGGCGGCAAGCTCGGCATGCTGGAAGTGGTCCCTGGCAGGAAGGCTGCACTACCACTGCTGCGCAGTCGCAACGCGTCGCTCACCTGCGACCAGCCGACGTTCCATATCGCGCTGGTTTTCCGCCCCGTCCAGGATGTGGTGCGCCTTACGACCGAAGAGGGAGCCGGAGAGTTGGTCGCGTGCTACTTTGTGGACAGCATCAGGCCACCTGCCTTCCTGATGCGCCATTCGAAGGATTCCGAACCCACAAACTTTGCGCAGTGCTACGTCCACATCTTGACACTGCAAAGGACCACCTCGATGTCGGCAGCCGAGGAGGCGCAACTCGGTAACGCGACGACGCTGCCAATGCTCCTGGAATGCGCATTCCCCGAGCAAGGCTCGACAGCGAAGGAGAGCACATTGCGGCTTGTGCCCGAATACCTCGGTCCAATATCCATCCGCGCCTGAGCGCGTGGTGCGGCTCTTCCAATGAGCGCACGAATAAGTTCAGTGACTGCTTTCAGGCGCGCGAGCGACGGACAGCTTGTGGCCGAAGCCGGGCCTAGCTACTTGTGAGCGCAGCACCGTAAAGCTGACCTTCGGGGCTGCGCCTTGGGCGTCCGGTTTAGGACAGGCAGTCAACGGGTGCGGGCAGTCGTCAGTCGGCCAGTTGCAGTCGCTCCCAAGTGACTGCTTTGTTGCGACCTATTTCCGCAGATCTTGTTCGGTATTTATGTAGCTCAGCAATGTATGCGCGTTTCAGTGCAAATGTCCCAAAATGCATCGCACTTAACTTTGCAAGAATAGCTCCATGATCAAGAGCGCATCTGAAATGCTCGCCGCGTTCATAGCGGCGGAAACCAAAGAGGTCGACGCGGTTCCTATGGAGCATATGCCTACCTTAGGAGCAGCTTATGAAGCCATTGTTAGCAGTGGCATTGACCGCCAGTTCGTGCTTCCGTCAGGATTGGACCTTCGGGTTGTTAGCGGATTCATAAAGGGGCTGAAGAATCAGATCGACTGCATGCTAGTTCGTGGCGATGGACAACGCTATGGCAGGACCGATCAGTTCATTTACCCCATCGATCAGGTGCTTTGCGTGCTTGAGGTGAAGAAGACGATGTCCAAAGCTGATCTTATCGATGGGATTGGTCACCTCTCGGACGTTCAGCGGCATTTCGTTAATCACTTCATTGAACGTTATCAAGCCGGAGGCATTCAGGACTTTGAACAAGCTCGGGAGGTCTTTTCTAAGCTAACTGGTCGTGCTTCGCCTTCCTCTGCCCGGGATCTTGATGCTGCACCGGTGGAGGATCGATTGCTGTTCGCGACTCTCGCGAGACAAATGCATGCACCTGCAACGATCCTCTTTGGATTCGGTGGCTATGGGACAGAGCGAGGGCTACGCGAAGCACTCGTGGACATCGTCGAGGCCGACATTGGAAGGGAAAGCAACGCGGCACCTGAGTTGCTGCCAAGTCTTATTTCTGTTGGCAATCTGTGTCTGATCAAGTGCAATGGTCAGCCTTACCTAGCCATCGACGGAGCTGATCGATGGGTGGCAATTGCATCTACTCGCCATAACGCCGCTCTTGTTCTACTCGAATTCCTTTGGACAAAAATTGAACTGTTTTGCCATGTTCGAATGCCCTTTGGTCCTCAGGTTGTTGATTTCCACCCAGAAGTGACCCACTAGACCCCGGTTTTTCCATCTCAATCT
>NZ_JAVXSJ010000027.1:0-53921 GCF_036643215.1 Comamonas sp. | reverse complement strand
TCTGCTCGCGCAGATTACATGTACAGAATCACCAGATCATTGATGACCGCAGGGCGGTCCTGACCCACCACATGGACGTTGATTTCCATGGTGGTCTGCACACCGCTCTTGACCTGCTCAACCGCCTTGATACGCGCACGGGCGCGGATCTTGCAGCCAGAGGGAACAGGCGATGGGAAGCGCAGACGATCCGAGCCGTAGTTGACCATGTTGTTGAAATCAACCACCTCGTAGTCCAGAGGGATCTTCAGCTGGCTGGCCAGCACCTGAACCAGAGCGCCATGGGCGATGGTGGTGCCAAACGGGCTCTTTTCACGCGCTTGCACGGGGTCGGTGTGAATCCAGTAGTCATCGCCCGAGAGCTTGGCGAAGTCGTTGATGACTTCCTGGCTCACGGTGAACTCGTTGGACCAGGGGCTGTATTCCTCTGAGACCAGCGACTTCATGGCGTCGATGTCCTTGACGGAAATCTTGCGCTTGGGTGCAACGTTTTCCTGCACGGCAGCAGCGGCCGGTGCGGCCTCTTCTTCAACCTTGATGACCGAAGGATGGCTGCCCGCCTTGTCGGTAAAGCGCAGCAGTGTGATTTCGCCGGGGCGGTCGTCAAACACGGGGCGCACTTCCATGCCAACCTTCAGCGCTTCAGGGTCGACACCCACCATGGTGGTGTTGATGCGAACGCCTTCTTTCAGCTCAACCACGGCCAGTGCCTGAGGCATCTCGTCCGTGAACTCCGGCATGGTGGGAATGCGCGCAATGGTGAAGCTGTACAGCGTGCCTTCGCCCGAGACCTTGCTCCACTTCAAGGAGCGCGAACCGCAGGTGGGGCAATGGGTGCGAGGGAAAAACAATGAATGTCCGCGATCGCATTGCTGAATGCGGACTTCATGGGCCTTGAGGCCTTCCCAGTACGGAGCCGAAATTTCCGTGGGATGCGGCAGAGGTTTGTTCCAGGCCATGTTCTTATGCTCCCCGCAGGATCAAGGCGCCCTGCTCGCTCATCACGCCACCGGTGCCGGACACATACGCCAGATCGTTGCGACCCAGCTGTCTGTCGCCTGCACGGCCCTGAATCTGGTGCACCGCTTCAATCACTTGCGACATGCCGCCCGCTGTGCCGGACTGGCCGAAGCTCAGCTGGCCGCCGTGGGTGTTCATGGGGAAGTTGCCCTTGAAGGTGAAGTCGTTGTTGCGCAGGAAGTCCATGCCCTTGCCCTTCTCGCAAAAGCCCGCGTCTTCCAGCGACAGCATCACGGTGATGGTGTAGCAGTCATAGATCTGCGCCATGTGCATGTCGGAAGGGCGCATGCCCGCCATCTCGAATGCCTTGGCAGATGCCGGGCCGATGGGGGTCTTGAGCATGTCGGCCATGTACGTGGGCGACTTGCTGCTGACATGCTCGCCGCAGCCAACGATGCTGACGGGGCGGTGCTTGGTGGTCTTGGCGCGATCCGCGCGGGTGACGATCATGGCGCCGCCACCTGCGGCGGGCAGCACGATTTCCAGCACGCGCAGGGGCTCTGCCACCATGCGCGAGTTCAGCACGTCATCCACCGTGATGGGCTGGCCGTAGAACATGGCATTGGGGTTGTGGCAGGCGTTGAAGCGCTGGTCCACACTGATGCGCGCAAGCGCCGCTGCATCGTAGCCATACACCGCGCCATAGCGCTGGGCAATCATGGCGTAGCCGGTGTTCTGAGCCATGTGACCGTAGGGCAGGTCCATCTCGGCTTCAGGCGCACCAAAGCGGGTGCTGTGGCCGCCAAAACGGCTGGACTTCATGACCTCCTTGAAGTGGTCGTCATGCTCTGACAGCGGCGTCATGCGCGATGGCAGCACGCAGACCACGGTGTTGCACAGGCCCAGCTCAATCGCTGCGGCTGCACGCCATGCCATGGCTACGGAGCTGGCTCCGCCCAGGTCAACGACCTCGGCAAAGTTCAGACGCACGCCCAGATATTCACCTGCCATGGCCGGCACAAAAGAGCCAGCTTCATGGAAGTGGGGGCCGCTGGTGATCAGACCATCGACCTCGGACAACTCCATGCCCGCGTCTTCCAGAGCCTGCAGCGTCAGGTCAGCCACTTGCTCCAGGTGGAACATGCGTGGCGCTGTCGCGTACTTCTCTGGCTTGTACTGTGCAACGCCTACCAGCGCCGCTTTTCCTTGCAAACCCATATGTCTCCCTTAACAAGAAAGTGTTCATTCATTGTCTAAATGAAGCGGACTGAATCCATCGTCTGTAGAGACTAAAAAACCGGCCCAGTACATACCCCTAATTCTCAGAGCAAACGTCCATTCGGACGATGTTGCCAAAGCCTCAAATCAAGAACCTGCCCTTGTGTTTGCAATACATGCACATGCGTGTAACGAATCAATAAGGAGACAACGTGAAAACAGCCGTCGGTATCGGCGCAGCAGCATTGGTGGCCTTTGCCTCTGCGCTCGCCTTTGCACCTCGCACCCCACCCCCACTGGCCCCCACAACGATTGGCGTTGAGCGCAGCCACTTCAACACCGTCACTCAGGTGGGCGACAGGTTGCTGGCCGCCGGTGCTCTGGGTGGCATCCTCTACTCTGACGACAAAGGCGTGACCTGGACCTCTGCCAAGCTCAGCCAGGACCGTCAGGCCCTGCTCGTCAGCATTGCTTTCGCACCCGACAAGAAAACTGGTTTTGCCGTAGGCCACGAGGGCTGGATGCTTCGCACCAAGGATGCTGGCAGCACTTGGGAAGAAGTCGCTTTCTCCAAGGAAAACGGCGAGCCGCTGATGTCGATTGCACGCCTGCCTTCGGGTGACTGGATCAGCGTCGGCGCCTTTGGCCGCGCCATCGCCTCCAAGGACAACGGTCAGACCTGGGTCCCACTGACACTGCCTGCCGAAGTCGAAGACAAGCACATGAACCGCATTGCCAGCACTGAAGATGGCAAGAACTGGCTGATCGTTGGCGAGCGCGGCCTGGTCATCAAGTCGACGGACTCTGGCGAGACATGGCAGATCGAGCCCGAGTTCTACAACGGCTCCTTCTACAACGCCATGCCTACCCGCGAAGGTGGCTGGTTGATCTACGGCATGCGCGGCAACGCATTTGTACAGACCGCACCGGGCGAGCAGTGGACCAAGTCCACGATTCATGCACCCATCTCCTTCTTCGGCCACGCCCAGGAAAAAGACGGAACCATTGTTCTCGTCGGCCAGGGCAGCATGCTGGGCATGAGCAAGGACGGCGGCAAGACTTTCACGCTGCAGCGCGCCAAGGGCCGCGCAACCCTGACCGACATCGTGTTGACCGGCCCTGACAGCGGCTGGATCTCCAGCGATGCGGGACTGCAGCCCTTTCCCCCATCTCAGGCCAAGGCAGCCGCACCCGCTGACCAAGGAGCGAAACAATGACTTTGAGTGAACCCACCAGCCGGCTGGACCGGATGATTGCAGCGACTGCACGCTGGCTGATTTCGTGGAGCAAATCCATCGTCGTTCTGACGCTGATTGCCACGGTACTGCTGGCCATTTCTGCCACGCGCACCCATCTGGATCCCGGCTTCAACAAGCTGATCCCCATGCGTCATGACTACATGACGGCTTTCCTCAAGCATGCCAGCACCTTCTCTGGCGCCAACCGCATTCTGGTGAGCGTGGAGTGGAAGGGCGCGCAGGGCGATATCTACAACAAGGAATTTCTGGATGCGCTGCGCGGCGTGACGGACGAGGTGTTCTTCACCCCCGGCGTGAACCGCGGTCAGGTGTATTCGCTGTACACCCCGAACGTGAAGTACATCGAGATCACCGAAGTGGGCTATGTGGGCGAGGTGCTGATTCCTTCGCGCTTTGAAGCCAACGAGGAAGGTCTTGCCAAGGTACGCTCCAACGTGGCCAAGTCCGGCCAGATTGGCTCGCTGGTCAGCAACGACCTGAAGTCCGCCATGGTGCGCGCCGACTTGCTGGAAGTGGACCCCAAGACCGGCGAAAAGCTGGACTACCACAAGGTCGCCCAGCGACTGGAAGAGATTCGCAGCAAGTTTGAAAGCAAGGACATCTCCATTCACATCATTGGGTTCTCCAAGGTGTTGGGTGATGTGATGGACGGCCTGAGCACGGTGATGACGTTCTTCGCCATCGCGTTCGTGATCACCACCATCATGCTGCGCATGTATACCAAGTCCACCAACCTCACCGTGGTGGGTCTGGCTGTGGCCTTGCTGCCCGTGATCTGGCTGCTGGGTATCTTGCCGCTGATTGGTTACGGCATCGACCCCATGTCGATTCTGGTGCCCTTCCTGATCTTCTCCATCGGCGTGTCGCACGCGGTGCAGATGACAGGCGCATGGAAGCATGATGTACGCGCTGGCCTGAGCTCCAAGCTCGCCGCTGAGAACGCGATTCGCAAGCTGGCTATTCCCGGTGCACTGGCGCTGCTGACCAACGCCCTGGGCTTCATGGTCATCATGCTGATCGACATCCCCATCGTGCACGAACTGGGCCTGACCGCCTGCATGGGCGTGCTACTGATGATCATCACCAACAAAGTGTTCCTGCCTGCGGTGCTGGCCAATCTGCGTCTGGAAAAGAAGGCGATGCAATCGCCCTCGTCGACATCCAACGGCCGCAACCCCATCTGGTGGAAGCTGTCTGGCCTGGCCGAATCGCGCCCCGCTCTGCTGACGCTGGCGGTGTCGCTGGTACTGCTGGCTGTGGGTACTTACGAGTCTCGCCATCTGCTGACGGGTGACGTTGGCACTGGCGCCCCCGAGCTGCGCGCCGAATCGCGCTACAACCGCGACAACGACAACATCATCAGCAACTACTCCATTGGTATGGATGTGCTGTCCGTCTTCGTGGAAACATCCAACCTCGACGAAGGCTGCCTGAACTGGCAGGTGATGAATGCCGTCGAGCGTTTTGACGCCCGCATGCGCCGCGTGGATGGTGTTCAATCGGTCTCTACGGTCTCTGGCCTGGCCAAGATTGCAGCGTCCAGCAACAACGAAGGCAATCCCCGCTGGGCTGCTCTGCAGCGCACAGAAGCGTCTTTGCGCTCCGGCGCCAAGGCACTGTCGCCTGACCTGGGTCTGAACACCGAAGGCTGCAAGGTCATCAACCTGCAAGTCTTCCTGAAGAACCACGAAGGCGCGACACTGACCCATGTGGTCAACGAAGTGCGTGAATTCATCGCGGCAGACAAGACGCCTAACGTCAAGTTCCTGCTGGCTGGCGGCAACGCCGGTGTGGCCGTTGCGACCAATGAAGCCGTTGAGCACGCTGAAGTGCAGATGCTGGGCTCCATCTTTGGCGCCATCACGCTGTTGTGCTGGCTGACCTTCCGCAGCTGGCGCGCCGTGCTGTGCATCGTCGTGCCTCTGGCCATCGTGTCCATTCTCTGCAACGCCTTGATGGCCATGCTGGGCATTGGCCTGAAGGTGCCTACGCTACCCGTGGTGGCACTGGGTGTGGGTGTGGGCGTGGAC
The DNA here is from genome assembly GCF_036643215.1 of Comamonas sp. GTDB lineage: Bacteria > Pseudomonadota > Gammaproteobacteria > Burkholderiales > Burkholderiaceae_C > Comamonas. Next base: position 48,454 of record NZ_JAVXSJ010000027.1, on the reverse strand, counting down.
TACGGCATCTACCTGTTCGAGAGCATGCAGCACGAGCTGCGCGAGCGCGATATCTCGCTGCGCGAGGCCTTCTATGAGGCCATGCGCCAGCGCGGTAATGCGGCCATCTTCACAGCGCTGACCATGTCGATCGGCGTGGGCACCTGGGCATTCTCGGCTCTGAAGTTCCAGGCGGACATGGGCATCTTGCTGGCCTTCATGTTCCTGGTGAACATGCTGGGCGCCATCTTCCTGCTGCCTGCCATGGCCGCCTGGCTGAATGTGGGTCCAGCAGAAGCCAAGGCCCGCGCCAAGCGCATGCAAAAGCAGCAAGGCACCAAGGCCGCAGCCAGCACCAGCAGCACCGGCGGCATCAGCCATGCAGGCGGCATGCTTAAGCCTGAGCCCCAGTCGTCCGTGAACGGGAAAGTGTAATGAACACTGCAGCAAGTACTCTGGAGCAGGTTCTTCTCGAGCATGCTCTGACCCAGACCCTGACTCGCTATGCCACGGCATGCGACACACGCAACTGGGACTTGCTGCAGCAGGTTTTCACACCTGACTGCACCACGATTTATGGTGGCAGCTACATCTGTGAAGGTGTGGCCAGGGTACGTCACATGATCAGCACGCACCTCGACGGCTGCGGCCCCACCCAGCACCTGCTGGGTAATCTGGAAGTGGATGCCAGCAACCCGGCCCACCCGCGCAGCAAAATTCAGGTGCGTGCAGTGCATCAAGGGCTGGGCGATCGCGCTCATCTGCGCTACGACGCCATTGGCTTTTATGAAGACGAATGGCTGCAACTGCCGCAAGGCTGGCGCATTCAAAAGCGCAGCATGACCATGCTGCTGGAGATCGGTGATCGCTCAGTGCTCCAGCCTGCACCCAAGCCCTGAAGATTTCCATCAACGATCAGGCCGCACAGCTCGCTGTGCGGCTTTTTTCATGCCTGCTAATCTTCCAATTTTTACTATTAAAAACGCAGCTGCCTGCGCTTATTAAATAAGCGCCTGAGGCTTATTTCACATCAAAAAAAGCCAGCTTAAAAGCTGGCTTTTGCAGAGTTCAGAAAACGCTACATCTCAAACCGCGCCTTGAGAAACTGCAGCAGCTGCTTGCTCGCCAGGCTACGAGCGGACTCATCACGACCAGCGATATAACCAACCTTGACGCAGTCGCCCAGCGCCTTACCGCTTTGCACGCGAATCTGGTAGCGGGTCTGGCGATCGGGCTGAGCGCCTGCAGGAATCAGTTGCTGACCGTTCAAGACCGGAAAGTACTTGTCATTGAACTCAATCGTGCAACCCGCCAGGTAGGGGCGGTTCGTCATCTCGCGCGGTTTGTCACTTTCCCAGTCATGACCGGCCTTGGCATAAACCACCGTACTGACATCCGAGCCGGCCTTACGCAAAATGGCTTCCTGCTGGGCACAGGCAACAAGGTCGTTCGATGCATCTTCTCCCGCTCTAAAGCTGAGCAGCGGCGAGCCAGTGGTTTTTTGTGACTGCAGCAGCGCATAGCAAGGACCGTAAAAGTCCACATGCATGGCAAAAGGCTGAATAAAAGGTGCCAGCTTGTCGCGAATACGGGCATCCATGCTCATGCGCGCCGCGATCCCGCCTTTAGAAAAGCCCATCACCCCAATACGCCAGCCATCAATGGCCGGGTGTTTGTTCAATGCCTTCAGCGCCGCATAAGCATCGGCCACGGCATCGAACTCGGAGGTCCCCATGACCTTGAGTGCATAAGGCATCTCTTCACTGATACCACGCGGCTTGAAGTTATCAACCAGCAACGCAGCAATGCCGTTGTCCGCCAGCATCTGCGCAGTTTCGTTCTCACGTCCAGGAATGGCTCCAGCACTACCGGGCAGGACCACCATGGCTGGTACCTGTTTCTTCTCGCTGGCGCCCTTGGGCAAAAATAGCTTGCCCATGCCCATGGTCGCCTCTGCCTTGGCAGGCTGATTGAGCAACACATCAAGGTCATAAGGGCTGCTGGATTTGAAACGAATTTCACCCTGTGTCTCACTGCGCAGTTCCGTGGGTGGCATCAAAGGAGCGACTCTCGGCAACGGAGGCAAAGCATCGAACATGTGCTGAGCCCAAGCCGCCGAACTCAAGAGGCTCAGAGCAACAGCCCCCAGAGGCATGGCAATTGTCTTTGTCAGAATGTGCATTTGTTTACATCCCCGTTCAAACACAAAAGCCCGGAGAGCCGGGCTTTTGTGAGGTTGGCTCGTCCCAGTGTTTAGAACGAGTACTTGGCTGTGACGGACAGCTGGTCGCGGTCTGCCAGAGGACGTGCACGCAGAGGATCCGCAGATGGATTACCCAGGTAGTTGATGTAGGCGACGCTGATCGCGAGATTGCTCTTACGCACAAACGTTGTACCCAGGCTCAGACGGCTGTCGCTTTGGCCACCACCGAAGGTGCCGACCAGAGCGCGACCGCGCAGTTGCGACTGGTAGCTGATAGGAATGCTCAGATCCCAGCCTTCAAAAATACCGGGGTAGCTCAGCGTCAAAGTTGCACCAGCCACCAGCGAATTGCGAGTCTTGAAGTTCAGGTTGTCGACGCTGCTGCCATCGGCCACACTCATCACACGTGAACCCGAGACTTCAGCCAGCAAGGACATGTCGTCTGCAATCGCTGTACGGCCGATATTGAAGATACCGCCCACGTTACCCTGCACCACATCACCACGCACAGGCGTCCCAGAGCCATTGAGCACAGGCGTACCCTTGCGATAGCTGACTTCGGTATAGCCAGAGAACTTGCCGAAGGTAGAGCTGGCTGTTGCACCCAACATATGGATGTCATCGAAATAACGCACCTGATAGCCCGTAGGAATACGGCCATTCATGTTCAACACCAGCGAAGGCGTGCGATCGTTGTAGTTCAGGTAGTAGAGACCGACTTCGGTTTCATCAGTGACGCGGAAGCGACCACCAATACCCCACTGCCCAGTGCTGCTGGGGCGAATATCGTTGCCACGTTTGTAACCTGCGCAGGTCCCCTCCTTGTAGTAGCCTAGGCAGGATGCGCCCGGACCCAAGGCATTGCTGGTGCTGGTGTACATGCCAGGTGCAGGCAGCAGGGTTTCATGGAATCCGAACTGGTAATGTGCCAGCAGCGACAGCTTGGGGTTCACTTCCAGAGAAGCGGAAATCTGATCTTCGGGCAGCAAAATCTCCTTGACTTCAGCACCAGGCGATGCTGCCTTGGCCGCATCGCTGGGGCCTTGAGCCGATGCGATATTGGCAAACAGATTGGATTCACCCCAGTTCACGACCTGCTTACCGACACGCACTGTGGCACGAGACTCGCCCATGTTAAAGCTGGTGTAGGCATAGGTATCCAGCAGACGCGAATAGCCACCACCGTAGCGCTTGGCCGCAGAGTTGAACTCATTGACCGGGCCGGGCGTGCTGATAGGTCCCTTGTTATCGTTGCTGCCGTGATAGACATCGTCATAGAAAGTGCTGGCATTCAGCACAAAGCCGCTGTCGCCCTTGGACAACTTGCTTTCCCAGACAGCGCCCAGACGGTTTGCCGTCAGCGAGCCCTTTTTGAAGTTCAAGTTACCGTCAGTGCGCAGCGAGTTTGTTGCAGGCGAAGCAGCCACGGGGTTCTCCAAACGCACACCCAGGCCATAGCTCATGTTCAGACGCCAGTCGAACTTGACGCCATCGCCCAGCTCAATGGTCTCCCCCGCGTGAACAGCACCCATACCCAGAGACAGCAGCGCAGCCACGGCAATGGGGGTGAGTTTCTTTATATTGTTTTTCATAGTGAATTGCTCGTTGATAAAACTTAGTTGCCAGCGTTGCGGGCGGCTTCTGGCGTGAACATGGCAGGAGTCAGGTCACCCTTGTTCAGGATGGGACCCAGAGGGCGCTCCTGGAACAAGTTGTAGCCCATGTATCCGCCCGAATTCAGGTCGTGATAGAAGGACGTACCTGCGTGCCAAGCCTTGATATCGAACGAGTAGTAGTAGTTGATGAGGGCCTGCTGCCAGAGCTGACCGCGTGCGTCATACATATCGGAAGCCACGGCCTGACCGGTGTCCTCATCCACAAACAGAACGCGCTTGCCATAGAGGTGGCGGAAGCCTTCCTTCAGCGTGCCTTCCACAGCCCATACGCGACGCAGCTCATAGCGCATGAACTCTGGGTTGGCGTGACCAGGCTTGAGCAGGTCTGCGTACTTCACAGTCGCCTGGTGAATCTTGAAGTTGTTGGCGGGGATATACATCTCTTTCTTGCCCAGCAACTTCCAGTTGTAGCGCTCAGGCGAGCCATTGAACAGACGATCAGAGTCAATCGTCATCTTGCCGCCGGTGCCAGTCATGGGCTGATCAAAGCCATACTCGGGCACCTGACGCACACGACGTGTACCGGGGTCATAGCTCCAGGCCAGACGCTTGTCCTTGCCAAAATTGGTGGGTTCTACGGAGTTGGTAACGCCACCTTTTTCACGCTCGGGCAGCATGCCTCGGGTGGTGCTGTAGGCCATTGGGCCTTCCACTGGCGTGCCCAGCTTCTCCGGCATATTCACCATGTCCAGATTGCGGTTGCCCATGCGGCCGAAGCTCATGCTGCCGTCGGACAGCACATTGGCCATGTCACGAATAATCGTTTCCGTGTAGGCACGTGTGGGCAGCAGGTTGTTCCAGATCACTTCCTGGCCCGTCTTGGGAATCGGGAAGTTGATGGCACCAAAGTGACCCTTGATGCTCAAGCCATCTGCCGCGACTTCAGATTCAAGCGCATTCTTCTTCAGAATGACGCAAGTCTCATCGGTGTAGCGGAAGTCACGGTGCCCCTTGTAGACAGGGAGCTGCATGGTCTTGGGATACTTCTTGAACATGGCTTTTTGACCATCGCTGAGCTTGTCAGCGTACTTATCCATGTTCTCGGCGGTAATCACGAGAATTGGCTTCTCGTCCGCATAGATGTCGACAGGATGCTTGCCGCTCGCCTGGACGTGCGCCACGCCCGCTGGAGCGCCCAGCCATTTGCCAGTGAACTCAGGGATAGTGCCTTCCTTGTTGCCGGCTTTGATCGCACCAACACAAGTCAGCTCTTTGCCCAGCTGTTCTGCTTCGCTAGCCGGTACCTTCGCCCATACCGACGTTGCCACCAACAAACCCACTGCCACTGCGAGCGGAGTCTTTGCTGTCACAAACTTCATCTCTGTCTCCTAGGTTCTAGAGTTTTTTTTGACGGGTGCTACAAACGACATTCATGCCTCGCCGTACCCCTTGGTTTTGCCGTTTGCAGGCAGTTGCATACTGCTTGAGCAGAGTCTTAAACCCATCGTCTGAGAAGACTACTGACAGACCCTAGAGGCCTAGTCCACATAGGGCATGAAAGTAACTTTTCCCAATGAAAAAGCCTGCTGGCGCACTTGGCGGCAGCAGGCTTTTTGAAGACTCAGGGGAAAGTCCTAGGACACCCCAGAACAGTGCATTAGCTCATCAGGTGAGCGCACTCCTTACGGATGGCGGCCTTGAGCATCTTTCCGGCAGGATTACGTGGCAAAGGCTGATCACGCACCACAATCTGTGTCGGCACCTTGTAGCCCGCCAGGCGCTGCGCCACAAAGTCGCGCAAGGCCTCGGGCGTCACCTGACTCCAGGGCTTTCCCACCACCACGGCAACCACCTGCTCGCCAGTCACCTCATGCGGCATGGAAAACACTGCGGCCTCCTCCAGTGCTTCGTGCTGAAGCAAACAGGACTCGACCTCAGCCGCCGCTATTTTTTCGCCACTGCGGTTGATAACATCCTTGATACGGTCAACGATGGTCAAGAATCCCGAATCATCCAGAACACCGATATCACCGGTGTGGAACCAGCCGCCCCGCATGGCGTTTTCCGTGGCCTCGGTATCGCCGCAGTAGCGCTCCATCAGGGTCACGCCGCGCAACCAGATTTCTCCGGCAGCGCCGACAGGCAAGGCCGTTCCATCCAGATCGGCAATGCGAACCTCAATAATGGGAGACAGCACACCAGAGCTGCGAGGATGCGCCTCAAACATGCGGCCAGAGCTGCCTGCGCAGACTCCGTTGGATTCCGTCAAACCAAAGCCGATGCCCGACATACGCCCGCTGAACTTGCCCAGCACATCATCAATCAGACGGGGATGCAGGCCTGCGCCGCCAAAGCCAACGCCAGAGAGGTTGCCCGAGTTCTCGGGCTGCTCAAAGCCCGGCAAGCTGATGAGCTGCTGCACCATGCTGGGTGCGCCATTGAACTGCGTGACCTTTTCCTTGCGGATCAGCTCGGCAGCCTTTTCAGGCTCCCAGCGGTGAACAAAGATCAGGCGGCGGCCGTGGCGCAGGCTAACCAGAAACTGCGCATGCAGGCCACTGACATGGAACAGCGGAACCGCAGACAGCGTAGTCGGCTGCAACTGGCGCGCCATGATGGCGGCAATCGCATCGGGCGATGTGATCGCGGCCAAGGCGCCGATGAAGTCAATATTGAACAAGCCCTGGCATACAGCGCGGTGCGTTGACTCAACACCCTTGGCTCGGCTGGTTGCACCCGAGGTGAACAGGACCAGCGCGGGCACATCAGAGTCCAGCTGCGGCGCGGCAAAACCGTCGTGGCCACCCGCCGTCAGCTCAGCCCAGCTGACATCACCACCCTCGCCATCCACCACCACCGTCTTGATGGCCTGACCAGCGATAGCTTCCTTGACGCGCGCATAGCGATCTGCATCGCAAAACAGCATGACTGGCGTGGTGTCTTCAAGATTGGCCATCAGCTCGCTGCTCAAGCCAAAGCTGTTGAGCGGCACGGGCACGGCACCCAGCAAAGCCACCGCCGCAAATGCCACAGCCCATTCGGGGCGGTTACGCATGGCAATGGCCACACGCTCACCGGCCTTCAGGCCATGGAGCTTTTGCAGACGGCTGGCCAGCGCATCGGCCGCGGCAAAGAATCGGTCAAACGTCCAGCGGTCATCGCCGTACACCAGAAATTCAGCCGCGCCATGTGCTCGCCCGGCGTTGATGAACTGAGGCAGGTTCTGAAAAGCATTGCGATAGGCCGCCACATTGCGGCCATCAGCCAGCGTGAGCTGCTGCACTTCAAACGGTGCGCCAGGTGAAGTCAGCTGAGCGCGAACGCCCTTGATCTTGTCGCCAATGGAGGGGGCGGCACTGGTCTCTGTCGTCATCTCAAAATCCTTTCAGCTGAGCAAAGCGGGCACGGTGGAAACCACCATCGCCCAGCAAGCGCTGCAAAACACGTGCCCGCTTGAAGAACAGGCCGATATCGAGTTCATCGGTCACGCCGATACCGCCATGCAGCTGAATGGCTTCGTTGCACAGTTTCTCGCACAGATCGGATGCCTTGGCCTTGGCGATGCTCACGAGCTCTGCCACCTGAGCCTCTTTGCCAGAATCAATGGCTTCATGGGCTCCAAGCACGCAGCTTTCCAGCAACTCCAGTTCCACATACAGGCGCGATACGCGGTGCTGCAGCGCCTGAAAGGAGCCAATCACCACATCAAACTGCACGCGTTCTTTGAGGTAAGCCACCGTGCGCTCAAACACTTCACGCATCAGGCCCAGCGCTTCAGAAGCCAGACAGGCTCGAGCGCGGTCCAGCACTTCATCGAGCACCTTGGCGGCAGGCATGGCGACCAGCGCCATTTCTGCCGTCAGTGCCACCTGGTCAAACTGCACGCGCGCCATATTGCGGCTGTCGATCAGCGACTGACGCTGCACCGAGACACCTTGCGCATCCGCTGGCACCAGCCACAGGCCGGGAGCACCTTCACCCGAAGCAGCCAGAACCACAAAGGCGTTGGCACCCACGCCATCAATCACGAAATATTTTTCGCCGCTCAGGCTCCAGCCAGTGCTGCTCTTGGTGGCAATAGTGCTCAGCTTGGCTGGCAGGTGCAGACCCGATTGCTCATCGGTGGCCAGTGCAATGCGCGCCTCGCCAGCCGCCAGCAAAGGCAGCCACTGCGCCTGCTGCGCGGCAGAACCTGCGCGAATCAGCAACTCAGGTGCAATGACGGCCTGACTCAGCAAAGGCTGGGCCGACAGGTTGCGGCCAATGGCCTCAAACACGGCGCCCATGCCCAGATAGCCTGCGGCAAGTCCATCGTGCTCCTCAGGCAACACGGCCACGGGCCAGCCCATCTCCACCATTTGCTGCCAAAGCTGGGTATCAAAGCCCTGCTCTACCTTCTCGTCCCGCAGGCGGCGCTGCTGGGCCACGGGAGCTTCTTCAGCCAGAAAGGCAATGGCACTGTCTTTGAGCAGTTCCTGCTCTTGCGACAAAAGCATGGTCATATCGTGTCTCCAATCTCAATTTCTTATCAGCACACCTTGGCCCAAACCAGAGGCAGCAAGCAAGGGCCGCCCCGCAGCAATGCTGTCGTCTCCCTTTGGAGAAGCAGCAAAGCTGCTCCAGGGGGTCAAGGAAGTTCCAGCACCCGCTTCGCAATAATGTTCAGCTGCACCTCGGAGCTTCCGCCCGCGATCGTGTAGCTCTTGGAGCGCAGCCAGGCGCGGCACACATCCAGTTCATCGGCGCTGAAGTCATCGCCTTCCCAGCCCAGCCCGCGCAAGCCCAGCGCCTGCTCCAGCAGCTCGTACTTGGCCACTTCCTGCTCGGTCTGCACCAGCTTCATGATGCTGGAGGGGCCGGAGATATCCTGACGCGCCAGCGCTTTCTCCGTCACGCGGCGGTGTGTCAAGCCAAAAGCCTGAGCATCCATCAGCACGCTGGCCAGCTTGTCGCGCAGCACAGGATCATTGACCTGCCCCTGCTCATCCACCATGTAAGGCAGGGCTGTTTTCAGGGCATCGTGTGAAGGCGCACCACCTTCGGTGAACTTGGACATGGCGGCGCGCTCGTGCTGCAACAGCTTCTTGGCCAGAGACCAGCCCTCGCCTTCCTTGCCAATCAGCTGGCGCACGGGTACGCGCACATCGTCAAAAAAGACCTGACAGAAGCTGGACTTGCCACTGATCAGCTCAATAGGCTTGACCGTCACGCCAGGGCTCTTCATGTCGATCAGTACAAAGCTGATGCCTTGCTGCTTCTTGGAGCTGCTGTCGGTACGCACCAGCGCATACATCCAGTCACCCTTGTCGCCGTCAGACGTCCAGATCTTGCCGCCGTTGACGATATAGGCTTCACCCTGCTCATCCGTCACGCGCTTGGCCGATGTCTTGAGGCTGGCCAGATCAGAGCCGGCATTGGGCTCAGAGAAGCCCTGGCACCAGCGCTGCTGGCCACGCATCATGGGAACCAGATGCTCCAGCTTTTGCTCGTGCGTACCCTCTTCAACCAGCACCGGGCCCAGCATCCACACGCCCAGGTTGTACTGGGGCTGGCGGCAACCCAGTCGCGCCATCTCGGTTTCGAGGATCCGCGCTTCTTTCGGGTTGAGACCGCCGCCGCCATATTCCTTGGGCCAGGCGGGTGCGAACCAGCCACGGTCGCGCATGCGCTCAAACCACAGCTTCTGGTCTTCGTTGATGAATTCCAGCTGGGAGCTACCCCACACCATTTCTTCCGAAACGATGGGGCGGCGCATGCTGACCGGGCAGTTTTCTTCCAGCCAGCCAGCGACTTCTTGTTTGAATGTTTCTAGTTCCGTCATGGCAATTCCTTACGTCAACGAAAAATACGCAATCTTGCCTTCTCGGGACTGGCGCGAAAGCTCTCCAGCCAGGTAAAGAAGGTTCAAATGGGCCATGGTTTCCCCTAGTGCCATCAGGCGATCAACGGGGCCGCGCAGCTTGGGAAAGAGCACCGGAACCAGCTCTGCCGCCGACGCACGTCCCACTTGCTGCAGATGCGACTTGAGAAAATCAAACTGCTGCTCGTGGTGCTCCCGGATCTGATCCAGCCGCTCGTGCAAACCGTAGAACACGCCTTGATGCGAAGGCAGAACCAGCGTATCTGCAGGCAAGCTGTGCAGGCGCTGCAGCGATGCCATCCAGTCCTTGAGCGGGTTGCCCTCGGGCTCGATGGGGCTGACCATCACGTTCGATGTGATGCGCGGCAGCACCTGATCGCCCGCCAGCAAGATGCCGTCTTCTTCGCAGTACAGACAGGCATGCTCTGGCGAGTGACCTTCACCCAGCACAATGCGCCATCGTCGGTCACCTACCTGCAGCACCTCGCCAGGGCGAATGCGCTGATAGTTGCTCGGCGGCTTGGGCATAAACGGGTCTTTGCGCATGGCGCCGACCATGTGATCCAGCTCTTCATCCGTGACCCCGGAGCGCGCATAGAAGTCTCGGTGCGACTGTGGCAGCGGATCAGGCGGCGGCCCCATCAGCGAGCGCAGCATCATGAACTCGCCATAAGTCATCAGCAGCGGCACGCCAAAGCGCTCCTGCAACCAGTGGGCAGCACCCGCATGGTCGTAGTGGCAGTGGGTGCAGATCACGCGGGTCAGCGGCTGGCCGGCCAGCTTTTCCGTGAAGATCTTTTCCCACAGCTCAAAGGTGCTGGGAATACCCAGCCCCGTATCAACCATCGCCCAACCTTCGCCATCTCGTAGCAGGTAGACATTGATGTGGTCCAGCGACATGGGCATGGGCATGCGCAGCCACAGCAGACCGGGGACGATCTCCACATGGCTGCCATCGGGCTTTGGCGGCTCGAAGGGGTAGCGCAGTACGTCTGCGGGCTTGGCCCGGGCGCGTTCTTGCGCGACAGCGTTATCCACGCAGAGCCTCCTCAACTGCAGTTGCGGTCAGCGGCACATAGGTCTGCAGCTTGTCATTGCGCACAAACAGCGGGTCGCTGGTCTGGGCTGCGTCATAGCCCTGCTTTTGCAGATCGACCTTGCGCAGCTTGTAGTTGCCAGTCATGTCAGGCGTATCCATCAGGCGCACAAACTGCGGTGCAGCGTAGCGCGGCAGACGGGCAATGGCCATATCCCAGAAGGCCTTGGGCTCAAACTGTGCATCTTCCTGCATCACCAAAGCCGCCATGCCAGCACGGCCGCCGTGGCCGGGTACCTGCACGCCATAAACGGTGATAGCGTCAAGGCCGTTAAAGTCGCCCAGCGCATCGCTGACTTCCATGGTCGAGACGTTCTCGCTCTTCCAGCGGAAGGTGTCGCCAATGCGGTCCACAAACCAGCAGTAGCCGTCTTCATCGCAGCGCAGCAAGTCGCCAGAAGTCCACCACACATCGCCTTCCTGGAAGACATTACGCAGCAGCTTTTTCTCTGAAGCCTCGACGTTGGTATAGCCCTCAAAGCGGCCTGCTACCACGCCCGGGTACTGAATCACCATGCCGATAGCTTCGCCTGGCTCGTCCACACCCGCCAGTTGCAGAAAGCCATTTTCGTCACGAATGTAGTCACCCTTTTCCTGATCGAAACGCACCAGGCGCAGATTGGTCTTTTCCCAGTAAGGAACGCGACCACAGGAGCCAATGCGGTTATCCAGATTGATGGTATTGGTGTTGGATTCAGTGCCGCCCCAGCCTTCAAAGATCTGGAAGTCGGCGCCAAAGCGCCCCGTCCACTGCTGCCAGATTTCTGGCGTCAGACCCGTGCCGGCCATCTTGCGCAGAGTGTGATCCTTGTCGTTATCTGCAGCAGGAACGCTGAGCAGAAAGCGGCAGATCTCGCCAACGTACTGGCAGAAGGTGATGTCATAGGCGCGGATATCGCTCCAGAACTCGCTGCGGCTGAACTTGCGGCGCACCACAATGCGTGCACCTGCCGCCATGGCCGTAGCCGTCAGCGACATGGAGGCTGCGCCGTGGTACAGCGGCAAGAAGCAGTAAAAGCAATCGTCCTTGGTGATCTCCCACAGCACCTGCATGGAGTCACCCGCCATCAGCCAGCGCGCGTGGCTGATGACTGCTGCCTTGGGCAGACCTGTAGTGCCCGAGGTGAAGATGTACTGCGCCGTATCACCCGCCAGCACGCCTTCGCGCCACGCAAGCGGCACGGGGGCGCCATCCTCAGTCATGGCCAGCGCCTGCAGGTCTGCGCCAAACTGCTCAAGCACACCAGCGGCAGCCAGGCGGCTTTCATCAGGCCAGTGCCAGTAGGTCAGCGTGGTGTTCAGGCCATCGGTCTGCGCAAAGCGCTCGGCACATTCTTCACCCACGATCACATGGCTGGCACTGGTGACTTCCAGCGCATGCACCAGAGGCTTGCCAGCCACATGGGTGTTGATGAAGGCCACGACCGCACCCAGTTTGGCAATACCAAACCAGGCGAAGAAAAATGCAGCGCGATTTTCAATGGCCATGGCCACCACATCGCCCTTTTTCACGCCCTGCTCATGCAGCGCACGTGCCACCTGGTTCGCGCGCTGATTGAACTGTGCGTAGGTGTAGCGCACATCGCCTTCTGTCAGAAAGGTGCGCTCACCAAAGTCGCGCACGCAGTCATCCAGGCGGTCTGCCATCGTGTAAGGCGTGGCAGCCATGTACTTGGCCGCGATGGGGGCGCGACGATCCAGCTTGAGCTGGGTCTGCTCGCGCGACACCAGAGTGGTTTCACTCATCACCTGTCTCCTTGTCTTTGTTATGTGTGAGAGGTTCGCTCAGCGCTGAGGGCGCGGCATACCCAGGCCGAACTGAGCAATCAGCTCGCGCTGAATCTCGTTCGTGCCACCACCAAAGGTGTTGATAGGTGCTGCACGCAGCTCATACTCCAGCTCGCCCATCAGGTAGGCAGCGGCAGAACCACCACGCACCAGAGAGCTGCTGCCCACGATGTCCATCAGGCGGTGCAGCACTTCCACCACGCCTTCAGAGCCATAGACCTTGGTGGCAGATGCCAGACTCACGTCCATGGCTCCGGCTTCCAGACTTGCCGCAATACGGAAGTTGGTCAGGCGCATGGCTTCGATGCGGGTGTAGCACTCCGCCAGGCTTCGGCGCACCCAGGCCTGATCGACCGCGCGGCGGCCGTTTTCATCCTTGGCCTTGGCCCATTCCAGTACCTTGGTGAAGGGGCCGAACACTTTGTCAGACCATGCACCTAGACCCAGACGCTCGTGATTGAGCTGAGCGGTAATCAGCCTCCAGCCACCGTTGAGCGAGCCAATCAGGCGGCTTGCAGGCACTTCAACATTGTCGAAATACGTAGCAGCCGTGAAGTTGCCAACGGTCTGAATCAGCGTGTGCGAAAAGCCCTTGGCCTTGGCATCCACTACCATGATGGAGATGCCTTTGTGGCGCGGCAGATCCTGATCAGTACGTGCAGCCAGCCACACATAGTCAGCCGACTCAATGCCCGAGGTCCACAGCTTTTGGCCGTTGACCACGAAATGGCCGCTTTGCAGATCGCCTTGCAGCTGGGCTTGAGTCTTGAGCACCGCCAGATCAGAGCCTGCGCCGGGCTCGGAGTAACCAATGGCGAAAATGATGTCGCCAGAGGCCATGCCGGGCAGAAACTCTTTTTTCTGCGCTTCAGTACCATGCTCCATCAGCGCAGGGCCAACGGTGCTGATGGTCACGAAGGGCAGAGGTGCGCCTGCGATGTTGGCTTCTTCAAAGAAGATCAGCTGCTCGGTAGCCGACAGGCCCTGACCGCCATACTCCTTGGGCCAGCCAATGGCCAGCCAGCCGTCGCGCCCCATCTTGCGGATCAGGGCGCGGTACTCGTCGCCGCCCTCGGCACCGCGCATGCGGGCCTTGATCTCGGGCGTCATCAGGTTCTGGAAGTAGTCACGGCACTTCAGGCGCAGCGCATGCTGCTCCGGGGTCAAATCAATGAACATGGTTTGCCCCTTTCAATCAAGCGCGGTCGCCCAGAATCAGGCCGCTGGTGGGCACGCCGGTACCGGCTGTCACCACCATGTTGTGCACGTCCTTGACCTGGTTGACCGAAGTACCGCGAATCTGACGCACTGCCTCGGCAATGCCGTTCATGCCGTGGATATAAGCCTCGCCCAGCTGACCGCCGTGGGTATTGATGGGCAAAGAGCCGCCACGCGCATGCTCGCCAGCGCGGATGAAGTCTTTGGCCTCGCCACGCTTGACGAAACCGAACTCTTCGAGCTGGGGCAGCACAAACGGCGAGAAGTGGTCATACAGCACGGCGCTTTGCACGTCCTGAGGGCTCAGGCCACTCTGCTTCCACAGCTGGCTGGCCACATGGCCCATTTCAGGCAGACCGGTGATGTCTTCGCGGTAGAACGAAGTCATGGACTGCTGGCCATCAGAGATGCCTTGAGCGGCAGCCTTGATGAACACAGGCTTGGCCTTCAGGTCGCGTGCACGATCGCTGGAGGTAATGACCATGGCCACGGCACCGTCAGACTCCTGGCAGCAGTCCAGCAAATGCAGGGGCTCGCAAATCCAGCGGCTGGCCTGGTGCTCTTCCAGCGTAATAGGCTTGCCGTAGAAGAAGGCAGCAGGATTGGTGGCAGCAAAGTCGCGCACGGCAACAGCAACACGACCAAAGTCTTCGCTCGTGGCGCCAAAAGCGTGCATGTAGCGACGGGCAAACATGCCCACCCAGGCTGCAGGCGTGTGGAAACCATGGGGCATATACCAGCCATAGTTCACGTTATCGAAGAAGGGCGAGCTGCCGAAGCCGTAGCTGCCGGTGCCAAAGCGGTACCAGCTGCGCTCGTTCATGGCGCGGTACACCACCACCGTCTTCGCAACGCCCGTCGCCACTGCCATCGCGGCATGCAGCACTGGGCCGCAAGCTGCGCCGCCGCCATGCGGCACTTGCGAGAAGAAGTTCACATTGCGCGCACCCAGCAGGCGGGCGATTTCATACTCGGGAACCTTGTCCACGGAATAGGACGAGAAGCCGTCCACTTCCTTGGGGTCGATGCCCGCATCCGCCAGAGCAGCCAGCGTGGCTTCCATCGCCAGACGCAGCTCAGTACGGCCGGAGTTTTTGGAAAATTCTGTAGCGCCCAGACCCGCAATGGCGGCGCGACCGGAAATATTCATATCGTTCACAGGAATGTCTCCGTTTGTTGTTCTTAAGGCAGGGCGACTTGCACAGTGCCGCTGACGTGGGAGCCCATGGAGTTGGTGCCCTTCAAGGTGACTTGGACGCTGCGCGTGGCATCGTTCTTCTCCGTCACGGAGGCCGTGAACTTCATCGTGTCACCGGGGTAGTTAGGCGCACCCAGACGAATCTTCAGATCCATCAGACGCGACTCGGGGCCAGCCCAGCTTTCGACAAAACTCTGCACCAGACCATTGGTGGTCAGGATGTTCATGAAGATGTGGGGCGAGCCCAGCGCACGTGCAGCATCGCGGTCGTGGTGACCGGGAAAGTAGTCACGCGTTGCAATGGCGCCGCCTGCAATCAGCGGCACAGTCACGGGCACGCTCAGGGGTTGGAGTTCGTCGCCGACGTTCACCGATTCAAAGCGAGGTGTTTGATTTGCCATGATGTTGTCTCCTTAGCGGTCTTCAGTAAGGTCGTACTTCCAGCCGAGCGTGTCGTTGTCTGCGAGCCACTGGCCCAGGGCTTCCAGGTGCTGATCGGCGCTGCCGAACTCAACAGCCAGCGCGCGGCACCAGAGCAGGTAGCGGTGCATGTGATAGGTCACATCCACACCCATGCCGCCGTGCACGTGCTGTGCCACGCGGCCAATCTTCAAGCCCAGCTCATTGGACTGAACGCGCACTGCATGCGCCTGAGGTGCGCAAGGCAGGTTGGCATCCAGTCGCCAGACCAGCTGGCTCAAGGCGCTGCGCTGGGCTTGCAAAAGGATGTAGCCATCTGCCATCTGGCCTTGCACCAGCTGGAAGGTGCCGATGGGGCGATCGAACTGCTTGCGCTCGGTCACGTATTCCACGGTGCGGCGCAGTTGCTCCTGCGTCACGCCTTGCTGCAGGCTGGCCAGGCAGGCAATCGCCTGCTCGCTCACCCACTCCACTGCGCGGCTGCTCAGCACGGCGATCACAGGGGTGGCGCTGAACTGAATATCGGCCACAGCACAGTAGTCCTGGCGCATACCATCGACACGCAGAACGCCAGCGGCTTGCAGGCTGACCAGTACCATTTTGGTAGTACCGTTCTCTGCCGCAGCGGCCACCAGAGCCAGATCGGCCTGTGCAGCCAGAGCGACTGCGTTGAGCGATCCGTGCAGCTGGCCATCCTTGATCTGCAGCGAAGGGCCACGGCTGGCGACCAGGTTTTCCAGCGACAGCGCAATCAGCGCGCCTTCCAGAACCGATTGCACCGCTGCCGTGACACGGGGGTCATCACCACCAAACTTGGCCACCGCAGCAGCAGCCACTTGCTGCTGCCACAGAGGAACCTGCGCCAGAAAGCGGCCCTGCTGCTCCAGCACGGCCAGCAGCTCGGTCGTTCCCAGACCCAGACCACCTGCGGCCTCGGGCACCAGAATGGTGTTCAGGCCAGAGGCAACGCATTGCTGCCACAGGTCCTGCATGAAAGGCTGACCCGAGGCATCGTGCTCGCGCAGCTTGTCGTCGGTGCAATAGTCAGCAAACAGGCTTTGCGCCATGTCTGCAAATGCACGCTGGTCTTCAGTCAGTTGAAAGTCCATGACAGGCTCCTCAACTCAGGCCACAGGGCGGAACTGAGGCAGCGTCAGTTCACCATCATTAAAGGTGTTGAACTCGACCTGAACCTTCTGGCCCACCTGCACATCGCTAGGCTTGATGCCGACCAGCTGTGCAATCAGGCGCACGCCCTCTTCCAGCTCAATCAGACCAATGGGGTTTGGATGATCGAACGGGGGCACTTCGGGGTAGTGCATGACCACAAAGGAGTAAACCGTACCCTTGCCGCTGGCCTCCACCGTATCCCAGTCAAACGAATGGCACTTGGGGCAGACCGGGCCCGGTGGGTGGTGCAGGTCGCCACAGCTTGTGCAGCGCTGAATCAGCAGCTTGCCTTGCTTGGCGCCTTCCCAGAAGAAGCGGTTGTCATCGCTCACGCCAGGTGCGGGGCGCTTGATCTTGGGTGCAGCCGCTTCAGCAGCCGGTGCAGGTGTGTGCACATTGGCAGGGCGGAACTTGAAGACGCGGAACATCAGCTGACCGACCTTCTCGTCTTCGCCATTCTTGGCCTTGATCGAGAAGAAATCCATGATCAGCGTGACAAAGTAGCCCGTGCCCAGACCCGTGGTCTTTTCTTCGCTGATCGCTTCCAGACGCGTGGTGTAGTACAGGTCTTCGCCCTCGACCACATCGCGGTCAAACGTCAGCTCGGAGTTCACCGCCACGGTGGATGGGAAGTTGTGTGCCTCGATCTGCTTCAGAACCTCATAGGGGTTCTCGGTGGTGGAGCCGGGCGGATAGTTGTTCTGCACCGGGCCTTCCATGCACCAGACCTGCAACATGGCTGGCGGCGCAATGATCTTGCCTTCGCTGTTGGACTTGACAGTCACGCCCATCAGCTCGCACCACTGGCGAATCATCGGGCTGTTGACCTTATCCCAGGCATAAATACGCCCGTACTGCTTGCCCACGTAGGTGCGGACTTCTGTCATCCAGTCTTGATCGGTCAAGATTGTCTCCTTTGAAATTCAGTGATTTTTCTGTGCGGAATCTGAGTTCGAGGCCCCCAGAAATGCCGGGCGCTCACCGCCGCCATGCAGCAGCAAATTGGTACCGCTCATGTATGACGCGCGCTTGGACGCCACATACAGGCAGGCGTTGGCAATATCCTCTGGCTCGGCCAGACGGCCTGCGGGAATCGTTTGTGCGACGCTGGCAATACCTTCGTCGTCACCAAAGTGCAGATGCGATTGCTCGGTACGCACCAGACCGGGGCTCACGGCCACCACGCGCACCTTGGGGGCCCACTCCACCGCCAGCGAGCTGACGAGACTCAGCACAGCCGCCTTGGCCGCGCCATAGGCCGCCGTACCGGGCGAGGGGCGCAGTGCGCTGATGCTGCCGATGCAGACAATCACACCGCCGCTATCCTGCTCCTGCATGACGGCATTGGCCGCCTGCGATGCATGCAGCGTGGAGAAAAGGTTGAGGCGCAGCACGCCTTCATGAAAGCGGGGCGAGACCGTAGCGGCATCTACCGCTGGCGCACCGCCAGCGTTGTTGACGAGAACGTCCAGGCGGCCATGGCGGGTTTTCACCGCGTCAATCAGGTCCTTGACAGCCTGAGCTTCGCGGACATCGCAAGCGATGAAATCCGCAGTGCGCCCGGAAGCGGCAGGCAACTCCTCGGGCTGCTGGCGACCGCAAACCACCACCGTGGCTCCCGCTGCCAGAAATGCCTGCGCAATGCCCTTGCCGATGCCCTTGGTGCCGCCGGTCACCAGAACCACTTGATGTTGAAAGTCGTTATTCGTATCCATGGCTGCCAATTTAGGTTTCAGCACTCACCACAGATACGTCCAAAAGGACGATGTAACTCACTCCCCGTAAAACGACCATCCCCTCAGATCAAACCCTTGGAATGTCTTATGACTACATCGCCGTCTGCTATTGAAAATTTGGAAAGCGCCGAGCAGGAGCTGCTGGTGCAGCGCGCGGAGAACGGCGTCGTTATCGTCAAGCTCAACCGCCCGCAGGCCACCAATGCCCTGAGCCTGTCGCTGCAGGCCGCGCTGTCGCAGACATTTCAGGCGCTGAGCCATGACGACAGCGTGCGCTGCATCGTGCTCACCGGCGGCGAAAAAGTGTTTGCCGCGGGCGGCGATATCAAGAGCATGGACTCCTGCGGCCCTATAGAAATCATGAAGCGCCACACCGAGCGCGTCTGGGCGCCCATTGAAAACTGCCCCAAGCCCATCATTGCCGCTGTCTGCGGCTATGCCTTTGGCGGCGGCGCCGAGCTGGCCATGCACTGCGACATCATCATTGCCGGCCAGGGCGCCAGCTTTGCCCAGCCAGAAATTCGCATCGGCATCATGCCGGGCATTGGCGGCACCCAGCGGCTGGTGCGCGCCGTGGGCAAATTCCAGGCCATGCGCATCCTGCTGACCGGCAAACCTGTGACCGCCGACGAGGCTTACGCCATGGGTCTGGTCAGCCTAGTCTGCGCAGACGATCAGGTAATCCCTGAGTCATTAAAAATGGCGAAATTGATTGCCAACATGCCCCCGCTAGCCGTAGAGCAGATCAAGGAAGTCGTCATTGCAGGCATGGATGCATCGCTGGACACCGCCCTGATGCTGGAGCGAAAGGCCAACCAGATTCTGTTTGCCACGCAGGACCAGAAGGAAGGCATGAACGCGTTTATTGAAAAACGACAGGCGGTGTTCAAAGGGGAGTGAGTGCCTTGATGCCGGATAGAAGCCTGGCACATTCCGCGCTGGATGATTGCCGCCATGCAGCACCGCACGGCTGTTGCCCAGCTCCTAATCAGCGACATTGATGAAATCAAGCCCGGCAAGAATACGCTATCAAAACAAAAGCTGCTTGCGCCTTATATTCATAGATTCCAGATTAAAAACATTCTGAAATCCAATCTAATCAAGCGCAAGCAGCTTTGAAATCAAGAGCAGACTTCCCTCTGCTCTTTGCCGCATCAAGCCGTTGCGTGAATGTTTTTCTCACCAAACAGTGCGCGCATGCTCACGACCTTGCCTGCTTCGTTGAAGCGGAAAAAGTCGATAGGCGCAACCGTGGTCTTGCGGCCCTGGTATTCAAAACTAACGGTAAAGGCAAATGCAGCTTCATTCACCGTCGCACGCACTTCGCCTTGCAAAACCACCTGCAGCGGCAGCTTGAGCGAGTTGGCATAAAACGCCCGAATCGCCGCAATGCCGCGCTGGGGTTCAGAGCCGACAGGGTCTTCAACGGTAGCGTCATCGGCATACAAAGCCACGATGCCGTCCAGATCGCTGGCATTCAATGCATCCACGTAGCGATGCACCACGGCGGTCATATGTTCAACAGTGTTCATGCAATTTCCACGATGTTCAAAACTGACACCACCCAGAAAAAGTGGCAGCGAGGAAGGCGCGAAGCGCCTCAGGGAGTCAGAACTGCATCGGGCGCATCACCGCATCAATACCGCCGTCAATCACAATCTGCGCGCCATGCACATAGCTGGCGGCAGGGCCCATCAGAAAGGCGATGACAGAGGCCATTTCCGAAGGCTCGGCGCGGCGACCCATAGGGGGCACGAACTTGGCAATGGATTCGCCAAAGCGCGGATCTTCCAGACCGGCTTGCAGCAGCGGGGTCTCTGTGGCACCGGGGGCGATGGTGTTCAGGCGCACGCCAGCCTGGCCCCATGCGGTAGCGCGCTTGCGCACAGCCACCGTCAGCGCGTTCTTGCTGCCTGCATAGGCCAGGTTGCCGCCCTGCTCGCCAGCACCCTCCACAATGGCGCGAGCCTTGGCCTCTTCACCCGCCTCCAGCGGTGCAGCCAGCGGGTTCTTGTCAAACGGCAAGTGGGCCGCTGCCACTGATGAGATAACGACGGCTGCAGGCTGCTTGCCATTTTTCAGCTCAGGCAGAAAAGCGTCCATCAACTCGACCGAGCCAAAGTAGTTGACCGATACGACGTTGCCAAGCACCTTGGTCTGCGGGCCCAGACCGGCGCACAGCACGAGACCGTCCATACCATCGCTGCACTTTGCCAGCACATCGGCAATCGCCTGCTTGCGGCCTTCAGTGGTGGAAAGGTCGGCAATCACTTCTGCATCACGGATATCAATACCGATGATCTGGTGACCCGCCTCTTCCAGGGCCTTGCGAGTGGCTGCGCCAATGCCGGTTGCACAGCCGCTCATCACGATAGTGGACATGTCTCTTCCTTCTCTGTTTGGTTGTTGGTGCCACATCAAAGCCCAAGCCTGTGGTATGCACCACATGCAAACGGACGATGTGATTAGCCTTTGGAAAAATTACTGTGGTGTTTCTGCATTGGCATCGCCATAGTCTGCTGAGCACCTCATGTACCCCTCTTTGTTCCAGCCCATTCGTGTGGGCCACCTCGCTCTGAAGAATCGCATTCTGATGGGCTCCATGCATACCGGCCTGGAGGATCAGCCTCAAGGATTCGAGAAGCTGGCCGTCTTCTATGCCGAACGGGCCCGCGAGGGGCTGCAGCTGATTGTGACAGGTGGTTTTGGCGTCAACACTCATGCGCTGGGCATGCCAGAAAACGCCGAGTTCTCCACCCTCTGTACACCCGAGCAGGCCGAGCGGCACCGCGTCATCACACAGGCCGTGCATGCCGAGGGCTGCCACATCCTCATGCAGCTGCTGCATGTGGGACGCTACGACCACGGCAGCGGCGGCGTATCACCCAGCAGCGTGATCTCCAAGCTCAGCAACCGCAGCTCGCTGGAGCTGAGCCATGAGCAGATCGAGCAAATCATTGCCGACCATGTGCGCTGCGCGCTGCTGGCCAAAGATGCGGGCTACGACGGCGTGGAAATCATGGGTGGCGAGGGCTATCTGATCAACCAGTTTCTGGCCCCTGTCACCAACTTCCGTGAGGATGGCTGGGGCGGCGACGCCCAAGGTCGCAGCCGCTTTCCACTGCGCATCGTGCAGGGCATTCGCGCAGCCTTGCCTGAGAATTTTGTCATCAGCTTTCGCCTGTCGCTAATGGATCTGGTCGAACATGGCAGCCACTGGCTGGAAGTACTTGACCTGGCCCGCCAGCTTGAAGCGGCAGGCGTAGACCTTTTCAACACCAGCGTGGGCTGGCACGAGGCCCGCATACCCACCGTCGCCATGGTGGTGCCCCGCGCTGCCTTCAGCTGGGCTGCGCAGCAGCTCAAGCAGACGGTGAGCGTGCCCGTGGTAGCCAGCAACCGCATCAACACCCCCGAAGTGGCGGACGATCTCATCGCTCAAGGTCACGCCGACATGGTGGCCATGGCACGCCCGTTTCTAGCCGACCCGGCTTTTGTGCGCAAATCGCAGGCGGGACAGAGCAGCGCCATCAACACCTGCATTGCCTGCAATCAGGCTTGTCTGGACCGCATCTTCACGCGCCAGCCAATCAGCTGTCTGGTCAACCCCCGCGCCTGCCGCGAGTGGGAGTGGCCGATCAAGAAGGCTGAAAAATCGATCAAGGTTGCCGTTCTGGGCGCAGGCCCCGCAGGCCTGGCCTGCGCCCGTGAGGCCGCAGAGCGCGGCCACCGCGTGACCTTGTTTGAGCCCAGCATCCGCATTGGCGGGCAACTGTTTCTGGCGCAGAAGATTCCCGGCAAGCAAGAACTGGGCGAAACGCTGCGCTATTTTGAAAGCGAAATTCAGCGCCTTGGCATTGAGCTGCGCCTGAACACCACGCCCAATGTGGCTGCGCTGGCCGACTTTGATCATGTGGTGGTTGCCAGCGGCGTGGTGCCACGGCGCAGCGGCATTGCCGGCGAGAACAATGCCAAGGTGGTGGACTATATGGAGGCGCTGCGCAACCCGCGCTTTCTGGGTGAGCGCGTCGCCATTGTGGGCGCAGGCCCTCTGGGCTTTGATGTGGCCGAACTACTGAGCCACAGCAAGGCTGAGGACGGCAGCGTGGCTGCCTTTGAGCGCGAATGGGGCATTGACCAGAAACGCGAGCTGCGCGGCGGCATCAAGCCCATCGAAACCATTGAATCCCCACGTCAGCTCTGGCTGCTTCAGCGCAGCAAGCTGCCCATGGGTAAAACCCTGCCCACCACCACGGGCTGGATTCGCCGCACCAAACTCAAGAACAAAAGTGCCCGCCTGTTCAACGATGTGAAGTACATCCACATCGACGACAACGGCCTGCACCTGCGCATTGGCGGCGAGCAGCGCTGCCTGAGCGTGGACAACATCGTGGTCTGCGCCGGACAAGAGTCACACAACCCCTGGTCGGCCCGGCTTGAAGCACACAATATTGCGCATACCGTGATTGGCGGAGCGCGAGATGCTCACCAAATTGATGCGACACGAGCCATCAACGAAGGCGCAGAACTTGGCAGAAAACTATAGGAGACAGCAAAGAAAATGAGCAACCCCCACGCATCCCTGCTTCAGTCCGGACGCATCGGCTCCATGGAGCTGAAGAACCGCATCGCCATGGCGCCCATGGGCGAGAACTATGGCGGCACCGATGGCATCTGCGGCGAACGCGCCCAGGCCTACTACGAAGAGCGCGCCAAGGGCGGCACCGGCCTCATCATCATGGGCACGGCCGCCATCTCCTGGCCTTCAGGCACCAGCGAGCCACACCAGCTGGGCATCTCGGAGGACTCGTTCATTCCAGGTCTGGCCGAAGTCACGCTCCGCGTGCATGCGCACGGCGGCAAGGTCGCCATTCAGATCAACCACAGCGGCAAAGTCGCCGCCAATGACCGCACCCATGGCCGCGAGATGTGGGTATCGTCCATGCCTCCGGATGGCCCCACGCCCGAGGCCATGCGGACCATCACACCCAAGGAGTTCTCGACCTTCGTCGGTATCGGCCCCTACCCTGACCGCTACCGCGTGATGGACAAGGCCGACATTGCACAGATGATCGAATGGTTTGGAGCCGCCGCCGTGCGCGCCAAGCAGGCCAACTTTGATGCGGTTGAAGTGCATTGCGCACACAACTACATGATTGCGAACTTCCTCTCGCCCTTCTTCAACAGCCGCACCGATGAATACGGCGGCAGCTATGAAAACCGCAGCCGCCTGCTGCGCGAGGTACTGACCGAAGTGCGCAAGCGCGTGGGACCGGACTTTCCGGTCTGGGTGCGCCTGGACTCTGAAGAGATGCACACGCCCGGTGGCATCGTCATGGAAGAAGCGCTCAAGACCGCCAAGATCTGCGAAGAGCTGGGCATGAACGCCATCAGCGTCTCGGCCTATGCTCGCCTGACCACTGGCACGGCCTTCACCGATGCCCCCATTCCGCAAAAGCAGAACGCCTATCGCGACTTCGCCAAGCAGTTCAAGAAGGCGGTGAGCCTTCCCATTATCTCGGCAGGCCGCTGGGAACTGGACGATGCCGCTGACGCCTTGAGCAAGGGCGAGATTGACTTTGTGGCCATGGGCCGCAAGCTGCTGGCCGAGCCTGAAATGGCCAACAAGCTGCAGGCCAACGCCGCGCAGGATGTGCGCCCCTGCATCTACTGCTATGCCTGCGTCAGCGAAATCTTCATCAACAAAGGCATCAAGTGCGCGGTCAATGCCCAAACCGGGCACGAGACCACCAAGACCATCACCTTTGCCGAAAAGCCCAAGCATGTGCTCATCGTCGGTGGTGGCCCTTCCGGCATGGAAGCGGCGCGCGTGGCTGCTCTGCGCGGCCACCGCGTGACGCTGGCTGAGCGCAGCGACCGCCTGGGCGGCACGTTGTTCTTTGCCGCACTAGCCTACCCGGAAAACGGCCGCCTGCTGGACTATCTCGTCAAGCAGATGAAGCACCCGCAGATCGACGTGCGCCTGAACACCACGGTAGATGCAAAGTTGCTGGCTGACCTCAAGCCCGACGAAATTCTGGTGGGCACTGGCGCCAAGCGCGCTGCGCCCCCGATTCCCGGCGCAAATCAAGACCATGTGTGGAGCGGTGACGAGCTGCGCCGCCTGATGACGGGCGACCGCGCCGACGAGATTGCCAAGGCCAAGCTGAACCTGGCCGAGCGCGCACTGTTCAAGGCCGGCGGCATGCTCAAGGTGACGGACAGCACGGCAGCGATTCAGAACCTGTCCAAACTGTGGATGCCCTTGGGCAAGCGCGTAACCATTATTGGCGCGGGTCTGGTGGGACTGGAGCTGGCCGAATTCCTGATTGAGCGCGGCCGCGAAGTCACGGTTCTGGACCCTGGCACACACCCCGGTTCTGAGCTGCCCATCGTGCGCCGCTGGCGCGTGTATGACGCCGTGAAAAACCACGGCAAGCTGCTGATGCAAGCCAACGTCACCCAGATCGACCGCAAGGAAGTTATCTGGACCGACAAAAAAGGCGAGGAATACCGCACGCCTGCTGACTCCGTCGTTCTGGCCATGGGCGCCGAGGCCGACTCCACCGTGGCCGATCAGCTGCAGTCCATCACACAGACACCCGTGCGCCGCATTGGTGACTGCAACGATCTGGGCTATATCGAGGGCGCCATGCACTCGGGCCACCAGGCCGGCCGCACTATCTAATTTGATAGCTAATACCGTATGCAGTGATTAGGCTGCAGCGGTATTTGATTCAAACTTACTAAAAAAGGGACCTCGCGGTCCCTTTGCTTCTGGTGATGGTCAGTCTTAGAAGTTAGGCGCTTCCACGCCGCCGTCCACACCCAGCACCTTGCCGGTCACCCAGCTAGATGCGGGGCTGACCAGGAACAACGCTGCAGCAGCAATGTCCTCAGGCTGGCCCAGACGTGTCAAGGGCGTGGTGCGCTCCATGCGCTCCTTGCGCTCAGGGGTGAGGAAGGGGGCCAGCGCATCCGTCATGATGGTGCCGGGCTCAATGGCGTTGATACGCACCTTGGGGCCGAAGTCCTGCGCCAGACAGCGCGTCATCTGGTTGAGCGCAGCCTTGGCCGCAGCGTAGGCACTGAAGTACTTCTGCGAGTAACGCGCAGCCGTCGAAGAAATATTGACCACGGCGCCACCGCCTGAGGCTTCCATCGCAGCAGCAGCCTTCTGGATCAGCGTGTAGGCAGGCACCACGTTGAAGGCCAGCATCTCGCCCACGGCCTTGCCCGTGACCTTGCGCGGGTCGTTAGGGCCGCCACCGCCCACGTTATTGATGAGCACATTGATCTTGCCCAGTTCGGCCACAGTGCGGGCGATCAGGTTGTCGAGATCTTCTTCCTTGTTCACATCACCGGGCACGATGATGGCGCGTCGGCCCAGTGCCTCGATGTCAGCCTTGACCGTCTGCAGGTCTGCCTCAGTGCGCGCAAACAGCGCCACATCTGCACCAGCCTTGGCCAGCGTGATGGCACAAGCACGGCCAATACCCTTGCCAGCACCGGTCACCACGGCTACTTGGCCTTCCAGCGAAAACTGGCGAAAAATCTCGTTCATTACTCGTCCTTTAATAGCATTCTGACCCACCCATACTCTGGATGAAACGCCTTTAAAACATCTGCCAAACGGACCATGGGACAAGCCCCATGGTCAAGCGCAGGCCGTTCAGTCAGAACGATGAGCACAGCCCATCACAAAGCAAAAATGCAGAACGCCCTGCCAAGGCAAGGCGTCCAAACAAACACAGTGCAAGTGCGAGGCAGCAAAGCTGTCGTCCCCCTCCCGCGAAGCACAGAGGGGGAAAGCGCGATGCGCCTTAAGGGGTGACTGCCTGATTCAGCATCTGCGCAAACTGCTCGTTATAAGGCGGCAGCATGCCCCACTCGCGGCGCGGGTCGTGACTGCCGGCCTTGTAGACCGAGCGTGCGTGGCTGAACTCCAGGAAGCCTTCACGGCCATGGTAGTGACCCATGCCCGAAGCGCCGACACCACCAAACGGCGCATCTTCCAGCGCGGGGTGCATGACCACATCGTTGATGGAAACGCCGCCCGACAGGGTGTTGTCCAGAATCCAGTTCTGCTCGACCTCATCGCTGCCAAAGTAGTACAGCGCCAGCGGACGATCACCTTGATTGATGACCGCAACCGCTTCGCGAATGTTCTGGAAGCTGCGCAGCACCACGGCGGGGCCAAAAATTTCGTGCTGAGAAATTTCAGCATCCTGCGGCGGGTTGATGACCAGAGACAGCGGCAGACGACGATCCACACCGGCTTGCGCAGCACCTGTTTCCACCACCTGCACGCCACGGGCCTTGGCATCTTGCACATAGGCGCTGACGCGCGCGTGGTGACGTTCGTTGATCACTGGTGTCATGTCCGCATTCGCCGTGACCGAGGGGTATAGCGACTGGTACTGAGCCACGATGCCATCCATCAGCGACTGCAAGCGCGACTCATGCACCCACACCACATCGGGTGCTACGCAAAGCTGACCCGAGTTCAGCGACTTGCCCACGGCAATGCGCTCAGCCACATTGGCGATATCGGCAGAGTCACCCACCAGCACGGGCGACTTGCCACCCAGCTCCAGCGTAACAGGCACCAGGTTCTTGGCCGCAGCCACCATGATGAGCTTGCCAACGCTGGTCGAGCCCGTGAAGACCAGATGGTTCCAGGGCTGCTCGGAGAATGCAGCCGCGACTTCAGGGCCGCCCTGCACGACGGCCAGCACCTGGGGATCAAAGCGCTTTGCCACGGCCTCGGCCAGCACCTGCGCTGTGCGCGGCGCAATTTCAGAAGGCTTGAGCACGGCACGGTTGCCCGCTGCAAAAGCACAGGCCAGCGGCGACAGCAGCGTAAACAGCGGTGCATTCCAGGTGCCGATGATGCCAATCACGCCCTTGGGCTGGTACTTGACCCAGGCCGAGGCGCCAAACATGTCAAAAGGTTTGACGCTGGGACGCACGGAATCGCCCAGCCACTCTGTCAGATGATCACGTGCGTGCTTGAGCGAGGACAGCGAGCCCAAAATGTCATTGGCCAGCGAAAAAACGGCTGGGCGACCGCCAAAATCTTCACCCATAGCCTGGCACAGCGCATCTTTGGACTCTACCAGCAGGTCAATGACTTGCTGAATGCGCTGCACACGCACCTCGGCACTGACGGCGCCTTCTGCGATAAAGGCCTGGTTCTGCATGTCCAGCAACTGGCGAATGCCAATGGACGAATTTGTCTGGGTCATTTAGTCTCCTTGATATTTCTCGTAAAAGCCATGAGCGGAAGATCACATGCTCAGACCTGAGGATTTCCCGGTCGTCGTCCAAAAAGACGATGGCATAACCCTAGGCCACCCTCACGATGCTGCGCATGCACACCCCTCAAACCTCGCCCCCCACCGTCACATGGCGCACTCATCTGAGTCTTGCCCTGCTTGCACTGGTCTATATTTTCTCTTTCATTGACCGCCAGGTGCTCTCTATTTTGCTGGAGCCCATCAAGCAGGAGTTCGGAGCGTCCGACACTCAGATGGGGCTGCTGACGGGGCTGGCCTTTGGCCTGATTTATGCGCTACTGGGTATTCCCGTAGGGCGCATGGCCGATACGCAGAACCGTCGCAATATCGTGGCGGTGTGCTGTGGCGTATGGAGCCTGGCCACTGCCGCGTGCGGCTTTGCCACTCAGTACTGGCACATGCTGGCCGCCCGCATGAGCGTGGCTGTGGGCGAAGCGGGGGGCATGGCACCATCGATCTCCATTGTTTCGGACTCTTATCCGCCCAAGATGCGCTCGTTCGCCATCAGCCTGTTCATGATGGGCCCGAACCTGGGTACGCTGCTGGGCCTGGTCATTGGCGGCATGGTGGCCCAGTACTACGGCTGGCGCTCGGTGTTTCTGGCCTTTGGCATACCCGGAGTGATTCTGGCCGTGCTGGTGTACTTTTTTGTCAAAGAGCCTGTTCGTGGTGCTTATGAAGCGCCAAAGGCCAAGCCTGCGGTCGATGCGGCACGCGAGCCCTTGCTCAAGCAGGTGTTGCGCCTGCTGAGCATGAAGGCGATGCGCAATATCTGCCTGGCCTGTGGCATGGCGGGTATTGCGGGCTATGGCTATGGCGTGTGGGCACCTAGCTTTTTCATTCGCATACACGGCATGAGCATCTCGCATGCGGGCCTGGTCTTTGGTATTGCCAGTGGCTCTGGCGCCGTGCTGGGTGCCATGTTCTGCGGCTGGCTGTCCGACAAGCTTTGCCAGCGTGATAGCCGCTGGCAACTGCGCCTAGCCGCCATTGGCAGCTTCATCGCCGTGCCCGCTGGCCTGGGCGTGTTTTTCTGGCCCGTCTCTGACTTCTGGATGCTGGGCAACATCAAAGTACCGGTTGCCATGGCGTTTGCTCTGATGTTCGGCTTCTTCGGCGCCTGGTTTGCCACGCTGTCATACAGCGCCATCAGCCAGCTGGTAGGCGCGGGCGAGCGCAGCGTAGCCGCTGCTGTGCTCAACCTCTTCATCACCTTGCTCGGCGTGGGCGTGGGGCCTCTGGTCACGGGCATGCTGTCGGACTACTTTGCCAAGACCCATGGCACGGAAGGCCTGCGCCTGGCGCTGTCCGGAGTGACACTGATGTTCCTGCTGACGGTGCTGTTCTTTATGCTGGCCATCAAACCCTACAAGCAACACCTGCAGCAAATGCAGTCCGCCTGATCACAACAAAAATACGGAGACTTCTTCATGACTCAACCCGTCGTCCTCATCACCGGTGCCAGCCGTGGCATTGGCGCTGCCACCGCCGTCTTCTTTGCCAGCAAAGGCTGGCGCGTCGCCATCACCGCCCGCACGCTGACCGAAGGCGCACAGCTTGATAACCAGCTGCGCCTGCCTAACGGCCAACTGCTCTCGGGCAGCCTGCAATCCACCGCTGACGCGATTGAAGCCGCTGGCGGCGAGGTGTTCTCACACGTCATGGACCTGATGGACCTCGACAGTCTGGACAAGGCCGCCGATGCCGTGCTGGCACGCTTTGGCCGCATTGATCTGCTGATCAACAACGCCGTCTATCAGAACCGTGAAATCAACGACCTGATTCCCGACATCAGCACCGCATCGCTTGAGCGCTCCATGCTGGGTAATGTGATTGCCCCCTTCCATCTGGCGCAGCGCCTGCTGCCAACCATGGTGGCGCAAGGTGGCGGCCGCATTATCAACGTGTGCTCGGCCGCCGGTCAGTTCAACCCGCCCGTGCCTGCAGACAAGGGCGGCTGGGGCTTTGCCTACGGCGCATCCAAGGCAGCCATTGCGCGCCTGGCAGGTTGCATCAACACCGAATACAAGACGCAGGGCGTACGCGCCTTCAGCGTCAACCCCGGCGTGGTGACGACTGAAGCCGTGAAAGCGACCCTGGGTGATGATGGTGTGCTGGCCCAGCGCTATGGCGCAGCGACCCCGGAAGAAATTGCCGCAGCCCTGTTCTGGCTGGGTACGGAAGAAGAAGCTCTGCCGCTGGCCAAAGCCTTCACCATGATTGATCTGCAGCCAATCTACAAAGAGCGCGTGGCCGCAATCGCAGCGTAAATCACCGCTGCAGCGCACTGACAACAAGTCAGTGCGCTCAGGAAGGCTGCGGCGAGAACATTGCCGTCCCCTCACCCCATCAGGATGCAGAGCATGTTCGTACGTGGATGAGCATCGCTCCAAAGCCATCTGAAGCAGGACGGTAGCGCTCAACCCCAAACGCAAGAGTGAAGGCTTGACGCAGCGATACGCCAACAGCCAGAACAATAAAAAGCAGGCACTCACACTCAACATAGTGCAAACCCTTGGTGGTTTGCGCCAGATCAAAGCGGCACATCCACTCGTCCAAACAGAGTATGCGCAGCGCGGCCCCCAGCGCGAAGATTCAGTGTCTAAAACAAGATATGGAGACTTCTGCAATGGCAACCACGAAGGACTACCGCCTCGGTGAATTTACCTACCCACGTGGCTGGTTCATGATTTCCGAGGCCAAGGCGCTCGACACCCACAAGCCTGTGGCGGTGCGCTTCTTCGGCCAGGATTTCGCGATGTACCGCGGTCGCGAAAGCGGCAAGGTTGTGCTGCTGGACGCGTACTGCCCCCACATGAAGACCCACCTGGCAGCGCCCAACACCACAAGCTACGTGGTGATCGACGGCGGTGGCAGCAACGTGGAAGGCGATGGCATTCGCTGCCCTTATCACGGCTGGCGCTTTGGCGCAGACGGCAAGTGCAACGACATTCCTTACCACGATGGCGCCATTCCTGCGGCTGCAGCCGTCAAGAGCTGGACAGTGGCCGAGCAGTACGGCGCGATCTGGGTCTGGTTTGATCCCGAAGGTGGCGAGCCTGATTACGCTCTGCCCACATTTGGCGACTGGAATGACGAAACCTATGTCAACGGTCAGTGGGACTATCTGGGCGAGCTGAGCCAGCACCCCATGGAAGTCGTGGACAACATTGCCGACTACGGTCACCTGAGCCCCATCCACGGCTCCACCGTGGCGCGCTTTGAAAACGAATTCAAGGGCCACAACGCCATTCAACGCCAGTGCGGCGGCCACCGTACCCTGGTGGGCGAAGGCGGCGCCAGTGACATGCTGCACACAGACACTTGGTACCACGGCCCAGCCATTCTGGTCTCCAAGGTCAGCGGCATGTTCAACTCGTTCATGATGATCATGCACACCCCCATTGAGGACGGCAAGATCAAGGTCTGGCACAACCTGCTGGTCAAGACCGCGCACGGCGGCCTGCCCACCAAGGCTGACGAAGTCGCAGCCAAGCAGTTCCAGGAAGCCAGCCGCCTGGCCTTTGCACAGGACTTTGAAGTCTGGTCGCAAAAAGCGCCTTGCCTGAACCCGCTGTTCATCCCCAGCGACGGAGCCTTCCTGAAGGCCCGCATCTGGTACAAGCAGTTCTACAACCCCCGCACCAAGGCTACAGAGTATCTGGACCAGTGCGAAGGCAAGTACATCCCCCGTGGCATGGTTGCCTACACTCAGGAAGCCGAAGAAACAGCTGCCTGAAAGAAGTCAGATAGAAGAGTGATTCCAAGGTAAAAAAGGCCCATGCAGAGATTGCATGGGCCTTTTTATTGGTCTTGATTATTGGACTGGATGTTTGAGTAGTTTCAGGGTCTGGCGTGGGTCACTTCGGCCAGCATGAACACATGCTCACCCCAGCCAAATTCACCATCCTGAGCCGTGGCCGAGACATTAAGGCTTTGCGCCACATTGAGCGCCTGCTCCACAGTGTCAAACCACCACTCCACAATGTAGCGATAGCCATAACCGGCGAGCGCTTTCTCATCAAGCGTGTTGCAAACAATGCGGCTGGCCTGACTCAACCCGCCAAGCCGCCACTGCGGAGGACACAGCACAGGACTCGCTATAGCGCCCTGCCACTCATCGCTGCGCTGCAAAAATCCGATCAGCATGATTTGCTCTTTTTGCGGCAGCAAAACAGCCGGAGCATCAGCAGCCATGCGCTCATGCAGCACCTGCTGGCGGCACAACACCGAGAAGTTACGAACATAGTCAGCAAAAACGCGCGGCTCGTCGGGGCGCATGATGGCCAGCGTTTCCGGATCCTCCCAGATAGCGGCACCGGCCTCCCGGTCTGCCAGCACCATCAGATTAACGCCGTCATAGTCCGTACTCAGCGCCGGTGCATCCGCTTGCAACTGGCGTGAACACTGAGCCACCGCCTTCACGCGCTGGCCCACGTTCTTGCACTGCCGCCCCAGCGCAGAGTGCTCGCGCCAGGCCTGCGGGAAGTCAGCAGCCGCCAGTGCAGGGTTGCGCCGAGCCAGATAGATCATCTTCCACACTGTGGGCTGGTTTTCTTCTTTCATCATTTCCTCAGCCATCTCACGCAGCTACAGCCACGGTCGGATGTGCCTGACGATAGGCCCTGGGGTAGTAAGCCAGTGCACGCATAAACGCCCACACCCCCGGCAGCAGCGTGCACATCATCACCACCAGCGCATAGCGCAGGCCCTGCCCTTGCCAGACCGTATTGAGCACATCGCTAAGCCAGCCCGCAGCAATCGGCCCCACGCCATTGCCCAGCAAGGCACCCGCCATCAGCACCATGGCGCTGGCTGTAGCACGGCGCTGCACAGGCACCACCAGACTCAGCGCCGCATAGGTCGCAGGCGCCCACCAGGCCGTAAAAAAAGAATAGATGAGCATGCAGGCCAGCGAGAGCGCAAACAGCTCATCACTCACCAGCAGATAAGCCAGTCCGAAAAGCGCAGCCAGGCCCACGCCGATGACAGGAATGCGGATCTGCCAGCGCACATCGCTGCGGGCCAGTCTGTCCGTCAGCCAGCCTGAGAAAAGACTGCCCGCTACCGACAAAAGTGCGGCCACAGCCGAGATACCGCCCGCCTGCTTGAGACTCAAGTCAAAACGCCGTGCCAGCAGCGCCACATTCCATGAGCCAATCGACAAACCCGCTATCAAAGCGCAAGCAGCCCCCACAATCAGGAAGCGCGTTACAGGCTCATTCCATATTAATTTCACTGCAGATTGCGTCGGTTTTACAGCGGCATCCGCATTGCTCGCAGCGACCTGTGTCAGTGCCCGTACAGGCTCATGCACCGTAAAGCGCAGCACCAGTGAGAGCAGCACAACGCACGCACCGATGATGACCAGGGTCACCCGCCAGCCCCACCACTGCGCAAACAGCGGCCCCAGCAGCAGCGCCAGCAAGGCCCCAAAGGCAGCCCCCACGCCGAAAACGCTCATGGCGCGTGAGCGCTCAGACGGCGCATACAGATCGGCCAGGATAGACATGGAAGCGGCACCGCCCCCCGCATCACCCAGCGCAGCGCCCGCACGGGAAGCCGCCAAGCCCCCCGCCCCAGTCGCCAGCGCCCCCAACGCAGCAATACAGCCGCCAATACCACGGCACCAGGCAATCAGACCACGGCGCTCGTGTCGGTCGGCCAAGCGCCCCAGCGGAATTCCCAGCAGCCCAAAGGTCAGCGCAAAGCCAAGGCCTGTAATCAGGCCAATCTGCAGATCAGAAAAACCAAATTCCTGTTTGATCGGCTGCAGCAGCACCGCCAGAATTTGTCGGTCCATAAAGGTCATGGCAGACAGGGCTGTCAGCAGCGCCAGAACGTAAAGCCGGGAACGGTTGGAAGAATGGGTCTCTGTCATTGCTCTTGGAGTTGTATTTCGCGAGGATCGGCGCGCAGGCAATCTCTACCCGGCAGCTTCCCTATCGTGAAGTTGAGCCCCTGTACTCACATCGTCCCAACGGACGATTCCAATACCCTGTAGGCCCTCGGCGCCACTGAACTCCTAATGTGTGTTGGCTGCCCAAAGCGGCCCTTCACAAGCATTCCCAAAGGAGAAACAAGGTGCCGCACTTTGATATGTTGATTTGCAATGGCTGCGTGGTCGACGGCACGGGTGCCCCACCGTTTGCCGCCGATATAGCCGTGCTGGACGGACGCATTGCCGCCATCGGGCATCAGCTCGGCAGCGCCGCGCAAACCATTGATGCCACAGGACTTCTGGTCACCCCCGGCTTTGTTGATGTGCACACCCACTTTGATGGCCAGGCCACCTGGGACGAGCTGCTCTGGCCCACATCACAGCAAGGCGTGACTACGGCTGTAATGGGCAACTGCGGCGTGGGCTTTGCCCCTTGCCGCCCCGAAGACCGCGACACACTGATCGCGCTGATGGAAGGGGTTGAGGACATCCCCGATACGGCTTTGCACGAAGGCCTGCCCTGGACCTGGGAGAGCTTTCCCGAGTACCTGAACGCACTCGGCGCGCGCCGCTACGACATCGACATTGCCGCATTGCTGCCCCATGGTCCGCTACGGGTCTACGCCATGGGTGAGCGCGCCGTTCGGCGCGAACCTGCCAGCGAGCAGGATCTGCAAACCATGCAGCAACTGGTGCAGCAGGGGCTGGCTGCAGGGGCAGTCGGGCTGTCCACTTCCCGCACCATGGCCCACCGCTCCAAATCCGGCGATTTCACGCCCATGTACCAGGCGGTGAGCCACGAGCTGCTGCAGCTGGGCCTGTGTCTGAAAAACTATCCGAACAGCGTGTTTCAGATGATTTCTGACTTTGATGACACGGAGCAAGAATTCAGTATTCTGAGCCGCGTCAGCCAAGACTCTGGCCGTGCAAGCACTCTGACGGTGGTTCAGTACCCTCACAAGCCACAGCTGCACCGCGAACTGCTGCAACTCATAACCCAGGCCAATGCAGACGGCCAGCGCATCACCGGCCAGGTGCTCAACCGCCCCGTGGGTGTGCTCATGGGCTTTGAATGCAGCCTCAATCCGTTTTCCTGCAAACCCAGCTATGAGGCGCTGGCGCATCTCCCACCTGCAGAGCGCATCCGTGCGCTGGGCGATCCCGCCACACGCCGCCGCATCCTCGGCGAACAGGATAGACAGCCCCATCTGTTCATGGCGTACTTTGGGCACAACTACGCAGGCATGTACCCCTGGCAAGGCGATGCGCCGGTCTACCTGCCGCAGCCCGAGGATTGCGTGCAGGCGCAAGCGGATGCAGCGGGCGTCCCGCCACTGGAATGGCTTTATGACTTCATGCTCGGCAACAACGGCCAGGCTCTGGTCTATCTGCCCATGGCCAACTATCTCAATCATGACTGCAGCGCATTGCATGAACTGCTCAGCCACGCGCACACCGTACCCGCGCTGGGAGATGGCGGCGCGCATGTCGGAACCATCTGCGACGGCAGCGCCACCACTTTTTTGCTGACCGAATGGGTGCGCGAGCGCGGCCTCTTCAGCATCGAATCGGCGGTGCAACTGTTGACGCAGCGCCCCGCTGCACTCTATGGCTTCCATGACAGGGGTACGCTGCAGACGGGCAAGCTGGCCGATATCAACCTCATCGACCTGCAAGCACTGAAGATCCTGCCCCCTCAAATCGTCAGAGACCTGCCCGCAGGCGGCAAGCGTTTTTTGCAGGGAGCCGAAGGCTATCGCTACACCATCAAGTCCGGCCAGATTACTTACCAGGATGGTGTGGCAACCAGTGCATTGCCCGGCAAGCTGGTGAGGCGCAGCGAACACACTGCGTAGACGTTGATCAACGGCCCGAGCGGGCCGTTTTTCATGAAATTCAGATGCCGCCTATATAGTTGAGCCGTCATCGTCCAGACCTTCACCCCATGTACTTGCGCAAGCTTTGTAAACCGCTTCACGCATGGCTTATGCTGCTGAGCTTTTGCGCCATTCCATGCAGCGCGCAAGAGTCTGCAGCTTGGGAAAATAAAGCCTCGGGCCGCACGTCCATCTCCAAACTGGGAACGGTTCAATATGAAGTGGGCTACAGCAGCGCAGGCTTTGATCACTTTGATTCTGAAATCGTGGTCAAGTGGAATGACAACGGCGCACAAACGCAAACGCTGTACGAAGGCATCTACGACAAGCCGCCCGCCAAAGTCTGGGGCGCAGGGCCTCATCTGTGCATTGCGCTGCAGACCTGTGCAAGATATTCAGATCGCTGCAAGCAGCATGTGATTGCACACAGCTATGACGCACAGGGCAAAGCCTTTGTAGCGCTGAAGTCCGAGAAGACGGCGCGCAGCATTTGCAGTGCACCGCGCTGAGAATAAAAAAAAGGAGGCCGAAGCCTCCTTGTAAAGTCCCGTCGTCAGGCGCGACGAACAGGGGTATTGCTCAATGAATCTTCTGGCTGCGCGCTCCGTGATCAGGCCAGCGCAGCAGCCGTCAGTGGCGGGTTGTCTTGCGCGAAGGCTTTGGCCCAGCGATAGTCGGCCTTGCCTGCGGGGCTGCGCTTGACTTCGGACGCGACAAACACGGCACGCGGCACCTTGTAGCCCGACAGATTGGTGCGGCACACCTTCTCGAACTCCTGCAAGTCAAACGTCTGACCCTGCTGCACCTGCACCACGGCTGCCACCTTGCTGCCCCAGCGCTCGTCGGGCAGACCGATCACCACTACGTCCTGCACAGACGGGTAGCGACGCGCCGCCTCTTCCACTTCCTCAGGATAGACTTTTTCACCGCCGGTGTTGATGCATTGAGAGCCGCGGCCCAGCACCATGTATTCGCCCGTCGCCTCGATGCGGGCGCGGTCACCGGTCAGCACCCAGCTGCGGCCATCAATCACCACAAAGGTCTCCGCAGTCTTCTTGGGATCGCCGTAATAGCCCAGAGGAGTGTGACCGCTGCGCGCCAGAATGCCTTCCTCTCCGGCTTGGCTCAGAATGCGCAGGTCTTCAGAGATCACGCTCAAATCCGCGCGCGGCGCAATCCTCATCAGCCCGGCACTCTCGGGCGTCTTGTCGCCGCCGCCCACCACGCCAGATTCAGAGCTGGCCATGCTGTTGTTGAGCATCAGATGCGGCACCTGCACCAGCAGCCGTTCCTGCAGATGGCGTGAGAACACTGCTCCACCATTGCCAAAAACCATCAGCGACTTGAGCGGCCAGCGACCTGGATGACTCTCCAGCGCCTGGATGATGGGCAGCGCCATCGCATCGCCCACAACGGCCATCACGTTGATGCTGTGACGCTCGATCAGATCCAGCATATGCACCGGGTCAAAATTCTTGCGGTCATTCACATAGACCGGGTGACCCGAGAAAAGGCTGATCAACGTGGCCCACATGGCCGCGCCATGCATGAGCGGAGCCGCCGCAAGATAGGCCAGCGCCGGGCCATTGGGAACCAGTTGCAGCAGCTCTTCAGGCACCTCAATCGGGGGGCGACGGAAGTAGTAGCCACCACCGCCTAATGCGCCCATAAACAGCGCTTTGTGCGGCCACATTACTCCCTTGGGCAGGCCCGTCGTTCCGCCCGTGCAGAGCATGAAAATATCGTCATCGCTACGGTCCGGGTCGCTCAGCACAGAGCCGCCTTCGGCCAGCACTTGCTCGTAGTTTTTCACCACCTGGGGCAAGCCTTCACGCGCCTCTCCCACACGCAGCGCCAGGCGCAGCGTTGGCACTTGAGGGATGACTTCCAATACTGCGCCATCAAAGTCTGCGCCATAGACCAGACCACGCAGGTCAAGGCTATTGAACAACCCCAGCAGCTCATCGGCCACATAGCGGTAATTCACATTGACGGGAATCGCACCAATCTTGCTGCAGGCGAAAAATGCCTCCAGATATTCCGCGCAGTTATAGAGCTGAATGCCGACGTTGTCGCCACGACCAATACCGCGCGCACGCAGCGCATTGCCCAGCTTGTTGGCGCGCTCGTCGAGCTGGCTGAATGTGAGCTTTTGCTCGCCACAGCCAAAGGCGATGCGCTCCGGCACGGCCTGCACCACCAGCTCGAAAATATCTGCCAGATTGAAAGTCCGTTTCATGTCTTTGTCTCCGTCTTTCTAATTGATTCAAATCCGATGCGCTGCGGCATGCTCGACGACGGCGTCATCGTCAAGTGCGCAACCGCTGCATTCATCGTCCACTTGAACTGAGGGCAGACCCTGAGAGCAAACACCCAAGTTTCCGGGCGCTGATATTCGCCGATAACCGGGTGTTGTCCTACAGCAGTTTTCCTCAGTTGCAAGCCACGCCCTCATGCGCTAAACCATACTCAAGCGCCTTATGAATAAGCGCTTCAAGCTATCTTTTTTGCAGCCATCTGCCGCGCATAAGGTTTGATGCTCCAGGCATAGGCCAGCACCCCAAGCACATAAAAAGCCAGCATTGATGCAAGTGCCCAGCGCAATGATTCATTGCCAGCGCGAGCGATAAAGGCATCGCTGAGCAGACCAACCGTCAGCGGGCCCAGACCACCGCCCACCGCTGTCAGAAGCAGGTTATAGATAGACAGCGACGTGGCCAGACTCGACGATGCAATCACATTGGCCAGCGCCGCAAAAGCAGGCGCCGCCCAAAAGCTGGAGAACACCGCAAACAGGCCATACCAGACAATCGCATGCGGAATCTGCAGACCCGCAACCACCCACTTCTCGGGCGAGTCGTCTAGGTAGAACGCCAGCCCCAGCGGAATCGAGATCAGCGTTGCCAGCATCGGAATGCCGATCTGCCAGCGCACATCACGCTTGGCCATCACATCGGTAATCCAGCCGCTGAGCAAGGCACCAAAAATCGCACCCGGTCCGCCAATAAAACCCATGATGGCCCCGGCATCCTTGAGCTGCAGGCCGTGAGAGCGCACCAGAAATGCGGTGTTCCACATGCCAATCGCATAGCCTGAAAACGCCATCACCATGCCCGCAAGGCCCAGGCCCACAAAGGCCTTGTTGCGGCGCAAAGCGCTCATCACATCCGAGAATTTCTCGGCCACCGCCTGTGCTGCAGCCCGCTTTTCCAATGCCTCTTGCGCACCGCGCAGGGGCTCACGGCAAGTCAGGCGCAGCACCAATGCAATCAGCACACCGGGCACGGCCAGCCACAAAAATGCGGCGCGCCAGCCATAGTGCTGGGCAATCCACGCCCCCACACCCAGCCCGACCAGCGAGCCCAGATGCGGACCCAGGCTGAACACGCTCATGGCGCGGCTGCGTTGCTCTGGCGGGTACACATCAGCAATCATGGTGGTTGATGCTGCCGTGCTACCGGCCTCACCTACGGCTACGCCCACACGTGCGGCGGTCAGACTCCAGAAGCCAACCGCCATGCCGCACAAAGCCGTAGCAATGCTCCAACCGCCGCAGCACCACGCAATCAAGTTTCGACGGTTGGTGCGGTCGGCAAAGCGGCCAAAGGGCACGGCCAGAATGCTGTAGAAGAGCGCAAAGGCCAGACCGGTGAGCAGGCCCATGGCACTGTCCGAGACGCCCATCTCTTTCTTGATGGGCTCAATCAGCACACCCATGATCTGGCGGTCAATCATGCTCATGCCATAGACGAGCAGCAGCACAAACAACAGGTAATGGCGACGCCAGCCCGTCACATTGCTGACTGGGGCAGCCTTGATCGCCACGTTTGGCGGCACGATGGCCGCAGCAGATGCACTCATTTCCTGTCTCCTGAAAACCCGCAATCTCCGTTGCGGTTCATCGATGAAAATTCGTACGCGTTACAAAGCAGCCGTCTTTAGGCAACCAGTTCGCAAAAAGGCACATCCTTGTCCGTGCGGGTCTCGGGGGCCAGACCCAGCACGCGCTCGCCAATGCTGTTGAGCACCACTTCGTCAGTACCACCCGCAATGCGCATGCCGGCAGAGCCGAACCACAGACGCTCGACCATGGCAAAGCGCTCGCCCAGTTCGCTGGCAGCCAGCACGCCGCGCTCACCCAGCAAATCGATGGCGAAGTAGCTGAAAGCCTGCAGCGCCGCAGCGGCCACGTTCTTGGCTCCGCTCATCTCTGGCCCGGGCTGGCGCCCCTTGCTCAGCGCCGTCAGCGCACGGCATTGCAGCAGCCACAGCGCCTGCTCCTTCAGGTACAGATCGGCCCAGCGTTCACGCATACGGCCATCCTGCAGCGCGGGTTGGCCTTCAAATTCGTAGTCCGCCAGAAGACCCGCCGTGGTGCGCCACAGCTCGGCGGGCATTACGCCGCCAATGGCAAGGCGCTCGGCCATCAAGCCGGTCAGTGTGACCTTCCAGCCACCGCCCAGCTTTCCCACCAACTGGCTGTCGGGCACAAACACGTTCTCAAAGAAGACTTCGTTGAATTCAGACTCGCCGCCGGCCTGACGGATGGGGCGCACGGTGATGCCGGGCGACTTCATGTCGAGGAAGAAGGTGCTCATACCTTCAAACTTGGACGCCTGCGGGTTGGTACGCGTCAGCACCAGACCGAACTGGGCAAACTGCGCCAGAGAAGTCCAGACCTTCTGCCCGTTGATGAGCCAGCCTTCGCGACCATCCGTGGCGCGTTCGGCGCGGGTGCGCACCATGCCCAGATCAGAGCCTGCACCGGGCTCGCTCAGCAGCTGGCACCAGAGGTTTTTACCGCCCAGCGCTGGCGCCACATGCTTACCCAGCACTTCGGGGCTGGCATGGGCCATGACCGAAGGCAGCACCATGCCCAGACTGACGTTGAACATGCCAGTAGGCACCTTGACCTTGCCCTCTTCCTGGCGCCAGATCAGCTCCTGCATGGGCGTGCCGCCACGGCCACCCAACACCTTGGGCCAGGTGATGGCACCAAAGCCGCCTGCTGCCTTCTTGCCCTGCCAGATGCGCGCAGCCTCCATGCGCTGCTCAGCCGTCATGTCGCGGCCAAAGTAGTCATCTGCGCTGGCCTTGGGTTCGGCATTGAGCTGCAGCCAGGCGCGGCATTCGGCGCGAAAGGCGGCTTCTTCGGGCGTGTCTTCAAAGTCCATGGACTGGCTGTCACCCTCTGCCATGCTTTGAGCCACCTTCTCTTGCGCAGGTTCATCCATGCGCTTTTGCAGCTCAGCAGCCACCTGCTCACGCCAAGCGTGAATATTGCCCAGCTCCACGGCCTGCTGGCGCGCACGGCGGTAGAAAAGATGGCAGTCCAGCTCCCATGTGTAGCCCATGCCGCCGTGGGTGTGCAGGTTTTCCTGCGCCGCATCGGACTGTGCCTGTGTCGTGCTCACGCGCGCAGCCGCAGCGGCGCCCGCAAGCTCGGGCGCACCAGCGGCCTGAGCCATGTCTGCCGTCAGCGCCCATGCGCCGTAGTAGCAGTGGGCACGCGCCAGCTGGTTGTTGGTGTAGAGGTTGGCCAGCTTGTGTTTGATGCCCTGGTAGGAGCCAATGGCACGGCCAAAAGCCTTGCGCTCCTTGGCATAGGCGGCGGCCATCTCCAGCGCCGCATCGGCCGCGCCCAGTTGCTCAAACGCCAGCATCACGGCGGCGCGATTGCGCACACGGGCCAGCACCTGAGCGGCGCTGGCCGCGCTATCCAGCAACTCGGCAGCCGTGCCGCCAAAGCTCAGAGATGCATAGGGCTTGGAAGGGTCGAGTGTCTTGAGCGCCTTGCGCTGCACCGAGGTATCGAATTGGAAGGCCACCAGCACATCAGCGCCAGCCGCATTACGCGCCAGTGCCACGCCCCATTGCGCCGCCATGCCGTCGGCCACCAGCAGGCATTCGCCCTTCAAGGTCTTGCCATCAAACACGGGCAGATCGGCCAGAGGCTTCTGACCATCGGTGGGTGCGGCCAGACAACCAATGCTTCCACCAGAAACAGGCTGCAGCCATTTCTGACGTTGCGGTGACTGCTCTTGCGTTGATAGCAGAAAGGCCTGCACGGCCAGATACATGGTGGAGGCCAGTGGCACGGGGCTGAGCTGACGGCCCACTTCTTCGGCCACCACGCACATCTCCATGGCTCCCAGACCAATGCCGCCGCAGTCTTCGGGCAGCATCAGGCTGGTCACACCCAGCTGCGCCATGCCGCTCCACACGCCTTGGGCATAACTGCCTTCACCTTCGAGCAGTGCGCGTGCCTGCGTCAGTGGTGATTCCTTGGTCAGAAATTTGCGAATCTCGGTACGCAAAGTATTCTGGTCATCACTGAAATCAAAGTTCATTTTTTCTTGTCTCCACAGATTGCCCTAAGGCTCACACCACTTCAGCCGCGCCCATCGAACTCAGCACTGTCGCAGCCATCAGGCCCGACACATCCCACTGCTTGGGTGCTGGCGGCAGCAAGCCCAGCACCAGATCTGCCCCCTTGTCACCAATCACCACCGATGCGGCATTGGTGTTGCCCGACACCAGATGCGGCATGACCGAGGCATCAATCACGCGCAGGCCCTGCACGCCTTTGACCTTGAGGTCCGGCGTCACCACAGTCATGGGATCGTCGGGCTGCCCCATGCGGCAGCTGCCGCTGGCGTGATGACCCGAGCCCAGATACATACCAATCCAGTCCAGCAGTTCTTCATCACTTTGCAGGTTCGGCGTGGGGCGGGTTGGCGTCTCGATCAGCCCCGCCAGAGCGGGTTGCTGGGCAATCTTGCTAGCCATACGCACGCCGTAGAGCAAGGCCTTGCGGTCGCGCTCGTCGTGCAAGAAGTTCATGCGGACACTGGCCAGCTCTTCAGGCTTGCTGCTCTTGAGCTTGAGCACACCGCGCGAATACGGGCGCACCTGATACGGCGCCAGCGTCATGCCCGGAAAGGCTTCAGTGCGGTAGTTCTTGCCGCTTTGCATATAGCCTTCGATATCGCCCGTCACGGGCAGGCCATGCAGCTGAATATCGTTGTAAGGCAGGCTGGGATCGCTGCTGAACCAGGCTGCAAATTCAGATGCAGGCATGGCCATGGCCCCCTGCTTGGTCAGCAAGTACTTGATGAGCGAAGCGCCAATACCCATGCCGCGAAACGACTGGTTGAGGCTGGGCGTACCCGCCTTCATGCGCCAGGACATGGGCGCGATGGCATGGTCCTGCAGGTTCGCACCCACGCCGGGCAGATCGAC
Source organism: Comamonas sp. (assembly GCF_036643215.1). Classification (GTDB taxonomy): domain Bacteria; phylum Pseudomonadota; class Gammaproteobacteria; order Burkholderiales; family Burkholderiaceae_C; genus Comamonas. Next base: position 5,811 of record NZ_JAVXSJ010000027.1, on the reverse strand, counting down.
CTTGACCTCAATCTCCATCTCGCGCAGATGCTCTGCCGGACCAATGCCCGAGAGCATGAGCAACTGCGGCGACTGCAGCGCGCCGGCGCATAGCAAAATTTCCTGGTTCGCACGCGCACTGTGGCTGCCGCCCGCCTTGTCCTTCCAGTGCACGGTCGTAGCACGCTGCCCATCCAGACCGATGCGCGTGACCAGCACTTGCATGCGTACATCCAGATTGCGCCGCTGCATGGCGGGCTCAATGGCGTTCTTTGCCACCGATGAACGCTGGCCATTTTTGAGGTTGACCTGAAACAGCCCCGCACCATCCGGGTGACCGTTGTTGAAGTCTGTGCATGCCGGCATGCCGGCCTGAACAGCGGCCTTCACCATGGCCAGCGATACCGGGTGCGGGTTCTTCAAATTACTGGCCGTCAGCGGCCCACCCCGGCCATGCCAGGGCTTGGTAAATGCTTCCTCATCACTTTGCTGGTCTTGGGTACGCACAAAGTACGGCAGCAGCTCCTCATAGCTCCAGCCCGTTGCCCCCTGCTCGGCCCAGCTGTCGTAATCGACCCGGTCGCCACGGATATAAATCATGCCGTTGATGGAGGACGATCCGCCCAGACGCTTGCCGCGCGGAAGGCTGATGCGGCGGCTGGCCGCGTGCAGCTCGGGCTCTGTCTCGTGCCCCCAGGAATAGCGGGGGTTGTTGATCATCTGCCCCCAGCCCGAAGGCATGCTGACCAGCAAATCCTTGTGACTGGCGCCGCCTTCCAGCAGCAAAACCTTGTGCTGACCGCTCTCGCTGAGCCTTGCCGCCAAGGTGCCGCCCGCCGAGCCCGCACCGATGACGATGTAATCAAAAATTTCATCCATGGCTTGTCTCCATTGATTTATTTATCGGATGAATATCTGAACCAGGGGCGAGCGCTGCTCGCCCCTTCAGCCTGCATCAGGCTCTTGCGGTCTTGCCGTAGAAGGTCTGACCCTTGGTGGCCATATCACGCAGCAGTTGTGGCGGGCGCAGTTGCTCGCCAAACAGCTCGGCCAGTCGATCGGCTTCCGCGACGAACTGGGGCAGGCCCACGCCGTCAATGAAGCAGAAAGGGCCGCCGGTATAGGCCGGAAAACCCACACCCAGAATCGAGCCGATATCACCATCGGCCGGTGCCAGCAGCACACCCTCTTCCATGGCACGAGCGCCCTCTACGGCCTGCACATACAGAATGCGCTGCTTGAGGTCATGTGCGCTAGGCTGCAGGCTTTTCAGCGGGTAATGCTCGGCCAGACCAGGCCAGATGCGCTTACTACCGCTTTCGTCGTAGTCATAAAAGCCTTTGCCCACCTTGCGGCCCAGACGCCCCAGATCAAACAGCTTGTTGATCACGGGCACCGAGCGGCCCTGCTTGTAGTCCTCAGGGAACTCTTTGGCCTGCGACTCACCTGCGTGCTTGGCAAGGTCTATGGACAGCTCATCGGTAATGCCCAGCGGCCCCACGGGCATGCCCGCATGCTTGGCGCAGTTCTCGATCAGCGCAGGCGCAATGCCTTCGGCCACCATGCCAATGGCGTCGTCTACAAACGCGCCGATGAAGCGGCTGGTGAAGAAACCGCGCTTGTCGTTGACGACGATGGGCGTCTTCTTGAGCTGGGCAATAAAGTCCAGCGCCTGTGCCAGCGTGGCATCTGATGTCTGCTTGCCGCGAATGACTTCCACCAGCGGCATCTTGTCCGCGGGCGAGAAAAAATGCAGACCGATAAAGCGATCAGGACGCTCGCTGGCCTGCGCCAGCAGGCTGATAGGCAGGGCCGAGGTGTTGCTGGCCAGCACGCAAGTCGGCGACAGAACGGCGTCCAGTTTCTTCGTGACTTCGGTCTTGATGGCTCGGTCTTCAAACACGGCTTCGACCACCATGTCGGCGTCGCGTAGCAGTTCGTAATCGGCGCTGGGCGTGATGCGCGCCAGAATGGCATCGGCCTTCTCGCGGGTCTGGCGGCCCTTATCTACCAGCTTGGCCAGCGCCTTTTCAGCGTACTGCTTGCCCTTGGCGGCTGCTGCCTGCTCGCGGTCTATCAGCACCACATTGATGCCGCGTTGCGCCGCCACCAGCGCAATGCCTGCACCCATCATGCCCGCGCCAATCATGCCCAGCTTGCGGCATGTAAAAGGCTCAAAACCTGCGGGCCGGTGCATGCCCTTTTCTGCCTTGGTCTTGTTGACGAACAGCGTGCGAATCATGCCGCGCGCCACAGGGCTGCGCGACAGCGTGGCCATGTACTTGCTCTCGATGCGCAGGCCTTTGTCAATGGGCAGCTGGCAGCCTTCGTAGATACAGCTCTGAATGCACAGCGGCGCTGGCATGTTGTGAAAGGTCTTGGCCTGCAGCATGGTGTTGCCCACCACAAAGGCCGGGGCCACACGCGGATCCAGCGGGCCGCCGCCGGGAATGCGAAAGCCTTTGACATCCCAAGGCTGAGTGGCCGAGTCATGCGCCAGCAGCCACTGGCGCGCCGCAACCAGCAATTGCTCAGGCGCAACCACATCATCGACCAAACCAGCTTCCTTGGCCTTGACGGCCTGCAGCTGCTTGCCCTCCATCAGATAAGGCAGGGCCGCCAGAATACCGATCATGCGTGGCAGGCGCTGCGTGCCACCCGCACCAGGCAGCAGACCCACTTGCGCTTCAGGCAGGCCCACCATCACAGTCGGCGCATCTGCGGCAATGCGGTGATGGCAGGCCAGACAGATTTCATAGCCGCCGCCCAGCGCCATGCCATTGATGGCGGCTACCAGCGGCTTGCCCAGAGTTTCGAGCTTGCGCAGAAGCTTGGACAGTGAGGCGCAGGATTCAAACAGCTGCTCGATGGGCATATCAGCCATGGCATCGATATTGGCCTCCATGCCCATCAGGTCGGCACCGGCCACAAAACTGTCCTTGCCCGAGGTGATGATGCCGCCGCGCACCGTGGCGTCGGCCTTCATGCGTTCAATGCAGGCGTCCAGGCTGTCCATAAAAGCCTGATCGATCACATTCATGGTCTTGCCGGGGTAATCCAGCGTCAGCGTGGCGATGCCGTCGGCGTCCACCGCATAGCGAATGATGTCTGTTGTCATGATGACTCTTCCCTCTCTCACACGCGTTCGATGATCATGGCCGAGCCCATGCCCGCAGCCACGCACAGGCTGATCAGCGCCGTGCGCTTGCCTGTGCGCTCCAGCTCGTCGAGCACCGTCCCCAAAATCATGGCGCCTGTGGCCCCCAGCGGATGGCCCATGGCGATCGCGCCGCCGTTGACATTCATGCGGTCATGGGGAATGTTCAGCTCTTCCATCATGGTCAGCACCACGGTGGCAAAGGCCTCGTTAAGCTCCCACAGATCAATGTCTGAGGGCTGCATGCGTGCACGCTCCAGCGCTTTGCGGGCGGCGTAGCTGGGGCCGTCCAGCATCAACGTGGGTTCGGATCCAATGCTGGCAAAGCCGCGAATGCGGGCGCGGGGCTTCATGCCCTGCTTGGCACCGGCCTCAGCCGTGCCGATCAGTACCGCCGCCGCGCCATCGACAATGCCCGAGCTGTTGCCCGCGTGATGGTGGTGCTGAATCTGCTCGACCTGCGGATAGCGCTGCAGCGCCACGCTGTCATAGCCGTATTTCTGGCCCATTTCGGTGAATGCGGGCTTGAGTGTGCCCAGCGACTCCACCGTTGTTTCGGGGCGAATGGTTTCGTCCTTCTCCAACAGCGTCATGCCCAGGAAGTCCTTGACCGGCACGACAGACTTGTCAAAGCGCCCTTCTGCCCAGGCCTTGGCCGCACGGCGGTGGCTTTCGGCCGAATACGCATCCAGATCGCGGCGGCTGTGGCCGCGCAGCGATGCCAGCAGATCGGCAGAGATGCCCTGCATGACGAAATAAGTCTTGTTGGCCAGTTGCGGGTCTTGCGCCCAGGCACCGCCGTCCGAGCCCATTGGCACGCGGGACATCATCTCCACACCTGCACCAATCGTCATATCGGCCTGCCCCGCCATCACCTTGGCGGCCGCAAAGCTCACCGCCTCCAGACCCGAGCCACAGTAGCGATTGAGCTGAACGCCCGCCACGCTTTGCGCATAGTCGGCCTGCAGCACGGCCATGCGGCCCACGTTGCCGCCCTGCTCGCCCACGGGCACCACGCAGCCCATGACCACGTCGTCCACCACGCTGGTGTCGAGCTGGTTGCGCTCGCGCAGTGCCAGCAGCGGCTGGGCCGCCAGCCAGACCGGCGTCACCTCATGCAGCGCACCATCCGGTTTGCCCTTGCCCCGGGGGGTACGGACATGGTCAAAGATCAAAGCCTCCATTGACTACCTCACATCACCAAGTTGTTGTCGAATCCTTATTCAGATTGCCATACGCATTCCCGCCAAACCTACTTGATTCAGACTAGGGGCAGACTATGAGAAAAACGACCCAAAACCGGCTCGGATGCATGGCTAGCGGCCATCGAGCCCAAAAACCCGCCTGATCTGCACGCGAAGCAGCTGCTCACCGCAATATCAGCCCTGAATTTGTCGCCTGCGTGACTGTTTTCACCATCTGCAGAAACAAAAAAGCCTTGCAGGCCTCAAGACCTGCAAGGCTGTTGATGGAGCAGCTTTGATGCTCAGGCCACCAGACCGCCACCGTTCACGGGCAACACCTGGCCGTTGACCCACTCCGCCTCGATAGATGCCAGATAGGTCACCGCCCCGCCCACATCCTGGGGCGACCCGGCGCGGCCCACGGAAGTCCCCTTTTTCGCAATTTTTTCGGAGCCTTCCCAGTTGTTCATAGTGCCCAGCGACAGCGCATTAGCCGTCACGCCATGTGGGCCGACTTCACCCGACAGATTGCGGATAAAGCCAATGGCCGCCGCCTTGGCTGCACCGTAGGCGCACAGGCCCATGCCAGTCGCCGTGCGGGCCGCGTCGGAGTTGATGGCCACAATGCGGCCCCAGCCCTGGTCTTGCATGGCCGGCAGCAGGGCCTGGCAGGCATGCATCAGCCCGTGCAGATTGAGTGATAACCAGGCATTCCACTCCGACTCGGGCGACTGCAGAAACGGTGTGTAGCCCCATCCCTGCGCCGGAATGCCGGCGTTGTGCACAAAGATATCGACCACGCCGACCTCGGCCTTGATGCGCTCGACCATGGCAAAGATGGCGGCACGATCCGTCAGATCAGCGGCCTGAGCCGAAGCCTTGAAGCCTGCATCACGCAGCTGCGCGGCGGCATTCTCTGCGCGGTCCTGATGAAAATCGTTGACCACCACATGTGCGCCCTGTGTGGCCAGCGCCTGTGCAATCCCAAAGCCCATACCGCGACCGGCACCGCTGACCAGCGCCACTTTTCCATCCAGCCTGAACATGATTTTTGTCTCCACTTTGTTGTAAAGCTCACAGTGTTCTGACCCCGGCGCAGCTGGACATACTTCAAATGGACGGGGTCAAAAGCAGCGCGCACAGCAAGATCAAATGCTCACACCTCAAAAGGAGACGAAATGAACCCCGAAAAACCTCAAGGCCCCCTGACAGGCATGCGCGTCATTGAATTCGCAGGCATTGGCCCCGCCCCGTTTGCGGGAATGATGCTGGCCGACATGGGAGCCGAGGTCATCCTGATTGAGCGCAGCGCCGATCACGCTGTGGCCTCGCACTACCCGCGCATGGCACAGAACCGAGGCAAAAAGTCCATCGCGCTGGACCTCAAATCCGAAGCTGGCCGCGAAGCCGCATGGAAGCTTCTGGAGTCTGCGGATGCGCTGATTGAAGGCTTCAGGCCCGGCGTGATGGAGCGCCTGGGCTTTGGCCCCG
>NZ_JAVXSJ010000026.1:0-55987 GCF_036643215.1 Comamonas sp. | reverse complement strand
CCTGCGCTGCCGCTGACCGTACCGGTCACGCCATGCTGCACACGCTGTACCAGCAGAACGTCAAGTCCAAGACCAACTTCTTCGTGGAGTGGATGGCTCTGGACCTGATCCGCAACTCCGAAGGCGATGTGGTCGGCGTGACCGCTCTCGAGCTGGAAACTGGCGATCTGTACGAACTGCACGCCAAGGCAGTGCTGATGGCGACTGGCGGTGCCGGCCGTATCTTCCAGGCATCGACCAACGCCTTCATCAACACCGGTGACGGCCTGGGCATGGCAGCACGCGCTGGCATTCCTTTGCAAGACATGGAGTTCTGGCAGTTCCACCCCACCGGCGTGGCTGGTGCTGGCGTGCTGCTGACCGAAGGCTGCCGCGGCGAAGGCGCGATTTTGCTGAACAGCGAAGGCGAGCGCTTCATGGAGCGTTACGCTCCAACCCTGAAGGACTTGGCCCCACGTGACTTCGTGTCGCGTTCGATGGACCAGGAAATCAAGGAAGGTCGTGGCTGCGGTCCTAACAAGGACTACATCCTGATGAAGCTGGACCACCTGGGTGCAGACACCATCCGCAAGCGCCTGCCTTCCGTGGAAGAAATTGGCCACAACTTCGCCAACGTGGACATCACCAAGGAACCCATCCCCGTGGTTCCTACCATCCACTACCAGATGGGTGGCATCCCCACCAACATCAACGGCCAGGTTGTGACCTACGACGGCACACAGAACCGCGTTGTGAACGGCCTGTACGCAGTGGGCGAATGCTCTTGCGTGTCGGTGCACGGCGCCAACCGCCTGGGCACCAACTCGCTGCTGGACCTGCTGGTCTTCGGCAAGGCTGCCGGCAAGCACATTGTGGAATTCGTCAACGGCTTTGGCTCGCACCGCGAAGTGCCCGCCGACGGCGCTGACCGTACCCTGGCTCGTCTGAACCAGCTGCAAGACTCCAAGGAAGGCACTTACGCCCAGGATCTGGCAGGCGAAATCCGCACTTCCATGCAGACACATGCTGGCGTGTTCCGCACCCAGAAGAGCATGGACGAAGGCGTGACCAAGATCAATGCCCTGCGCGAACGCGTGGGCTCCGTGACGCTGAAGGACAAGTCCATGGTGTGGAATACCGCCCGCATGGAAGCTCTGGAAGTGGACAACCTGATCGAAGTGGCACAAGCCACCATGACATCGGCCGCAGCCCGCAAGGAATGCCGTGGTGCACACACCGTGTACGACTACGAGCACCCTGCCGACCACGCCGAATTCCCGCTGGGCCGCAACGACAAGGAATGGCTCAAGCACACACTGTGGGATAGCGCCACGAACGGCCTGTCTTACAAGCCTGTGAACCTCAAGCCCCTGACCGTTGCAAGCGTACCTCCCAAGGTTCGTACGTTCTAATCCAGTAGCCCACGAGAGAAGATCAAAATGAAGCGCACATTCAAAATCTACCGCTACGATCCTGATCGGGACGCCAAGCCCTACATGCAAACCGTGCAAGTCGAGCTCGACGGTCACGAACGCATGCTGCTGGACGCCCTGGTCAAGCTCAAGGAAATGGATCCATCGATCTCGTTCCGTCGCTCCTGCCGTGAAGGCGTGTGCGGCTCGGACGCCATGAACATCAACGGCAAAAACGGTCTGGCCTGCTTGACCAACATGAACACCCTGAAGGGTGACATCGTGTTGAAGCCCCTGCCCGGCCTGCCCGTGGTTCGCGATCTGATTGTGGACATGACTCAGTTCTTCAAGCAGTACCACTCGATCAAGCCTTACCTGCAAAGCGATGTGTACGCAACGCCAAGCAAGGAACGCCTGCAGTCCCCCGAAGAGCGCGAAGAGCTCAACGGCCTGTACGAGTGCATTCTGTGCGCAAGCTGCTCCACCAGCTGCCCTTCGTTCTGGTGGAACCCCGACAAGTTCGTGGGCCCAGCCGGTCTGCTGCAGGCTTACCGCTTCATCGCGGACAGCCGCGACACAGCCACGGGCGAGCGCCTTGATAACCTGGAAGATCCTTACCGACTCTTCCGCTGCCACACCATCATGAACTGCGTGGACGTGTGCCCCAAGCACCTGAACCCCACCGCAGCGATTGGCAAAATCAAGGAGCTGATGGTTCGTCGAACCGTCTGATGCTGATGACGAATACTCTGCTCGATGAACGTGAGCGCGACCTGCTTAAGTGGCGCAGCCGCCGTGGTCTGGTTGAGAACGATCTCTTCATTGAGCAGTTCTTCGCCACCTACGGAAGCCAGCTCACGCAACAAAACGCGGCTGGCATGTCTGCCTTGATGGATCTGGCAGACAACGACCTGATGGATCTTTTCTTGCGTCGCAAGGAACCCGAAGGTCAACTCGACACCCAAGAAGTAAGGGAAGTCCTGGAGATGCTGCGCAAGCGCGTCCCCGGCGGCTCACCCCAGTAGGCTAGGCAATTTAGAGAAGGAAGTTTGAAATGAAACTCGCTGACAACAAAGCAACGCTGTCTTTTAGCAATGGCGCCCCTAGCGTCGAATTGCCGGTCTATCAGGGCAGCATCGGCCCTGACGTGATCGACATCCGTAAGCTGTACGGTCAATCCGGCAGTTTCACTTATGACCCGGGCTTCCTCTCTACCGCTGCCTGCCAGTCCGCCATCACCTACATTGATGGCGACAAGGGCGAGCTGCTGTACCGCGGCTACCCTATCGAGCAACTGGCCAAGAACTGCAACTTCCTCGAAACCTGTTACCTGCTGCTGTACGGAGAGCTGCCAAACGAAGCCCAGAAGGCCGAGTTTGAAAACACCGTGACCCAGCACACCATGGTCAACGAGCAGATGCAGTTCTTCCTGCGTGGCTTCCGCCGTGATGCACACCCCATGGCTGTGCTGACCGGTCTGGTGGGCGGCATGTCGGCTTTCTATCACGACAGCACCGACATCACGAACCCTGAGCACCGCAACATTGCCGCCATCCGTCTGATTGCCAAGATGCCTACTCTGGTGTCCATGGCATACAAGTACGGCGTGGGCCAGCCCTACATGTACCCGAAGAATGACCTGTCCTATGCAGGCAACTTCATGCGCATGATGTTCGGCAACCCTTGCGAAGAGTACAAGGTCAATCCCGTGATTGAACGTGCTCTGGACCGCATCTTCATCCTGCACGCAGACCACGAGCAAAACGCGTCGACATCGACCGTGCGCCTGTGCGGCTCGTCCGGCACCAACCCCTTCGCAGCGATCTCCGCTGGCGTTGCTTGCCTGTGGGGTCCTGCCCACGGCGGCGCCAACGAAGCCGCACTGAACATGCTGGAACAAATCCAGGCCAGCGGCGGTATCGCCAAGGTCGGCGAGTTCATGGAACAAGCCAAGGACAAGACCAGCGGCGTGAAGCTGATGGGCTTTGGCCACCGCGTGTACAAGAACTACGACCCCCGCGCCAAGCTGATGCAGGAAACCTGCAACGAAATCTTGCAAGAACTGGGCCTGGAAAAGGATCCTCTGTTCGCCTTGGCCAAGCAAGTCGAGAAGATTGCTCTGGAAGACGACTACTTCGTCTCGCGCAAGCTGTACCCCAACGTCGACTTCTACTCCGGCATCGTTCAGCGCGCTATCGGCATTCCAGTGAACCTGTTCACCGGCATCTTCGCTCTGGCCCGTACCGTGGGCTGGATCGCTCAGCTCAACGAACAAATGGCTGACCCCGAGTACAAGATTGGCCGTCCTCGCCAGCTGTACACCGGCGCCGCACACCGCGACGTTCAGCCTATCAGCAAGCGTTAATCGCTTTCAGGCCCGGTTTACCGGGCCTGCCGCATGCAAAAAAGCCCGCAGCTTGCAAAAGCTGGCGGGCTTTTTCTTTGGAAATTTTGACCGGACAGGCCCAAGATATCGCTATAAAAACAAAAGCTGTCAGCGCATTATTCATATAGGCTCAGGTGGTATTTCACTCAGAATTCACCTGTTCTTACCCTGACCTAGAGCCCTGCGCACTTCAAGCGCTCATCCATGCCTATCACTCCATTTCACTTTGGCCCCGGCGCATTGCTTCAATCAGCGGCACCTGGCCATGTCAGCTTTATCGCGTTCTGCACTGCCAATGTGCTGATTGATTGCGAGTCGCTGTACAACCTGCAGCAGGGTAACGACCAGGTCCATGCGTTCTTCCATACCTATATAGGTGCCACGCTGGTGATTGCCGCAACCTGGCTGCTGTACAAGGCCCTTTATGGACTGGCGCAGCGGATCAGGCTACCCGACCTCTTTGGCTGGCGAAGCCTTCAGAGCCGCCAGGTACTGACAGGTGCAGCGCTGGGTGCATACAGCCATATCGTGCTCGACAGCATCATGCACAGCGACATTCGCCCCTGGCAGCCGTTCTCTGACGCCAATGGATTGCTGCACGCCATTCCTCTGGACTGGCTGCATCTGGCCTGCCTTGTAGCAGGCGTGCTCGGCCTGATGATTTCAATGACACGCTGGTTTTTCAGGGGCTAAGCTCGCCAGCCAAACTCATCAGGGCACCAGCAAGATAGGCTGAACCGCGCCATGCGCCTCCAGTGCGCGGTGGGCTGCTGCGGCATCTGCCAGCGCAAATTCCTGCGGTACGCCCATGCGGAAATGCTTTTTACGCAGCGCCTCAAACACACGCGCTGCCATGGCTTCGCGCTCGGCAGGCTTTTTCACAAAGTGGAACACCATGGGCCGGCTCACGCTATTTGACTTAGCCGCAAGTCGCGCAATCTCCAGCGCAGGCACCGGGCCGGACGACTGCCCATACATCACCAGCTGGCCGCCAATGTTCAAACTGGCCAGCGATCCATCAAAGCTGACCTTGCCCACGGCATCATAAGCCACATCCACGCCTTCGCCATGTGTCAGCACCAACACGCGCTCTGCCACATCCTGAGCACCCTCACCCCGGTAGCGAATCACCTCGACACAACCGGCCTGATCGGCCTTTTTCGCCGTGGCATCGCTGCCCGCAGTACCAATCACCATCGCACCCTGGCGCGTGGCCCATTGGCTCAAAATCTGCCCCATGCCGCCGCCCGCAGCCTGCACCAGAATGCGCGTACCCTGCCCCACATGGGCTACGCGGTGCAGCAGCACATCAGCCGTTAGCCCGCGCAGCAAGCTGGATGCCACCAGTGCATCGCTCAAATCATCGGGTACGACAATCAGCTCATCGGCCGCAATCACGCGCTCTGCCGCGTAAATGGCATAGGCCGCAGAGATATAACACACCCGCTCGCCCACTTTGAAGCGGCTCACGCCCTCACCGACTTCAGCGACCACGCCTACCGCCTCGATACCGGGCGTGCCCGGCAGCGCCAGCGTCTTGTACAGGCCTGAGCGCACATAGACATCGTGAAAATTCACGCCAATGCGTGTGTGCTGCACCCGGACCTGACCAGCCGCCAGAGCCTGCGAGGCCACAGTGGCAATCTTCAGCACCTCGGGGCCACCGTACTCGGTAATCACAATGGCTTGATGCATGGCCTGACTCATGTTTTTGCTCCTTGTTTCTTGAATGGAATGACTGTAGCTTGTCCCTGCGCCCTGCTGCGACGCGGTAATTCCCGCACAATGCGCCTCCTGCACACCGCTATTGATTCTTTTCATCCTGCCTCTATGTCTTTTGCCCCTCTAGGCCTGCGCGCCGAGCTTTTGAATGCTGCCCAGGACCTGGGCCTGCACAACGCAACGCCGATCCAGACCCAGGCCATCCCCGCCGTACTGGCCGGGCGTGACCTCTGGGCCTGTGCGCCCACGGGCTCGGGCAAGACGATGGCTTACCTGATGCCGCTGCTGCAAGGCTGGATGGCGCAAAAGCGCAGCCACACCGGCTTTGTGCGCCCACTGGCTACGCTCATCCTTGTGCCCACGCGTGAGCTGGCTCAGCAGGTGCATGAAAGCCTGAGCGACCTGACGCGCAAGCTGCATGATCAGCCCCGCAGCCGTGTGGTTTACGGTGGCGTCTCCATCAACCCCCAAATGATGCAGATGCGCGGCAGCGCCGATTTTCTGGTCGCCACACCCGGCCGTCTACTCGATCTGGTCAGCAGCAACGCCGTGCGCCTGAATGCCGTGCAGCACCTGGTGCTGGACGAGGCCGACCGCCTGCTGGACCAAGGCTTTGCCGAAGAACTCAACCGCGTGCTGGCCCTGCTGCCCGCCAAGCGCCAGACCCTGTTGTTCTCTGCCACGTTCCCACAGAACGTAGAAGCTCTGGCGACCCAGCTGCTGCACGACCCCGTGCGCGTGCAGGTCGATGCCGACAGCACTACCGAACACTCGGCCAGCCCCGAAAACATCACCCAGCGCGCCATTGCCGTGGACAGCCCTAGCCGCACCCAGCTGCTGCGCAAGCTGGTCAAAGATGGCGAAGGCCAACCCGAATGGGAACGCGCGCTGGTTTTTGTCGCCAAGCGCCACACCGCAGAAATGCTGGCAGACAAGCTCTACAAGGCCGGCATCTTCGCCACCACCTTCCACGGCGACATGAGCCAAGGTGCCCGCAAAGATGTGCTCGAGCAGTTCAAGTCCAAGCGCTGGCAGCTGCTGATCACCACTGATCTGGCCTCGCGCGGCATTGATATTGCGCAGCTGCCTACGGTCATCAACTACGACCTGCCACGCTCGCCCGCCGACTATATTCACCGCATTGGCCGCACAGGCCGCGCCGGACATGCGGGAGCCGCTATCACTTTTGTTCCCCCCGCAGAAACTGCGCACTGGAGCCTGATCTGCAAACGCAACCAGCTGGACATTCCACTGGAACAGATTGAAGGTTTCGAGCCCACCGAAGAAGTGCCGCCACCGCCCGTCGCACAAGAGGGCAACGGCGGCATCAAGGGCCGCAGACCCAGCAAGAAAGACAAGCTGCGCGCTGCAGGACTTTTACCCACCAACGGCACCGGCAAGATCTAAATCTTGCCTCGCACTCAAACCACAAGCCGCAGCAATGCGGCTTTTTTGTTGCCGTCCCTAGCGCACACACACTCTTGGGCATCAAACCATATAGAGACATTTGATTACATCTTCGCGGGATTAACTTGTAACTTTACAAAATCGTTCATCGATAAGCTGCATTTAGACGAACCAAGCTGATTTCTCAACAAGGCAGCCTAAGCGCTGAAAATCAATGAAATGCCCTAAAGTATTTGTGGTGTCATCTCTTTTGGTCTTCTGCTCAGCGCTTCACGCTGAGGAGACTTGGTCTCTCAATCTGCATACGTTCAGCCATCACTTCTCAGAAAGAGCGCATGGCAAAAAATGGAATGAAACCAACCCAGGTCTTGGCCTTCGAAGAGACTTTGGCAATGACTTCTCCATTCAGGCAGGCTTCTACAAAAACAGTCTCAGCAAGTGGAGCACCTATGCCATTGCAGAGTATTCGCCCCTTTCCGTCGGCAGCCTCGATGCAGGCTTGTTTGCAGGCATTCGAACCAACTACAAAAACCCCATCGCATTCGCAGGTGGTGCGCTCATTCGGTGGCGTGTCACAGAGCACATCGAAATTACCGGCCGCCTAAGCCCAAAAACCTGCAGCTCCTGCTCTGGGTTTGTCAGCGCTGAATTGGGCTGGAAGTTCTGATTGGAAGGTCATTGGGTCTCGCATGCAAACCACTTTGGGATGCTCGTCCTGGCAACCCAAAAGATGCTTTGTACTGACGACCCCAAGCTGTACAGCACTGGAGCCATCCACTTTTCCCAGTACAGTCAGTGCCAACTGATTGATCTGGGAAACCCATGTCCGCCAACGAGAATTCAAGCGCAGCCTCTGACTTGGTAGGCGGCGCTTCTGGCGATGTCATCGCCGCTGTGCCAGCTGCAGTCGCCTTGCCCTCCTCGCCCATCGCCCGACAGCTAGAAAAAAGCCGCCAGTCACTGCTGGACCTGTCCACACGCAACCGGCTGCTGAGCCTGCCGCAGGCCGCCACGGCCAGGCTGCTGCACTTTGCCGACGAGCTGACGCCCGAGGTTTACCGCCTGCTGGTGACGGATGGCAAGGCGATGAGCTTTGTGCCGAGCAAGACCGATGAGACTGCGCAGGAATCCGCCGAAGCACAGACCCTCGCCCTGCCCCAGCCCGAAGACGATGCCAGCGCAGAGCGCGGCGTGGCGCAGCGCCACCGCGACCTGAAGCTACAGACGCGCCTGACCAGCGAAAAATTGCAGCGCCGCCTGCTGGACATGCATTCCGACGCCCGCACCTTTGTGGAAGAGCAAGGCGTCAACATCCTGTTTCTGGCCCTTGGCCACCTGCAATGGTTTGACCGCAATGCGCCCGACAAGCCGCGCTTTGCGCCGCTAATTTTGTTGCCCGTGGCACTGGAGCGCAAAAGCGCCGCCGAGCGCTTTACCTTGAGCTGGCTGCAGGAAGATGCGGCTGAAAATCTCTCGCTGGCTGCCAAGCTCAAGGCCGACTTTGGTCTGGAGTTGCCTGAATTCAAAGCCGGCGATGACTTTGACCCCGCAGCCTATCTGGCAGCCGTCACCACCATGGCGGCTGCCCAGCCGGGCTGGCAGGTCTTGCCCGATGCGATGACGCTGGGCTTTTTCAGCTTTGCCAAGTTCCTCATGTACCGCGACCTGGACGCAAGCACCTGGCCGCAAGATAAGCGGCTGGATCAGCAGGCGCTGATTGCCTCTGCACTGCAGGATGGTTTTGAGGCCCGCGAGCAGATCTTTCCCGAAGATGCCGATGTGGACGAATTGATTCCCGTCGTCAGCCAGCGCCATGTGGTGGATGCGGACAGCTCGCAATCACTCGCGATTGAGGCCGTGCGCCGTGGCGAGAATCTGGTCATTCAAGGCCCGCCCGGCACTGGTAAGTCCCAGACCATCACCAATGTGATTGCCGCCGCGATTGCCGATGGCAAGAAGGTGCTGTTCATCTCCGAAAAAATGGCGGCGCTGGAGGTGGTGAATCGCCGTCTCAAGGCCGTTGGCCTTGGCCCCGCCTGCTTGGAGCTTCACAGCCACCACACCAACAAACGCAAGGTGCTGGAAGAACTCAAGGCCACACGTGACCTGGGCCGCCCGCGCGTGGAGCACCGCGACCAGATCATCAACGAGCTGACCAACGTTCAGCAGCAGCTCAATGCGCACAGCGAGGTCATGCATCAGGCGCTGGCGCCCTGCGCGCTGACGCCTTATCAAATTCTGGGCCAGCTGGCCAAGCTCGATGCGGTGCAAATCGCTCACCTGCCCGACTTGCTGCAAGACGCGCAGGACTGGGCACCTACGGACTTTTCTGCACGCCAGCAAACCGTGCAGGCGCTGAGCCAGGCTGCCAGCACGGTCATGCCCATTCAGCAGCATCCATGGCGCGGCGTCTGCCACCCTGCCCTGCTAAAAATGGATGCCGAGCGCTTTGCTCTGCAACTACCTGCTGTGCAGAATTTGCTGCAGCAAACGCTACAAGATAGTGAGCAGCTAGCGCAATCACTGCATAGGCCTGCACCTCAAAACATTCAGGGTATTGAAGAACAGATTGCACTGGCGCAACAACTGGCTTCAGCGCCCACGGTAGACAGGCAGTCTGTCGCCAGCTCCATCTGGAGCCATGGCCTGGGCCAGTTGCAAAAGCTGCTGGAAACGGGTCTGCAATTCAGCCAGCAAACACAAGGCCTGCGCAGCCGCTTTGCAGAGTCAGCCTGGAGCCATGACTGGAACAGCGCCCGCCAGAGCATTGCCGCCCATGGCGATTCCCTGTTTCGCATCTTCAACGGCGGCTACCGCCAGGCGATTGCCAGCGTCAAGGCACATCTCAAAGAGCCGCTCCCCAAAACCAAGGCCGAACGTATTCAATGGCTGGATGCGCTGATGCAGGCACAAAGCCTGCGCCAGACGCTGGCCCAGCAAAGTACTGATGGAATTGCCGCCTTCGGCCAGCTCTGGCTGGGCGAGCAAAGCGACTGGAGCCAGCTGCAAGCCGTGCTGCGCTGGATGAGCGGCCCGGACGGCCAAGGCCGTAGCGAGTCTTTTCGCCAGCTTTACGCCCAGCTGCCATCGCCTGCGCACTGTGCGGAGCTGGCCGCAACAGCGACAGCATCGCTACAAAAATTTGAGCAGGTAGCGCAAGCTGTACTTGCCAATTACCAGCTCAACATCAATGAAGCCTTTGGGGTATCAGCGTTATCTGCTATTCCTTTTACAGCATTGAATGAGCGACTGACGCAGTGGATAGCCCAGCCCGCCGCCCTGCTGGACTGGACGCAGTACCACGCCACGCGCGAGCAGGCCCGCGCCTCGGGGCTGAGTCCGATGGTGGAGCAGTTGGAGCTGGACGCGATTGCGCTGAACGATCTGCCTCCCAGCTTTGAGCGCGCCTATTACGAAGCGCTGCTGCGCCAGGCTACGCAGACACATCCTGCACTGGTGGCCTTTAACGGCGACCAGCACAGCCAGAAGGTACGCCAGTTCCGTGCACTGGATATCGAACGCATTGAGCTGGCGCGCGCTCAGTCCGCGCTATCGCATTACGAGCAGGTGCCGCGCACGGCCTCTGGCATAGGGCCACTTGGCGTCATCAACGGCGAGATTGCCCGCAAGCGCGGACATATGCCGCTGCGCAAGCTCTTCAAGCTGGCGGGCGAGGCGGTGCAGGCCATCAAGCCCGTGTTCATGATGAGCCCGCTGTCCGTGGCCCAGTTTCTGGAGCCCGGCGCGGTCGAGTTTGACCTGCTGGTCATTGACGAGGCCAGCCAGATCGAGCCTGTGGATGCACTGGGCGCCATTGCCCGCTGCAAGCAGCTGGTGGTGGTGGGTGATGACCGCCAGTTGCCGCCCACGCGCTTCTTCTCGCGCATGACCAGCGAGCAGGACGAGTTCGACGACGAGGACGAAGAACAGCTCATCGCCGGTGCCGCCGACGTGGAAAGCATTCTGAGCCTGTGCCTTGCCAAGGGCATGCCCCAGCTCATGCTGCGCTGGCATTACCGCAGCCGCCACCAGTCGCTGATTGCGGTGTCCAACCAGCAGTTCTACAACAGTGGCCTGTTCATCGTACCCAGCCCTTACACAGCCCGTGCAGGTATGGGTCTGCGTTTTCACCACCTGCCAGAAGGCCGCTTTGACAGCGGTGCCACACGCGTCAACCGCGTTGAGGCGCAGACCATTGCCCGCGCAATCATGGCGCACGCACTGCAAACACCTCAGCTCAGTCTGGGCGTGGCCGCGTTCTCGCTGCAGCAAAAAGTCGCCATTCAGGATGAGCTGGAGCTGTTGCGCCGCCAGCAGCCCGAGGCCGAGTCCTTCTTCGTCGCCCACCCTAACGAGCCCTTCTTCATCAAGAACCTGGAAAACGTGCAGGGCGACGAGCGCGATGTGATCTTTATCTCGGTGGCCTATGCGCGCAATGCCCAAGGCTATCTGCCCATGCGCTTTGGCCCCGTCAGCGCCGATGGCGGTGAGCGCCGCTTGAACGTGCTGATCTCGCGTGCCAAGCAGCGCTGTGAGGTGTTCTCCTCCATCACCGCTGACGATATCGACTTGGAGCGTGGCAAGGGTAAGGGCGTGGCCGCCCTCAAGGTCTTCCTCAACTACGCGGCGACCGGCAATCTGACTGTGGCGAGCATCAGCGGGCGCGATCTGGAATCGCCACTGGAAGAGGATGTTTACGATGCGCTGACCGAGAAACTCACGCCCCTAGGCCTGCAGATCGAAACGCAGATTGGGATTGCAGGCTTCTTCATCGACCTTGCCGTGGTGGACCCCGAGCAACCGGGCCGCTATCTGCTGGGTATTGAGTGCGATGGCATGAGCTACCACCACAGCCGCTCCGCCCGCGACCGTGACCGTCTGCGCCAGTCGGTGCTGGAGAGTCAGGGCTGGACACTGCTGCGCATCTGGGGCTGCGACTGGTTCCGCCAGCCACGAGCGCAGACCGAGAGAGTTATGGCCGCACTGGAAGCCGCCAAGCAGCGCAAAGAATCTGAGCAAAACCTGCCTGCAGCACCCATCTATCAAGCGCAGGCAGCTACAGAAATCATAGAGCGCGCGCCGCTCAGTGATGCGGACAGCTCAGGCTCTGAATCCTCCGCCGTGGCCGACTGCAGCCTTTATCAGGAAGCCCGCTTTGCCGTACCCACGGGCGAATTGCACAGCCTGCCCAGCAGACAGCTGGCCCTGCTGATGCACAAGGTGATTGAGCAAGAAGGCCCCATTCATTGGGATGAACTGGTCACCCGCATGCGAACACTGTGGGGTCTGCAGCGCGCAGGCAGCCGCGTGCGTGAAGCGCTGGAGCAAGCGCGGCAATTGCTGCTGAACGATCAATCCATCGTGGCAGACGGTGATTTTGTCGATCTACCGGACCGCGCCATGCGTGTACGCAACCGTGCCGGTGTGCAGTCCAGCAATCTGCGCCGTATCGACTGCCTGCCACCCGCAGAAATTCGCGAAGCGATTGTCCAGACGCTCAAAACCAGCCTGGGCGGCCAACGCGATGAACTGCCCGGCGCCGTGGCCCGCCTGCTGGGCCTGTCTGCCGTCACCACGCCCGTGCGCGAGCTGGTGATGACGCAGCTTGATGCCTTGCATGACAGTGGGGTGCTGGAGTTCAATGGCACGCTCTACCGCATGCCGGCATAAGCAAAGCCACCCCATCCAGCGCCCCGACTTACTCGGGGCGTGTTCATTGAGCACCGCCCTTCAAGATTTTTACGCTGTTGCTGCAAGACACTCGCGCCCGCAAATGGACCGCCTCGCTGATGAGCGCAGAAGCCGCGTGATCTCCGGCCACACCGGCTTGTGTCACAGCGCCTAAGCCGGTGCATGCACAGCGGTGTCTTGTGAAGAGCGCCATTTTTGCCTTTGGCGCCCCAAAACGCACCTACCATTGCGCCATGCCTCGCCAGAACACCAGTCCCTCAGACTTTCCGCCAGCCATCCTTGCGCAGATCGAACAGCTTGCTCAAAGCATCGTGGCCCAGCGTAAAAGCCGAGGCGAGACGCAGGCGCAGTGGGCTAGCAAACTCGGCATCTCTCAGCCAACCATGGCGCGTATTGAGCGCGGGGACCCGGCAGTGGCGATGGCGACTTATGTCTCCTGCCTGTGGCAGCTCAACCCTGCGCTGGATCTGGGACAGTTACTCCCTGCCCAAGTAAGCCAGGCCTCAGCCCCAAACACTTCAATTTCGATAGCTGCTAGCGCAATCAATACCAAGGCTAGAGGTCAAAAAGACTCCAAACTGCAGAAAGAAGTCTCCAGCAAAGCAGCCGCCATAGAACAGCAAGCGCAGATTGAACGCAACTTTGCTGCGGCCAAGGCGGCGCTGGATTTCTTCAAAAGTCCTCCATTTTGAAGTTCTGAAGTTCTGAAAACAAAAAACCCCGGCCTGCACCAGCGACCGGGGTTTTGCTTTGAATAATGCCCAATAAGGCGCCTAGTAGAGCGCTTCAGCCCAGGCGCTGCCCCATGGCCAGCACGGCGGCAATATTGCGCGCAGATGAGCGCACGTTGTGTTCGGCCTCGGCCAGCGCGTCTTGCAGGGTGCAGATACGGCTGAGCACGCTGAAGATGGCGTCAATGCCATGCTCATGCACAACTTGCGCATTGGTACCTAGACCACCGGCAATGCCAATGACAGGTTTGCCAAACTGCTTGGCTACGGTGGCCACGCCAAAGGGCGTTTTACCGAAGATGGTCTGCTGGTCAATGCGGCCTTCACCGGTGATGACCAGGTCGGCATCACGCACAGCAGCTTCCAGACCCACGGCACGCGCAATGATTTCGCAGCCGGGGCGCAGTTGCCCTTTGAGGAAGGCCATCATGGCCGCGCCCATGCCGCCTGCGGCACCAGCGCCCGCCACGGCATCCACGGCCACACCCAGGTCGCGCTGGATGATGGCGGCAAAGTGCTTGAGGCCAGCATCCAGCGACTGCACCATTTCAGGCGTTGCACCTTTTTGCGGGCCAAAGATGGCCGATGCACCGCGCTCGCCAGTCAGCGGGTTGTCCACGTCGCAGGCCACTTCAATCTGGCATTCGGCAAGGCGCATGTCCAAGCCGCTCATGTCGATGCGTGCCAGCTGGGCCAGCGGCGCACCGCCGCGTGCCAGCTCAACGCCATGCGCATCCAGCAGTTGCACGCCCAGCGCCTGCAACATGCCAGCGCCGCCATCATTGGTGGCGCTGCCGCCAATGCCCAGAATCAGGTGGCGGGCACCGGCATCCAGCGCAGCAATGATCAACTCACCCGTGCCGTAGCTGGTGGTGACGTTGGGATTGCGCTGTGCAGGCGGCACCAGCGCCAGACCGCTGGCCGCAGCCATTTCGATCATGGCGGTGCGGCCGTCGCCCGTCAGGCCGTAGAAGCCGGTGATGCGCTGGCCCAGCGGGTCAATCACTTCGACTTCAACATGGCGGCCCTGCGTGGCTTCGACCATGGCCTGCACCGTGCCTTCGCCGCCATCGGCCATGGGCACTTTGACGTACTCGGCGTCCGGGAAAATTTCCTTGAACCCCAGCTCGATCTGCGTGGCCACTTCCAGCGCGGACAGGCTTTCCTTGTAGGAATCGGGGGCGATCACAATTTTCATGATGCAGTGCTACCGGTTCAGAGCATGAAGGCGCTGGCCACCCAGATGCAGGCGAAACTGACCACGCCCATGACGATGGTGGAGGTGGTGAACACGCGCAGCGAGTCTTCCATTTCGATCTGGGAGAACTTGGTCACCACCCAGAAGTAGGAGTCGTTGGCATGCGATGCCACGATGGAGCCAGCACCAATGGCCAGCACCGCGAAGATGCGGCCCGTTTCCGAATCCAGACCAAAGGTCGCAAGACTTGGCGCAATGATGGCAGCCGATGTCAGCGCAGCCACGGTGGACGAGCCCTGTGCCGTCTTGAGCAGCGCAGCAATGATGAACGGCACCAGCAGACCGATAGAGGCATTGCCCAGAGCCTGACCCAGCGCGCCGCCCACGCCGGTTTCTTTGATGATGGCGCCGAACATGCCGCCTGCTGCTGTAATGATCAGCGTGGGGCCGGACTTGATGATGGCCTCTTCCAGCACAGCGCTGAAGTCACCCTTTTTGCCGCCGTTGCAGGCCAGCAGCCACATGCCGCACAGCATGCCCACCAGCAAGGCAACAGGGGGGTTGCCCATGAAGTGGAAAATGGTGGCAAAGCCATCTTTGTAGCCCAGTGTGGTGAGCAGTGTAGAGATAGAGATCAGCACCAGTGGCAGCACCACGGGCAGCAGGGAGAAACCGAACGATGGCAGGTTGGCGGTCGATTGCTGCTCGCTCTCTTCGGCCACGGCAGGTGCGTAGTCCTTACCCTTGCACATCCAGTTGGCCCAGTAGTAAGCCGCCAGCAGACCGGGAATGGCAAACAGCACGCCAGCCAGCACCAGCAGACCCAGATTGGCATTCAGCGTGGTGGCTGCGGCCAGTGCGCCGGGGTGCGTGGGCACCAGGCAGTGCACGGCATACAGCGATGTACCGAGGATGGAGGCAATCAGCGGCATGGGCACCTTGGTGCTGGCGCTGATGCTGCGGGCGATGCCGCTCAGAATGATGTACCCCGTGTCGCAGAAGATGGTCAGGCCGGGGATGAAACCCGTCCAGGCCATGGCAGGCCTGGCGTTTTGCTTGCCTGCCAGGTTCAGGATGTGGGTGGCAATGCTCAGGGCGCCGCCACTCTTTTGCATGCAAACGGCAATCGCAGCACCAAAGATGATGATGAAGGAGATACCGCCCAGCGTGTTGCCAAAGCCGGTCTTGAGCGCATCCATCACCTTGGGCAGGGGCAGGCTGGTGCCGAACACCGCCAGCAGCAGCGAGACAGCAAACAGCGCGCCAAAGACGTTCGCTTTGAGTTTGGCCGTGAGAAAAATGATGGCCAGAATACTCAGGACCACCAGAATGGAAGAGATAGCAATACTGCTCATGATGATTTTAGATAGCTGAAATTCGGGTCACACGCCCATGCATTATTCGCAATGGGAACGGATACCGGCACTACTTCTGAGCCCCTGGCATCTCCGTGTGAATCGCGGCGAGGAGCTAAAAGCACCTGCAGCAATGGCGGCGCGATTATAAAAGTTACAGGCGGCAATGAAGGCTCATGCTCACTTACCCATGAATCTGCGTCACATATAGAAGAGAACCCCACCAGCCACTGACGTTTTATGGTCAGTCAATCCCCGAAGCGCTCCCGGTAGGCCACAGGCGTAATGCCCAGCTTCTTCACAAACAGGTGGCGCAGCGCCTGCTCCGAGCCCAGGCCCACATGGGCGGCCACGGTCTTCAGCGGCCACTGGCTTTGTGCCTCCAGCAACTGCTTCGCAGCTTCAAGCCTTGCGTTTTCTACAAAGGCCGATGGACTTTGCCCTGTTTCTTGCTGAAAGACACGGCGAAAGTGCCGCTCGCTCATCGCTGCCTGCTCGGCCATCTGCGCCAGTGTCACAGGCTTCTCAAGGTGCGCAAGCACCCATTGCTGCACCGCCTGCACACCCCGGTGCTGGGTAGATTGCGCCGCCAGCGGCACGCTGAACTGGGACTGACCACCGGGGCGCTTGAGATACATCACCAGATCCCGCGCCACCTCCAGCGCCAGCGCATGGCCAAAGTCCTGCTCCACTACGGCCAGCGCCAGATCAATGCCTGCGGTCACCCCGGCCGATGTCCAGATCTGGCGCTCGCCATCGCTGTCTTTCACATCGTCACGGACATAAATGGCATCGGCATCGACCTGCACACGCGGGTAGCGCTGGGCCAGCGCCTTAGCCACGCTCCAGTGCGTGGCGGCGCGGCGCTCATCCAGCAAACCGGCCTCGGCCAGAAAAAAGCTGCCCGAGCACAGTGCAATCAAGCGCGGCACGCGGACAGCCATGACTTGCAACCACTGCACCAGCTCGCCCGATGTGCCCAGCACCGTCTCGATATGGCGCGAGCCGACGACGATCACTGTGCAGCCCGTGCCGCGTTCAGCCAGCTCGCCCAGCGACTGCGTGGCCTGCAGCGCCATCAAGGTATCGGACTGCACAACGCCCTGCGCTGCCGACGTAATGCGCACCTCATACCCATCACGCTGGCCGCGTGCGCGCAGGTGGATGTTGGCGTAGTCGAAGACAGACATGGGGCCAATCGCCTCCAGTGACTTGAAGCCGGGGTAGACGATCAGGTCAATGCGGTGAGGAAGTGTGTGCGGGTGGGTGTGACGATGTTCCATCAGGCATGGACGAAGGTAAAAACAGGGCTGCATTTTAAAATGCCAGCCACAAAAATGGCCGCAAACCCAACAAACCACCATATTCGGCCAAAGCCATTGAAACAGCGGCCATGGTCAGCCGTTTCTCAGCAGCCATGCCCTACAGTCTGGGCTTCGCAGAGCGAGTGCCGCAGCGCTTCGCCCGCCCCGACATCCACAGAAAGACAGTCATGAAATCACGCGCCGCCGTTGCCTTCAAAGCCGGAGAACCCCTGCAAATCGTCGAGATCGACGTCGCGCCGCCTCAAAAGGGCGAAGTGCTGGTCAAGATCACCCACACCGGCGTCTGCCACACCGACGCCTTCACCCTGAGCGGTGACGACCCTGAGGGCATCTTCCCTGCCGTGCTGGGCCATGAAGGCGCAGGCATTGTGGTGGAAGTGGGCGAAGGCGTGACCAGCGTCAAGCCCGGCGACCACGTGATTCCGCTGTACACCGCCGAATGCGGCGAGTGCCTGTTCTGCAAGAGCGGCAAGACCAACCTGTGCACCGCCGTGCGCGCCACACAGGGCAAGGGCGTGATGCCCGACGGCACCACGCGCTTCAGCTACAACGGCGAGCCGATTTACCACTACATGGGCTGCTCCACCTTCAGCGAGTACACCGTGGTTGCCGCCGTCTCGCTGGCCAAGATCAGCCCCGATGCCAACCCCGAGCAGGTCTGCCTGCTGGGCTGCGGCGTGACCACGGGTCTGGGCGCCGTCAAGAACACCGCCAAGGTGCAAGAAGGCGACACCGTGGCCGTCTTCGGTCTGGGCGGTATCGGTCTGGCCGTGATTCAGGGCGCGCAAATGGCCAAGGCTGGTCGCATCATCGCAATCGACACCAACCCCGGCAAGTTCGATCTGGCCAAGACCTTTGGTGCCACCGATTGCGTGAACCCCAAGGACTTTGACAAGCCTATCCAGCAAGTCATCGTCGAGATGACCGGCTGGGGCGTGGACCACAGCTTCGAGTGCATCGGCAACACCAACGTGATGCGTGCGGCGCTGGAATGCGCCCACCGCGGCTGGGGCCAGTCCGTCATCATCGGCGTGGCCGGCAGCGGCCAGGAAATTTCTACCCGCCCCTTCCAGCTGGTCACCGGCCGCAAGTGGATGGGCACGGCCTTCGGCGGCGTCAAGGGCCGCAGCGAGCTGCCTGGCATGGTGGAAGATGCCATGAGTGGAAAGATTCAGCTGGAACCGTTTGTGACCCACACCATGGGCTTGGCCAAAATTAACGAAGCCTTTGACCTGATGCATGAAGGCAAGTCGATCCGTTCCGTTGTCAACTTCGCTGAATAATCAAAACCATAGCTGCTAGCGCTTTCAAAGCAAGGGTTTCAAGCATCAAAAGGCTTGAAACCCTTTTTCAACATGCGCACGCAGCTTTCTATTCAGGAGCATCTGATGTCCTCTTCTTTCGAACTCAAAACCGCCCACGCCTGCTTTGGCGGTGCCCAGCGTTATTACGAGCATTTCTCCAGCGAGATCGGCCTGGCCATGAAGTTCTCGGTCTATCTGCCGCCCAAGGCCGTGCTGGGCGAGAAGGTGCCCGCGCTGATTTATCTGGCCGGTCTGACCTGCACCGAAGAAACCTTTATGGCTAAGGCTGGCGCGCAGCGTCTGGCGGCTGAGCTGAACATCGCCCTGATCTGCCCCGATACCAGTCCACGCGGCGCGGGTCTGGCGGGCGAGGCTGATGCATGGGACTTTGGCGTAGGTGCAGGTTTTTACCTTGATGCAACCACCACGCCCTGGGCCCTTCACTGGCGCATGGAAAGCTACATCCTGAACGACCTGCTGCCGCTAGTGGGCAGCAAGCTGCCTGTGGACATGGAGCGTCTTGGCATCTTCGGTCACAGCATGGGCGGCCACGGCGCACTGACACTGGCGCTGCGCCACCCCGGCATTTTCAAGTCCCTGTCGGCCTTTGCCCCCATTGCCAACCCTGTGAATTGCCCTTGGGGCCATAAGGCATTCACCGGCTATCTGGGCAACGACAAGGCCGAATGGGCCAAGCATGACGCCAGCGAGTTGATGAGCACGCAAACGAGCGCACCCTACCCCGGCGGCATTCTGATCGACCAAGGTTTGGCCGATAAATTTTTGATCGAAAAGCAGCTGCTGCCCGAAGCCTTTGAAGCGGCCTGTGCCAAGGCCGGTCAACCACTGACCCTACGCCGCCAAGCCGGTTACGACCACGGCTACTACTTTATTCAGAGCTTTATCGATGACCACCTGCGCCACCATGCGGCGCAGCTTGGCATCTAAGTTTCAGCGCTTGCCCATAGCCACCTGCCAGGGCTGAGTCAAGCCATGCTGCACTCAGCCACACCCTGCCTGGCAATGAACATCTGATCCCCACCCTGTACCTTGGCCATGTACAGGGCTTGATCAGCCCTGCGCATGATGTCTTCAAGGCTCGTGTCTGCAGGCATAAAGGATGTGATGCCCAGACTCAGCGCCGGTGCAGGCCCGCCTGTGGCATATCGATGTAGCGCCCGCTGCCCGACATCCAGCACTTGCTGCGCCAAAACGGTGATGTCCGCCTCAGAGCACCTGTCGCTGAGAATGGCGAACTCATCTCCACCCACTCGGCAAAACACCTCATAAGGCTCGACCAGCTGGCGCACGGCAGCGCCCAGCTCTCGCAACGCTTGATCCCCTGCGGGATGGCCCAGCCCATCATTGATGGCTTTGAAATAATCCACATCAAAGCTCATGAGACACGCCTGCTGCCCTTGGAGCAAATAGGCCTGATAGGCCTTCTCCATGGCGCACATAAAGCCACGGCGATTCTTCAGGCCGGTCAACTCATCATGCAAGGCCTGCTGCTGCAATTTCTGCTGCATTCGCTTGTTGTCCGTGATGTTGCAGGCCACCCAGATGACGGCTCTTTCTCCATCAAAGCACTCACTCAAGGTGCTGATACGGCCTTCAAACCAGACAGGCTCCAGAGGACCCTCTTTCGGCAGCCCCAGCACGTCGTGCACGCTCAATTCATACTCCAGCACCAGCATCTGCTGACCCGTCAGCGCCTCCTGAATTTTTTGCACAAACCATTGCGCTTTGGCAGGCGACAGTACATCAGCAATGGACTTGCCCACGAGTGAGGTGCCGTCGTGGTAATAGCGCTTATCTTTGCCACCCAATACCGCTGCATAGCGGCCCGTCTCCGTCAGAACGAAAGCCGGATCGGGCAAGCTGTTCAAAATGGCGGCGTACTGGCTGGCCGTGAAAGACTCGGTGTGGGACATGGGAAAAACTAAGCGGGAGCAGTAAGCCCCTGTAGATTCATTTGTTTACAAATCATACAAGTGCACGCTTGCTCTCATATGTCAGCCAGTACCGACGGGCGCTGGCGACTGGACGGCAATCCAGCAACGTCAGATCCATGGGTCTTGGTGTGCGCCACCTGCTCTGACGCCCGCACTTAAAGCCCGCTTACGATCCGCCGTCCGGTGGATTTTCTGCGTCGGCCTTCTCAGCCAGCCAGCTGGCAAGCTTGTCTCGCGCCGCAAAGCTGGGGGCATCCTGATTCCAGCACAGGTAATAACCACGGCCACAGGAGACGGTGATGTCAAACGGCACCACCAGCTCGCCCGCTTGCAGCTCTTTTTGCACCAGGCTGCGCGGCACCACGGCCACGCCCATGCCGGCCTTGGCTGCCACGATGAGATGCATGGTCAAATCAAAACCCGGGCCTAGCTGCGGTTTGCTGGCCACACCGGCCTGCGCAAACCACAGCTCCCAGTTGTCCGGAAAATTGGTGTGGTGCAGCAGGTTGGCAGTCAAAAAATCGCCGGGCTGATGGAATTGGGGGCTCAAGGCCGGTGCGCATACAGGAACCAGCTCACGCCCCAGCAAGTAGCGTGCTTGCACCTGCTCGGGCCAGCGGCGGTGGGGGCGTTTGACCTCTACCCACAGATCGACATCGTCGCGCGTGAAGTCTTCGTCATGCTTGAACTGTCTCAGCTCCACATGCACTTCGGGGTGGCGCTGATTGAACTCAGGCAGGCGCGGCATAAGCCATTGAATGGACAATGTGGGGATGACACTCAGGCGCACCAGCTGCGGCATGGCGGCTCGGCCCAGTGTCTCAGCCGCCAGCTCCAGCGCCAGCACATGGCGCTCGGTCAGCTTGCGCAATTGCTCCCCGCGCGTCGTAAGCGACACGCCTGCCGGGCTGCGATCAAACAGGCGGCTTCCCTGCAAATGCTCTTCCAGCCGCTGCACGGCACGACTGACGGCGGCCTGCGTGACGCACAACTCATCGGCAGCACGGCGAAAACTTCCATGGCGGCAGACCGCCAGGAATGCGTGCAGTTCGACCAATGAGGGGGAGCGAATTTTCATGATGTTAGCGATGACATTATGTCATCGCACATGACGAGAATGTCGTTTGCCGAGCGACTGCAGCGTACGTAATCTCGCGCCTTATCCATTGAGACATAACATGCAAATCAACCGTCGCGAATTCGTAAGCTTGGCCGCTGCTGCCGGCCTGTCCCCTCTGTCTTATGCAGAGGCGCCCTACCCCAACAAGCCCATCACCCTGGTTGTGCCTTTCACGCCCGGTGGCTCGGTCGACAACTCGGGCCGCCTGATGGCCGACCGCCTGAGCCGCCTGCTGGGCGTTCCCGTCATTGTGGACAACAAGGGCGGCGCTGGCGGCTCTCTGGGATCGGCCTTTGTGGCCAAGGCCAAGCCCGACGGCTACACGCTGATCGTCACCTCGCAGAGCACGCATGTGGTCAACCCCGCCGTCACCCCCAAGCTGCCTTATGACGCGGTCAATGACTTTGCGCCCATCACACTGATCGACCGTCTGTCCAATGTGCTGCTGATCAACGCCAGCCTGCCCGTGCGCACGTTTGCTGATCTCATCAAGTACGCCCAGGCCAACCCCGGCAAGCTGAACTACGCCAGCGCAGGCACAGGCTCTGTCTCGCACCTGAGCATGGAGCTGCTCAAGACCCAGACCAAGATTGATCTCACCCATGTGCCCTATCGCGGTGCCGGTGTGGCCATCACGGACGTGATGTCGGGCCAGGTTCAGTTGGCTTGGAACAATCTGTCCACCAATCTGGCCAGCATCCGCAACGGCAAGCTGCGTGCACTCGCCGTGGCCGCTCCTCAGCGCGTGGCCCAGCTGCCTGACGTGCCAACGTTTGCCGAGCTGAAGCTGCCCGACCTGAACCTCACCTCCTGGACCGGCATCGCTGCACCAGCCAAGACGCCTCAGCCCATCATCGATCGCCTCTACCAGGCCATGCGCACGGTGCTGCAGGACCCGGCAACCCATGCCGTCTGGACCGACAAGGGCATGATGGTGCCGGAAGAGCTGAAGCCACAGGCCTACCGTGCCGAGATCATCGAGCGCATCAAGTTCTACACGCGCATCGCCAAGGCCAATAACATCGTTCTCGAATGACAGCGCCCCCTACGCGACAGGCGAGCTTCGCCCGTATCGCCCAGTTCCTGCCCTATGAGCAGGAGCTGGTTTCCATTCGCCGCCATCTGCACCAGAACCCGGAGCTGGCTTTTGCCGAACACGGCACCTCCGACTTCATCGCGGGCAAGCTCGCCGAATGGGGTTACGAGGTCACGCGCGGCATAGGCGGCACAGGCCTGGTCGGCACGCTGCGCCACGGCGATGGAAGCCGCAGTCTGGGCATTCGCGCCGACATGGATGCGCTGCCCATTCAGGAGGCTACCGGCGCCGAGCATGCCAGCCGCATTGCCGGCTGCATGCACGCCTGCGGCCACGACGGCCATATGACCATGCTGCTGGGCGCGGCCAAGTATCTGGCGCGCCACCGCAACTTCAGCGGCACGCTGCATCTGATCTTTCAGCCGGCCGAAGAGCGCGGCTTTGACAGCGGTGCCAAGGCCATGGTCGAGGAAGGCCTGTTCGAGCGCTTCCCCTGTGATGCCGTCTATGCCATGCACAACCACCCGGGCTTGCCGCAAGGCCAGTTCGCGATGCGTAGCGGCTCCTTCATGGCCGCTGGTGACCGCGTGTTTGTGAAGATTGTCGGCGTGGGTGGCCATGCCGCGCGCCCTCATCTGGCGGTGGACCCACTGGTGGCAGCAGCCGCCATCGTCACCAGCCTGCAGACCGTGGTGGCACGCAATGTAGATCCAAGCGAAGCTGCCGTGGTCACTGTAGGCCGCCTGCGCTCGGGCGATGCACTGAACGTCATCCCGGCCGATGCCGAGATAGGCATCAGCGTGCGCTCTCACTCGCCTGCGGTACGCAGCCTGCTCAAGGAACGCATTACCGAGCTCATCACCTGCATTGCCCAAGGTCACGGCGCGCGGGCGGAAGTCAACTATGTGGAAGGCTACCCGGCACTGGCCAACAATGCGCAGGCCGTAGAGCTTGCAGCGCAGGTTGCCACGGACCTGGTGGGCGCCGAGGCGGTAGATACCGCCTTCCCCCAGCTTATGGGCAGCGAAGACTTTGCCTACATGCTGCAGCGCTGCCCCGGCGCACTGGTGCGCCTTGGCAACGGCCCATCGGACGGCGGGCGCGGCCTGCACAACCCGAAGTACGACTTCAACGACGCCAACCTGCCCTATGGCGCAGCGTTCTGGAGCCAGCTGGCCGAGCGCTTTCTGCGCTGAAAAAAGCGCTGGCCACAGTCTTGCATTTTTTGTGCAGATTGTGTGCCAGCGCTAAATGTCTCAGTCCATCAAACCATCAATAGCCGCGTTGCTCGCGCTCATATGCACGCTGCGTCTTCACGTACAGCTGCTCGACCTGCTCGCGCGCCCAAGGCGTTTTGCGCAAGAACTTCAGGCTGGATGCAACACTCGGGTCTTGGTTAAAGCAGCGTATTTGCACTCGGCGGCCCAGCTCATTCCAGCCGTAGTAGTCCACCAGATCGGAGACGATGCGCTCCAGCGTCAGGCCATGCAGCGGGTTGTGCGGTTGTTCTTGGGAAGTCATGTGCGCATTGTCGAGGATTCGCCCGGATAAGGTCGCACGAGGGGAAAGACCAAACGAGCACAAGCCACATCTCCAGCCGCATTGTCCTGATATACGCCATGCAGACGGCATGGGCTTGCCTTTCATATGCGTCGGCGAGAGATCACACTTTTGAGCAGTGCACCAGCCTTGCAAGTCGGCTCAACGAAGAGCGCAGCAAAAGCTCGTTGTATTGAAGGCTCTGATTGAATGTGAAGGAGCGCAAGATGCCCCACGAACAACAGGCACCCGAAACCAAGGGTGTGACGGTGAAGTTGCTTTCAACAGTCGACCTTGGCCCCGAGATCGACGGCATGACGGGGCGGCAGCTTCGCATGCGCCTGGTGACCATCGCGCCAGGAGGCGTCTTTGGTCCGGTTCACAACCACAAGGACAGACCCGGAACGGTCTTTATCCTTGAAGGCACGATCACGGACCATCGAAATGGCGTGGCGACGGACTATGGGCCCGGAGTGGGCTGGCCTGAGGACAGAAACACCACGCACTGGCTTGAAAACCGGGGATCAATCACCGCTGTGGAAATCTCGGTCGATATCGTCAAGCAGAGCTGAGCGGGGCCACCCATCCACTCAGGTGGCACGCGGCTGGCCGACCTCGTACACCCGCAAATCCCTGTCTCCAATCTCCAGCGCAGGCCACGCAGCACGCCAGGCCTGGATGTGAGCCGATGCGAAATGTGCATCCAGCGCGGCCTGGTCGCTCCACAGTTCTTTGACATGGATGAGTCCTGGCACAAACACATCTTCCGCGTAGCCATACTCAAGGCATCCCACTTCGGCACGGGATGCTTCTGTCATGGCCAGCATGGCCGGTCTGGCGCGGTCAAGATTTTCGGGCGGCAGTCGTACCGTCCCCACGATCAGCAGCATGGTTTACCTCTACAAAGCAAGCGGATAGCAAAAGACCCACTGCAAATATCGTAGCAAACAGCGCCATAAAAAAGGAGGGCCAAGCCCTCCTTTCAGTCCCATCCACGGGAATCAATTCCATCACGCCAGCATGAAGGCCTCAAAGTACGCGCTCAGTGCGGCGTGGTCGTTCAAGGGCAGAACCTGGGCCACATACTGGTCAGGTCGCACGATGACCAGCGCGCCCTGCTGACGGTCCACACCGCGCATGTCATAGATGTCCTGAGCTGCACTCTTCAGGTCAGGGCTGAAGACTTTTTCATAGTCCAGCAGACCCAGCTTGCCCTTGCTTGGCAATAGCAGCGCGGGCAGCTTCTCCAGCGCCACATCGGTATAAGCCTGCGGAAAAATAGCGCGCACATCAAAGATGCTGTCCATGTCCTGCCCTGCTGGTGTAAAGCGGCGCAGGGGCGATGCAGGGTCAGTCTCCAGATAGCGGCACAGCGCCAGCAGACCGGATTCGGGTTGCTCCAGATCCGCCTGGCCAGCAAACGCATACAGGCGCCAGCGACCATCAGCCTTACCGCAGTGACCCAGATGCACAGGCTTGGCATCAGACACACGTACTACAGGCGCTGAGTGAAAGCGCATACCCACCGTAAAGCCAGTCGCCAGCGCTTGGTTCGCAGCCTCGCCCGTCAGCACGGAGGGGGCGTAATGCGTTCCCACGCCTGCGGTAAAGCGGCCATGCTGCTCAAAGTATTTCTGGAACTCTTTGGGGTCTACACCGCCCTCGCCGCCCTCCTTGGCGCGGTCGCTGAACATCTGGGCCCACTCGCGGTCAAAGTCAATCAGTTGCTGGGCAACCACCTGACGCTCAGACGAGTAGGTGTGCAGCAGCTCAGGCACACATTGCTTGCGCAGCACGGCGGCCAGCTTCCAGCCCAGATTGAAGGTGTCTTGCATGGAGAAGTTCATGCCCTGACCAGCCTTGGGGCTGTGGGTGTGGCAGGCATCACCAGCGATAAAGACATGCGGCAGAGGCGAATCTTCGGTGGCGACGGCATCCGTCACATCGTCGTACTTGTCGCAGATGCGCTGGCCGATTTCATACACCGACCACCAGGGCACATTCTTCACATCCAGCTTGTAGGGGTGAATGACGCGCTGTGCGGTTTCGATCAACTGCTCCACCGTGATCTGACGATTGGCCACGCGCTCGTCCACGCCCAGCTTGTCCATCTCGACATAAAAACGCACCAGATGGCCGCCTTCACGCGGAATGATGAGCACATTGCCATGCTCGGACTGAATGGCAGCCTTGAAGCGAATATCAGGGAAGTCCGTAACCGCCAGAACGTCCATCACACCCCATGCGTGGTTGGCCGAATCACCCACCAGCTGGCGCCCCATGGCACGGCGCACATTGCTGCGCGCGCCATCGCAGCCCACCACATAGCGAGCCTGCACGGTTTCGATCTGCCCAGCATGCTCCGCATCGACGCGCTCCAGCGTCACGGTCACAGGGTAATCGGCAGCGCTGTGGTCCACCTTCACATCCACTACGCGGCGGGCGTAATGGGGCTCCATCTTGCTGGGCGAGTTGCGCATGCGCTCCAGATAGAAGTCATGAATACGCGCTTGATTCAGGATGACGTGCGGGTACTCCGACAGACCATCTTCCGTGTCCTGCACACGGCCGTGGCGGGCGATGTTGCCGGGGGTCTTGTCATCAGGCTTCCAGAAGGTGACATCGTTGATCCAGCAGGCTTCCTTGATCACCTGATCCGCAAAGTCAAAGGCCTCGAACATCTCCATGGTGCGGCAGGCAATACCGTCGGCCTGACCCAGCTGCATGGGACCTTCTTTCTGCTCGACGATGCAGGTATGAATGTCCGGAAACGCAGCCAGCTGCGCGGCCAGCGTCAGGCCTGCAGGGCCGCAGCCCACGATGAGGACATCAACCTTTGCGGGCGCGGTTTCGGTATGGGCTTGTGCCAGTGGAGAGGCCTCAGCGACCAGCGGGCTGCCGGGACGAAAACCATTGAGATGAAATTGCATGAAAGCCTCTAGTGCGTCGGGTGAATCTTGTGCGGAAAGCGCTGGCGGGCGGCTTTCGCTTCATTCAGATATTCACGCATATAGTATGCATACATACCAAATGTATGCAGCGTATTATCTGCACATCAAAACGCAAACAAAATAAGGGTTAACCATGAATAAAGCAGACACTCAGGAGATGGACTCAAACAGTGACAACAGCCAACCCGTCTTCCCTCGGCTGGAGGTTGAGACCTTTCCCGGCCATGGCATTCGCCGCCTGCAACAAGTGGCTGTAGCCATGTTTACGCAGGCCACCGATACATGGGGCATCACGCCCCTGCAATTTGCTGTGCTGCAAAAACTGGTGCACCTGCCCGGAATTGATCAGCGCACGCTGAGCGTGGAAGTGGGCTTTGACAAAGCCACTATTGGCGGCGTCATCGACCGTTTGGAAGTACGCGGTCTGTTGCAGCGCCAGCAAACGGCCAAAGACCGCCGAGTGCGCCTGCTCTCGCTCACCGCTGATGGAGAAGCCCTGCTGACCAGCGCTGGCCCAGCCGTGCTGCAGGCCCAGCAGCGCATGCTGGACCCGCTGAGCGAAGAAGAACGGGAGACTTTTGCGCAGCTGATGCGCAAAGTGATTGAACACCATGAGCAGGGCGGCCCAGAGGCCAGCAAAGCCGCTGGCGATGCGGCCTGAGCACCAGTCTCTCCAGCGAGTCAGTGCGAAGGCCTTATCAAAAAGGGCTGCCCCGCTGGCAGCCCTTTTGCACTTTTTTCTCTTCCACATCAAACCGGTTTGCGCCCGGCTCGCATCTCCGCAGCAATGCTTTGCAGCACGGCGGGCAAATCGATCACGCTGCGCACCACGTAATGCGCTCCGGCTTTTTTAAGCTTGGCCTCGGCAGAAGCCACGCTGGCGTTGACTTCATCCTCTGGAGCATTGGCAAATTCCTCCACGCTATAACCCACTTCGTTGCCCGACAGGCTCAGCCCCACGGTCCACATGCCCGCGCGCAGACCTTCTTCGATACCGGGCACGGTGTCGTCCACCTTCACGCAAGCCCGCACATCGCCAATGCCCAGCGCCAACACATTGGCCAGCGCCATGAAGGGGCCTGGGCGGCCGCCGGCTTCCAGTTCATCGCCTGCAACGACATAGTCGGGTTTGATGCCTGCGGCCTCGGCCTGAGGCTGTAGTTGGTTGAGCACTTCGCGCGGATAGCCCGAGCAGGAGCCAATCTTCAGCCCCTGATCGCGCAGCCATTGCAGGGTCTGCACCGCGCCTTCAATGGGGGCAGAAAACTCGCCCACCTTGGCAATCTGCATGGGCATGAAGCGGGCGTAGATGGCATCCACATCCTCGTTACTCGGACTGTGGCCAAAGCGGGTCTGCCATTGCGCGGCAATGCTTTCATCCTGCAGCAACTGGTAGATATGGTCCCACTTGGACAGGCCCATAGGCCCGCGCGCCTGCGCCAGCGTGATGGTGATGCCAAAGGTGGCAAAGGCTTCCACAAAAATCTGCGTGGGTGCGATCGAGCCAAAGTCCACCAGCGTGCCGGCCCAGTCAAAGATGACGGCTTGCAGCGGCGACAGATCGGCAGTGGCGGTAGTGGATGCCTTGGAAACGGCTTGCTCTTCGGTGTGAGTGATGGCGTTCATGATCAAACTTGGCTTTCGAATTTAAATGCTGCGAATAAAGTTGCGCCCGCGCGGGCCACTGGCAGCCTTGTTCACCATGGTCTGCCAGTCAGCGGGGGCGATGCCGTAATGCGCGGGGTCAGTCGCCACACCCAGCTGCTGCAGAAACTGCTGAAGGCGCTGCACGGCAACGGCAGGTGTAATGGCATCAAAAATGGAGAGCAGCGCGGCGTCGGTCACGGCATCGGCGCCCAGCGCCATCTCCAGCACCAGCGGCAGGCTGAATGAGCAGGCAATGCCGTGCGGCACGCCATGCTGCAGCGTGATGTCGTATGAGAGCGAATGCGCCAGCGCCGTCTTGGTATTGGAAAAAGCCAGTCCGGCCAGCAGCGCAGCCTCAGCCATATCGCTGCGCAGTTGTGGGTTGAGTAGGTCCCGCATCAGCGCAGGCAATGTGGCCAGCGTGCGACGGGCCGACTGCACGGCCAGTGCCATCG
Organism: Comamonas sp.; assembly: GCF_036643215.1. Lineage (GTDB taxonomy): Bacteria > Pseudomonadota > Gammaproteobacteria > Burkholderiales > Burkholderiaceae_C > Comamonas. The sequence continues at coordinate 26,774 of NZ_JAVXSJ010000026.1, read as the reverse complement.
ATACGGGGTTGCAGTTCACATTCCAGATCGATTCCAGCGCGTGCGAGAGCGCATCCAGCCCGGAAGCCAGCGTGGCACCAGCAGGCAGGCTGGTCATGAGATCGGCATCAATCACCGCCGCCTCGGGCCAGGTGCACTCCTGGTGGAGCGAATACTTCTGACCCGCAGCCTGATCCCAGATCGTGGCCCAGGGCGTCACTTCGCTGCCCGTGCCTGCCGTGGTGGGAATCGCAATCAAATGCTTGTGTGGCGCTGGTGGTAATTGCGCTCCCTGCTTCAAAATCGAGAGCAGCTCGGAAAATTTTCCGGATTCTGTCGCACACAGCAAGGCCTTGGCTGAGTCAATGGCGCTGCCGCCGCCCAGTGCCACGATGACGGGCACATCGGCATGGTCGCGCTGCACCATCTCGTACAACGGGGCCAGCCATTGCACATCGGGGTTGGGCGCAATGCTGTCGATCACGCCGCGCAGCTGACTACCAAGAAGGGCTCGCACACGCTGCACCAGCCCTAAACCTTCGGCCTCAGGAAAAGTGACCAGCAGGCAGTTGCGGCCAGCCAGCAAGGCAGGCAGTTGGTTCAGACTGCTGCGGCCCACATGGGTGTGCACGGGGTTGTGATAAGTCCACACGAGAAAATCCTTTGAAGATTTTTGAGCGAAATCTGCCCGCAGCGCCTGCTATACAAGCGCTGTAAGCTCATTTTTTTGAAGATTCAGAAAGACTGCGATGCACGCTGGCATCGCAGCTCTATCAGTGGCGCGCGCCCTGCTGAATGCGGCTGCGCAGCCAGTTGGAGATCATGTCGGCGGCAATCACCATCACCGTGATGACGATGATGCAGGTCGCCGTTTCTTGATAGCGAAACAGCTTGAGGCTGCTGACCAGCTCAAAGCCCAGCCCACCTGCCCCCACCATGCCTAGCACGGTGGCGGAGCGCAGGTTCACCTCGAAGCGGTAGAGCACCACGGCAATCCACGCGGTGATGGCCTGCGGCACCACGCCAAAGGCAATGATTTGCAGCTGAGTGGCACCGGCGCTGCGCAGGGCTTGCAGCGGGCCTTCGTCGATTTCCTCAATCGCCTCGGCAAAGAACTTGGCCAGCATGCCCATGCCGTGCAGGGCCAGCGCCAGCACACCGGGGAAAGGTCCAAGGCCCACAGCCGAGACAAAGACCAGCGCCAGAATCAGCTCGTTAATACTGCGCACCACGTTGAGAAACTGCCGCGTGATGCGGCGCAGCCAGTGCCAGCTGTGCAGATTGCTGGCCGCGATAAAGGACAGCGGCAGCGCCAACAGCACGGACAGCAACGTGCCCCAGACGGCAATCTGAATCGTCTCCAGCGCCGGTGCCCACAGGCGCGGCAAGATACTCCAGTCCGGCGGCACAGAGCGCGAGAGAAAGTCGCCAATCTGCGGCATGCCACCCGCCAGCTCGCCCCAGCTCATCTGCGCGCCCTCTGCGCTCCAGTGCAGCACCCAGACTATCGCCAGAGCCAGCCCTGCATACCCCAGCCAGCCGCTGATGCCTGCGGGGCGTGCCGCAGTCCATTGCCAGCGGTCTGGCGTGTTTTTCAAACTGCGGCTGTTCATTGCAAACCTCCTGCAGTGGCTACAGCTGGCATGGGCTTGGGCAACCATGCGCCGGGCGCGGTCAGCACAATGCCCGGCTCTGCTGGTGACTGCGGCGGATGCTGCACATCACTGCTGTAGATCGCGTTGAGCGCATCTTCAGTGAGTAACTCAGGCGCTCCATCGAACACCATGCGCCCTTGCGAGAGACCGACGATGCGGTCGCCAAACTCCTTGGCGTAATCAACCTGATGCAGATTGCAGACCACGGCAATACCCAGCTCCCGCGTGGCTTCACGCAGGTACTGCAGCACGCTGCGGGCGGTCTTGGGGTCCAGACTGGCAACAGGCTCGTCGGCCAGAATCACCTGCGGCTGCTGGGCCAGTGCACGGGCAATGCCAACGCGCTGCATCTGTCCGCCCGACAGTGCTTCGGTGCGCTCATCCGCCTTGTGGGCCAGGCCCACGCGCTGCAGGCATTCATCGGCCAGCGCGAGATCGCTTTGCCTGAACAGCTGCAGCACCGATGCCAGCGTGCCCACCTGCCCCAGCCGCCCGGTCAGCACGTTCTTGCGCACCGACAGGCGCTGCACCAGGTTGTGGTGCTGAAACACCATGGCCACATGGCGGGCCAGTTCGCGGCGCGAATGTTTTTGCATCAGGTCGATGCCGCCCACCTGCAGCTGGCCGCTGTCAGGCTGGTTCAGGCCATTCATGCAGCGCAGCAAGGTGGATTTGCCTGCGCCGGACAAGCCCAGCATCACCACAAACTCACCCGCCTTCACATCCATGTCGATGCCGTGCAGCACATGGTTGCTGCCATAGCTTTTGCGCAGATTGCGGATGGTGATCATTTCATCTTCCCCAGGTCCAGATTCAGAGCCTTGGCGGTGTTGCGCACCACGTCGTAGGCCTGATCGTTGGTCGGAGCAAAGCCGTTCAGCTCACCGCGGTCACCCCAGGGCAGGCCCTTGATGTCGGCCAGCGCGGTGGCGACTTTTTTCTTGGTGGCTTCGTCGAGGTTCTTGCGCCAGGCCATTGGGGATTCAGGGATGGGCTGCGATCGCCAGATGATCTGGAAGTCCTCGGCCCTCACATGCCCCTTGGCAATGGCTGTCTGAAAGATGGGGTCGGCCACGGCTGCTGCATCCACCTTGCCGTTGGCCACAGCCATGATGCTGGCGTCGTGCGAGCCCGAAAAAATCACACGCGAGAAGTATTTATCGGTGTCGACCCCGTCACCCTTGAGGCCAGCCTTAGGGAACAGATGACCCGAGGCCGAGCTGGGATCCACAAACGCAAAGGTCTTGCCCTGCAGCTGCGCCACGGTGGCTGGGCCTTTGTCCTTCCTGCTGATGATCAGGCTCTGGTATGAGCTTTTGCCCGACTTCTTGGCCACAGGAATGGCAAAGGCCTCGGCATTGGCCAGCTGGCTGGCCAGCACGTACGAGAACGGGCCAAAGTAAGCCACGTCGATCTTGCCCGAGCGCATGGCTTCGATCACACCGTTGTAGTCGTTCGCCACAAAGGGCTTGACCTTCATGCCGGTCTTCGCAGCCAGTTGCTCCATCACCTGCTGGCTGGCACGCATCATGGCCTGCGCATCTTCAGAAGGGATCAGGCCCACGCGCAGCTCGGTGGGCTGCTGCGCTATGACGCCGGTGGTGGCTGCCAGGGTCAGGCTGGCGACTGCGGCTTTCAGCCAGGTTTTGCGGGTCATCGTCATGAAGTTCATCCTTTGCATGTGCGTCTGTAGAGTGCGGCTCTCGCTGGAGCCATCGCACCGTCATTGCAGTGCGTTGACGTAAATGGTAGGGACGACATATGACTGTCATGTGAAGGTTTCAAAATCAGTTTTGACAGCTTCTATAGATTCAACCTTGAGATGACATTTACATGAGCACCGCCCGCTATCGCGCCTTTATCTCCGTGGCACAGCAAGGCAGCCTGAGCGCTGCGGCCCGCAGCCTGGGAGTGAGCCAGCCCACGGTCTCCAGCCAGATCGCCACACTGGAGCGGCAAAGCCAGATCGAGCTGTTTCACCGTCAGGGCTATCGCATGACGCTCACCAGCGCCGGGCACAAACTGATGGCGCTGGCACAGAAACTGCTGGCGCTGGAGTCGGAAACCGAGTTCTTTCTACGTGACTCGGGCCAGCTCAATCAGGGCGAACTCAAGATCGGGGCCGTAGGTCCTTTTCATGTGATTGAAATGGTGGCCAGTTACCGCGCGCGCCACCCACAGCTACAGTTGTCTATCCGCATGGGCAACTCTCAGCAGGTGCTGCAAGATCTGGAGAACTACACCACCGACGTGTCTGTGCTGGCTGGCCTTTACGACAGGCCCGAGCTACTGGCCCGCGAATATGCGCGCCACGCCATCATCTTGTTTGCCCATGTCGATCACCCGCTGGCGCGGCGCGAACAGATTGAAATTCATGAGCTTCGAGGCCAGCCCCTGCTGCTGCGCGAGCAGGGCTCCACCACACGATCGGCACTGGAGAAAGCACTGCGAGAAGCAGGTATTGAGCCCCGCACGTCACTAGAGATCGGCAGCCGCGAAGCCATTCGTGAAGCCGTGGCGCGCGGTCTGGGCGTAGGCACCGTGTCCGAAGCCGAATTCATTGCAGACCCGCGCTTCAAACCCATTCGCATTGCGGGCGATCCAGCCAGAACTACCACGTATGTGTATTGCATGAAAGAGCGCAGCGAAAGCCTGCTGGTACGCTCTTTTCTGAATGCCATAGAGAATTCAGAAAGCGCCCAGACAGCAGGCCAGCGAGCCTTTGCTCCAAAACCCTGACCCGTCTGAAGCCGTCAAATGCTGGCGTCATTCGTCAAGCTGCAACTCAGGGCTCCAACTGAGAATTTTTGACATCGTGTGACGTGGCATTCACCGCTGCGACGCCGGCGCACCCAGAACCATGCCTCAAGCATTTGGGCGTAAGGTTTTTGGGAAACAGACCAGAACAAACGGAGACAACGATGAGCAAGACAATTCAATGGAAAGCAGTCGCGCTGGGTGCCTGCCTGAGTGTGACGGGCGTTGCCACAAGCTTTTCAGCCCATGCGCAAACGCCAGCATGGCCCAGCAAACCCATTCGAATGATCGTGGGCGGGCCTGCAGGCGGCAATGCAGACTCTCTTGCTCGCCTGCTGGCAGACGGCATGCAAAAGCAGTTGGGAAAGCCCGTGATCGTGGAGTCCAAACCCGGCGCTGCTGGTGCGCTTGCCGTGGCAGACTTGCTCAATAACGGCAAAGATGCGCACACGTTTTTGTTGATCCAGGGCGGCATCGTCAGTGAAACGCCCCTGGCCTACAAGGTCAACTATCAGCCCTTCAAAGACCTGAAGCCGCTGGCCCAGCTCAGCCGTAACGGCCTGGTACTCATCGCCAACAAAGACTTCCCCGCCAGCAATCTGCAGCAACTCAGCGTCTATGGCAAAAAGCAGCCCGAAGGTCTGGACTTTGCCTCCTACGCAGCGGGCATGCGCGGCCATACCTCGGGCATGCTGCTGGGGCAGCTGATGGGCATCAAGATGAAGCACCTGGGCTACAAGGGCTCGCCCCCTGCTCTGACCGATCTCATGGGTGGTCATATCCCGCTGATGATGGATGGCCTCACCACCTCCCTGCCCCTGATCAAGGCTGGCAAGGTCAAGGCTCTGGCCGTGAACTACCCCAACCGTATGGAGCAATTGCCCGACGTCCCCACCTTCAAGGAGCTGGGCTACCCACAGCTATCTGAGGTGAGCTGGTTTGGCGTCTGGTCTCGCCCTGATACGCCAGCCGACGTGCAAGCCAAGGTCCGCGAGATTGCGCTGCAGTACTTCAAGCAACCTCAGATCGCCGCCAAGGTCAGGGACATGGGAATGGAATCAGGCACCGATGCAACGTCTGAAACCCTGATGAGCGAGCTGCAAAAGGCTTACCAGCGCCAGCAAACGCTGCTCAAGTCTATTGACTATCAGGCTCAGTAATCGCCAGCCTCTCTAAAAACACAAGGCCGGAGTCATTGAGACTCCGGCCTTGTCCGTTCTGGCTCACCTGGCTGCCAGGCTCGCTCAGTCAGTTCACCGCTGCGCTCGCAAAATTCAATGTGCGCCAGTTGCTGGGGCTTTGTTGAAACTCTGCATTGAACCAGCGCGTAAAAGAGCTGTTCTCGGCAAAGCCGGTCTGCAGGGCCACGTCGCTGATGGACAGACGCGGGTTCTTCAGCGCCCGGGTCGCAGTCTGCATACGCACGGCATTGAGCGCCAGCTGAAAACTGGTGCCCGAGCTCTCCAGATTACGCTGCAGCGAGCGCGTGCTGAATCCAATGGTGCTGGCCACCTGCGCGATGCTGTAGCGACCATGGGGCAACAAGGCCTGAATGGCCAGCTTGACCTGCTGCTCAATATCTGGCCGGGCACGAACAGGCGCCATGGTGTCCAGAAAGTGGCGCGCATACTGCTCCATGCTTTCGTCATAAGCAGGGTGAATCTGGTCAAGGTCTGTGCAAGAAAGCACCAGCCCGTCGAAATCAGAATCAAACACCATGTCCGAGCCAAAGATACGCCGGTGCTGCACCGTGCTGATCGGTGCTTCATGTGTGAAATGCGTGCTCATCGGGCACCAGTTGCGACCCAGCTGATGGCGGCACAAGGCCTGCAGCACCGCCACACCCAACTCTACCGGGTGACGCCCCGGCTGCTCCCTGCCCGTAGTCAAGTGCAGCTGAATGATGGCAACTTTGTTCTGCCGCACCACATTAACGCTGATGGTGCTGCTGAGCAGGTGCGAGTACTCAGAAATGGTGGCAATCGCCTGCCCCAGGCTGGCCTGGTGCTGAAGGGCGAGGCTTAAATAACCAAAATCAGAAAGCTTCCACAGCGCGCCCATTAACAGGCCGATAGATGCGTTATCAGCAGCGCTGGATGTTGTTTGAAGCAAATGGGCAAAATTGGTTTCTGGCACCCGAATTTCAGAAGCCTGCAGCCAGCTGGATTCAAGCCCCACCTGCCGAAACATTCGTAATTGATCAATTCCCAGATCAGTGGCAACCTGAGAATATTTCTTGAGACTGATATTACGAACACTGCGCTGATTCATGACTTACTCACTTCTGAATCAATAAACAAAGCCATTGGCTTACCATAGAATATTTTCACAAACTCTCTTGATCAAGGTCAATCGGGCATCTACTGATAGCAAGTCTTCCCTTACAAATAAAATGACGCAAAAAGGCAAGAGCTGTCGCCATCGGACAAAAATCATTTAACCATGAATTACCATAATGAAAACTTATTAACAAATTACCTATTTATCCGATAATTGAATTATCAAAAATTATTTACTCAGACAAGCTTTAAATTAATATTCAACACATTAAAAAATAATTTTTATTTTTACAAAATTCTACGCACATGAGCATTAATAATTTAAAAATTGGATGAAAGAGGAAACTCTTGAAACATTTCAATCAATACTGTGTCAACCAAGAGTTCTAAATCTGCCATAAAAACAGACTCCAACCCTTTACTGACAGGCGTAACACGCTACTTAAATAAGAGCAAATAATGATTTTATTTCGCACTGACCCAGTGCGAGATGACTTGGCACTTCCGCATCCTTGGCTGACAATACAGGGAATGCACCAATTTGGTGCCTATCTGCATGCCTTGGCCCGGACAACACCGTTGCCCGGGCTTTTGTCCGTTCGCGCAACGCCAAAGCGCCACTTACTGCATCTCGCAAGGGAGTCACACCATGGAGCGCAAGCCCAACATCACTTTGTCGTCTTTGGATCTGGAACGCATCGAAACGCTGCTGGAAAAGAACAACAGCCAGTTTCCGGGCCGTGATGCGCTGGAAGCCGAACTGGACCGCGCAGATGTGCTCGACCCGGAAGATATGCCGCCCAATGTGGTGACCATGAATTCGACGGTGCGCTTCACCATGCTCGAAACCAACAAGACCAACACACTGACACTGGTTTACCCCAAGGATATGGATGGCAGCGCCGACAAGGTCTCCATCTTTGCCCCCGTAGGCATTGCCTTGCTGGGTCTGTCTGTAGGCGATGAGTTGAAAATGCCTAGCCCCACGGGTCATCAGGTCACGGTGCGCGTCGATGCCATCGAGTTCCAGCCTGAAAGCTCGGGCGAGTTGCACCGCTAAACCAGCCTGCACTCACAAAAAAAGCAGCCTCATCGGGCTGCTTTTTTTTATGGGTGCCAACAGATTTAACGCAGACCTGCCAGCAAGGTCGTCAGCAAACCGGCGCCAATCAGACCCGCCTGCCAGCGCAGGGCCTGATTCCACGACGAGACATGGCATTCAACCAGCTGGTACAGCGCATAGCCCGCCGTCAGCGACAGCACAAAGGCAAACGGAATGCCCACCACGGCCGCTGTGACCGAGCCATGCCAGAAGTGGTTGACCACCGCATTGACCAGCAGGCAGATGGAGAAGTGGATGAGAAACACCGAATACGAAATCTCACCCAGTCGACGCAGCGGCGCAAAGCCCTTCCAGCGTGCAATGCCCTCGGTGCGCATGCAGATGATCAGCAGCATGGCCGTCACGCCGGCCAGAAAGATACGGTCGCGCCACTCATAAACCAGCGCACCAATGATCAGTGCTGCAATCAGCATGCCCCAGCTCCACGCCGTGATGCGCTTTTCTGCCGCCACGGCCCAGAAGGCCATCATGCCTATGCCATAGGCACCCATGAAGTAAATAGCCCAGACATCAAGCTCAGCATCCAGATTAAAGCTCAGCAGCGATGCCGCCGCGCCTAGCACTACCAGCGCCTGCGCGCCAGTTACGGCCCACGGCCACCAGCGTGCAACCGCTGCATCGCCCCAGCGCGCAGCAATCCGCAGCTGCAGCCAGCGCACCCCGGCCAGCAGCAATACAGTGCCCGCAAACAGCTGAAAGTCGATGGACACATACCAGACACCGGCAGACAGCGACTCCTCACCCACAATGCCTTGCAGCAGCAGCGCATGGGCCATGAGCTGCCAAAGGTCAGGATCCGCAGAGACAGAATCGTGATCAAACCAGGGGCGAATGGCTGCTGAAATCACAATCGTCATCACCAGCGCCACCGCATAGGGAACAAGCAGGCGCACAAAGCGCTTGCCGATCTTGGCCCAGGGCGAATCAAAGCGTGACAAGCCTTGGGGCGCGAGGCTGGCAGCGGCCAGAAAGCCGCCAATCACCAGAAATATCTGCACCGCCATACGGGCGTACTCATACAGCCAGTCCAGCAGGTCTGGCATCACGGGGTGGGCCACATCGGACATCGGGCCGTAAAAGGCAAGGTGATGCCAGACGATAGCGGCGCAAGCCAGCCCCTTGGTGCAATCGAGCAGCGCGCTACGGGAATGAGAGGAAATAGAAGTTGAACTTTGGGACATCTGATCACGGCCACCTGCAGCTAGCAAATCACAGGCAACGAAGTGCGCTTTTGATCCAAGACCCGGAAAGGTCAGAAAGCCGACGTAAAAACAGGTGGCGATTTTGCGCCGATTCCCAACAATTTGCTGACGCGTTGCAAGTGTTACGCAACAAGGCATGCACGGAATCACAAAATTTAATGCTTAAAAGTGCAGGAGTTGCACTCTGGCTTGATCCCGCGCCCTACTGAGAAGTCCATGCAAAGGCACAATGGAGGCCATGACTCAAGCTAAACCACTGCCGGAACTGAGCAGGCAATTTGTTTCGCATTTTGGTGAAATGGGCAGCCGCTGGGGCATTAATCGCACCGTAGGGCAGATCTACGCCCTGCTGTTTATCTCGTCCGAGCCACTGAACGCCGACCAGATTGCCGACACGCTGGAATTTTCCCGCTCCAACGTGAGCATGGGACTCAAGGAACTGCAAGCCTGGCGACTGGTTCAGCTGCGTCATCGTCATCAGCCCGGTGACCGCCGCGAATACTTTCAGGCGCCCGAGGATGTCTGGGAGATTTTCAAACGTCTGGCTGAAGAGCGCCGCCGCCGCGAGATTGAGCCCACACAGTCCATGCTGCGCGCCGCCATGATGGAAGAAGCCAGCTCTGACGAAGAGCGCTATGCCCAGCAGCGCATGCGCGATATGCACGAGCTCATCGACAAGTTGATGAGCTGGTTTGACGATGTGCAGCGCCTATCGCCCGAAACCGCCATGCAGCTCATGGGCATGGGCTCTGCCGTGACCCGTTTGCTCGATCTGAAAGACAAGATTACCGGGCGCGGCAAGTCAGCACCGGAAGCCTGAGCAGCGCGCCGCTCAAGCCGCTTACGTCTCCTATCAGGTGCTAGACCTGGGCACCAAGGTGAAGCCCAGATCCATGCAAGGCTGCTTGACAGCCTCTCCATCCAATAGTTGCAGCAGCATCGTGGCCGCTTTCTCCCCCACCTCGCTTCGTGGAGTATGAATGGTGGTCAGCGGCGGCACCATCTGGTCGCTACCAGGCAAATCGTTGAAGCCCGCTATAGCGACCTGCTGAGGCACCTGCACACCGAGACGACTGGCAGCCAGCAAGGCACCCTGCGCAATGTCGTCATTGCAAAAAAAGATAGCATCTACCGCATGCTGGCTCTTCATCAGAGCTTCAAACTGCCTTGCCCCCAGCGCCATCGATGAGCGTTCGGGGTCAAGGAACTCCAGCGCTGGATCATACAAATTGGCCAGCTTAAGCACCTGACGGAAGCCCTCCAGCCGCTGCATGACCCGTGCATCGAGCTGGGCCGCGCAAAAGGCGATGCGGCGGTAGCCTTTGTCCAGCAGATGCTGCGTGATCTCTGCCCCCGCTTGCGTCTGTGAAAAGCCCACGCTATAGGTATCCTGGCTTCGCTCAGTCGGGCGCAGCTCCATCAGGTGCACACGCGGCACCGGGTTGGCTGCCAGCAGCTTTCGAGACGCTTCACTGTGATCAAAGCCCGTCAACAGCAGGCCTGCCGGGCGCATGGGCAAATAGGCTCGCAGCAGTTGCTCCTCTTCTTGCGGGTCGTAGTGCGTTACGCCAATCAGCATGTGATAGCCACGCGCAAACAACACCTTGTGCGCGGCCTCCAGCACATCCACAAACAGCGTGTTTGACAGCATGGGCACCAGCACCAGCACCTGTGTGCTTTTTTGCGATGCCAGCGCGCGGGCAGCAAGGTCAGGCACATAACCCAGAGAAGCCGCCACCTCACGCACCTTCTCAACCAGCGCTGGCGCGACTCGGCGCTCCCCCCGCAAGGCGCGCGAGACCGTCATTGAGCTGACACCCGCTGCCTCTGCCACATCGCTGAGCGTGACCCTTCCGCTGGCACGTGAGCGACGTGAGTTCGCGGGTTCAGAGCTGCGATCAGCTTGAGGATTTGAGGCGCGAGGCAAGGGAATCTCCTAATTAAACGTGGATTCAGCAATGATATGATAGCGCTAACCAAACAATTTTGATCACCTATCTGCAGCCGGTTCAGCTCTGAAGTCTACGAGTTCTGCGTAGTTCGGAGTTTCTCGCGGCGCATTTTTTTGACCAGCAAGGATAGCGCTATCCAAAATGAATAACAACAAGCTAGACACCCCTCAAACCATGGTCGCACTGGTCATCATGGGTGTTTCCGGCTGCGGGAAGTCCAGTGCCGGGCAAGCTATTGCACAGCAGTTGGGCTGGGAACTGGTGGAAGGCGACAGCTACCACTCGCAGCAGAGCGTAGACAAGATGGCGGCTGGCATTGCACTGAATGATGAAGACCGCCAAGGCTGGCTCGAGCGCCTTTCCCAGCGGCTCAGTCAAGCCAGCGCCAGCCATAGCGTGGTGCTCACCTGCTCTGCCCTCAAGCACAAATACCGCGAGCAATTGCGCAGCGCCCAGCATCTGGGCTTTGTATTTCTGGAGCTGAACTACGAAACTGCTCTGACCCGCGTGCAGACCCGGCCCGGACATTTCTTTTCTCCTGAACTCGTGGCCAACCAGTTCGCCACGCTGGAAGACCCGCGCCTTGAGCCCGACGTGCTGACCATCAGCGCCACCACAGAGCTGGGCGAGATCGCCCGCCAGGTGCAGCAGTGGCTAAGCAACCAAACACCTGCATCGCCAATACAGAAATAACCGGAAGCCAACGATGTCAACAAACAACCCAACAGAGCAAGAGCGCAAGCCACTGCTCAAACGGCTGGCCGAAGGGCTGATGGTGCTGGCCTTGGCCGGCATGGTGATTGCCGTCTTCATCAACGTGGTGCTGCGCTACGTCTTTCACACCAGCATCGTGTCATACGAAGAAATCTCGCGTCTGCTGTTCGTCTGGCTGGTCGCTATTGGCTCCATCGTGGCCGCGTTTGAAGGCGCACACCTGGGCTTTGACATGGTCACGTCCCGAGTAGGACCTGTCACCCGCAAGGTGCTGTTCTGGGTTTCACAATTGCTGATTACCGCCTGCATGGTGCTGCTGCTGTGGGGCTCTTGGGAACAGGTACTGGCAGGCTGGAGCAGCTACAGCACGGTGCTGGGCTACCCACTGGCGCTGGGCGCCGCGGCAACGCTGGTGCTGGCCATTGGCATGCTGGTCGTGGTGGTGCGCGACATGATTCGCGGCACCCCCACCGAATCTTCTGAAACCAGCGTGGAGTAAGGAGAGCGCCATGGTTGTAACCCTGATTTTTCTGGCCGTTCTGATTGGCGGCATGGTCATTGGCATGCCGATTGCGCATTCGCTGATCCTCACCGGCGTGGCCCTGATGTGGCACCTGGACTTCTTCGACACTCAGTTGCTGGCGCAAAACCTGCAAGCGGGTTTTGACAACTTCCCGCTGCTGGCCGTTCCCTTCTTCATTCTGGCCGGCGAGCTGATGAATGCGGGCGGTCTGTCGCGCCGCATCATCGATCTGGCCCGCGCCTTTGTGGGTCATATCCCCGGCGGTCTCGGCTATGTGGCTATTGGCGCTGCCGTGCTGCTGGCGTCCATGAGTGGCTCGGCCATTGCCGACACTGCTGCTCTGGCCACCATCTTGCTGCCCATGATGCGCGACCAGAAGTACCCCGACAGCTACAGCGCAGGTCTGCTGGCTTCGGGCGGCATCATCGCCCCCATCATTCCGCCGTCCATGCCCTTTGTGATTTATGGCGTGACGACGAATACCTCCATCAGCAAGCTGTTTCTGGCAGGCGTGTTCCCCGGCCTCTTCATGGGTGCCTTCCTCATCGCCGCATGGTGGTTTATTGCCCGTAAGTTCAAGCTGGCATCGGGTGAGCGCGTGGGCTGGGGTCTGCGCATGAAGGCAATTTTCAAGAGCTTCTGGGCCATGATGATGCCGGTCATCATTCTGGGTGGTCTGAAGGGCGGAGTCTTCACCCCCACCGAAGCTGCCGTGGTTGCCGCTGTCTATGCGCTGTTTGTCTCCATGGTGGTTTACCGCGAGATGAACTGGAACAAGCTCTACGCCGTGTTTCTGGCTGCCGCCAAGACCACCGCTGTCGTCATGTTCCTGTGCGGTGCAGCGACTGTGACGGCCTACATGATCACGCTGGCCGACCTGCCCAATATGCTGGCCGACAGCTTTGCCGGCCTGCTGGACCAGCCCGTGCTGTTCATGGCCGTGATGATGATCTTCCTGCTGGTTGTGGGTACCGCCATGGACCTGACACCGACCATCCTGATCTTCGGCCCCGTCTGCGCACCACTGGCTGTCAAGGCGGGTATCGACCCCGTCTACTTCGGCTTCATGTTCATCTATGTGGGCTGTATTGGCCTGATTACCCCGCCCGTGGGCACGGTGCAGAACGTGGTGGCTGGCGTAGGCAAATTGCGCATGGAAACCGTCATCAAGGGCACCAACCCCTTCCTGATGGTTTATGTGGTGCTGGCTGCGTTGTTTGTGATGTTCCCGCAACTAGTGACAACGCCACTCAAGTGGCTGCACTAAGTCCATCAAACACTCTTGTTTTCATAGCTGGATGCGCAATACCTGCCTGCGTATCCAGCCCATTTCACTTTAACAACAGGGCTCTGGCCCATTCAAGCAAGGAGACGGTCATGCGTATCAAATTTGCAGTCACAGCCCTCACAGCCATGTTGCTGGCAACGGGTGCCGTTCAGGCTCAGGACTTCAAGCCCCGCCTTGTGCGCTTTGGCTACGGTCTGGTGGAAGACTCCAACCAGGGCCGCGCCGTGCGCATGTTTGCCAAGGAAGTCGAAAAAGCCACGGGTGGCAAGATGAAGGTGCGCGCCATCGGCAACGCGGCCTTGGGCTCCGACACCCAGATGCAGCAAGCCTTGATTGGCGGCGCCCAGGAAATGATGGTTGGCTCTACCGCTACGCTGGTCGGCCTGACGCCTGAAATGGCCATCTGGGACACCCCCTTCCTGTTTGCCAACACCAAGGAAGCGGATGCCGTGCTGGACGGCCCCGTGGGCGATAAAGTCAAGGCCAGCCTGGAGCCCAAGGGCATGGTCGGCCTGGCTTACTGGGAAAACGGTTTCCGCAACCTGACCAATAACAAGCGCCCCATCACCAAGCTAGAAGACCTGCAAGACGTGAAGCTGCGTGTGATGCAGAACAACGTCTTCCTCGATAGCTTCAAGACGCTGGGCGCCAACGCTGTGCCCCTGCCCTTCTCCGAGCTGTTTACCGCGCTGGAGACCAAGGCAGTGGACGGACAGGAAAACCCGTTCAACACCGTGCTTTCCAGCAAGTTCTATGAAGTGCAGAAGTACCTGACGGTCTCCAACCACGTCTACAGCCCCTGGATCGTCACCGTCAGCAAGAAGTGGTGGGACACGCTGAGCCCGGCTGAAAAGAAAGTGCTGCAAGACGCTGCCATCAAGAGCCGCGACTTCGAGCGTAAGGACACGCGTGAAGAAGCTACCAAGGCACTGGCTGAAATCAAGGCCAAGGGCATGCAGGTCAATGAGCTGCCCGCTGCAGAAGCTGGCCGCATGCGCGAAAAGCTGAACACGGTGAACGCAGGCATTGCCAAGACCGTGGGTCAAGGCACCTGGGATTCCGTGCAAGCTGCCGTCAAGCAAGCGCGGGCCAAGTAAGCCTGCTCCCGCAGTCGCCACGGCCGCAAGCAGCTTCTCTCATGAGGCGCTCCGTGGCGGCTTTTTTCCTTCCAGATGCATGAGCGCAAAACGCTCCTGCATCACCAAAAATTCTCATCATGGCAGTCCATCCCGTACTCGCTCAAGTCACGCGGCGCATTCAGGAGCGCAGCCACGCCACCCGCACCGACTATCTGGAGCAGGTTGACGCCATGGCCGCCCGCCCGCCCCAGGTTCGCAGCATGGGCTGCGCCAACGTGGCACACGCCTTTGCCGCGCTTCCCGGTGCCGACAAGATCCGCATCGTTGAAGAAAAAGGCCCCAACATCGGCATCGTCACCGCCTATAACGACGTTCTGTCTGCCCATGCGCCGTTTGCACGCTACCCCGACATCCTGAAAGACGAAGCCCGCCGCAATGGCGCCACCGCTCAGGTTGCCGGCGGCGTGCCCGCCATGTGCGACGGTGTGACCCAGGGCATGCCCGGCATGGAGCTGAGCCTGTTCAGCCGCGATGCGATTGCCATGTCCACCGCCATTGCGCTGACCCACGACACATTTGACGCAGCGCTGATGCTGGGGGTGTGCGACAAGATCGTTCCCGGCCTGCTGATTGGCGCGCTGCACTTCGGCCATCTGCCCA
Organism: Comamonas sp.; assembly: GCF_036643215.1. Classification (GTDB taxonomy): domain Bacteria; phylum Pseudomonadota; class Gammaproteobacteria; order Burkholderiales; family Burkholderiaceae_C; genus Comamonas. The sequence goes on along the minus strand of NZ_JAVXSJ010000026.1, from coordinate 11,563 downwards.
CGGTGTTTGTGCCCGCAGGGCCCATGACATCGGGCCTGTCCAACAACGAAAAAGCCAAGGTTCGCGAACTGGCGGCGCAAGGTCTGGTGGGCCGGCAAGAGCTGCTGGCTGCTGAAAATGCGGCCTATCACGACCAGGGCACTTGCACCTTCTACGGCACGGCCAACAGCAATCAGATGCTGCTTGAAGCCATGGGCCTGCATGTGCCTGGCACCTCCTTCATCAACCCCGCCGAAGCCGAACGCGAGCTGCTGACACGCGAAGCCATGCGCACCGTGCTGTCCATCACCCACCACAAGCGCTTTACGCCCATTGGCCGCTTGGTGGATGAGCGCTGCGTCGTCAACGCCATGGTGGCCCTGCTGGCCACAGGTGGCTCCACCAACCACCTGATTCACTGGGTGGCCGTGGCCCGTGCGGCGGGCATCATCATTGACTGGGACGATTTTGAACAGCTGTCCTCCGTGGTACCACTGCTGGCGCGCATCTACCCCAATGGCAGTGCCGATGTGAACCAGTTTCAGCGCGCAGGCGGCCCCGGCTATGTCATCGCCCAGCTGCTGCAGGCCGGGCTGATGCATGACGATGTGCTCACCGTGCGCGAAGACGGCATGGCCGCCTTTGGCCGTATCCCCCATGTCGAGAACGACAGCCTGCTCTGGAAAGATGCAGGCGCATCGGGCGACGATGACGTGCTGCGCCCGGCTAGTGCACCGTTTAGCCCCACGGGTGGACTCAAACTGCTCAAGGGCAATATGGGCCGCAGCGTGATCAAGGTCAGCGCCGTGCCCGAAGACCGCCACCACCTGCAAGCCCCCGCATGGGTGTTTGATTCGCAGGACGAGCTGCAAGCCGCCTTCAAATCTGGCGCGCTGGAGCAAGCCTGCCAGAGCAATGGCTACAACGGCGTGGTCTGCGTAGTGCGCTGGCAAGGCCCGCAGGCCAACGGCATGCCAGAGCTGCACAAGCTGACCCCGCCACTGGCCGTGCTGCAAGGCAAGGGCTACAAAGTGGCACTGGTGACCGATGGCCGCATGAGCGGCGCTTCCGGCAAAGTGCCCGCCGCCATTCACCTCAGCCCCGAAGCTCTGGCAGGCGGCCCGCTGGCCAAGGTGCGCAGCGGCGACCTGATTACCCTGAATGCCAGCACCGGCGAGTTACAAGCTGAAGTGAGCGAGGCCGAATGGGCATCGCGCGAACTGGCTCAGATGCCTGAGACCCTGAAGCGAAGCAACGGCCGGGGGCTGGGCCGGGAACTGTTTGCCGGATTCCGGCGCAATGCGCTCAGCGCAGAAGAAGGAGCGTGCACATGGCTACTCAACTAACAGCCCTTTCCATCATGCAAGATGCGCCGGTCATCCCGGTCATCGTGCTGCACAAGGTCGAGCATGCTGTCCCCATGGCCAAGGCATTGCTGGCCGGCGGTGTTCGCGTGCTTGAAGTCACGCTGCGCACCCCTCAGGGTCTGGCCTGTATCGAAGCCATTGCCAAGGCTGTGCCCGAAGCCATCGTCGGCGCAGGCACCGTTCGCAATGCAGCAGACGCCGCCGCCGCCGCACGCGCAGGTGCGCGCTTTGCGGTCAGCCCCGGCTACACCAGCAAGCTGGGGCAGGCCTGCCGCGATCTGGACTTGCCACTGCTGCCCGGCGTAGCCACCAGCGGCGAAATCATGATGGCGCAGGACGATGGCTTTAACGAGCTGAAGTTCTTCCCAGCCCTGCAGTCCGGCGGTGCACCCATGCTCAAGGCCTGGCAAGGCCCGTTTAGCGATGTGCGCTTTTGCCCCACGGGTGGCATCTCGCCTGCCAACGCGGCCGAATTTCTCGCTCTGTCCAATGTGGTCTGTGTGGGCGGCTCATGGCTGGTTCCTGCCAGCGCGCTGGACAGCGGTAACTGGTCGCAGATCACCGACCTTGCACTGGCCACGCTGACGCTGCGCCAAAGCTGAAAATCATCAGGGCACAAAAAAAGCCCGGCTGGCAAAAACCAGTCGGGCTTTTTTGTTTCAGCTCACTCAGGCCTCTGGGAGCGAGTTGGTCTCTTCCAGCAGGCGACGACGAGTCACCTCATCTTCCGTCAGCTCAAACCACATGGCGTTGAGCACCGCAAAAGCAGCTGCCAGCGGCAGGCCGAGCAACCAGGAGAAATACCACATATTCAGTCCCTTCCTTCTTGTTGATTAGTAAGAGTGACCTTGGCCAGTCGCAATGGCCTTGATATCCACCTTGCCTCGCAGCACCGAGTACACCCAGCTGGTGTAAATCAGGATTAGTGGCAAAAAGATCCCCACGCAGACCAGCATGATGAACAGCGTCATGTGGCTGGAAGACGAATCCCAGACCGTCAGGCTAAAGCGCGGATCAATGGTGGAAGGCAAGATCATGGGGAACATGGCAGCGCCCACAGTCAAGATGACGCAGGCGATGGCCAGACCACTGCCCAGCAGGCTGATCCATTCGCGGCGGCTGCGCAGACCCACGGCCACGACCAGCGGCATAAGCAGCCCTATGCCCGGAAGCAGCCACAGCATCGGATAGGCCTTGAAGTTGGCCAGCCAGGCACCCGCAGCCATTTCAGCCGTCTTGTTCAATGGATTGGAAGCCCCCAGCGGATTGATGTCGCTGGTAATCACATAGCCGTTGATACCTGTTGCCAGCCAGATGCCTGCCGCAGCAAACAGCAGCGTTGTCAGCACAGCCGCCACCGAGCCATAACGCGCGGCGCGCGCCGACACTTCGCCGTCGGTCTTGAAGACCAGCCAGGCCGCACCGTGCATCAGCAGCATGCAAAGCGACACCAGACCACACAGCAGCGCAAACGGCGTCAGCAGCCCAAAGAAAGTGCCGTCGTAGTAAATGCGCATGTCATCCGCCAGGCGGAAAGGTACGCCCAAAATCACATTCCCCACGGCTACGCCAAACAGCAGTGACGGCACCAGACCCGTGATGCACAGCACCCAGTCCCAGCGGTTGCGCCATGCCGCATCTTCGTGCTTGCTGCGGAACTTGAAGGCCACGGGGCGTAGGATCAGCGGCACTAGCACGGCAAACATGGCCAGATAAAAGCCCGAAAAGGACACCGCGTACAGCTGCGGCCAGGCGGCAAAGATGGCGCCGCCGCCCAGAATCAGCCACACCTGGTTGCCTTCCCACACCGGGCCCACCGAGTTGATGGCCGTGCGGCGCTCCACATCAGTCTTGGCAGTGGCACGCAGCAGACCCATGGCTCCCAGGTCAAAGCCATCGGTCACGGCAAAGCCTACCAGCAGCACCCCCATCAGCAGCCACCAGATGACGCGCAGCACGTCGTATGTAATTAGTTCATGCAAGATCATTTGCTCATACTCCTTGCGGGCCTTCAGCGGGCACTGGCCAGTTTCTTGATCATGGGTTCGTAAAAGCTCAGGTGCGGCTCACTCTCATGCTCCGGCCCCTTCTTGATAGCGCGCACCAAAAGCTTGAGTTCGATCACCAGCATCACGGTGTAGATCAACACAAAGCCCACAATCGTCAGCAGCAATGTGCCAGCGCCCAGGTTAGACACCGCCATGGCCGTGGGCAGCACGCCCTCGATGATCCAGGGCTGGCGACCCAGCTCAGCCACCACCCAGCCGCATTCCGCAGCAATCCAGGGCAGAGGAATGGACAGCACGGCGACCTTCAGAAGCCAAGGGTAGGCATCCAGCTTGTGACGCATGGACAGGTAGAAGAACGTGCCGGTCAGCACGATGAAGAACATGCCCAGTGCCACCATGATGCGGAAAGTCCAGAACAGTGGCCCCACTGGCGGAACGGTGTCCATGGCTGCTTGCTTGATCTGCTCTTCAGTCGCCTTGCGCGGGTCATCCACATAGCGCATCAACAGCAGGGCGTAACCCATGTTGGTGCCGTTGTTCTCAAAGCGCAGACGGGCTTCGGCAGGAATCTCCGCATCGCTTTTGGCGGCGCGAATGGTCTGCAACGCGTCATAGGCGTCGATACCGTTGCGGATATTGCCCTCGGCACTCTTGACCAAATCGTTGATGCCGGGAATTTCGGTGGTCAGCGAGCGTGTTCCGATCAGACCCATGACCCACGGGATGTGCACGGCAAAATGGGTCTCACGCGCTTCGCGGTCGGGGAAACCGAAGGCGGTGAACGCGGCCGGAGCAGGCTCTGTCTCCCACATGGCCTCGATGGAAGCCAGCTTCATCTTCTGATGCTCGGAGGACAGATAGCCTGACTCGTCACCCAGCACCACCACGGACAGCGACGCCGCCAGGCCAAAGGATGCTGCCACGGTCATCGATCGCTTGGCCAGGTGCAGGTGCCGCCCCTTGAGCAGATACCAGGCCGAGACCCCCAGCACAAACAGCGAAGCCATCACATACCCAGCCGACACGGTGTGTACAAACTTGGCCTGCGCTACCGGGTTGGTCAGCACGGCAAAAAAGTCAGTCACTTCCATGCGCATGGTCTGCGGATTGAAGGCGGCACCCACCGGGTTCTGCATCCAGCCGTTGGCCACCAGAATCCACAGCGCCGAGAAGTTGGTGCCAATCGCCATCAGGCAAGTCACCATCAGGTGCTTGACCTTGGAGAGGCGATCCCACCCGAAGAAAAACAGGCCCACAAAGGTGGCTTCCAGGAAGAAGGCCATCAGACCTTCAATCGCCAGCGGCGCACCGAAGATGTCACCCACATAGTGGCTGTAGTAGCTCCAGTTCATGCCGAACTGAAACTCCATCACCACGCCGGTCGCTACGCCCATGGCGAAGTTGATACCAAACAGCACGCCCCAGAACTTGGTCATATCGCGCCAGATGGTACGCCCGGTCATCACAAACACCGTCTCCATGATGGCGATGAGAATGGACAGGCCCAGCGTCAGCGGCACAAATAAAAAGTGGTAGAGCGCCGTTACCGCGAACTGTAGTCGCGATAGATCGACGATATCGAGGTCCATGGTCAGGTCCTTTCTCTCGGTCAACTAAAAAACAAATCACACATTCGGTGTCGCCATGCCCGTGGCCATTGCCGGTTTCGCTTTCACAGCATCAGCGCGCAGACCCGCAATCGCCTGCTCAAACTCGGGGGTACCACGCTGGGCATCCATCAGCACGCGCCCGGCTTGCATGCGCACAATGCGGTCGGCCATCAGGGCTTCGCGCTGCCAGTGCGTGGCAAAAACAAGGGTTCGACCTTTCGCAGCCTGCTCTAGCCGATGCAGCACATCGGCGGCAGTCACGGCATCCAGCCCTTCGGTGGCTTCATCCAGCAGGCAGCAAGGCGCATCGCTGAGCAGCAAACGCGCCAGCGCCAGGCGGCGCGACTGGCCGCCAGACAAGCCCAGACCGCCCTCGCCCAGCAAGGTATCCAGCTGCTGCGGCAGCGCCTTCACATCCTGCTCAAGCCCTGCGGCTTGCAGCGCATTCCACAGCTGCGCATCGCTGGCTTGCGGATTGGCCAGGCGCAGGTTGTCACGCAGGCTGTCTTGAAACAACTCGGTTCTTTGCGTCATCCAGCTGCAGCGCTGCGCCAGCAACTGCCCAGACTGCACCGGCAGTTCACCGGCAATGGCATTGAGCAACGTGGTCTTGCCTGCGCCGCTGGCGCCCATCAGCACCACGCGCTCGCCCTGGCGAATCGTCAAATCAACAGGGCCCAGCTGGCGCAGCTGAACCTGACGCAGCTCTATGGCGTGATGTTCTGGTTGCCCAATCGTCACCATCGGCTCTGCATCAGCATTTTTGGCCAGCGCCGGGCCAAGGCGACGCACGGCCAGCCATGTGCGCCCGGCTTCTGTCGCACCACGGCGCAAGGCGGCAAAGGGTTCCATCGCTGACAACGCCAGCAAAATGCCCAGCGCTGCTACGGGCCCGTTGATGCGTCCCTGCTCCATCAGCCAGGCCATCAAGATCATGGCTGCACTTAAAGTAATAGCAGATACCGCACCATAGGCTTGCGTTACAGCCGCTTCAGACTGGTAAAGCTGCTCGTCCGCACGGGCACCGCGTGCATCGGCACTCAGCACTTTTTGCATCTGTGCGGGCAACTGGCCTGCCATCAGTAAATCGGTCTGACCAGCGACCAAATCGACGGTCTGGGCGCGCAGCATTTCAAGCGCCATGGCGCGGCGCACGGCGCTCTTGCGACTACGCAGGCCATGCCACAAGGCAATACCCCAGCCCGCCAGCAGCAACCAGACCAACGCCAGCAGCCCCAGCCAGCCGTGCATCAAACCAAAGGCCAGAGCCAGCAGCAAGGCTGCACCGAAGGCGGCAACGGCAGGCACTAGCAGTCGAAGATAAAGGTTGTCCAGCGCATCGACGTCTGCGGTCAGGCGCTGCAGCAGTCGAGCCGGGCGTTGCAGCAGCAGGCGGGCGGCCTGTGGTGCAGCCCAGCTGCGAAACAGTTTTTCGCGCAGCGCAGCCAGAACGGCCAGCGTGGCATCGTGGGTGACCAGTCTCTCTGCATAACGTGCGCCGGTGCGGCCCACGGCCAACAGGCGAATGCCAGCCGATGGCATGAACACATCAAACACCAGCGCCGTAGCAGGCAGCAGCCCGGCCAGCGCGGTGGCGGCAATGAACCAGCCGGACAAGCCCAGCAAGGCCATGCCCATGACCACCGTGAGCGCAGCCAGCGCCGCGCCACCCAGCCAGAGTTTGCGGGGTGCCATATGAGCCAGTTCACGCAGGACCTGGCCCAGTGTCTGCAGATTACGGCTCATACACCCTCCTTGCAGAATGCGGCGTCCAGATGAGTGCTCACACCCACCGCAGACAACGCGATCACACGGTCCGTTGACGATGCTAACTCAGCATCATGGGTGGCAACAATCAGCGTACGCCCTGCTGCGATCTGTTTGAGGGACTGTGCAATCTGGCGGGCGGTCTCTGTATCCAAGTGGGCAGTAGGTTCATCAACCAGCAGCAGTCCTGCTGACGGATTGGCCGCCAGCCGTGCCAGTGCCAGTCGCACCACCTCGCCGCCAGACAGGCCAGAGCCGCCCTCACCCAGACTCATTCCAGGTCTTTCGGCCAGCACCTGGTCCAGCGCGGCTTGGCGGGTCGCTTGTGCGATTTGATCGCCCGCCACCCCTGCGCGGCCCAGCCCTATATTGCGCGCCACAGAACCGGCAAAAACATGGGGCTGCTGGCTCATCCACGCCATGCGGGCGCGCAGCGCTGCGGCGGTCTGAGTATTGAGCAACTGGCCGTCTATGCGAATTTCGCCCTCTTGCACGGGCAGCAAGCCCGTCAGCTGGGCCAGCAGCACCGATTTGCCACTGCCGCTGGGGCTCCACAGCGCCACATGCTCACCCGCCTGCACTTGCAGAGAGACAGGGGCCAGCTGGGTCTGAGCACCAGGGGCCTGAACATTCAGACCCGAAATGCTCACTGACGCGCCCTGGTATTGCGTAAGACGCTCACTTTCTTGCAGCGACTGCACATCACCCACCACCCGCACAGTTTGCTGCTGCAAGTCTTGCAAGGTCTTGAGGGCGGCCTCGCCAGCAGCGCGGTCATGCCAGACAGCAGACAGGTCGCGCAGTGGCTCAAAAAACGCGGGGGCCAGCAGCAGCACAAACAGGGCCTGCCCCAGACTGAGCTTATCGCCCCAAGCGCCAAAGTTCAGCGTACCCAGCAGATGAAAGCCGATGTAGACGGCGACCATGGCCACGCCCAGCGCCGAAAAAAGCTCCAGCACGGCAGAGGACAAAAAGGCGATGCTCAGCACGCGCATGGTGCGGGTACGCAGGTCTTCAGCGTGGCTGCGCAGGCGCTGCGCCGTCAAATCCACAGCGTGCAGAGCGCGCAAAGTGCTCAGGCCGCGCAGGCGGTCCAGCAAAAAAGCATTCATGTGACCGAGCTGCAGCATCTGCTCTTCGCTGGCGGCCTTGGCACGCCAGCCCACAATCGCCATGAACAATGGAATCAGCGGCGCAGCTACTATCAAAATCAAAGCTGCAACCCAAGACTGACTGGCCACTGCAGCCACCATGACCAATGGCAGCAGGCGCACGCGCAGCATGGCGCTCTGATAACGCGACAGCCAGGGGACGATGGCTTCGGCCTGCTCTGCCACCGCACTGGCGGCCAAGCCAGATGGGGCACGCGCTTTATCCAGTGGCGATGCCTGTGCCAGGGCTTGCACCACCTGTTCGCGCAAACGACTGAGCTGTGTACGCGCAGCGCGATTGGCCTGCAATGCGCCGTGGCCTTCTGCCCAGGCACGCACCAAGCCCAGCAGCAACACACCCAGCGCCATGGGCCAGACGCGGCTCACACCCAGCCCATTCGCCATGGTTTGCACGGCCCAGGCGAGTAAGGCAGCCTGCGGCAGCCAGATCAAACCCGCCAGAACCTGCCACACCGCTCCTGCGCTGGGTCTGCGGATGACGTCGGTCATGGCAGTTTTTCCCGCAGCGGCATCAGCATCAGAGGTGAATGGGGGCATGGATTGAGATTTTTAATTTTCAGTAATTACTGAAATTAACGTAATAATACTTTCTTTTGACAATCATCATGGCTTTCGTTTCAAAAGCCAATGGCAGGATTTGAGCGACATTGACATCCATCAAGCACAGAGTGACTTGATACGAGTCAACCCTTTTTTACACACTTTCGTCACTTTTGAGCAAGCTAAAGTCAGCTTTCGCTCATAAAAAAGGCACCCGAGGGTGCCATTGCTTTGGATACTGAAGCGCTGCCTCAAGCAGCCAGCAAACTGGCCTTGGCCTGCGCGTACTCGCGCTTGAGGCGTGCCACCAGCTCGGCAGTGGGCTGCACCTTATCCACAGCGGCAATGCCCTGACCGCAGCCCCAGATGTCCTTCCACGCCTTTTGCGCACCGCCCCCAAAGTTCATCTTGCTGGGGTCGGATTCAGGCAGGTTATCCGGGTCCAGACCTGCTGCACGAATCGACGGTGCCAGGTAGTTGCCGTGCACGCCGGTGAACAGGTTGCTGTAGACCACATCGTCGGATGTGCCCTCGACAATCGCCTGCTTGTAGGCGTCGGTTGCACGCGCTTCATCGGTGGCGATAAAGGCCGAGCCGATATAAGCAAAGTCTGCACCCATGGCCTGAGCAGCCAGCACAGCACCGCCGGTGGCGATGGCGCCAGACAGAGCCAGAGGGCCGTCAAACCACTGGCGAATTTCCTGCACCAGCGCAAACGGGCTTTTCTCGCCTGCGTGGCCGCCTGCACCAGCCGCCACGGCGATCAGGCCATCAGCACCTTTTTCAATCGCCTTGCGCGCAAACTTGTTGTTGATGATGTCGTGCAGCACCACGCCGCCCCAGCTGTGCACGGCCTGATTCACGTCCTCGCGCGCGCCCAGACTGGTGATGACGATGGGCACCTTGTACTTGGCGCAGACCTGCATGTCGTGCTCCAGTCGGTCATTGCTTTTGTGCACGATCTGGTTGATGGCGAACGGGGCCGAGGGCTGCTCCGGATGGGCCTTGTCCCATGCGGCCAGCGTTTCAGTGATCTCGGCCAGCCAGTCTTCCAGCAAATCTGCCGGGCGGGCGTTGAGCGAAGGCATGGAGCCAACGATGCCGGCCTTGCACTGCTCAATCACGAGCTTGGGATTGCTGATGATAAAAAGCGGCGAGCCAATGACCGGCAAAGCCAGCTTTTTAAGGGCGGGTGGCAGTTTGGACATGTGTTTGTCTCCTTATCCGTTTTATACAAAAAAAAGAGCTGTAACGCTTATACAGAGTGCGCAAGCAGCTCTTATTTCAGAAGCAGTTCTTTGACAGATGAATGAACTGGCCTGAGGCCAGTTTCACCCGCCTGAATGCTGCTTCCTGTCCCGTTGGCAACAGTGCTTATTGCGTGTGTCGTGCCGCTACAAAAAAGGCCTGTGAGCAGAGTTGCTACAGGCCTTTTTCTTATTGCGTCACCCGCCCTGCGGCGTTGACGATGGACAAGTCCACATACTTAGACCCGACCTGACCGGGCTTGAAACTCACCCAGTAGCCACCCAGGTCATAGGCCTCCAGCCCACGCAGGGCCGTGCTGACTTTCTCAGGCGTGACGGGCTGGCTGCGGCGCATGGCTTCCACGATGACCTTGGCATTCACATAGCCTTCCATCATGGCAAAGCTCACCGGCACCTGCAGCGTCTTACCTGCAGCAATGGTGGCGTCGCGGAATTCTTTGTTGAGCTTGCCGGAGACCTTGTAGGGGCTGGGCACGACCTGCGCAATCGACAGGCCGCTCATGTATTCCACCGGCAGGCGCTTGGCCAGTTGCTCGATATCGGCCTCAGCCGTGGCGTAGACCTGCGCCGTGCCACCATCCATGCGGTAAGCCTCGACAAAAGCCGCTGTAGCCGTGCTGGATGCCACCAGCAAGATAGCCTGAGCCGAAGCCTTTGCAGCCTGCAAATCTTGCACGGCCTTGTCAGAGCTACCCTTGTTCTTGACCATGGCCGTAGCGACCAGCTTGGCACCACTTGGTGTCACAGCCTTGGTAATCAAAGCGGTCAAATCCTGTGCATCGGGGCGCTCTTCAAACACCAGTGCCAGACGGGTAATGCCGACAGTTGCCAGATGCGTAGAAATCTTGGCAATCTGCTCAGACAGACCGGCGCGCGTGGCAAACAACTGGGGAGAAGCCAGCACGCGAGTGTCCGTGCTTTGATAGCCGACGATCGGAATCTGCGAGCCATCCAGCGCCTTGCTCTCCAGCAGCGCCGACAAGTTGCGGTTGCCAAAGTAGCCGGCCAGCACCACAGGCTTGGACTCGCTGAGCAGCTTGCGGGTCTTGGCCACGGTTTCGTCGGGGTGGCCCAGATCATCCTGCACCGCCAGCTCTACCGGCTGGCCCTGCACACCACCGGCCTTGTTGACCTGATCAAAGTACAGACGCATGCCCTGTGCATAGGCGCGACCCTGACTGGCCTCGGACCCTGACATCGGCGCCACCTGCCCCACCGTCCAGGCCTGCGCCACCAGCGCCGCCCCTGCGCACAGCGCAACCAATCCCCCACGAGCCCAAACCCAATGCTTGCGATTCATCCAGCGTCTCCCTCTCCAACATGGCAACGGGCCTGAAGTGGCCCATGCTGCTGCGGAATTATTGTTGATGACCTCGGTCCGGCGCAGCTAGCGCGCATGGAAAAAGAGGGGCCTCAAGCCCCTCTTTTGATGTACGCCAAATTACAGCGCCTTGACCAGTTCCGGCACTGCCGTGAACAGGTCTGCTTCCAGACCGTAATCAGCCACCGAGAAGATCGGTGCCTCAGGGTCCTTGTTGATCGCCACGATCACCTTGGAGTCCTTCATGCCAGCCAGATGCTGAATGGCACCCGAGATACCGCAGGCAATGTACAGCTGAGGCGCCACGATTTTGCCGGTCTGGCCCACTTGCAGGTCGTTAGGGGCGTAGCCCGCATCGACGGCTGCGCGCGAGGCGCCAATGGCAGCACCCAGCTTGTCGGCCAGGGGCGACATGACTTCGGTGAACTTCTCGGCCGAGCCCAGAGCACGACCGCCGGAGACGATGATCTTGGCAGCGGTCAGTTCAGGGCGCTCGCTCTTGGTCACTTCGCGGCCCACAAAGGCGCTCT
>NZ_JAVXSJ010000025.1:0-57300 GCF_036643215.1 Comamonas sp. | reverse complement strand
GCGCAGCATTGCCAGAGCAGGAAACGTTGCTGGCGCTGAAAAACCCAGCATAGAAGCAGCAAGCTGGACAGGAACAGCAATGTCAGGGCCGGAGCCAGCGCATAGAGGTGTTCCTTGTCGACGATCATTTCAGCCCTCGCTGACGACGAATCTAAAACTGCCCAAGTACATGGCAGAACCCTTGTTTTAAGGTGCTTGCAGGTGGTGAGCGCAAGCTTTGCGACGTTTAGCGACGTTTTGCATGTGAATTAACAAATAAATACCAAAGAAGCGCAATAGGGTTTTGACTTTTCTTTAAAGACTTGATCGGTGACATAAATGGCGGCCTGACTGGAATTAAGCTCAGCAGAATGCGCAGGAATTCATCTGAACGAAAAAAGCACTCCGAAGAGTGCTTTTTAGGGGGGAATGAGTTTGGGGTGAGTGAGGTGTATGCCTCATGCACCCCTTGCTTTGTCAGACCTTTTTCAGATCAAAGCGGTCGAGGTTCATCACCTTGGTCCAGGCGGCCACAAAGTCTTTGTAGAACTTGTCCTGGTTACCCATTTCTGCATACACCTCGGTCACGGCGCGCAGGATGGCATTGGAGCCAAATACCAGGTCAACGCGGGTACCTGTCCACTTCTTGGCGCCGGTCTTGCGGTCCATGCCTTCGTAAGTGCCATCCTTCAGGTCAGTCCACTGGGTGGCCATGTCCAGAATGTTCACGAAGAAGTCGGTTGTCAGCTGGCCGGGATTTTCCGTCAGCACGCCGCGCTGACTGCCATCGGTGTTGATGTTGATGGAGCGCAAGCCGCCGATCAGCACAGTCATCTCAGGGGCGGTCAAGGTCATCAACTGCGCCTTGTCGATCAGCAGTGCCTCTGGCGATGCTGGGAACTTGCCTTGCAGATGGTTGCGGAAGCCGTCAGCCTTGGGCTCCAGATACTGGATTGAGTCCACATCGGTTTGAGCGGCAGATGCGTCGGTACGACCTGCGGTGAAAGGCACGGCAATGGTTACGCCCGCGTCGGCAGCGGCTTTTTCCACGCCCACGCCACCCGCCAGAACGATCAGGTCAGCCAGCGATATTTTGAACTCGGCACGGATGCTTTCCAGCTTTTCCAGAACCTTGGCCAATTGCGCTGGGTTGTTTGCAGCCCAGTCTTTTTGCGGAGCCAGACGAATGCGGGCACCGTTGGCGCCACCGCGCTTGTCGGAGCCGCGGAAGGTGGATGCCGAGGCCCAGGCTGTCCCAACCAGCTCCTGCACACTCAGGCCAGAGGCCAGAATTTTGGCCTTGATGGCGTTTACAGTGGCTTCGCTCACCGGCGCTTCTGCAGCGGCAGGCACCACGTCTTGCCACAGCAGCTCTTCCTTCGGAACTTCTGGGCCGATGTAGCGCGAGCGGGGGCCCAGATCGCGGTGAGTCAGCTTGAACCAGGCACGGGCAAAGGCTTCAGCAAATGCCTGTGGGTTCTCCAGAAAACGACGAGAAATCTTTTCGTAGGCGGGATCCACGCGCAAAGCGATGTCTGACGTCAGCATGGTGGGCTTGCGCATTGCGCCGCCAGCGTCGGGGGCGGGAATGATGTTGCCTGCATCCTTGGCGACCCACTGACCGGCACCGGCGGGGCTCTTCTCGCGTTCCCATTCAAAGCCGAACAGGTTTTCAAAGAAGAAATTGCTCCACTGGGTGGGGGTCTGTGTCCAGGTCACTTCCAGACCAGAGGTGATGGCGTCTGCCCCCTTTCCAGATCGGAAGGAGCTGGCCCAGCCAAGACCTTGTGCTTCCAGACCGGCAGCTTCAGGGGCGGCGCCTACGTGGGATGCATCGCCTGCGCCATGGGTCTTGCCGAAGGTGTGGCCACCCGCGATCAGGGCGACGGTTTCTTCGTCGTCCATGGCCATGCGGGCAAAGGTTTCGCGAATATCGCGGGCAGAAGCCAGCGGGTCGCCGTTACCGTCCGGGCCTTCCGGGTTCACGTAAATCAGGCCCATCTGAACAGCAGCCAGTGGGTTTTCCAGTTCGCGGTCGCCAGAGTAGCGGCTGTTGGCCTTTTCGCTCGTGGCCAGCCATTCTTTTTCAGCGCCCCAGTACACGTCCTGATCGGGTTCCCAGGTGTCGGTGCGACCGCCGGAGAAGCCGAAGGTGCGAAAGCCCATGGTTTCCAGCGCGACGTTGCCGCACAGCATCATCAGGTCGCCCCAGGAGATTTTGTCGCCGTACTTTTGCTTGAGGGGCCATAGCAGACGGCGAGATTTGTCGATGTTGACGTTGTCGGGCCAGCTATTCAGCGGCGCAAAACGCTGCTGAGCACGGGCTGCGCCACCACGGCCGTCTTGCACGCGGTAGGTGCCGGCTGCGTGCCAGGCCATGCGGATGAATTGAGGGCCGTAGTGACCGTAGTCGGCCGGCCACCAGTCCTGAGAGTCCGTCATCAGCTTGCGCAGATCGCGTTTGAGGCCTTCGTAGTCCAGCTTCTGAAATTCTTCAGCGTAGTTGAAATCTTCGCCCAGAGGGTTGCTCTTGGCGGAGTGCTGGCTCAGCAGTTCCACGCGCAGGCGATCTGGCCACCAGTGATCGTTGGTAGTTCCATTGCCGACGGCAGCGGTTGCGCTGTTCTGGCCTTGGTGGAAGGGGCACTTGGATTCTGTAGTCATGGGGCTCTCCGTTTCAACGATCCGACAAGTCGGTGGGGTTAGAAAACTGATGTTAATCATGAATTGATATCGATCAATTAACTTCGATAGCTGTTTGCAATTGATTGAGATGAATTATCAGTGCGGGGCACGCAAAACAGACGTTTTGCGCTATTGAAATTACTAAGCCCCGTCATAGTAATAAATGTGAGAGAGGCTTTTTTGACGGTCTTGCCGCAGCGCTTTGCTGCTTCAGACTACAGGTACGGCTTGAGTTTTCAAGCCTATGCGAGCGTGCGCATTTGCACAAGCGGAGATGTCAAATGCCGTGCTTGACCTACCGCTTGAGCAGCACTCACCCAGCCACCAGTTTGTGCACCAGATCGGCGGCCGTGGATGCGCCGTATTTACGCATCAGCCGGGCTCGGTAAATTTCTACCGTACGGTGGCTGATGGCCAGCGCCTTGCCGATCTCCTTGCTGGTCATGCCTTCGAGCAGGCGCGCCGCTACTTCGCGTTCGCGCCCTGTGAGTTCGGCTTTGACGGGGCGCTGGGCAGAGAGGTCTTCAAAGCTCCAGATGCCCGAAGCGTGCGGGTCATCGCGATCGAGGGTGCGGCCGCTGACATGGCACCAGAAGACCTCGCCATTGGCGCGCTTCATGATGCGGTTGTCCGAATAGATGCCTGTGGTGTTGAGAATGGGGGCGATGCGCGCGCCCAGCCGTTCGTATTCATCCACGCTTGGGTAAAGCACCTGGAACGTCTGGCCTATGAGTACCTCGCGCGATGCATGGAACATTTCACATAACTGCCGATTGCAGTCGATCATGATGCGGTTGCGCGAAATGACAAGACCGACGGGGGCTGAGTCAAACGCCAACTGGTAATCCACATTCATAGTACTGCTCTTTACGAAAAACTACTTACTTGAGTACGTAGTATCGTAGAGCATCCCAAATAAAGGAGACATGTGTGAAAAAGCTCTACCCATCCGCAGAGGCAGCGCTGCAAGGCGTTGTGGCTGACGGGCAATTGCTGGCCGTTGGCGGCTTTGGCTTGTGCGGCATTCCTGAAGCCCTGATCGACGCTGTGTGCGCCAGTGGCGTCAAGAATCTCACAGTGGCTTCCAACAATGCCGGCGTGGACGGCATTGGTCTGGGCAAGCTGCTGGACACCCGCCAGATCAAACGCATGATCGCCAGCTACGTGGGCGAGAACAAAGAGTTCGAGCGCCAGTACCTGGCCGGTGAGCTGGAGCTGGAATTCACGCCCCAGGGCACGCTGGCCGAGAAAATGCGCGCTGGCGGCGCAGGCATCCCCGCGTTCTTTACCAAGACTGGCGTGGGCACGCTGGTGGCTGAGGGTAAAGAGCTGCGCGAGTTTGATGGCGAAACCTATGTGATGGAGCGCTCCATCGTGGCCGATGTGTCCCTGGTCAAGGCCTGGCGCGCGGACAAGAGCGGCAACTTGCAGTTCCGCCTGACGGCTCGCAACTTCAACCCTGCTGCGGCAACCTGCGGCAAGGTCTGTGTGGTGGAAGTGGAAGAGCTGGTGGAAGTAGGCGAGATCGCGCCTGACGACATCCACCTGCCAGGCATCTATGTGCACCGCATCGTGCACAACGCCAATCCCGAAAAGCGCATCGAAAAGCGCACCATCACTGAGAAGAAATAAGGAGCTGTCATGCCTTGGACCCAAGACCAGATGGCCGCGCGCGCGGCCCAAGAACTCGAAGACGGCTTCTACGTCAACCTCGGTATCGGCATTCCTACACTGGTGGCGAATCACACCGGCGACAAGGAAGTGTGGCTGCAGTCTGAAAACGGCATGCTGGGCATTGGCCCCTTCCCGACAGAAGACCAGGTCGATGCCGACCTGATCAATGCTGGCAAGCAGACCGTGACCACCATTGCTGGCTCGTCCATCTTTGGCAGCGACCAGTCGTTTGCCATGATTCGTGGCGGCAAGATCAACCTGTCCATTCTTGGCGCTATGCAGGTGTCCGAAAAGGGCGACCTGGCCAACTGGATGATTCCCGGCAAGATGGTCAAGGGCATGGGCGGCGCCATGGACCTGGTGGCGGGCGTCAAGCGCGTCATCGTGCTGATGGAACATGTGGCCAAGAAAAAGGACGGCACTACCGATCTGAAGATCTTGCCCGCCTGCACCCTGCCGCTGACTGGCGTGGGCGTGGTGGGCCGCATCATCACCGACCTGGGTGTGATGGACGTGACTCCCGAAGGCCTGAAGTTGGTGGAACTGGCCGACGGCGTGAGTTTTGAAGAGATCCAGTCCAAGACGGGCGTGACGCTGATTCGCTAAGCAAGTCAGGCTGAACCCCAGAAGAACCGCCTAGGCGGTTCTTTTTTTGTCCATTGTTTGCAGCTTTGATAGCTGAAAGCGTATGCAGATAAAGCGCTTCGGGCTGATTTGCTTGAATAATGTGACAAAAATTATTGCAGTCTGCAACAATTGAGATCAGTTCAGCAGATAGAAAAAAGAGTGCTTTGATGAGTCAGAACGCAGCTGGGGTGGGGCACGCGACCGATGTGCATTTTTTGCGAGCCGTCACCGATATGGCAGAGCACACGAATGTGGTGACGGGCGACGCCATCTATACCGATAAAGGTATGAAGCTTGTGGACAAAGGGACCCGCGTGGATAGCCGCCTCTATGACCGCCTTGTCATGCACAAGCTGCGTGACCCTATCGATAACAGCCTTGTTGCTGACAGCTTGGTGGATATTGCATCGCTGCTTGCTCTGGCACGTCAGCAATGCGAGCAGGTTGACATGCTGAGCCGCATGGTCAAGTCTGTGGGCGATGTGGAGCGCCTGCTGGCACCGCTCAAAGGCTTGCTGCTGCCGCCGGCCATTGCTTTCAAACTGACCGTCATGCGTGAGCAGCGCAGTGAGCTTTTTCAACACAGCCTGCAGATGGCGCTGGTGTCGATTTTTCTGGCCCTTAAAAACGGCTGGACAGAGCGGGAATGCGTGCCACTGACCACGGCGGCGCTGCTGCACGATGTAGGGATGCTCTATATGGATCCGGCGTGGACCGATCCGGAGCACCGCCTGAGCGGCGAAGAGCGCAAGCACCTAGTCGCACATTCCGTGACAGCCATGCTTGTGGTACGCAGCACCGAGCTGTACTCGCGTGCCGTCGAAATCGCCGTACTGGAACACCATGAGCGCATGGATGGCACGGGCTATCCGCGCGGCATCAAGGGCGATGCCATCTCGCCCATGGGGCAGGTGCTGCTGCTGGCCGAGGTGGTCTCTGCCTTCTTTGAAAAGTTCACGGACATGCCGGGTCAGCGCCTGTCGCTGATGCTGCGCATGAACCACAAGAGCTACCCCTCGAATCTGGTGCACCAGATTCTGCCGTTGCTCTACGACGAAATCAGTCCTGGTCAGCCGCTGGAGCCGCTGCAGGCGGAGTTCTCTCACAGCATCACCGCGCTGGAAGCAGCGCTGGGCAAGTGGACCGAGCTCAAGCGCGACTTCCCCGTGCAATGGCAGCAAATGCCGGATGCGCAGGCTGCAGCTCTGCTGGATTTCAGTTTGGCGCAGCTGCAAAAACAGCTGGCCGAAGCAGGCTCTCACCCCAGCCAGCAAGTGCATGTGCTGACTTATTTGAAGGACGATGCACTGGGCATGAGCGAGCTGACGCTGGTCAACCGCGAAGCCCTGTGGCAGCTGCAGACCATCATGAATGACTGTCTGCGCCGCCGGCCGGCGCCGGATCACGGTGGATCAATGTTTGATGTCGCAGCGGTCGACTGGTGTGAGGCCTGTGCCCAACTGATGCCGCATGCGGGTGCAGCAGAGATGCATTCTGGAAAGCAGTCACTGAACTGACCGAGTTGCGGCCAAAGAGCAGAGTCTGTCAACTCAAGTTTGATTGCTGAAGGCGCTTGATCAGAAAGCGCAAAGCCGCGATTTCAATCGGAATTTTTTGCATCACGCCGCCATGCAGCATGCTTTCCCTTTTTGCTTTCGGTTTTTGAGAATTCTATTCTGATAGTGCATGGTAGTTGAGGCCAAAGGGTTGTAGGCATCTGCAGTCTTGCATTGGGTCTTGTTCTGCGGAAAAACACAAACCGAGTCGGCAAGGAGTTGCCTTGATCAAAGGAGAAACCGGTGCGCCAGCAAGAACGCAGTCGGCTTGCCATGCTCTGGTTTCTATGTATTCCAAATCTCGAATTAAAAAAGGACAATGAGTTAAATTTTGTTGAGCAATCCATTGTGTTTCGATGATGGATTTCTTGTGATCCCTGCTGAATATTGCACACCATGAATCTGAGTCCAGCCGCCTTCTATCGAGGCACCTTGTTTGCCTGCGCCGCAGCCTTGTTGGGAGGCTCGCTGCACGCGCAAACCGCCTATCCCAGCAAACCGATTCGCATTGTGGTGGCCTATGCTCCAGGTGGCTCGGTCGATATGGTGGGACGCGTGATTGGCGATGTTTTGGCCAAGCAGCTGGGTACCACCGTGGTGATCGAGAACGTGCCCGGAGCCGCCGGTGTGGTGGGCGCTCAGCGCGTGGTGTCTGCCAAGCCCGATGGCTATACCTTGCTGGCGGGCTCCAGCAACGAGATGGCCGGTACCAAGTTTGTCAATGCCGCGCAAAAGTACGATCCGGCGGTCGACCTGACACCAATTGCGCTGATGGCCTCAGCCCCCAATCTGTGGGTGGCGGGAGCCCATGTGCCGGTCAAGAATATTGATGAATTCATCAAGCTGGCCAAGGCCAGTCCCGGCAAGTACAGCTATGGCAGCCCTGGCATTGGTTCCACGCCGCATTTTTCAGGCGAGCTGATCAAGAAGACAGCCGGTGTCCATCTGGTTCACATCCCCTATAAGGGATCGCCTGCGATGACTGCCGATCTAGGTGGCGGCAATCTGGATTTCGCCATTCTCTCGCCCATGGCCTCGGCGCCTCTGGTGCAGTCGGGCAAGATCAAGATTCTGGGTGCCACCACGGCCGAGCGCATCAGCACTCTGAAGAGCGTGCCTGCGCTGGCCGAACATCCTGCGCTCAAAGGCTATGCGCTTAGCGGCTGGTTTGCGTTGGCAGCGCCCAAGGGCGTTCCCGCAGACATCGTTGCCAGCCTGCAAAAAGCGGTACAGGCCGGTCTGGCCGATCCTGCCATCCGCCAGAGGCTGGAAGTTGCAGGTACCCCGCCAGCCAGCGGTACCGAAAGCCTCTCCCAGGTCATTCGCACCGACATGGGTAAATATGCCGAGCTGGTGAAGTTTGCCAAGATTACGCCAGATAACTGAGCGACATTTCGCTATACAAAAAACGCCTCGCTGTGAGGCGTTTTTTTGTTTCAACGCCGTTTTTGCTTGCTGGCGCTAGCAGCTATCAAATAAATAGTGCATGAATGCCGCTGGGCTGGGGTCTGCAATACCGCGGTTGCATGCACCGTCTCTGGGCCTGTCTGCTGTTTGTGCCCCTTATGCGGGCAGCTTGCTTGATAGGTCTGCACCACGGCAGGGAGGTGCCTGGATTTCATGCGTCCAAGTCAGGACTGATCCTCTTTGAAGTGGCGCAAATTTGCAGGGAATACCCGCTTCTGGCACGGCTTTCGCTTATCTACATTCTTGTATGCAAGTTTCTGAAGAACTTGCATACAAGAATTTCTAACTTGCGAAAGACGACTATGCGCCGCTTTGCCAAATCACTTTTCGGACAGGTGGTGATCGCACTCATCTTGGGTGTGCTCGCCGGACTATTGGCCCCTGAATGGGCCGCCAAACTCAAGCCCTTGGGCGATGGCTTCATCAAGCTCATCAAGATGATCATCCCCGTGCTGGTGTTTTGCGTGGTGGTGCATGGCATCGCGGGCGCAGGCGATCTCAAGCGCGTGGGCCGTGTCGGCGTCAAGGCGCTGATCTACTTTGAGGTGCTGACCACCATCGCCCTGGCACTGGGTCTGGTGCTGGCCTTTGTCTTTCAGCCCGGCACGGGCATGAACGTGGACACGAGCAAACTCGATGCCTCGGCCATGAGCGCTTATGCCAGCAATGCCGACAAGCTGACCAGCGGCGGCACGGTGGACTTTTTGATGAAGCTCATACCGACCACGGTGGTTCAGGCCTTTGCTACGGGAGATGTGCTGCAGGTGCTGCTGTTTGCTGTGTTGTTCGGCTGCGGCCTGAGCATGCTGGGCGAGCGAGGTGCTCCCGTGAGCGCGTTTATCGACACGCTGTCGCATGTGCTGTTCAAGATCATGGGCATCATCATCAAGCTGGCGCCTCTGGGTGTGCTGGGTGCGATCTCGTTTACCGTGGGCCAGTACGGCATAGGCTCGCTCAAGCAGCTGGGCATGCTGGTGCTGCTGTTCTATGTGGCCGTGGCCTTTTTCGTTTTCGTGGTGCTGGGTCTGGTGATGCGTCTGTCGGGCTTCAGCCTGATCAAGCTGCTGCGCTATCTGCGCGAGGAGTTGGCCGTGGTCTTTGCCACCACATCGTCCGACAGCGTGCTGCCCCAGATCATGGCCAAGCTGCGCAACATGGGTGTGCGTGACTCCACCGTGGGCCTGGTGATCCCCACGGGCTACTCCTTCAATCTTGATGCCTTCTCCATCTACATCACGCTGGCTGCCGTGTTCATCGCCCAGGCAACGAATACGCCCATCGGCATGGCCGATCTGCTGACCATTCTGGCCATCGCCCTGGTCACGTCCAAGGGCGCCCATGGTGTGCCGGGCTCGGCTATCGTGGTTCTGGCCGCCACCTTGCATGCGATTCCTGCGATTCCCGCCATCGGATTGGTGCTGGTATTGTCTGTAGACTGGTTCATGGGCATTGCCCGTGCCGTCGGCAATCTGATCGGCAACTGTGTAGCCACCGTGGCCATCGCCGCCTGGGAAGGTGATATCGATCGTGAACGCGCCCATGCGGTGCTCGACGGTCTGGTTGACAATCCCGAGTCTGCCGATGTCCCCAGCCCGGCGCCGCTTGCTCAGCCGGTTTCTCCCATCCTTCCTCCTCACCCCGTCGTCTAATGAATCCTGTATCCCCCCTGCATATCGCCGAGCGCGTGGTGGAATCCATCCTGGCCCAGAAACTGGCGCCCGGCGAACGCCTGGGGGAGCAGGAGCTGGCCGACAATTTCGCCGTCAGCCGCACCATGGTGCGTGAGGCGCTGATGCAGTTGCAGGCGCGCGGCTTTGTACAGGTTCAGCCAAGGCGGGGCTGGTATGTGGTTCAGCCCACGGTGGAGGAAGCGCAGGACGCCTTTGCCGCGCGGCGCATCATCGAGACCGGCATCTTGAGCGAAGCCGGTCGCCCCATGCAAAGTGTGATTGGCCAGCTGCGCCGCCACATCGCCCAGGAGCAGCAGGTTATAGAAGGCGCCGATGCCGCCACGCGCGCCTTTTTGCTGGCCGACTTCCATGTCTGCCTGGCCGAGCAAATGGGTCACCGACTGCTGGCATTGACGCTGCGCGATCTCACTGCCCGCACCACGCTGGCCGCCACGCTTTACCAATCTACGCATAGCGCAAACCAGTCCTGTGCCGAGCACGAGCGCATCGTGGCTGCATTGGAACGAGGCGATACCGAAGCGGCCAAGACCTTGATGCTGGAGCATATCGGCATGGTGGAGCGCTCGCTGGATATCCGTCCACCCGGGCCTCTTCCTGTCGCTGGTGACCGCCTGCGTGCCACGCTGGCACCGGTCAGCGCAGAGCTGCTTGCGGATTCTGCGTTGGCAGGCAGGGAAAAGCCGGTCGTCTAAGGTCTCGGCGGTCTTGTTCGGGCAGACGCCTGGGGTGATGGGGTGCAAGTCGTTGGAGGCCCCTTCGCGCACTAAAATTGCGCGCCATGCACAACTCTCATGATCCTAAAGTCTTGCCGCAGCGCGATGGCGTCAGCCCCAGCTGCGTGGTAGCACCCAGTCAGGGCGAGGGCTTGTTGATCGATTTTCTGTGCGAACGCCTGCACACGGTGGGCCGGGCTGAATGGCTGCGCCGCATTGCGGTGGGTGAGGTGGTGTGCGAGACGGGAGAGCGAGCTGGGCAGGGCAGCTTGTTTGCCCCCGGCCTGCGCTATTACTACTACCGCAATCTGGAGAGTGAGCCCGAGATTCCATTTGCGGTCGAGGTAATCTATCGTGACGAGCATTTGCTGGTTGCAGACAAGCCGCATTTTCTGCCTGTGGTGCCTGCGGGCCAGTATCTGCAAAACACCTTGCTCGTGCGCTTGAAGCGCGAATTTGATGTGCCCGAGCTCTCTCCCATTCACCGCATAGACCGCGACACGGCGGGGCTGGTGGTGTTTTCGGTGCAGCGTGCTACGCGGGGCGTGTATCAGGCCTTGTTCAGAGAGCGAAGCATTCACAAGACCTATGAGGCGGTGGCACCTTACCGGGCTGATCTGACATTCCCGCGTGAGCATGTGAGCCGCATGGAGGAAAGCAGCCAGTTCTTTCGCATGCATGAGGTGGCGGGCGAACCCAATAGCCGCACGCAGATGGAAATCATCGAGCACAACGACGCATGGGCGCGCTACCGGCTCAGCCCGGTATCCGGCAAGCGCCACCAGTTGCGCGTGCATATGCTGGCGCTGGGCCTGCCGTTGAAGGGCGATGCGCTGTATCCCGAGGTCAACGACGCGCTTCCGGGTGACTACTCCAACCCATTGCAACTGCTGGCGCGCAGCCTGGCGTTTGATGACCCGCTGACCGGGTTACGCCGTGAATTTTTCAGCCGTCGCAACCTGCTGCCGCTGATCTAAAAAACCACTTTTGCCGACCCTGAACAGGCAAGGGGGAAATGTCAGCATGATCATTATCGGACAAAGTTGTCCGATAATGGCTGCCATGTCCACACCACGCCCTACATCCGCCGAACGCCGCGCCCAGTTGCTGGATGCGGCCGATGCCGTATTTGCCGAGCATGGTGTGACTGCGCCACTGGACTTGATTGTGGAGCGCGCCCAGGTGGGGCGGGCCACCCTGTACCGCCAGTTCCCAGATCGTCAGGCCATCATGCGGGCGCTGCTGGAGCGTTCGGTAGAGAAGACTCGCACCGCTGCCTTTGCACTGCGCGATGACGATATGGCCTTCTTCAAGCTACTGGCGCTGGTGGCGGATCGCATCGCTGTGTCTGCCACGCTGGTCGATTACTGGCGCAAGGTAGAGCAGGGCGACGAGGAAATCGCTCGGGCACGCCACCAGATGTGGCTGGTGTTTGAAGAGCCCATGAAGCGCGCCGTGGCCAAAGGCTTGTGCAAGCAGACGCTGAGCTCCAAAGAGCTTTCACTGGTGTTTGGCATGCTGGGTGGTGCACTTCGCGGCGAAACTCCTGCGCAGCGCAAACAACTGGCCCGCCGCGCTCTGCAAATCATTCTGGATGGAATCAAGGCCTGAGACGGTATGAGCCAAGCTGCAGCACCAACCCCCAGTACTGCTTCCGCAGCTCCGGCCATCCCTCTAGGCCCTGTCATCTTGCTGCGTCGCCCGCCGGACTGGGCCGAGCATGAAAAACCTGCGCTTCCCGGCTCGCCCGCCATGCCGCATCACCTGCCGTGGGTGCGCGTCTGCTATGGGCTGATTGCCGTTTTGCTTGGCCTGACCGGTGGTCTGGGTAATGCTTTATTTAGCGCCAATCTGCCAACGATTCAGGGGCAAATGGGCCTGACTTCGGTCGAAGCCGCATGGCTGAGCGGCGCTTACGTCATGTTCAATATGACGGCCAATCTGCTGGTCTACAAATTTCGCCAGCAATTCGGCATGCGCTTGTTTACAGAAATCGGGCTGGGTGTTTACGCCGCGCTCAGCGTGCTGCATCTGGTGCTGGGTAGTTATGAAAGCCTGATTTTGTTGCGCGCCGCCAGCGGCTTGGCTGCGGCGGCTTGCACCTCACTGTGTACGCTCTACATGCTGCAGGCTGCGCCGCGCACCTATGTGCTCAAGATGCTGGTGCTGGGCGTGGGCGTGGTGCAACTGGCCACACCGCTGGCCTGGATCATGTCGCCGGGGCTGCTCTACAACAGCGAATGGCAAAACCTCTATCTGTTTGAAGCCGGGCTGGCGCTGCTTTCGTTTGCTGCCGTGGTGGTGCTCAAACTGCCCTCGGGCATGTATATCAAAGCCTTTGAAAAGCTGGACTTCGTCACCTTCTGCCTCATGGTGCCTGGCCTGGGCCTGCTGATTGCCGTGCTGGTACAGGGCTATTCGCGCTGGTGGTTTGATGCGCCCGCTCTGGCGTGGATGCTGGTGGGCGCGATTGCGCTGCTCAGTACGGCGCTCTACATCGAACACCACCGCGCCAACCCCATGCTTCATACGCGCTGGTTTATGCAGTGGCCTACCGTGCGTTTTGTGGTGGGTGCTATCTTGCTGCGTTTTTTAACGGCTGAGCAAAGCTACGGCGTGGTGGGCTTGATGCGCACACTGGGCATGACCACCGATCAGATGCAGCCGCTGTTTGGCGTCATTTTGCTGGGCACCATGATCGGGATTGGCTTGTCTGCGGCCACCTTCGGCATTCCTCATTTAGGCAAGCAGATTCTGGCTGCTCTGGTGCTGCTGGCGCTGGCCGCTTTTATGGACTTGCACCACACCAGTCTGGATCGGCCCGCAGACTTTTTCTTCAGCCAGTTTGTGCTGGCCGTCGGCACAGGCATCTTCATGGGGCCGCTGATGATGATGGGCTTGGCACTGGGCCTTAAATACGGCGCCAACCACATGCTCACCGTGGTGCTGACTTTTTCCATGACGCAGGCCATGGGCGGCCTGATCGGCTCGGCTTTGCTGAGCACTTATCAGGCGCACCGCCAGCAGGTTTACTCCGTCGCGCTGGTCGATCAGCTCAGGCCAACCGACCCCATAGTGGCCGAGCGGCTCAAGCTACAAGGGCAGGTCTATGGTCGCGTTACCCCAGACACAGCCATGCGTGCCAATCAAGGCACGCTGCAGCTGTCGCAAGTCGTGCGGCGCGAGGCCAATATGCGTGCTTATAACGATGTGTTTGCACTGACCGCTTGCATCGCCATGGGCTACTTGCTCTGGCTGCTGTGGGGTGCTTTGAATGTGCGCCGTGCCATGGCTAGGCTGCGCGCCCTGACGCGGCTCAGCGGCAATCAAGTTGTGGCTGCAGCAGGTACGGATGGCGTACCCCAGCGTGCGCCATCTGTCGCCAGCACCGCTGCCAGCACTATTGCCACGGCTGTAGAGAGATCAACCGAGCCAGCCCACGCCGGCCGCGTGACCGTCGTCGTGCAGCCCACAGAAACCGATGCTCGGGGCGATGTGGAGGAGGGCAAGCAAACCCCTTCCTCCAGCCCCGTGCGAACGATCGTGATTGAAGGCGAGCAGGCACAGCAGTTGACTGCCGCAGCGCAAGCGGCAGAGGCAGGTGAAAAGGCCGTTCTGGCCAGCCGCGACCCGCTGCAAGACAACCCGCATGCCCTTGCGCTTGAAGAAGCGCTGGAGCGAAAGATCGCTTCGCAAGCCCCGGCCAATGAACTCAAACCGATAACACCAAGAGATTGAGCATGAGCGACAGTCAAAAAACTACCTCTCCCGCCAAGGCGTCCGCACCATCGCCAGCACCGGCTCCGGCCGCAACTCCGGCTTCGGCTTTGCCCCCCACGCCCAAGAAAATCAGTCCCTCACTGCGCAGCGTGCTCATCATGGCTGTGGTGGCGCTGGCCGGCATCTTGCTGGTGTTGCGTGCCTGGAATCTTTTCCCCTTCAATAGTTCGGTGGTGACGACGGACAACGCCTATGTGCGCGGCGCTGTCACCGTGCTGGCGCCGCAGGTCAACGGCTATGTGACCGAGGTGCTGGTCAAGGACTACGAACAGGTCAAGGCCGGCCAGCCGCTGGTGCGCATTGACAGCCGCACTTATGAAGCTGCGGTGGCGCAGGCTCAGGCCCAATTGGCTAACGCACAGGCGCAGCTCAGCAACTCGGAACAGGCGCAGGCCCAGAACAGGGCCACGCTGGGTGCCAGCCGCGCGGGTCTGGCGGCGGTGCAGGCTGAGGCAGAACGCTCGCAAGCAGAACTCAAGCGCGTGCAGGAGCTGGCCGAGCGCGGCTCGGTTTCATTGAATGAACGCGACAAGGTGCGCGCCACCTCGCGCATGGCCAGTACCAATGTGGCCAAGGCACAGGCCGATATCGAAATCAATCAAGAAAAAATCAAGGCCACCACCGTGGGCCGCGATTCGCTCAAGGCGCAGGTGCAGATGGCAGAGGCCCAGCTGCGTCAGGCCCAGATCAATCTGGACAATACCGTGGTTCACGCGCCCAGCAACGGCCAGGTCAGCGAAGTGTCCGTGCGCATGGGGCAGTACGTGGCGGCGGGGACCCAGCTCATGTATGTGGTGCCGCCCACCTTCTGGGTGGTGGCCAATTTCAAGGAAACGCAGACCGCCCATGTGCAGATGGGGCAGGCCGTGCGCTTTAGCGTGGATGCACTGGGCGGCGTGCACCTGAATGGTCATGTGCAGGAGATCGCTCCGGCCACGGGCTCTGAGTTCAGCGTGCTCAAGGCCGATAACGCCACTGGCAATTTCACCAAGGTGGTGCAGCGCCTGCCCATCAAGATATCTATTGATGAAGGCCAGAGCGAAGCCGCGCGCCTGCGCCCCGGCATGTCGGTGATCGTGCGCCTTGATACGGCACAAAATACGTCGCAAAAAGTAGAGCAATCTGCGCTTTCCCAGAAAGTGGTGGAGGCCGATTTGACTCAAAAATCTGCAGCGCCTGCTGCCGAGCAGGTCAAGCCATGAAGCGCCCTATGAATGTCCTGATGCGGCGTGCCGTGTCCATGGCCGCAGCGCTGCTGCTGACTGCTTGCAGCGTACCCCGTCTGACCCATGCCCCCACCAGCGCTCAGCCCGCTGTGCCTGCAAGCTGGAGCCAGTCCGGCAACAAGGCTGCGGTCGTGCAAGCCCAGTGGTGGCAAGCCTTTGCGGATGCGCAATTGAGCCGCTGGATCGCGCTGGCGCTGGAGCGTAATAACGACGTACTCACCGCCATGGCACGTGTCGATGAGGCGCGTGCCAATGTCGATGTGGCCGGTGCGAGCGCCATGCCTCAGCTCGCCGTCAGTGCGCCGGGCTCGGCCAACCGCAGCCTGAGCGCCAGGACCGGCCAGATGGTGCATGTGCGTTCGGCCCAGCCGGTGCTGCAAGCCAGCTGGGAGCTGGATTTGTGGACCCGACTGGGCAGCTTGAGCAAAGCGGCTGATCTGCGCCTGCAGGCAAGCCAGGCCGACCGCGATGCCGTGCAGCTCATGGTGGCAGCCACCACGGCCCAGGCCTATATCGGCCTGCGATCGTTGCAGGCACAAATCTCTGTAGCTCAGTCCACCGTGCATTCGCGTGAAGAGGCTGTGCGCCTGCTCACCGATCAGGTACGTGTGGGCTATATCTCGCAGTTGCAGCAAAGTCAGGCGCTGGCTGAGCTGGAAAGCGTCAAGCAATCGCTGGAGCAGCTGACTCTGGCGCTGCAGCGCCAACGCATTGCGCTGATGCAGCTGGTGGGTGGCTCTGGTGATGCGCAGGCGCAAGAGCTGGTGCAGGCCACGATGGCGGATGGTGCCGCTTTCAACGCCATAGCCCTGCCTGTGATGCCAGCGCCGGGTTTGCCATCCAGCTTGCTGGAGCGCCGCCCCGACATCGCCCGCGCCCAGTTTCAACTGGCAGCCAGCGACAGCAACCTGGCCGCGCAGCGCGCCGCCTTTTTGCCACAAGTGAGTTTGAGCGCCAACCTGGGCAGCCTGTTCATCAACGCGCTGGATTACAACCCGGCGCGGATCTGGTCACTGGGCGGCAGCATTCTCGCGCCGCTTTTCAGCGGAGGGCGCCTGCAAGGCCAGTTCGATGCCGCCAGTGCCCAGCGCGATCAGGCGGCCTACGCCTATCGCGGTGTGGTCATCAAAGCCTTTGGCGATGTGGAGACGGCGCTGGTCAGCACCGAGCACCTGCAAACCCAGTGGCAGCGAGCCAAAGATCGTGAAAAAGTGCTGAGCCAGACGCTGGGCTTTGCCAAAGACCGCTACGACGCAGGTTATGCCAGCTATCTGGACCAGCTGGATGCGCAGCGCAATCTGTTCGGCGTGCAGCAAGAAGTGGTGCGCCTGCGCCAGTCGCAGCTGGAAAATGCGGTGGCGCTGTATCAGGCACTGGGCGGCGGCTGGCAGAGTTCAGCCCAGTCGCCAGAGACTCAGGCCGCCTTGAAATAAAACCACGCACCCCAGGCCAGCGCAACCAGTATCAGCGCGAGCCAGAGGGTGCCGTGGCTGCTCTTGACCTCACCCGGCGCGCTTGATGCGGCATTGCGCGGGGTGGGTTGATGCAGGGCTGCTTCCAGGTTCAAGGGTTCGCCCTGCATGGCTTCGTCTATGCGCTCCTTGGCCTCGGCCAGTCCAAGCCCTGTGGCTTCTTTGAGCAGCTTGACGGCTTCCAGCTTGTTGCCGCTGGCCATGGCGGCGTGAATGCGCAGCTCGGCGTTGGCGGGTATGGCACTGTTCATTGCCAGCGGTGAATCTGCGGCACCGGCATTGGCAGATTCAAGCAGCTGCTTGGCCTCAGCCAGCCCCAGGCCGCTTTGCTCGCGCAGCAGCTTGATGGCCAGCACCTTGCTGCCACTGTTCCAGATGGAGAGGATTTCGGCGGGAACCAGTGTGCTCATGCGCGCTTTCCTTTAGAGGCCGGGCCGGCCGGCGGTTG
Source organism: Comamonas sp. (assembly GCF_036643215.1). Lineage (GTDB taxonomy): Bacteria > Pseudomonadota > Gammaproteobacteria > Burkholderiales > Burkholderiaceae_C > Comamonas. The sequence goes on along the minus strand of NZ_JAVXSJ010000025.1, from coordinate 39,982 downwards.
ATATGCCAAGGCTTGCAGCTTAACGTCTGTCTGATTCCGGCCTGTCATTGCCAATGCTTAGGAATTCATAGCGTCATGCGCAGGTAATCGCTGGACTTGAGCCTGATCTTATCGAAAGTGGAAGCCGCGACCGGTACCGATACTGGTCGATCTAGGTTGGCCGTCCAGGCGCCGTAAGTGCGCAAAGCCATGGTGTGCAAGGCGGCGATATGCAGTGGCAACTGGGCCAGAATCTGGGCTTTGCTTTGCACCGCTGGGCCTTGGGCCTGGAGCAACTCGTCATGACCGTCGCTGCACCATTGGCGCACGCTGGCTTCGGTTACCTCCAGATGGCCTTGAAACGCCCAGTGGCGACCATGGACAAAGCCTTTGTTCAGGCAATGCTGTCCGTACATGGTGCGCGTGGCGGCCTGGGGAATCTCAAAGGTGTCGTAATGCCAGTTGAACAGGATGGCTTGCGCGGGCAAATCCATCAGCTTCTGGGCGCATGGCGTGATGTGGACCTGACTCCAGCCGATATTGGGGCAGGGGTTGCGCCAGACGCGTGCACCCATGGCGCGGGCCAGCATCTGGGCTCCAAAGCAGTGACCAAGCACGGGAACATCGTGCTGCAGCGCGCTTTGCAGCAGGCAGCGTTCATCGTCGATCCAGCGCAGCTGTTCGTTGGCGCAATGGTTGCTGCCCAGCACGATGATGCCGCGATAGTCGCGCGCATCGGCTGGCGCCGAGCCTTGGGCGCAGGGGTCCAGCAACACATGGGCAATGTCTTGCTGACGCAGATGATCCAGCAGGATGCCGGGGCCTTGCGATGCTTCATGCTGGAGGATGGCGACAGGCTTCATACGGGGGGCGGGCTTGAAAGCTCAAGCCGGTGGTTGCGAAGCCTTGAATCTAGGGGTTCGGGTCTCAAGGCCTTGTATGCTTTGCGCTGTCTGCTATCAAGATTGCGTCAAGAGCAAGGGCGCTGAGCCATGGAGTACAGAGGCTTTTCAATTTCTCCAGCCATGCCATACTGACCCGAAGCCGCGCGCCGGAACGCGGCCTCTATCACTGCAAAGCACCGCTATGTCACAGAACAATCATGGGCTTCAGGGGGATGGAACCAAGGGGCAGGGCAGCAGCCAGTCGGCTTTGACACTGGCGGCTCTGGGGGTGGTTTTTGGCGATATCGGCACCAGCCCGCTTTACGCCTTCAAAGAGGCGTTTGTAGGCGGCCACGGGCTGGGGGTCTCGCCAGAGAATGTGCTGGCCGCGCTTTCGGCGCTGCTCTGGGCCTTGATCATCATCGTGGCTATCAAATATGTCTGGCTGGTGCTCAGCCATGACAACGATGGCGAAGGCGGCGTGCTGGCCCTGACCGCGCTGGCGCATCGGGTGATGGGGGATGAGTCCCGGCGCTCGCGCTTTGTCGTGGGGGCGGGCGTGTTTGCTGCGGCGCTTTTCTATGGCGATGCCATCATCACCCCGGCCATTTCGGTGCTGTCGGCTGTCGAGGGCATGAGCATTGCCACGCCAGAGTTTGAGCACTTCATCGTGCCCATCACCATCGGTATTTTGATCGGCCTGTTTTCCATTCAGATGAAGGGCACCAGCGTGGTGGGCAAGCTGTTTGGGCCGGTCACCGTCGTCTGGTTTCTCTGCATTGCCTGGGTGGGTGTGGCCAGTATTTTGCAAACGCCTATGGTGCTGCAGGCCGTCAATCCGGCGCATGCGCTGCGCTTTGCGGTGCAGCACACGGACAAGGCTTTCTTCCTGCTCTCCGCCGTGTTTCTGGCCATGACCGGGGCCGAGGCGCTGTATGCCGATATGGGCCACTTCGGCAGCCGCGCCGTGCGGCTGGGCTGGTACGGGCTGGTGTTCCCCAGCCTGATTCTGAATTACTTTGGTCAGGGCGCGCTGATACTGCGTGATGCGGCGGCGGCCAGCAATCCCTTCTTTTTGCTGGCCTCGCCTTCGTGGCTGCTGGTCTTTGTTGTCCTGGCGACGGCGGCGACGGTGATTGCCTCGCAGGCCACCATTTCGGGTGCGTATTCCATGACGCTGCAGGCCAGCCGCCTCGGCTATCTGCCGCGCGTGCGTGTGCTGCACACCTCGGACCAGGAGCAGGGCCAGATCTACATTCCCAGCGTGAACTGGCTAATGCTGCTGGCGGTGATTGCGCTGGTGCTGGCCTTCAAATCCTCGGGCGCGCTGGCGGCGGCCTATGGCATTGCGGTATCGGGCACCATGCTCATCACCACCATGCTGGTGGGCTTTGTGGTATATCTAGGAAGGCGCCCCTTCAGGCGGGTGACGCTGGCTGCGCTGGCCTGCTTTGCGCTGCTGGAGATTGGATTTTTTGCCTCCAACCTGACCAAGCTGGAGCAGGGCGGCTGGCTGCCGCTGACGCTGGGCGCGCTCATCTTCATCGCGCTGACCACCTGGCGCGACGGCACGCACCGGGTTGCCGAGCACCGGCGGCGACTTGATATACCCATGGCTGATTTTCTGAGCACGCCCATGAAAGGCGTGCCCGTGGTGTCTGGCACGGCGGTGTATCTGACTTCAGACCCCAAGCTGGTGCCTAACGCGCTGTTCCACAATCTCAAACACTTCAAGGTCATGCATGAGCAGACGGTGTTTTTGCACGTGGTCAACGAGAACACGCCGTATGTGCACACCGCGCAGCGCCTGCAGCTCAAGCGCCTGTGCAGTGGCGTGTGGACGCTGGACATGCATTTTGGCTTTCGCGAGCAGCCCGATATTCCCAGCGCTCTGAAGCTGATCAAACCGGATGCGGAAGGCGAAACGCCCAACCTCAACCCCATGACCACCAGCTTCTTTGTGGCCCGTGTGCAGGTGGTGAGCGGGCCGGGTGGTCTACCCAGCTGGCGCTGCGCCCTGTTTGGCTGGATGACGCGGCAGTCCGCAAGCGCCACCACGTATTTCAAGCTGCCTGCGAACCAGGTGGTGGAGCTGGGTACGCAGGTCGTGCTTTAAACCGATAGACGAATCGGTCTATAGCAGCCAAGGCCCAAGCAGATTGAGCGCTGGCTGCTATTATTTTTAAGGTTTACTCGCCCAGCGCATCCAGTGCACGGGCCGAGTACACCATGGCCGCACCGGCATTCAGCGCCACGGCCACGCCCAGCGCTTCGGCAATTTCTTCCTTGCTGGCACCGGCAGCCTTGGCGGCCTTGGTGTGTACGGCAATGCAGCCGTCGCAGCGCGTGGTCACGCCCACGGCAATGGCGATCAGCTCACGGGTCTTGGCGTCCAAGTGGCCGGTCTTTTTGCCAGCGGAGGCCAGCGCCTTGTAGCCCTCCATGGTGCCGGGGCTCAGTTCAGAAAACTCACCCAGTCGGCCAGCCAATTCCTTGCGATATTCGTTCCAGTCCAGCATGTGTTGCTCCTTGTGAAGAAAGCGTTGATTGTGTGCCTTAGCCACAGGGCGTTCAAGCGCAATCCGGTGAGGGTTGAGCCGACTTGAAAACGATGCAGGCGCGAAACGCTCGCTCACATTTCCGTTTGTAATCCCGCTCAAGCGGCTTTCCCCAGCATGGATACTCGGTGCAAAGGAGAAAAAGCCATGAATTCCCGCAACACCCACGACTCTGCCCCTCAGAATCCTGAGGAAGAGGGCTGCCAGGGCTGGGGTGCAATCGACGCCGCATTGCAGACGGTTTATGGCGACCAGCAGCCGGCGCATTACGGTACGGCCATCAAGTTTCGCCTGGGCGGGGCTGACCCGCTGGACGGCATCAGTGTCTACCGCAGCGAGCAGGGCGGGCCGCACTGGCATTACGTCACCTACGGCTTCAGCGACCTGTATGGCGATCTGGACGACAGCTACGACATCGCGCCGGAAAAGCCTAGCGGCTACGGCTTTGAGATGACCTTCAGGCTGGCGCGTGATGTGGACGAGCAAGAGCCCCCGGCCTGGCCCCTGAACTTTCTGCAAAACATGGCGCGCTATGTCTTTCGCACCGGCAACGTCTTCGCGCCCGGCCACTGGATGACGGCCAACGGCCCCATCAAGACCGGTGCCGACACGCTGCTGACCGAAATGGGCTTTGTGACAGATCCCGAACTGGCTCCGATCCACACGCCCTACGGCGACCTGATGTTTTTGCAACTGGTGGCACTGACCAGCGACGAGCTGCGCGAAGTGCGCCGCTGGAATGTGCAGGGCGCGTTGCAGGCCATGCTGCCCTATATGCCGCTGTGGATTGTCGACCTGGCCCGCCCCAGCCTGCACGAGCTGCCCGATGTGCAGGCTGCCATTGATGCGGGCGCTGCCCGTGATGGCTCCAAAACCGGCGTGCTCTACAACGATGTGCTGGGCTTTACCCAGCGCAAGCGCCTGCTGCGCAGCCCGCAGACCGTTATCAAGCTCGGCAGTCTGGGCGTGCGCGACCTCAAAGCCATGCTGCCCGCGCGCCTGCCGCATGGCCGTCCCTTGATACTGGCGGGCGACGGCTCCACGCTGGAGCTGGTGCCTGCAGGCGACAGCGAAGGCGGTCTGCTCGACTGGCATAGCGACCATGAACTCAAGCTCAGCCTGACCCCCGCGCAAATGCAGGCGTGGAAGCAAGCCGTCAAAGGCCGCGACGGCGAATACACCGTGCCCGGGCTGGCTGGCCTGGTCTGGCAGGTCAAAACCAGCATGATCACCGACGACCACGGCAAGGTCACTGGGGCTTACGTAGAGCAATAAATTATCAAACTTGATAGCTGCTTGCGCTTGATGGATAAGCGACAGAGGCTTGTTTGGCTTGAATTGTGAAGGCAGCCCGCTCTGCGCAGTTCACGGGGCTTAATCCACGCAACTGCCCATCTGCCCCCGCGTTGCTGCGGATAATAGGCACCCAGCAAGCCCGCCTCCCATGAGCATTAGGACAGGGCCACGCTGCCGGAGAAACAATGAACGACCTGCAAATAGTGCAATGCACGCACCAGCGCCACGCCGCCGCCATTCTGGAAATTTTTAACGACGCCATCGTCAACTCCACCGCGCTCTACGACTACCAGCCGCGCACCGCGCAAAACATGGTCAGCTGGTTTGATGCCAAGAGTGCTGGTGGCTTTCCCGTCATCGGTATTGAAGACGCCGCTGGCGAGTTGCTGGGCTTTTGCAGCTGGGGCAGCTTTCGCGCCTACCCTGCGTATAAGTACACGGTTGAGCATTCCGTCTATGTTCACCCCGCGCATCGTGGCAAGGGGCTGGGCCTGCAACTGATGGAGCTATTGATCGCCGAGGCAAAGCGCAGGGGCGATGTGCATGTGCTGGTCGGTGCGATTGACGCGGCCAACGCAGGAAGCATTGCACTGCACCAGCGACTGAGCTTTCAGCATGTGGGCAATATGCCTCAGGTCGGCTTCAAGTTTGGCCGCTGGCTGGATCTCGCCTTCTACCAGCTCACGCTGCAGACCCCGCTGAACCCCATCGACGGCTAAAACCACTGTTTTGCTACTAAATAAAGAGCTGTCACCGCATGTCTATCAAGCGCTACAGCCTTGTTTTGCTTCAAAGCGCAGATACATTCTGCGACCGCAAAATAATTAGCGGCTCTTGTCATCCTCCGTACTGGTCGCACGTTAAAGCTTGGTGTTTTTTCACTTTTGATGGAGTGACTGCCATGTGGAAACTGGGTCGCCTGCTGACAACCTTTCGCAAAGAGCTACGGCTCGCCTGGGCCGTGCTGCGCGATCCGCGTGCGCCCAAGGCGGCCAAGCTCGTCACCGTGCTGGCGGCGCTCTACGTCATCAGCCCCATCGACTTTGTACCCGACACCATTCCCATTCTGGGCTGGCTGGACGACGGCATGATCGGCTTCTTGCTGCTGCAACTGGCCTTCAAATTTTTGCCGGCCGAGCTGCTGGCCTCGCTGCGCGAGCGAGTGGGGGCCAAGGCTGTTTAGCGGTTATTCATTGAAAACCATAGCGGCTAGCGCTTATTTATCAGGCGCTGGCCGCTATTTTTATTAAAGATCGTTCAGATCTCAGATGCCCAGAAACTGAAATGGCGCCGAGGGCTTGAACTGCGCCGTGGCATTGCCCGAATAGGTGTGGCTCTGGTCCTTGCCCAGATCCAGCTTCATGACCTTGCCGGTTTGCGGGCTGAAGTCCAGCGCCTTGAGGTCCACCCAGAAGGTATTGGGCGTCAGGGCTGACTCGAAGAAATACAGCTGGCGCTGGTGGTCGAACACGGTACGCCAGCGGGTTGACGAGATATTGGGCTGGCCCGGCGTGCTGATGCCGTAGGGCACCGAGACATTGCGGATCACGCTGAACACGCTGGCCAGCGCCTTGTTGGGGTTCTGCTCCTTGGGAATGGCATTCACATAGAAGGAGGCCCGCGCAAAGCGGTCCGCTGCGCGGTTGGTGCCGGGCAGCATGGTCGTGCCGCCGATCTGCTGCCAGTAACTGTTGAGCGCCAGCTGCTGATCGAAGGTGGGCGAATTGGTCATCACCTGATACTCGCGGCCATGGTGAATGACCTGCTTGCCGGCTATGTACTCGACGATGGCGCTGTCGCCGCTGGAATCCGACATGGATAGATGCAGCGTGGTCAGGCGGCTCTCTCCGGGCACATTGTCTGAGACGATGGTGAAGGGCTCCTTCTCCAGCGCGGCCACGGCCTCCTTGACGCTGGCAAAGCTGTCCAGCACATATTGCGCCCAGGCCGCAATCGTCAGCCCCGGCTTGCTCTTGTCGTCAAATTTTGGGTATTGCGATTCCACCAGCCACAGTAAATTGGCGTTCAGGCCGGCTTCGTTGACACCGTCCGTGGTCGAGATGTCATAGCCCGAAGTGATGACGCTGCCGTACTTGGACTTCCAGCGCAGCGTGTTGGGGCCCGTCTGCCCGCTGCGCTCCATGCCGCGCGGCAGAACCCAGAGATTGCTGACGATATCGCTCTTCCAGTCCATGGAGCGGGCCGTCATGACCTGGCCCTCTGCACCGTGAAAGACCAGCCGGGTGCAGGCCCAGGCGCTGGTGGTGGCGGCAATGCCAGAGGCGGCCAGCAGCAGGGCGGCCAGTTGGGGGCGGATACGCGGTATGTGAGCTTTCATCCAATCTTCCTTTTTGAGAACAACGGTGATGGGTAGGCAGGCCTGGTGCAGGCCAGGCGTGGCGAACTTTCATACGACGAATCGCACCTTACATGCAGATACTACCTTCGGGGGAAGTTGGCCCCATGACGCCAACCCATCACGCCTGCCCGTGCAGTACTGGCCCATGTCAGGGCGGCAGTGCATGCGCCATGCCGCTGAAACACCCGCCATCGCAGCCTGAAACGAGTGTCTCTCTTGCTTTTTAAGTGAGGAAGCGCTCTGCATCGCGGCCCTAAAATTCCAGACTTTTGCCGGAAACCCCATGCCCGTGAATGTGATCAGCCAGACCCGTTTTACGCTGCAGCGCGACGATGTGCAGCGCACCATGCTGGCGCAGCGAGACGCCTCTGACGCCGTGCTGAAAAGCAAAACAGGCGTGTGGCGCAAGATTCGGCTCGCCTCCATCGCGGCCGTGCCCGTGCTGGCGCTGGTCGCCGCCACCGTCCAGAAAGGCCTAGGCACGCAAATCTGTTTTGGGCTCATGCTGCTGCTGGGCGTACTTTTTTACGCCAGTCACTGGAATATCAAGCAGCGCATGTACGAAATGGGAGCCCGCCGCACGGTCTCGCGCCAGTCCGTGATCCAGATGGTGCAGCAGCACATCTTCAAAGGCCAGTCGCAACTGGCTTGCGCGGCCACATTCGATGAAAGTGGGCTGCAGCTGCAGCAGGGCGATCTGCATCTGGCCGCCGCCTATGACGACGCCAGCCGCATCGGCATCATCTTCGAGCGCCAGGGCATGCTGCAGATCACACCCGCTGCGAACTCCAGGCCCGACGCCATCTTCTTCATCCCCCTGCAACAACTGCCCAATGCCCAGGCCGTGATGCAGCGCCTGCAGCGCAGCCCCAGCTTTGTGGCGGTGCAGGCTTAAGAGCTGCCAACACAACCCTTGATACGTCGTTGCATCGCCTTGTCGTACTTTTGTACTGCCTGCGGCTTCGCGCCTCGTCTCAAACGCAAACCTCCGGTTTGCTGGGTAGTGTTAGCCGCTCTTTTTCGACCGACCCGCATCGCACGTTGCTATCAAAACAAAACCGCCAGCGCTTGATGGACGGGCGCTGTCGGGCGAATCAGGGCTGAATCTTCAAGCCGGGCTGGCGACGCTCAGCGCCCCTTGCACTCGCGCTTTTCTTTGTATTCGCCGTCCTTCTTCCACTCGCGCTCCACCTTGCAGCGGCCCTCGCGGAATTTCTCCTGGTGATCGTTGTGGCGGTCATGCGGACGCAAACCCTTGCATTCGCGCTGCTCCTTGTACTCGCCATCGTTCTTCCACTCACGCTCGACCTTGCAGGGGCCTTCCCAGAACTCCTGCTTGCCCTCATGGTGGCCGTGGTAGTCATTGCCGGCCCAGCTGGAGAGCGGGGCGGTAATCAGGATCAAGGGCAGAGTCAGCGTAGCAAGCAGTTTTTGCATGTGGATTTTGAGAAATTCAGGAAGCTGTAAGCCTAGCCTTGAAAGGTAGTCGCTAACTGTAAAAAAGGTGAGCACTGCTTACATCGCGCGCATTGTAGAAGTACCTGCTTAAATTCTTTAAATCAAAATTCATTTTTGCTTATGCATTTAATGATTTCACGCTGTCAATTAATTAATTTAATATTGGTGTGAGCCACGAAACTCATTCATTTTTGTTTATATATAGGGCTGTTGGACTTATAAAAACTTGTCCTTGTCTCTATGGGGGAGCTTGAATGAATGAAAAAAATGGCATTCAAAGATTTATTCAAGTAGGAAGTAGGGATGAAGAAAGTGTTATCTAAAAATATGCTGATATACGGCGCTTTCGCAGTCACAGCAATAACTGCGCTTGCTGCCTGCAACGGTGATGATGTTCCCCCCAGTGGCTATGCTCAGGTTGTCTACAAAAATGGAAATGTATTGACTGCCAATAAAGATGCTCAGGTGGTTCAGGCTGTTGCGGTAAAGGACCGCAAGGTTGTGGCAGCTGGAAGTGACACAGAGTTAAGTAAATATATTGGTAAAGACACTCAAGTCATAGATCTTTCCGGAAAAACCATGATTCCTGGTTTTTACGATGCACATAGTCATTTCTTAATGACGGGAATTAATCTTAAATTTGAAGCGGATCTGAATAGTCCCCCGATTGGGGCTATCAATTCAATCGATGAAATAATCAATCTATTGAAAAAGAAGCAGGCCGAGCTGGGTACTGAAGCCTGGCTGACCGGGTTTGGTTATGACGACACGCTTTTAGCGGACAAGCGCCACCCGACCCGTGAAGACCTCGACAAGGTATCCAGTACACAGCCGGTTTTTGTGACCCATATTTCGGGTCATATGTCCGTTGCCAACACGGCGGCATTGAAGTTGGCCGGCATCACGGCGGCCACTGCCAACCCAGAGGGCGGGGTCATCGGCAAGGACGGCAAAGGCGAGCCCACAGGCTATCTGGCTGAAACTGCTGCGCAACTGGTCAGCAAGTTCAAGCCGGCGCTGACTGCTGCACAGCAGCAAGAAGGCTTGGCTGCTGCGGCGAAAATGTACGCGTCCAAAGGGGTGACCACCGCCAATGATGGCGCTACGGGTCCCGCAGGCGTTGAGGCTATGGAAAAGGCCGCGCAGAGCGGTCGTCTGCCTATCCGTGTTGTGGCTTGGCCTATGGGGCTGGGTGCCTTGGCTGGATCGAAAGCGATTGCGCTCACCAGCGGCAAGGTCAAGGTCGGCGGGATCAAGGATTTTCATGACGGATCCATTCAAGGCTATACCGGCTATCTCAGCCACCCTTATCACACGCCCCATGACGGCGACGCCGACTATGCGGGCTATCCGCGATCGAGTCGCGAGGCTTTGGTAGCGCGTGTCACTGATGCGCAAAAAGCCGGGGTTCAGATGTTTATCCACGCCAACGGAGACCAGGCCATATCGGACGTGCTCTATGCCTACCGCAAGGCGCAGGAAGCCTATCCGCGTAGCGATGCACGCAATGTCATCATCCATGCCCAGATGGCACGCGAAGACCAGCTCGACGAGATGAAAGCGCTGGGCGTGATTCCATCTTTCTTTGAGCTGCACACCTATTACTGGGGCGACCGCCATCGCGATATCTTCCTGGGTCCCGATCGTGGTACGCGCATCAGCCCGGTGAAATCTGCACTCAATCGCGGCATTCCATACACCCTGCATGCCGACACGCCCGTGGTGCCCATGGACCCCATGCTCATGCTATGGACCGCTGTTAATCGCGTCTCCACCAGTGGCGCAGTCATTGGTGCGGATCAGCGTGTATCCGTCATGGATGCATTGCGTGGCATCACCATCAATGCCGCCCACCAGAACTTCGAGGAAAAAGAGCGAGGCTCCATTGAAGCCGGCAAATTTGCCGATCTGGTTGTGCTTTCCGCTAACCCTGCGTCTGTCGATCCCATGAAGATCAAGGACATTCAGGTGCTGGAAACCATTGTGGAAGGGGAGACCGTTTACAAGTCGGGCCGCTGAGGCGGTTGGTCTAGGCCGGTAGCCGGGGTCTCTGCATGAATGCCACTTATGGTATTTGTGCGGAGACTTTTTTGATAGCTGGCTGCGCTTGATTAGGTTGGGGTTGAGGCGGATTTGGCTGGAAATCCGAGAGCAATAACTGCAGAGCTTGGGCTGTGCGAGCGATGCAAGCAACATGCTTTATTACTGGACAGAGGGCGGGTCTCGGCCCGCCTTGCCGACCTACTTTCTGCTGCCAGAAAGTAGGCAAAGAGCTGGCCCCTGTTGCCCCGTCCCTCCGGCTTCGCCTGCGGGCAAACCTGCGCCGTCAAGCTCTTGTGGCTGTGCGGCAAAACTCACTGCGCGCCGCTGGCGCTCCGTTCAAACACGTTGCCGCAAATTGGATGACGATGCAGTTGCACTCTGCGGTGCAACTGCCAGCCCCAAGAACTTGTCGTCACAGGCGTGGGCAAAAAGGGCGATACCGGGTGCGGGTACCGGATAGCTTCTTTGTATTTTTTGATAGCAGCTACCGCTTGTGGAGTAAGCGCTAAAATCCATTTTCATCACAACTCTCGTAGGCCGTCCGCCCCCGCATTCACCCGTGTGTCAGCGCCTGCGGCACGCGATTCAGGCTGCGGGCATTGGCACCGAAGAGTGTCAATGCTTGGTGAACTGACTTGCGGCAACGTGTTTGAGCGAAGTGCTGCAAGCACGCAGCGAGTTTTGCCGCACCGCAGACTGAATGGCGTGACGCAGGTTTGCCCGTAGCGAAGCGCAGGGACGCAGACAGTCGGGTCGCATTCTTTGGGTTACGTTTCTTGTGCGAGCAAGAAAGGTAACTCGCCTGCCGGGGCGAGACCCGGCCTCTGTCGCTGGCGACAAAACGATTCTGTTTTGATAGCTGCTTGCGCTTGATGTGATTACGCTTGAGGCTGATTTTCTTTTAGTCTTTGTTGGAGCGACATGCCTGTTTTTCTGGCAGAGGGCGGGTCTCGGCCCGCCTTGCCGACTCACTTTCTTGCTTGTGCAAGAAAGTAAGCAAAGAACACAGCCCCTGCTACCCACGACCCCTTCGCTTCGCGACGGGGCAACCTGCGCCGTCAATCTCTTGGGGCTGTGCGGCAAAACTCACTGCGCGCCTTTGGCGCTCCGTTCAAACACGTTGCCGCAAATTGGATGACGATGCAGTTGCACTCTGCGGTGCAACTGCCAGCCCCAAGAACTTGCCGTCGCAGGCGTGGGCAAAAGGGGCGATACCGGATGCGGGTACCAGATAGCTTCGTTGTATTTTTTGATAGCTGCTACCGCAAGCTGGATAGGCACTAGAAGCCAATTTCGTTGTAACGCTCGTCGGCCGCACCCGAATCTCTGCGGCTTTCTGCTGGCGGCCATAAGCGGTCAGTAAGGCTCAGCTCTGAAAGCAGTCGCTCGATGTCTATTTCTGACTGGGTGAAATAATTTGTAAGTAATAGAATGAATGTATCCCCCCTACTGGCTTTCATCCATTTACTTCATCATTTCATGAAATTACCCATAGCTTGGAACCTTATTTTTTGCACTGCGCTTTTGACTGGTTGCGCTCACCCTATTGACGTTACGCCAAAAGCCGCTGGTTTAGATGTGAGCACTGGCGCAATGATGCAGCCGAAAATACCAGCAAAGGCTGCGTACTACATTGCCTCTGATTTGACAAAACTCGAGGTAACAACGCCTGGCGGTGGTGGTGATAACGTGCGCTATTACCCTTATCAGGCGATAGAGTCAGGATTTCAAAAGATTTTGGCTAATGTGTTCGGTAGCGCTATTAAGCTCGATGCAGCACCGACAACCGCTGACCTAGCTAGCAAGGGAATTAATTATCTAGTCGTACCCACTATCGTCACAACCTCGGGGAGCACTGGGTTCTTTACTTGGCCACCGACAAATTTTTCCGTAGATTTGACCAGTCAGGTTCGCTCGCAGGATGGAACGATCATCAGCACACCGCGTGTTGTAGGGGTAGGTGCCGCAGAAACGGGTGAGCGCCTAGGAGATCACGGTATCGCAGGTCGGCGTGCAATGGCCGATGCTTTGGTCAAGATGCAGGCAGCGCTCCTTGAAATACGAATGATTCAGCCGACAGCTCAGAGCCAAGCATCGATACCAATTACGAAGTCTCAAAATGGGGCGAACTCTATAGAGGAACGTTTGAGCCGCCTCAAGTCGCTATTCAATCAGGGCTTACTTAATAAGGATGAATACAACAAGAAGAGAACGGCCCTTTTGGACGAGCTGTAGTCGCTAACTGCCCATTAGTGGATTAACGCCTTGGCGGGAGCAGTCCTTCGTATGAAGTTATTGAACGCCTGCACTTCCGCTTGGTGGCGTTTACTGCCATTTCCAGGAAAGCCCATCGCGGGAGCGATGGGCTTTTTCATTTCCTTTACCTGCTTCCGCAGGTAAAGCCATCAACCAGTCATCAAACCTTCCTCACCCTCACCGGCAAACCCTGCCGCACAACCGCCCCCGAAACCCAATCAATCCAAACATTGTCCTTCTCAGGCCGCGTAGGGTCCGCAAAGCCCAAAGCATTCAGATTCACGCCATTGCCATGTTGCGGGTTGGCATGCGTAGGCTTGCCATCCACCTTATGCGCCACGGTGCCCAGCTGCTTATGGCCGTAGCCATGTTCAATAGCGATAGCACCCGGCGCAATACCGGCGCGAACAAGGGCTACGCCTTGTAGCTTGCCGCCGGGGGTGCTCAGTTCAATCTTGTCGCCATTGGCGATGCCCAGCCTGGCGGCGTCGGCCTTGTTGATGCTGACGGGGTTGTGCGGGTGCACCTGGCGCAGGCGTGAGGCGGCGATGGACATGCTGCTCATCAGGTTGGATTTGTAGCTGGTCATGGTCAGCGGCCAGTCCAGGTCGCTGAACACGGCGCGCATGTCCGCGCCGCTGGCCAGGCGGGTGGGGTACCAGGTGGGGCAGCCGCTGTAGCGTTCGCCGGTCATGGAGTGGCGCATTTTGGAGAGTCCTTCGTGCCAGAAGGTGGCGGGGAACTTGGCTTGCAGCTTGAGCTGGTCGCCCTTCCAAGCGTCTTCTTGCTTGTCAAAGCGCCCGCCACGGCTCATGACCATGGCGACGCGGCGTACCTCCTCGGGTTTGACGCGGGCGGCGACAGATGGCATCCACGGGGTAAGGCCGGTGATTGCAATATCGTCGTCGCTGGCCTCTGGCACGGGCTTGCCGGCCTGGTAAGCGATGTTGCACATGCCGCGCAGGTAGAAGTCTTCGGCGTTTTCCAGATCGAGCGGCTCGCCATCCTTGGTGGACATGGCGTTTTTGCCAAAGCCGGGCAGCTGCAGTTGTTTGGCCACGGCAAACACAAAGGTTTCAAAGCTGATGGGCTGGCCGTCGGCGGTCTTGGCTGTGGCGGCCTGAGCGGTGGGCCAGCGCACGGTGCTGCTTTTGGCCACCACGTCGGCCCAGGGTGCGCCAATGCCCCAGCTTTCGTAGGTGATGGTGTCGGGCACGATGTAGTCGGCCAGGGCCGAGGTCTCGTTGATGAAAGGGTCGACCGAGACAAACAGCGGCAGCTTTTTCACATCCTTGACCGAATCGGCCAGTGCGTTCTCGAACCCGCACATGGCATAGATGGGGTTGCTGATGTGGTTGATCCACGCCTTGACCGGATAGGGGTAGCCCAGCATGCCGGCGGCCAGCATTTCGCTGGAAAGCCCTCCGGGTGCGGGGTACCAGGGCGCTTTGGCGGGGTAGGGGTTCTGGCCGGCTTCTTTCTTGCGCTTGAATTCGCTGGTTTTTTCGTACGGGAACTTGGTGCGCGACAGGGCCACGCCCTTGGGTTTGACTGCGCCTTCAAACTGCGCAAAGTTGTAGCGCGGGCCGGGGCCAAAGGGGCCGAAGGGCCCTGCGTCCATCACCCAGCCACCGCGCACATTGAGGTTGCCGATGAGGTTGTTGAGCATGGCAATGGCGTAGGCGGTGTAAAAGCCCGAGCCATTCATGGTGCCGCCGTGCGAGTTGGCCACGGCCTGCTTGCCGTGGCTGGTGAACTCACGCGCCAGCTCTTCAATCTCAATGGCGGGTACATCGCACAGGGCGGCGTATTCATCGATGGTTTTTTTGTGCGCTTCGGCACGCAGCTTGACGAAGGCTGTGCAAACGTCAATGGGCGCGGGGTCTTCGGTGGCGTCTGCGGCCTTGATGGGCGTGAATTCGCGCTCCACCATCAGCTCGGCAGGCTGGGCCACGGTGTGGGCGGCCAGGCTGCCATCGGCCAGTTGCACCACATACACGTCTTCAGCGGGTGTTTTCTCATCCACCGGCTCAGGCATGGGCAGGCCGATATCGGCACCGCGCAAGAACTGGCCAAAGCGCGGGTGCTTGGGCTCGTTGATGAGTAAATGGGTGGCGTTGCTCCAACTGGCTTCACCCACGGCAGCCATTGCGGCGGGGCCGGGCTGGGTCAGGAACTGCTGGTCATAGCGTTCGTTGTCGATGATCCAGCGGATCAGGCCCATGGCCAGCGCCAGGTCGCTGCCGGGCTTGACTGGCAGCCAGCGGTTGTTGTCGCCTGCCGCAAAACTGGACGAGGTGGGCAGCATGGGCGATACCACGACGTATTTGTAGGTGTTCTCGCCACGCGAGCGGGCCTCGGCCAGCTCGCGGCCCACGCGCTGGAAGGGGTTGCCGGACTGCGCTGGCGAGGTGCCGATGAACAGGCCAAAGCGCGAGTTCTTCCAGTCCGGTTTGCCGTGGGGCATGCCCGCCATATCGCCTAGCGCTGCGCCCGTGCCCACGCGGTAGGTCTGGCCGCAGTAAGAGCCGTGGTTGCTGACGTTGATGGTGCCGAACGCCTGCTTGGCAAAGCGGTTGACCAGGGGCGTGCGGCCTTCGTTGGCGGCTTCGGTCACCAGCAGCTGGTTGGCCTTGGGGCCGTATTCGGGGTTGGCTTCATCGATCAGCGTGTTCACATCGCGGATGGCGGCCAGGCCGTCCACATGGCCTTCGCCAAACAGGTCGCCGCCTGCGCAAATTTCCTTGACCAGCTCCTCGAGCGTGATGGTCTTCCACTGGCCGGAGCCACGCGGGCCCACGCGCTTGAGTGGCTTGAGCACGCGGTGCGGGGCCTTCTGGTGTTCCAGCATGGCCGATCCGCGCGCGCAGCTGGTGGCGCGGCCTTCTAGGCCGTTGTCGCCGCCCAGCATGGCGTAGACCTCGCGCACCGGCGTTTCCATGGGGGCGGGGTTGGTGGTGGCCAGCGGGTGGTAGGGGTTGCCGGCGATGCGGATGATTTGGTTCTGCTCGGTATCGACGCGCAGGCGCACGCCGCACTGGGTCCAGCAGCCAAGGCAGCTTGATGGGCTGACCACCTGGCCGGGCTGGGTGGTCAGCGCGCCGGTGACCGGGTCGATGCGAAATTCAGGCGTGAGCGAGTTACCGCGCGTGGCGCTGGCCGTGGCTTTGCCCGATGTGCCGGTGATCAAGCCCTTGGCGCCTTTGACCACGGTTTCGCCATAGCCCGCCGCAAACGCGGCCAGGCCACCGGCCACGGCGCCACCGCGTAGCAGCAGGCGGCGGCGGGCGACATTGGCGTCGGATACAGCGTCATCTTGAGATTGTTCGGGGGTGAGTTTCTTGTCAGTCATGGTGTGCCCCTTCTGGGCTGGTGCGCGGTAGCGATGCTTTTAATTTGATAGCTGCTACCGCGCTTCTGTTATGCGGTACAGGCCAATTTGGCTTGAATTAATGCTTTAGAGAGGCTCTTAGAGCGGCTAACACTACCCAGCAAACCGAAGGTTTGCGTTTGAGACGAGGCGCGAAGCCGCAGGCAGTACAGAAGTACGACAAGGCGAAGCAACGACGTATCAAGGGTTGTGTGAGTAGCTCTTAGGCTGTGGCCTGGCGTTGGGGAAATAGCTCCAGCGCCCAAGTCGCCATGGCCACCAGTGCCACGCACAGGCCGGCGACGCCGACCATGCCCAGCAGGCCATCGCCGCCCAGCGGCATGCTGTACAGGTACAAGCCCGCGCCAAACTTGGGCACGCCTTGCACGCCCATGAACAGCGCCCAGCGAAAGGCCCAGGCCGATGCGGCCAGGCCCGCGCCCAGCACCAGCGTGTAGCCCTTAGCAGACAGGCGGCGCTGGCCACGCAGCAGCGCCATCAGCACGGCGGCACCAAACAGGGTCGAGCCCAGCATCGAAATGCGCCAGACGGGGAACTCATTGAACAGGCGCACAGCCATGTCAAACGATGGGCTGTGACCTGCCATGCCGTACAGCGCCCAGGTCAGCGCAGAGATCACCAGCGCCGTGGCCAGCCACAGGCCGAGATTGCGCAGGCCTTGCAGGGCAGCGGTATCTGGCTGCATTGCTTTGGGCAAAAAGCGGTACAGCACAAAAGCCATACCCACGGTGGCCAGCCAGCCGCTGAGCGCCAGGTTGATAGGCACCCACAGCGTGTTCCACAGCGGGCGAGAGCGAACCACCATGACCTCGGCACCCGAATACAGCACGATGCTGAGCGTGGACAGCACCAGCAGCGGCACCAGCCAGCGCATCAGGTGTTGCTTGCCCAGCCACCATAGCGCGCACATCAGCACGCACAGCCCGACAAAAGTGGGCATCAAAATCGCGCCCAGACTCATCCACGACCAAGGCGTGAGGTGGGCGTAAAAATGCCAGAAGCGTGCGGGCTGGTGCAAGTCGGCCAGCAGGGCCACGGGCGCGGCAATGGCGCTCATCGCCAGCACCAGTACGGCGGTGGGCAGCAGGCGCTGGCGCAATTCATTGGCCGGGCCAAATACGCAGGCGGAAGTGAGCAGCGCCGCGCCCGTGGCCACGCCGACGAGGAAGAAATACTGCACGGCCCAGGGCAGCCAGGCGGCTTCATAGGCGGGGGTCAGGAGTTCAATGATTTGCATGAGTGGCTCCTTTACAAGTGATCTGCCACGAGACGGACAGTGGCTTGCCCGTCAACGCCATTGACGAATTCATCGGGCAGGCCGATGTAGAACACATGGGGCTTGGTCTTCATGCCGGGCTTGAGGACCTTGATTTCGTCCTTGTGGGCATGGATGCGCTGGTTGATCTCGCTGTGCGCGTCGTTCAAATCACCAATCACGCGGGCGCCGCCCACGCAGCTTTCCACGCAGGCGGGCAGCAGGCCGGCTTCGAGCCGGTGCTCGCAGAAGGTGCACTTATCGGCGGTCTGCGTCTCGTGATTGATGAAGCGGGCGTCGTACGGGCAGGCCTGCACGCAGTAGCCGCATCCCACGCAGCGCTCGTTGTCGACGAGAACAATGCCGTCGGTGCGCTGAAACGTGGCTTGCACCGGGCAGACGGGCACGCAAGGCGGCTCATCGCAGTGGTTGCACAGGCGCGGCAGGCTGACCATGGCGGGCATGGAGTGACCGGGCTGGTCCACCTCGTACTGCAGCACGCTGGTGCGGAACTGGCCGATGGGCGGCTGATTTTCGACCGAGCAGCTCACCGTGCAGGCCTGGCAGCCAATGCATTTGCGCATATCGACCAGCATGCCAAAGCGCTTGCCTTCCATGCCGGGGCGGCGCGTGGGCTGGAATGTGGGATCACCCGGCAAGGCGGCGCGGGCGGTGCTGGCAATGCCAAAGCTGGCAGCGACTGCAATCAAATCCTGCAAAAAACCACGCTTGCTAGGGGCTGTCACGGCGCTGGCAGTAACACTGGGGCTGGTGGGGGTGGAGCTATTGCTGCAGGCGCAGCCTGTGCCGTTGCTGGAGCAGCCTGAAGATTCTTGGGGTTGAAGTGGCATAGCCCTTCCTTTCATCGTCGCACTGGCACCAGAACACTCTGATGCTTATGCATTAATAAGTATTAAATAAATACTTTTTATGCATTAATGACTATATGAATGAAGAGTGGCTGAGCGCTTGATATGTATCAAACCTGCCGTGAAAGAAGACTTCTTCAGAGGGGAGTACGTGCAATCAACCCATAACGGTTTCAAGCATGCAAGTAATTGATTAATGAAGAGTTAAGGAATGATGTGTTTTTGAGAGGGAATGGTGGATTGCAGGGCTGATCGTCACGCTGTCGGCAGCGAATTGCGCGTGAATTCAAGACTGCTTGTTGCCCGCTTGCGTGATGTCAGACGCAGGAGGATTTTTCGGGTGTAGCAGCGCACTTGTCACGTATGTTTAAAACAACAAAGATTCATCCCTATTTTTAGCTACCTAAAAAATAGGACTGCTAAAGATGTGCTTTCCTCTCGGCTACAGAGGGAGCTTGCTGGAAAAAATATTCCTAACTCCGTTGGGTGTATTTCTATGAATTAACAAATGTTGATAAATATGTAAGTTCTGCCTCACAAGATTTCATTGCATTTACCTGCTTTTTCATAGCTAGGGTCAATCGAATAATCATCCCCAAGCGGCTAACTCTATTCACTCAGCGTGTTTGAGTTAGCTCCTGGAAACAAGCGCAACAGGCTGTCGAGATTGAAGTCACGCCTGGGAAACTTAGGGGATATACAACATGAACCGCAGCTATCGCAGTGTCTGGAATGAGTCTTTGGGTGCTTGGGTCGCGACCTCTGAAGTGACAGCCGCTCGCGGCAAAAAAAGCAGCAGCAATCGTGCGCTGGGTTCCTCTTCGGTGCTGGCGTCTGTGTTGGCTGCTGCAGCGCTGATGCCTTCATTGGCTTTGGCAGATACGGTGAACGATACCTATGGTGTGTGCTTACGCAGCACAGGACAGGGCACTTGGACCTGCGAAGTACCTGTAGCGGGCGGTGGCGTGGCCCGCATTTCTGGTGTGCCTGATGCATATAACGGACCCGACGCCGCGTTTGTGAACAATTGGGCCGCACAGAATCTTGGCGCGAATGCGTTGGCCATCGGAAATTTGCTCACGCAGGCCACTGGCGAGTCCAGTATTGCGATAGGTAATGCTGCCAAGGCTCAGGCGGAAGCTTCTACCGCGATAGGTACCTCTGCGCAGGCTATTGCTATCAATAGTGTGGCTTTGGGCGCAGGCAGCAAAGCTGATGGAAGTACTTTGAGTCAAGCGGCTTACGCCCCAGGCGGGGTGGCCGTTGCTGGCACCACACCGGTGGCTGAAGTGTCGTTGGGAAGTGCTGGCAAGGAGCGTCGCATTACCAATCTGGCAGCTGGCGCGACAGATACTGATGCGGTCAATGTGTCGCAGTTGAAGGCATCTCAGGCTGCTGCAACTACTCATTACTACAGCGTCCAATCCGCTGGCGCTGGAACCCCCAATTACAACAATGACGGCGCTCAGGCGACAGGCTCCATGGCTGCCGGTGCGGGGGCGGAAGTCAGTGCCAAAGGTAATAACTCCACAGCGGTGGGCCTTTCTTCAAAGGTGATTGACGCCGAAAACTCTGTCGCCATGGGGTATAGAAATACAGTGACAGGCAATGGACTCAATTCCTATGATAATTCTGTTGCAATTGGTAATCAAAACACTGTCTTGAACTCTGGTAATAGTATTGCTATTGGTAATAAAAATACCCTGGATACTGCGGCTTTATCTGGGCTGATTGGATCCGCTAACTCGATTGAGAGCGGAAGTGGTGGTTATATTTTTGGTGCCGGGAATCAGGTGAAAAACTCAGTAGCTGCAGCCATCAGTGGAAATAGCAGCACAGTTGGTCATAACAACACACTCGATGGCGTAGCCATGAGCAGTGTCTCTGGTTTTAATAACAATGTGACCTATCAGAATGGATCTACCGTTCTGGGCTCTTTTAATACTATTACTGGAGCTATAGTAGGTTCTAGTAGTCGATATTTTGGAAATAATGTAATTGGATATAATAATAATATTGGATCATCTCAGAATACGACGGTAATAGGCAGAGCAAATACCGTTGGAAATAATTCCCTGGGAAATCAGATAATTGGTTCCAGTATTAATGTCGGGAATGATATTAGCTACTCAGTGGCCCTGGGTCAGCAGTCCAGTGTCGGTGGCAGCAATGCCGTGGCAGTGGGTCTTCTGGCCACTGCATCGACCGCAAACTCGGTGGCGCTGGGATCACGCTCAAAGGCAACAGCTGCAGACTCGGTGGCCTTGGGCTCTGGTTCCGTCGCTGCGACCGCCGCTGGTGTTGCGGGTTATGCGCCTGCAACGGCTGATGCGAGCCAGGCCAATGCAGTTGCAGCCACGACCAGCACTTTGGGCGCGATGGCTGTCGGTGATGCCGCAACCAACAAGCTCCGCCAGATCACAGGAGTCGCTGCAGGCACTGCCAATTCTGATGCTGTGAATGTGGCACAGCTGAAGGCCGCTCAGGATGCCGCTACCACACGTTATTACAGCGTAAAGTCCAGCAATCAGGCTGCGGGCAGCAACTTTGACAACTCGGGAGCGACTGGCGCTAACTCCATGGCAGCGGGTGCGGAAGCCGTTGCCGCCGGAACGAATGCCACTGCGCTGGGCTTCAGCAGCAATGCATCGGGGGTGAATAGCACCTCGATCGGTGACAGCTCGGCCTCGGGTGCCAAATCGATTGGTATTGGCTTTCAAGCCAATGCTACTGGCAATAACAGCATTGCTATCGGTGATAGAACCGCCGCTGCCCAGGATGGTGTGGCCATTGGTGGTCAACGCTCTTCAGCCGTGACCGCAGCCGGCTCCGGGTCGGTGGCGGTGGGTTCCGGTGCTAGCGCCTCAGGGACAAGCGCGATTTCGATTGGCTCCTACACCTCTGCTGCAGACGGTGCGATTGCGATCGGTAGCTCTGCAGCAGGAGCAGTGGCAAAAAGTATTGCCATTGGTAGTGGTTCTTATGCCGGGGTTGAGGCTGTTCATTTGGGCTATAGCACGGTGAACGGAAATCGCTCCAATCTGACGGGTGCTTTCCGCCGTGGATCTACACTGATTGGTGCGGCATCCAATTCCCAAAGCCTTTACGCCACAGTGGTGGGTAGTAACAACAACCTTCTTGTCAATGAGCGAGTTACTGTTGGCGGTTTCTTTGGTAGCGGTGCGGTGGTAGCTCAGGGTGCAGTATCCAGTATTCAGGGTACATTCAACAAGATAGGTAATGTTTCTAGCACTAATGCGTACGATAGTATTGCTGTGACTGTTCAGGGTTCTGCAAACCAAGTGCAAAATAGCAATGGTGTTTTGGTCAGTGGTTATGGAAACGCCATTAATAACTCGAATAAAAATAAAATCGATCTGTCTGGAATGATTGTTGGTGGTGGCGTGGATACGACTGCCCAGTTGGCCGCAATTGTTCAAGATAAAAATACTGAGTTGGGGCAAGTCGGCGTCATCGGTGCAGCCAATACCCTTGACAACGCAAACAATACTCTGCTGGTGGGTATGCGAAGCAAAGTGGAGAACTCCGTTCTCTCTTCTGTTCAGGGCTTCAACGTTCAGGCCAATACGATTGCCTACAGCTCGGTCATGGGGGCGGATAACACGGTCAAGAATATTGACCACTCGTTCATTGCTGGCGCTAACAACCTGGTCACTAACGCATCCGGTGTGCTGGCGATGGGTAGCAACCAGGTGGTGGGAAGTGCCAACAGCAAAGTGACCAACAGTGTTTTGCTGGGAGATGGAATCCAGTTTGCGACGACCGCTGATGCCAGCGATGCGGTGGCGATTGGCGGAGCCAGCAAGGTCGTCAGCGGTGCTGTAGCCGTCGGTGCCAACGCGCAAGCGCTGGGAACCAACAGTTTGGCAGTAGGCCGTGATGCGATTGCGACGGGATCGGCTGCCTATGGCTTTGCAGCCAAGGCTGGTAACGGCGGTACAGCCATCGGTGATGGTGCGGTAGCAACCTATCTGGGCGGCGCAACAACTGCAGGAACAGTGGCAGGCTCTGCTCTGGGTCAGAATGCCAAGGCTGACATCTCTGCTGCCACGGCTCTGGGTACGAATGCTCAGGTGACTGCTGTAAATAGCGTAGCGCTTGGCGCAGGCAGCAAGGCGGATGGAAGCACTTTGAGCCAAATAGCCTTTACACCTGCTGGCGTCACGATTGCTGGTGCAACCCCTGCGGGCGAAGTTTCTGTGGGGACGGCAGGGCAGGAGCGGCGTATGACGAATCTGGCAGCAGGCGCTGCGCCGACAGATGCGGTCAATGTCTCCCAGCTGCAAGCGGTGTCGAACAACGCTTCCCAGGGCTGGAACATTACCTCCAGCGGCAACGCCACAGCGAGCAATGTGGCTCTTGGTGCCAAGGTGGCCTTCAACGGTGACGCCAATGTGGCGGTGACTCACGTGACTGACAGCAGCGGCAACACAGCGGTTGATGTCACGCTGAACCCCAACCTGAGCGTGACCAGCCTGACGGCCGGCGGTACGAAGGTGGATAACAGCGGTGTGAGCTTCAACAGCGGCACAGTGGCTCTGAGCTCTGGCGGCCTGAACAACGGTGGCAACAAAATTTCCGGCGTGGGCGCTGGTACGGCTGCGGATGATGCGGTGAACGTCTCTCAGCTGTCGACGGTGGCGGCTACGGCTGGCAAGGGCTGGAATGTGGCGACCAGCGGCAATGCCACTGCAAGCAATGTGGCCCCCGATGGCAAGGTGACGTTCAACGGTGACAGCAATGTCACGGTCAATCACACCACGGACGCTACAGGCACCAAAGTGGATGTCACTTTGAACCCTGACCTGAATGTGACCAGTCTGACGGCTGGCGGTACGAAGGTGGATAACAGCGGTGTGAGCTTCAATGGCAGCACCGTGGCTCTGAGCTCTGGCGGCCTGAACAATGGTGGCAACAAGATCAGCAATGTGGCCGCGGGTACGGCACCGACTGATGCGGTGAATATGTCGCAACTGCAGACCATGACGAACGGCGTAGCAACGCATTTCTACAGCGTGAACAACAGTGACGTAACGGCAGCTAACTATGCCAATGACGGCGCGACTGGCAGGAATGCGCTGGCAGCGGGTGTGGGTGCATCGGCTCAGGGTGATGATGCGGTGGCTCTGGGTGAGGCCAAGGCGGCTGGTGAAGGTGCAGTTGCCATTGGCAAGGGGGCCAGCGCGGCTGATGCCAACAGTGTTGCGTTGGGTGCGGGCTCACAATCCAAGGCGGCGGTGAGCATTGCCTCCGACACAGCGCTGATTCCCGCAACAACACTGAATTTTGCCGGTGCAGGTAATGTCGTTGGCGTGGTCAGTGTGGGCGGGGCCAATGGCGCAACTCGCCAAATCGTGAACGTGGCACCGGGGGCACTCTCGGCCACTAGTACCGATGCTGTCAACGGTAGCCAGTTGTTTGCTGTCGCCAAGGGGCTGAATGACCGTATAGACAATATTCAGCTGACTCCCGGCCCCCAAGGCCCCAAGGGTGACCCTGGTCCTGCGGGTCCAGAAGGTAAGCCAGGCGATGGCGGCGGCACAGGCACTGGCACAGGCA
Source organism: Comamonas sp. (assembly GCF_036643215.1). Classification (GTDB taxonomy): domain Bacteria; phylum Pseudomonadota; class Gammaproteobacteria; order Burkholderiales; family Burkholderiaceae_C; genus Comamonas. The sequence goes on along the minus strand of NZ_JAVXSJ010000025.1, from coordinate 16,054 downwards.
CTGGCACTGGCACAGCTCAAGAAAACCCATGGATTACTGGCAATGTAGCCACACGTGCAGCCCCTAGGGCGACGGGCCTGGATACGCTGGCAGCGGGTAGCAATGCGATTGCGTCTGGTGAGTTTGCTAAAGCAATTGGCAATGAGTCTGAAGCCTCCGGTTACAGCGCCATTGCATTCGGTTACAAAGCCAAGGCTGATGGCCGTCGCTCGATCGCGCTGGGCGATAGGAGTGTGACAACTGGAGATAGTTCGGTGTCACTTGGTAGTGACTCCAACGACGGGGGACGCAGCAACGTGATTTCTGTGGGCTCTGAGGGGGCGGAGCGTCAGGTGACTAATGTGGCGCCGGGCACCCAGGGCACTGATGCCGTGAACTTGAATCAGCTCAGCCAGATGGGCGCGCAGATCAACAATCAGTTCGGCAACCTGCAGCATCAGATCGACGCGAACCGCCGCGAGGCCAATGCTGGTACAGCGGGTGCTATGGCGATGGCTGGCATGCCCCAGGCTTATATGCCAGGCAAGAGCATGCTCGCCGCAGGTGCTGCCAGCTTCCGCGGAGAGTCTGCGCTGGCTGTGGGTATGTCCAGCATCACTGATAACGGTCGCTGGGTGACCAAGTTCACAGGCTCTGCCAACTCGCGTGGTCAAGTCGGCGTGTCGGTTGGTGCCGGCTATCAATGGTAAGAGAGGGGATCAATATGAATGAATTTAAAACTTCTTCTATGCGCATCGCCGCTCTGGCTGTTGTGTTGGGCTTGGCGGGTTGTGCTGGCACAGTCAGCAAAGGGGTTGATGATCAGGGGCAGGCCAAGGAAATTATCTTCCCTGATCCTGTCAAGCAAGCCACTCAACCCGAGGGCAGCTATCCCAGTACGGAAAGCTTGCGCAATTTGCGCGCAGGCTTGACGAAGACCCAGGTGTTTCAATTGATGGGGCCGCCCCATTTCACTGAAGGCTTTGGGGCCAGGGAGTGGGACTATCTGCTGCATCTGCAAGGCACGAATGTGGTTTGTCAGCTCAAGCTGATCTATGACAAGCAGACGCAAGTTGGCAGCATTTATTCCAAACCTGAGGGCTGCTCGACGGTTGCTGCAGGCAAGTAGCTGAGACTGCCTCTTGCATATAACGCCCGGCATTGATGCCGGGCGTTTGTTTTTGGCGTAACGGGTAGAGCGGGTAGGGTCACACATAAGCGATTGAGCCGGTGTCCTGCTGCTTTGGGATGAAATGCTGGCAAGCGTGCTTGCCCTATGGGTCGGGTGCTTTTGTTTTTGAACAGTGCTTGCCCGTAACTGTCCGACACCAGACTTCGCGCACGGGATGCTTTGATGCTGTTGCTTTTATGTAAGATGGTCACATGCTGTGTTTGCAAGCGACGTTTTTCTTCGCTCGTCAGCTATCTGTGCACTGATGCGTGCATGTGATATCCCAATTCGTCATATAGAAAGGTTCGATATGTCACGCTCTGTTTCCGATGCCGTTTCCCATGCCCAAGACGATCTGGAAAAGCTTGTCAGCGATCTGCGAGGTCTGCTGTCTGCCCGTGAACTGGACAAGATGCCTGAGATCAGTGCACTGCGTCAGCGTATCGATGACAGCATGAACACAGTGCGCGATTCCGCCGTTCGCGCTGCTCAGGATGCTGCTCGCCAGGCTCGCGAAGCCGCCGATACGGCTGATCGCTATGCGCATGATGAACCCTGGCGTGTTGCCGGTGCAGCTCTGGCTGTGGGTGCTCTGCTGGGCTTTATGCTGGGTCGACGTTAAAAGGCGTTGATTTCAAGTGCCTGTGAATTTGACTTCACTGCTGGGTCTGGATTCTCTGGTTGAGCGCTGCCGATCGAATCTGAATGAGGCGGCCATGGCCGCTGAAGATCGTGCCGATCTTGCCCACCTGGAGTGGCGCCAGCTCAAGCAGAGTTTTCAGACGCTGACCGTGCTTGCCATCGTTCTCGGTGCCTTGACGGTGGTTGTGCTCATGGTACTGACGCTGGCCGTTCTGGTTCAGTTCTGGGATAGCGAGCATCGCACTCTTGTGGCATGGCTGCTGGCTGGCGGTTGGGTCCTTATCTGGGCTTTGGGCTTGTGGCGATTGATGGCTGCAGTCAAGCAACTGTCCAGCCCTTTCAGGCTGACCAGGCATGAGCTCAAGTCTGACTGGAATGCTTTGAAGGAGAAGATCTGACCATGAGCTCCTCTCCTGAACTCAAGCCTGCAGAGAGTCCCGTCAAGCCTGTAGGGCTGGATGCGGCACTGTGGGATGAAGCATCGCCAGAGCAAAAGCTACTGCTGTCTCGCATCTCGCGCCAGCGTGCTCGCATCAAGGCCCGTGCTTCTGCCAAGGCTCAGGCTGCGGCCTTGCGCCAGACGCAGACTGCGCAGGTCGATGGCGAGGCTTCGCTGCCAGAGCGTTTGGTGACCTTTGTGCGCCTGCACCCAATCGCCACAGCTGCGGCCGGTGCGTTGTTGATGGTGGTAGGTCCACGCAAATTGATTCGCTGGGGCAGTGTGGCCTTGCCTTGGGTGATGAAGCTGCAGCAGCGCAGCCGCAGCTGATTCACTTCTTCCTATAAAAATAGCCCGTCAGGCTTTGGCTTGACGGGCTATTTTCTTTGGCAGCGGCTAGGCCACTGTTTCAGGCTTAAGGCATGTGCGCAATGGCTTCGGCGGCTTCTTTCACCAGGTCCGGGCCGCGATAGATCAGGCCGCTGTAGATCTGCACTACGTCAGCACCTGCGCGGATTTTGCTCACGGCGTCTGCGCCGCTCAAGATGCCGCCCACACCGATGATGGGGTAGCGGCTGCCCAGCGCCGATCGCAGCTGGCGAATGATCTGGTTGCTGGCTTCCAGCACGGGTGCGCCAGACAGGCCGCCAGCTTCTTCCGCATGCTGCAGGCCCTTGACGGCTTCGCGGCTAATGGTGGTGTTGGTGGCAATGACGCCATCCATGTTGTGGCGCTGCAGCGTGGCGGCAATGACGCCGACTTGCTCTTCATCCAGATCGGGTGCGATTTTGACGAACACTGGCGTGCGCTTGCCGTGCTGGCTGGAGAGTTGCTCGCGGCGGTTGGCAATGGCGCCCAGCAAGGCATCCAGCGCTTCATCGCTTTGCAGCGCGCGCAGGTTCTTGGTGTTGGGCGAGCTGATGTTCACCGTCACATAGTCGGCGTGCGGATAGACGCCATCCAGCGCCTTGATGTAGTCGCTGGTGGCTTCTTCAATCGGCGTGGTGGCGTTTTTGCCGATGTTCAGGCCCAGCAGCATGGAGCCGCCATTGGCGCGCACTTGCGAGCGGCGCACGTTGGCCAAAAACGCGTCCAGGCCTTCGTTGTTGAAACCCAGACGGTTGATTAGCGCATTCTTCTCGGGGATGCGGAACATGCGCGGCTTGGGATTGCCGGGCTGGGGGCGGGGCGTGACCGTGCCTACTTCCACAAAGCCAAAGCCCATCGCGGCCAGCGCATCGATGCAGCGCGCGTTCTTGTCCAGGCCGGCGGCCATGCCGACGCGGTTAGGGAACTTCAGGCCAGCCAGTTCAATCGGGTCATGGACCAGAGGGCGTGCCCAGGCTTTTTGCAGCAGCGTGTTCTGACCCTTGGCCATGAAATTCATGGTGAAGTCGTGAGCGGCTTCGGGGTCCATGCCGAAAAGAAGTGGACGGGTCAGTGAGTAAGGAATAAGAGACATGGGGATAATCGCAGGATTATCTGGATTTTCCCTCATGACGACACCTGCTGCACCCCTTTCTCAAGATGAACTGAAAACTTTGGTTGGACAAGCTGCCCTGAAATATGTGGTAACTGGTGAAATTGTGGGCGTGGGCACAGGCTCCACGGTCAACAAGTTCATTGATGCTCTGGCGACTATCAAAGACCAAATTCCTGGCGCGGTTTCCAGCTCCGTAGCGAGCACCGAGCGACTGAAGGCGCTGGGCATCACCGTGTTTGATGCCAACGAAGTAAAGCGCCTGGCCGTGTATATCGACGGCGCTGACGAGATCGACGGCAAGGGTTATATGGTCAAGGGCGGCGGCGCTGCGCTGACGCGCGAGAAGATTGTGGCCGCGTTGGCTGATCGCTTTGTCTGCATTGCCGATGAATCCAAGCGTGTCGATGTGCTGGGCGACTTTCCTCTGCCCGTAGAAGTGATCCCCATGGCTGCCGCGCAGATTGCACGCCGTTTTGAAGCCATGGGCGCAGGCGTGACCGCACAAATTCGTATGAAAGATGGCGCAGCGCTGGTGACCGATAACGGTCAACACATTCTGGATGTGCGCGGCCTGAAGGTTGCTGACCCGCTGGCGTTTGAGTCTGAAGTCAACCAGTGGCCTGGCGTGATCACCGTGGGCGTGTTTGCGCACCAGAAGGCTGCTGTCTGTCTGCTGGGCACGGCTCAAGGCGTACAGACGCTGGAGTATTAAGCTTTAGCGAAGTTTCTTTGCACAAAAAAAGAGCCACCTGCATCATGCGGGTGGCTCTTTTTTTTGTATGAAATTGATAGCTGCTTGCGCTTGATTGATAAGCTTTACAGGGTTATTTCATTGAATTGAAATTGTGGACGAATCAGAAACGCAGACCAGCAGGGTTGTTCTGTGTGGGGGCACCCGGCGCTGCAGTGGCAGGCTCGCGTGCAACTGGGCGTTCGGCAGTTTTTTGTGGCTCGGCAGTGGCGGGTGCAGGTGTCGTCAAGGGCTTGGCTGCGGCGGCTTTGTAGGTTTTGGGTAGTTGCGATTGCGCAGGGTAGCCCGCAGCATTCAGGTACTGGGTCCAGCTATCAGAGCCAAAGCCTTTAAGGTGCTGGTTGCCAATGGTGGCAAAAGGCAGATTGTCCTGGCTGCTGAGCTTTTTGAGTGCGGCGACATCGCTGCTGGTCTCAATCGTGCGTTCACCGTAGGGAATGCCGCGACTTTGCAGAAAGCTGCGCGCTTCATCGCAAGGAAAGCAGTCCTTGCCGGTATAGATCATGACCGGGTAGCGACTGGCGGTCTGGCGCAGTTCATAGGGCAACTGGGCGTTGGCTGAGGCGCTGCTTTCTGCGCTGCCTGTGGCCTCTGCGCTGGCTTTGGCATTGCTGTTGACGGCGCGATCAGAGTAGGTGACTCGGCCATCGGGGCCTACAGAGCGGTACAGGTTTTGTGCGTGGCTGGCACCACTGGCCAGTGCGGCGCATGCTGCGAGAAAAAGGACGGGCAACAGTGCGGGGCTGTGTGATGAATTTTTTTTGAGCAAGGGCAATGCAATCAAGGGACGTGACATCTCAGTCCTGAAAAATAGAGGTGGGAGCGGCGCAAGCGCCAGTGAACAGAGCATAGCGTGGACCGGCAGTGAAAGCACTGCAAGAGGGCGTGCGCTTGGGGGCGGATCTCTTGCCTGAGTCAGTGTTTGTCAGTATCACTCATGAATCAGGCATAAAAAAGCGCCCCGGCGGGGCGCTTGTCTGGAATGAGTTAAGACTCAGGCGGTCTGGCTCATGCCTTGATGGCGCAGCAGCGCATCAATCTGTGGCTCGCGGCCGCGGAAGGCTTTGAAGGATTCCATGGCGGGGCGGCTACCGCCGACTTCCAGAATCGACTCGCGGTATTTGCGGCCAGTTTCTGGGTTGGGCGAGCCATCGGCCAGTGCGGTTTCTTCAAAGGCAGCGTAGGCATCGGCGCTCAGCACTTCGGCCCACTTGTAGCTGTAGTAGCCAGCTGCGTAGCCGCCCGCAAAGATATGGCTGAAGGTGTTGGCCATGCGGTTGTAAGCAGGGGATGGCAGCACCGCAATTTCAGCGCGAACCTTGTTCAGCAGCGCCATGAAGTCGTCAGCAGGGTTGTGCTCGGTGTGCAGCAACATGTCGAACAGCGAGAACTCGATCTGGCGCAGGGTCTGCATGCCGGACTGGAAGTTCTTGGCCGCAATCATCTTGTCGTACAGCGCGCGGGGCAGGGTTTCGCCGGTATCGACATGGGCGGTCATGTGCTTGAGCACATCCCATTCCCAGCAGAAGTTTTCCATGAACTGGCTGGGCAGCTCGACGGCATCCCACTCCACACCGGCAATGCCAGAGACATCGCGCTCGTTCACTTGCGTGAGCATGTGGTGCAGGCCATGGCCGGTTTCATGGAAGAGAGTGATCACGTCGTCGTGCGTGAGCAGGGCGGGCTTGCCATCCACGCCGGCCGCAAAGTTGCAGACCAGATGGGCCACAGGCGTTTGCAACTGGTGGTTGTCGGGGCGCAGCCAGCGGGTGCGCACATCGTCCATCCACGCGCCGCCACGCTTGCCCTTGCGGGCTTGTGGGTCCAGGTAGAACTGGCCAACCAGCTGTGGGCCTTGGGGCGTGCTGCGTTCGATGCGGTAGAACTCTACGCAGGGGTGCCACACAGGGGCGGTGTCTGGGCGAATGGAGACTTCAAACAGCGTCTCCACAATCTTGAACAGGCCTGCCAGCACCTTGGGAGCGGGGAAGTATTGCTTGAGCTCCTGCTCGCTGAAGGAATAGCGGGCTTCCTTGAGCTTTTCACCGATAAAGGCCCAGTCCCAGGGCTGAGGGTCAGCAATGCCCAATTCGGCCTTGGCAAAGGCGCGCAGGTCGGCAACGTCTTTTTCGGCGTAGGGGCGGGCGCGGTGGCCCAGATCGCGCAGAAAATCTATGACTTGCTTGGGTGAATCAGCCATCTTGGTGACCACAGAGACTTCACCGAAGTTCTGGTAGCCCAGCAGTTGTGCTTCTTCGAGGCGCAGGGCCAGGATTTCCTTCATCACGGCGGTGTTGTCAAAGCGCTTGGCATCACCTTCTGCTTGATCGGAGGCACGTGTCACATAGACGTGATAAAGCTTCTCGCGCAACGCGCTGCTCTTGGCGAACTGCATCACGGGCAGGTAGCTAGGCATTTTCAGTGTGAGCTTGTAGCCCTCTTTGCCATCCGCTTCAGCGGCGGCCTTGGCGGCGGCAATCACGTCGGCAGGCACGCCGTCCAGCTCGTCGGCTGCGGCGTAGTAGGCAAAGGCGTCAGTCGCATCCAGCGCGTTTTCGCTGAATTTTTGCGCAAGCTCGGCAGAGCGGGCCTGAATGGCTGCGAAGCGCTCCTTGGCTGCGCCTTGCAGCTCGGCGCCCGAAAGCACAAAGCCGCGCATGGCGTGATCCCAGGCCGCACGCTGCTCCTTGTTCAGGCTGTCGGCGTCAATGGCCTTGTACTTGGCGTACAGGCGCTCATCAGCGCCCAGATTGGTCCAGAACTCGGTGACCTTGGGCAGGGCCTCGTTGTAGGCGGCGCGCAGCTCGGGCGTGTCGGCCACGCTGTTGAGGTGGTTGACGGCGGACCATGCGGTGCCCAGCTTCTCGGTGGCCACATCCAGCACGGCCGAGATGGCTTCCCACTTCGCCGGGAAGTCCGGTGTGACAACGCTCTCCAGAGCCTCGCTGGCGTGTGCCAGCAAGGTGTCGATGGCGGGCGCCACGTCCGCAGGTTGAATGCGGTCAAACAGGGGCAGGGAGGAGGATTCGAGAAGTGGATTGCTCATGCTGTATTAGGTGCCGGCAAGGTCGTGAAAATCAAGCGCTGCCATGGCAATATTTGCTATGGCAGTGATAGCGTCAGCCATTGGTCAGTACTGGCGCTTTACCAAATCAGGGATGCCAAGCAAGGGCTGCCCCGCAGCGAGGGCATCGTCCTCCTCCGGCGCATAGCGCCAGAGAGGGGGAAGCCGCACAGCGGCTCAGGGGGTGTCAGCGCGCAGCGCGTTCCGCTGACTCCATGGTGTTGACCAGCAGCATGGTAATCGTCATGGGGCCAACACCACCGGGGACGGGGGTGATGTAACCAGCGACTTCCTTGACGCCGTTGAAATCCACGTCGCCGCACAGCTTGCCTTCGGCATTGCGGTTCATGCCCACATCGATCACCACGGCGCCGGGCTTGACCATGTCGGCGGTCAGCACATCGACCTTGCCCACGGCGGCGACGATGACGTCGGCCTGGCGGGTCATGGCGGCCAGATCGGCGGTACCGCTGTGGGTGACGGTGACGGTGGCGTTGGCGGCCAGCAGCATCATGGCCATGGGCTTGCCCACGATGTTGGAGCGGCCAATGACCACGGCGTGCTTGCCGCGCAGGTCCTTCATGCCAATCGATTCCAGCATCTTCATGCAGCCGTAGGGGGTGCAGGCCTTGAAGCCGACTTCACCCACCATCAGCGCGCCGGCGCTGGCGACGTGAAAGCCGTCCACATCCTTGGCGGGGGAGATGGTTTCGATGACCTTGTGGTCATCAATGTGCTTGGGCAGGGGCAACTGCACCAGAATGCCGTGAATGCTGGGGTCGTTATTCAGGGCTTCCACGCGGGCCAGCAGCTCGGCTTCGGTCATGGAGGCGTCGTACTTTTCCAGCACGGAATGAAAGCCCACGTCTTCGCAGGCCTTGACCTTGTTGCGCACATAGACCTGAGAGGCCTGATTGTCGCCCACCAGAACTACGGCCAGACCGGGCGTGATGCCCTTGGTCTTGAGTGCGGCCGCGCGGGTGGCGACTTCCTTGCGCAGTTGTTCGGAGAGAAGCTTGCCGTCGATGATTTGGGCTGTCATTGCTGGATTACCAATAAAAAATGCTGCTAGCCCTTGATTTACAAGCACTAGCAGCTATCAGAATAGGAGTTGGCTAAAGCGGTTGGGCCTGGCCAGTGCTCCTTGGATTATCTCGCGATTGGAGTGGCCTCCAATTTCGCTGGAGGCAGTTAATTCACAGCGGCCGCTGCGGCAGCTGCAGCCTTGGCGGCTGCGCTGGTCTGGCCTTGACCCAGGGCTATCTTGAGCAGATCGGCCACGGTGTTGGCGTTGAGCTTTTCCATGATGTTGGCGCGGTGTGCTTCAACGGTCTTGATGGAGATGCCCAGATCATCGGCGATCTGCTTGTTCAGGCGGCCGGCGACGATGCGCTCCAGCACCTGCGCTTCACGGCCGGTGAGCTTGGCCAGCAGCGCGTCGCGGCTGGCGGCTTGCTGATGGCCCGTAAAGGCTTCACGGGCGTGGTTGAGCATGCGCTCGACCAGACCCAGCAGCTCTTCTTCGTTGAAAGGCTTCTGGATAAAGTCCAGCGCGCCTTTTTTCATGGTGTCCACGGCCATGGGCACATCGCCGTGGCCAGTGATGAAGACGATAGGCAGGGGAGACTTGCGCTCGATCAGACGATCTTGCAGCTCCAGACCGCTCATGCCACCCATGCGGATGTCCACGATCAAGCAGGCAACTTCGCGCGGGTCGTAGCGCGACAAAAAGGTCTCGGCGGAGTCAAAGCAACGCACGCGGTAATCCTTGCCTTCCAGCAGCCACTGCAGGGAATCACGGACCGCTTCGTCGTCATCAACTACGTAAACAGTGCCTTTTTTGGGTATCAAACTCATGCAATCGTCCTCTTTATGGGTTCGCTTGTCGTGGTGAGTGTTGTCGTCTCCACACCCGTTGCCAGTGGTAGCCAGAATGAAAATCGGCAGCCAGTGACTTCAGAACCATTGTAGAGGTTCTCTGCGTGCATTCGGCCATGATGGGACTCGACAATCGAGCGGCACAGATTCAGGCCAATGCCCATGCCTTCGCTCTTGGTGGAGAAGAAGGCTTCAAACAAGTGTTCAAGCACTTCGGGCGGGAGGCCTTTGCCTGTGTCTTCCACGGTGAATTCAACGCCTTGATGGTTCTCAAAAAGCTGAGGGCGAACGCGCAGTTCTACATTGCGCTGACCCAGCGGGCGGTCAGACATATCAATAGACTCAGCACTGTTTTTCATCAAATTGATGAGTACCTGCTCGATCAGGATGGCGTCCACCATCAAGGGCGGCATGCGCTCGGCGATATGGGAGGTGAGCTGCACATTGCGGCGGCGCAGCTCAATGCCCGCCAGCTCCAGCGCCTCGCTGATCATCTGCGAGACATCTGCCAGCATGCGGTTGGGTTCGCTCTTTTTCACAAAGGAGCGAATGCGCTGAATGATCTGCCCTGCGCGTTGCGCCTGGTGAGATGTTTTCTCCAGCGCAAACCTCATTTGATCGGGCGTTAGCGTGCCGTTTTCAAGGCGGGTCAGCATGCCGGAGCTGTAGTTGCTGATGGCTGTCAGCGGCTGGTTCAGCTCATGCGCCACGCTGGAGGCCATCTCGCCCATGGTGATGAGGCGGCTGGCGGTCTGGGCTTTTTCGGCCTGCTGGGCGGCTTGATCTTCAGCGTTGCGGCGCTGGGTAATGTCGGTGGCAATCACCATCTGGGCCAGGCGGCCGTCCACCCAGCTCAGGTAGCGCGAGCGCACTTCCAGCCATTTACCCAGGCTGGGCACAAAAATCTCGGCGTTTTCGCTGCGCGTTTCGGTGATGGTGCCTGTGGGCAGGCCCATCAGCCCATCTTCGTTTTCGGCAGCAGGTTGTTGGCGAAGCGGCAGTTTGCCGGCCTGCGCCACCAGTTGCAGATGGCCTTCGGTGTGCGAGCCAAACCACTGGCGGTAGAGCTTGTTGGCAAAAAGCAGCTCGGCACTGCCCAGTGGTGCTACAGAAACAGAAGCATCCAGCGCTTCCAGCACAATGGTAAAACGCTCATACGATGCGGAAAGCTGCTCGCGAATGCGGTTGGGCTCGGTAATGTCCGTCATGGATGACATCCAGCCCGTGTGCTGGCCGTGCGCATCAATCAGGGGGGAGACATACAGGCGTGCATCAAACAGGCTGCCGTTCTTGCGCTTTACGCGCACCTGAAAGCCGCCCACGATGGTTTTGCCCGACAGCTCTTCGCGCAACTGCGAGTGCAGATTGTCGTAATCGTTGTCAGGCCAGTAAGAATAGGGTGGCACCTGGCCGACCAGATCTTTCTCGGTCCAGCCCGTCATCTGGCAGAACGCGGCGTTCACATAGGTGATGCGGCCTTGCAGGTCCAGCGCGCGCATGCCGGTCAGTACCGAATTTTCCATGGCACGGCGGAAGTTGGTCTCAGCCACCAAGGCCTCTTGTGCGCGCTGGCGGCGGCGGGTGTGCCGCCAGGTAGCCAGCAGCAGCCAGGCTGTCATGGTCGAAAGCGTGCCAACCAGCCAGAATAGCCCGCTGCCCACTACGCCCAGCGAGGTCTGATAGGCCTGCGCCCGCAGTATCAAGGAGTTGCCCACGGGGGAGACGGGAACTTCGTATTCATTGGCCAGCGCGCGCCAGTGCAGCAGCTCGGTAGGCGTCTTGCGGGGCGATAGCGGGGTGCCTGCCAGCACATGCCTGTCGCCATCCAGCAGGGTGATGGCATAGCGGGCCAGCACCTCTGTGGGCGTGCCGTAGCGCAGCAGGCTATCTACCGAGAACTCGGCCAGCAGCTCGCCTTGATAGCGGCTGTTATTGCTAATGGGCACATGCAGCTGCAGCAGCGGCGGCAGCTCATTGGGCTGTACCTTTTCCTGCACATAAATGGGCTGAAGAATCTCGCGCGCCTGCTCATAGGCTTTCAGCGTTTCGCCCTGGTGCAGAGTCTCGCCCACTACGCGCAGCTGGTCGGTGTTGACGGTGGGCGCAGACTGACTGTGCAGAATCTGGCGCTTGTCGTTGATCCAGGTGATGGATTGCAGCTCGGGGAACTGGCTGATCAGTGCTTCGCTGCGGCCGTCAAAATCTGCCTTGCGCACATCGCGGGTGCCGATGTCGCGGGCCATGCGCATCAGTTGCTCCTGGCGCTCAAGCAGGCGCAGGCGCACGCGCTGCTGGGCATATTCCACGTCGCGGCGCAGCGCTTCGTGCTCGCGGTCCACCTCTTCCGTGCGCAAGTACCAGAACGACGCAATGATTGCAGCCATGAACATCAGCACCGATGCCAGCGGCGCCAGAGCCGCGTAGCGATCTTGCCGGGTGGGCGACAGGCTGCGCCACCAGCTGCGCCACCAGCGCACAGGGGCGGCAATGGATTGCACGCTCTTTGCGTCCTTTTTTTCTAGCTCTTGATTGCTTGTTTGCATGCTGCCAGTGTAGGGGAGAGACCCAGTGGGTTTTGCGAGTATTCCTGTCGCGGAAAAGACAATTTCCTAGGCCTTCCCTGTATGTGCATTTGCAACATTTTTTTATATAGTGAAATCACAAAGCACGATTTGAAATTTAAAAAAAATGTGCGAAACTCTGCGGCGATCGACACAGTGAATCGGTTTAATCCGGGGAGCACCCGAAGGTGCTGTGCCACGCGTTATGCGGTGTGGTGCCAACTACACCCGCGTGATGCCGCACTCACTGATTCGGTGACAAAAGCTACCCCCTCTCGAAGGAGACACTCACAATGACAGCTCAGACTGATCCCAAAGGCGCTGGCTTGCCCGCCGGCCTGGACCAACAAGAATCGCGCGAGTGGATGGATGCCCTCTCTGCGGTGATCGACCGCGAAGGTGCAGACTACGCTCACAAGCTGATCGAAGATCTGCTTGAACACGCTCGTCAAAACAGCGTGGACATGCCTTTCTCGGCTACCACAGGCTACGTGAACACCATCGAAGCCGACCAGGAAGCCAAGTGCCCTGGCAACCTCGAGATCGAAGGCCGCCTGCGCGCCTACATGCGCTGGAACGCCATGGCCATGGTGGTCAAGGCCAACCGCCTGTACCCCGCTGACGGTGGTGACCTGGGTGGCCACATCGGCTCCTTTGCTTCGCTGGCCAACATGTTTGCGGCCGGCTTCAACCACTTCTGGCACGCCGAGAACGAAAACCACGGTGGTGACTGCCTGTACATCCAGGGTCACGTATCGCCCGGCATCTACGCCCGCGCTTACCTGGAAGGCCGTATCTCCGAAGAGCAACTGCTGAACTTCCGCCAGGAAGTGGACGGCAAGGGTCTGTCGAGCTACCCCCACCCCAAGCTGATGCCCGACTTCTGGCAGTTCCCTACGGTGTCCATGGGCCTGGGCCCGCTGATGGCCATCTACCAGGCACGTTTCCTGAAGTACCTGCACGCCCGTGGCATTGCCAACACCGAAAACCGCAAGGTCTGGGTGTTCTGCGGCGACGGCGAAATGGACGAAGTGGAATCTCTGGGCGCGATCGGCCTGGCCGCTCGTGAAAAGCTGGACAACCTGGTCTTCGTGATCAACTGTAACCTGCAGCGCCTGGACGGCCCTGTGCGCGGTAACGGCAAGATCATCCAGGAACTGGAAGGCGAATTCCGCGGTTCCGGCTGGAACGTCATCAAGCTGATCTGGGGCAAGGGCTGGGACGAGCTGCTGGCCAAGGACAAGGACGGCGTGCTCAAGAAGATCATGATGGAGTGCAACGACGGTGACTATCAGGCCATGAAGGCCAACGATGGTGCTTTCGTGCGCAAGAACTTCTTCGGCCGCGATCCTCGCGCCCTGAAGATGGTCGAACACATGTCCGACGACGAAATCTGGAACCTGCGCCGCGGTGGCCACGATTCGCAGAAGGTCTACGCTGCCTTCAAGGAAGCCAACACTGCACAAGGTCAGCCTACCGTGCTGCTGGTCAAGACCGTCAAGGGCTTTGGCATGGGCAAGATTGGTGAAGGCAAGAACAACGTTCACCAGACCAAGAAGCTGAGCGACGAGGACATCAAGGCCTTCCGCGACCGTTTCAACATCCCAATCCCCGACAGCCAGATCGCGGATATCCCCTTCTACAAGCCGGCCGACGACACGCCGGAAATGAAGTACCTGCACGAGCGCCGCAAGGCTCTGGGTGGCTACCTGCCACACCGCCGTCAGGAAGCCGACGAGAAGTTCACCGCTCCTGCGCTGGACACCTTCAAGGCGATTCTGGAACCCACACCCGAAGGCCGTGAAATCTCCACGACTCAGGCTTATGTGCGTTTCCTGACACAGCTGCTGCGCGACAAGGAAATCGGCCCCCGCGTGGTGCCAATCCTGGTGGACGAAGCCCGTACCTTTGGTATGGAAGGCCTGTTCCGTCAGATCGGTATCTACAACCCCCACGGTCAGCAGTACACCCCGGTCGACAAAGACCAGGTCATGTACTACCGCGAAGACAAGGCTGGTCAGATTCTGCAAGAAGGCATCAACGAAGCCGGCGGCATGTCCAGCTGGATCGCTGCGGCCACCAGCTACAGCCATAGCAACCGGGTCATGATCCCGTTCTATGTGTACTACTCGATGTTCGGCTTCCAGCGCATTGGCGATCTGGCCTGGGCTGCTGGCGACTTGCAAGCGCGCGGTTTCCTGCTGGGCGGCACTTCGGGCCGCACCACACTGAACGGCGAAGGCCTGCAGCACGAAGACGGTCACAGCCACATCCTGGCCAACACCATTCCTAACTGCGTGACTTACGACCCCACCTTCGCTCACGAAGTGGCCGTGATCATGCAAGACGGTCTGCGCCGCATGGTGCAGAACCAGGAAAACATCTTCTACTACATCACCCTGCTGAACGAAAACTACCCCATGCCTGGCCTCGAAGCCGGCACGGAAGAGCAGATCCTCAAGGGCATGTACATGGTCAAGCCTGGCCAGAAGGTGCCGGAGAGCGGACTGCGCGTGCAACTGCTGGGCTCGGGCACCATCCTGCGCGAATCCTTCTTTGCACAAGAGCTGCTGGAAAAGGACTGGGGTGTTGCCGCCGACGTGTGGAGCTGCCCATCGTTCAACGAACTGACCCGCGAAGGCCAGGAAGCCGATCGCTTCAACATGCTGCACCCACTGGAAGCCGCCAAGGTTCCATTCGTGGCACAGCAACTGGCGGCTCACCCCGGTCCAGTCGTTGCTTCGACCGACTACATGAAGGCTTACGCCGAGCAGATCCGTCCTTACATGCCCAAGGGCCGCACCTACAAGGTGCTGGGTACCGATGGTTTCGGTCGTTCCGACTTCCGTGCAAAGCTGCGCGAGCACTTCGAAATCAACCGTCACTACATCGTCATCGCTGCACTGCGCGGCCTGGCTGATGAAGGCAAGATCAACGCCACCACCGTGGCCGAAGCGATCAAGAAGTACGGTATCAACACCGACAAGATCAACCCGCTGCACGCCTAAGAACGGGAGATATCGAACATGGCATTGACAGACATCAAAGTCCCCGACATTGGCGACTTCTCCGAAGTTGGCGTGATCGAAGTGCTGGTCAAGGTGGGTGACACCATCAAGGTCGAGCAGTCCCTGCTGACCGTGGAATCCGACAAGGCTTCCATGGAGATCCCTTCGAGCCACGCTGGCGTGGTCAAGGAGATCAAGGTCGCTCTGGGCGACAAGGTCAAGGAAGGCTCCGTGATCGTGGTGCTGGAAACCGCGGAAGCGGCTCCCGCACCCGCTCCAGCCGCTGCGGCCCCCGTGGCTGCTGCTGCACCTGCACCCGTGGCCGCCGCTCCTGTAGCTGCTGCACCGGTCGCTGCTGCGCCTGCTGCATCGTCCACTGTGGACCTGAAGATCCCCGATATCGGTGACTTCAAGGACGTGGCTGTGATTGAAATGCTGGTCAAGGTGGGTGACACCGTGACCCTTGAGCAATCGCTGTTCACCGTTGAGTCCGACAAGGCCTCGATGGAGATTCCTTCGCCTTCGGCTGGCACCATCACGGCGCTGAGCATCAAGCTGGGCGACACCGTCAACATCGGTGACGTCGTGGGTCAGATCACCGTGCAAGGCGCTGCTCCTGCAGCAGCACCTGTGCAGGCAGCGGCTCCCGCTGCTGCTGTGGTTGCCGCCCCTGTGGCTGCTCCGGTTGCTGCTGCCCCCGTGGCCGCCGCTCCTGTGGCTGCCGCAGCGCACAACCCCACGGTTGCGCCTTCGGGCAAGCTGCCCCACGCATCGCCTTCCGTGCGCAAGTTCGCTCGTGAGTTGGGCGTGCCTCTGGCGGAAGTCAAGGGTTCGGGCCAGAAGGGCCGTATCACGACTGACGACATTCAAGCCTTCACCAAGTCGGTGATGGCCGGTGCCGTGCAGACCCTGGCTCAGCAAGCTGCAGCTCCCAAGTCTTCCGGCGGCAACGTCGGTGGTCTCGAAGTGCTGGCATGGCCTAAGGTTGACTTCGCCAAGTTCGGCGATGTCGAGCGCAAGGACCTGTCGCGCATCAAGAAGATCTCGGGCGCCAACCTGCACCGCAACTGGGTGATGA
>NZ_JAVXSJ010000024.1:0-58116 GCF_036643215.1 Comamonas sp. | reverse complement strand
GAATGGCGCAACCCACTGCAGAGTCGAGCAAGGTCGCAAACCAGCCCCCATGCACTGTACCAAGCGGGTTGTAGTGGCGACGCTTTGGACTTCCCTGAAAAACGGCCTCCCCTAGTGTCATGCGAATGGGAACAAAGTCGAGCGTATCGCCAATAGGCGATGGCGGAAGTTCCCCAGTAAAGATGGCCTCAAACATTTCCATGCCAGAACGACCGACGACACTCCCGTGCGGCCCTGTATCCACAGCTCTTAAATGAGCACGCACCGCAGCTTCATCCGCTCTCCATCTCTCAATAACCTTATCCACAGTCATTTCAGCCTCCTTCATTTTAAAAACTTGTAATTACAACAGTTGTAATTACAATATATGAAATGAAGAACAGCATCAAGCCCCAGGGTTGCACCAACCTGAAGTTGCGCCAGCTCAGTCGTATCGTGACGCGGCACTACGATCACTTCTTTGCGGAGGTGGGCTTGAAGATCACGCAGTACTCACTGCTTTCCCACGTTGTCAAACTGGGGCCGATACGGCCGGTGGATCTGGCCAAGCGCATGCAACTGGACGCCTCAACATTGACGCGCAATCTTCAGCCGTTGGCAACAATGGGCTTTTTGACGATTGGTGCTGGAGCCGATGCACGCAGTCGTCTAGTCGCCGCAACAGAAGCCGGCGTGTCCAAACAGGCACAAGCACGACAGGCTTGGAAGGCCGCGCAGCTTGCTTTAAACGCGCAGTTGGGGACGGAGCGTGTGGCGGCGCTGCATGTCCTACTCGATTCCTGCATTGAATGCCTGGAGGGCGATGAAGGGGGCGACGATGCACAAACCGACTGAATCCACGAAATCCCTGTCCGGCGAATTGCTGCTGATGCTCGCTGGTCTGGCAGCGCTGGGATCGTTGGCCACCAACATCATCTTGCCAGCCTTCCCCTCCATAGGCTCCGAGCTTGGGACATCTGTCAAAGACCTCAGCGCCACTCTGAGCACCTTCTTTGTGGCTTTCGCGTTGGGTCAGCTTTTCGTGGGACCATTGTCGGATCGCTTTGGACGCACACCCCTAGTGGTATCGGGTTTGTGCGTGTTTGTAGTCGGTAGCGCGGTATGTGCCTTTGCGACAAATCTTCCCCAACTCATCGTCGGCCGAGTGATTCAAGCCCTTGGTGTTTGTGCTACGTCCGTTCTATCTCGTGCGATTGCTCGAGATCTGTTTGAAGGCGATGCGCTCGCTCGAGCGCTTGCACTGGTGATGGTCGCCATGGCAGCTGCACCCGGTTTCTCTCCACTACTGGGCGGTATCTTCAACAGCTTTTTAGGCTGGCGCGCAACCTTTGGCGTTGTCGGGGTGCTCGCCATCTTGTTGGGTGTCCACTATGTTTCACGGCTTGGCGAGACCCATAGCTCCGACTTACGCCGCCCGTTGGCGCTCAGTGCTATCGCCGCGACCTACAAAGCACTACTGACTGACCGTCGTTTTATTGCACCAGCAATATCTGTCAGCTTGGTCTTGGGCTCTCTGTATCTTTTTTTTGCAATGGCACCGGCCATCTTGATGGAAGGGTTTGGTTTTTCGCCCTTGCAACTCGCACTTTTTTTCGCGTCCACCGTCTTTGTTGTCTTTGGCGCTGGCCTGCTCGCTCCTCGACTTGCGCACCGGTTTGGCACACTGCGCGCTGCCCGTGCAGGCATTTTCATTGCCTTTGCCGCTGGTGCGACCTTGCTGGCTGTCCCGGAGCAGGTGTACTACTTTTCGGCGGCGTTGACAGTGTTTTTGATTGGAATGGGCCTGATCAATCCCTTGGGAACTGCCGTGACCCTGCAACCCTTTGGCCAAAACGCTGGGGCAGCCTCTGCCTTGCTGGGCTTCCTGCAAATGGGCTGTGCTGCTATCTCCATTGCAATTACCTCAGCCCTGCCGCTTTCACCCTATTTGGCATTCAGCGCTGTCATCGCCACCAGCTTGCTGATGGCTTTGGTGACGTTTGGGGCCGCAGTAAAGCGCTGAACGTTAAAGCTCAGGCCACATCAGATTGAGTAGCGTGAGCCGCTGCGGGAGGCGGTACGCCCTCTTGCTCCGCCAGCGTGCCAAGGATCTTGTCCCGACACACAGCCAAGATTTCGTCGGCAAGTGGTGAATCATCGGGAAAGGCCCGAGACATGACCAAGGCCCCGACGATATGCGCAAAGGTGTCGATGGACTTGGCCCGCACCTCGTTATTTCCTGCTCGCTCCGAGGTCGAGCATTCCTGTTCAAGGGCCTGCAGCAAGCTTTCGATGCCTGCAGCAAATGTCCTCTTGACCTCTTGCGTCTGGCGCGCTGCATCGAAGCCCAGAGCGGCCATGGTGCAGCCTGCCGCCCGATTGTCACGATGTCCCAAGGGCGCTCCAAAGGCAAAGTCGTAGTGCGGATGCAATAGGAGTGCATAAAAACTATGCACTCAATGATGCAAGTCCTAAGCGACATTCAGGTTGAGGGAAGATTTTTCCCGAAAGGTAGCCAATTGCACGTAATCGAAGCAGGCGATAGCTGCTTGGTACTGCCAGACCCCGACGCCCACACTACGCTCTGTGCGGTGCCACGTAAGTACCTCGGCCGTTTGGCACTGATCCGTTTAATGTTGCTGAACCATCGAGTCGGCCTCATGAGTGAACAGAGGAGATGGGGTCTTAACGCGGACGACGTTTGCTCAAGCATTGCAGATTCCGCACCGGAATGCGAGGTTCTCGAAATCGATGAGATTTCTTCGTGAGCGATTCTCACTAACCTTTGCATTTTCCCTCGGAGGTCGCCAACTAGCACCTAAGTGATAGGCTCGGCGTGACAATTTTCACAGCGGAAATTCAGGCAGAGCGCCTCGCACAAGTCTAGTGTCTGCCTCAGCCGTCATCGATCAGCCATAAGTCGATGACGGCTTTATGCCTGGACCCGCCGTTCGCGGTCACGTGCCGAACGACAGCTTCAGGCGGCGGATTCAACCGGTCGATGCAACACACTATGACCCGGCCCAGGCCGAAGGAGTGCTGCAGATGAAGTACCGGACACGAATCTATTACACCGACAGTCAAAAGGCATTGATGTAGGAGCGCTGGAAAGCGGGCTGGACTCTCCATCAGATTGCTAAGCTGTTTGATCGAGGGTGTGGTTCGGTAGGAGGCATCCTGGCTCGAACAGGCGGTATCCGTCCGCCCCAACGATATCGCTCCAGATTGGCTCTGACGCTGGCCGAACGAGAAGAGATTTCGATTTCTGTCGCGAAAGGGCTATCAATCCGTTCGATTGCCGGCAAGCTCGGACGCGCGCCGTCCACGGTCAGTCGAGAGATTAAACGCAACGGCAATCAAGAAGGATACAGAGCGACTCAGGCTGACAGCGCGGCCTGGCAGCGAGGGTGTCGACCCAAGGTCTGCAAGCTGGCTGAGAACCGTGTATTGGCCCGAATCGTGGCGAACAAGTTGCAGATGCTGTGGTCGCCAGAGCAGATTGCTGGCTGGCTCAAGCAGGCTTATCCCTGCGACGAGAACCACCACGTGTCACACGAGACCATCTACCGCAGTCTATTCATTCAAACGCGCGGCGCCTTGAAGAAAGAGCTGCTGGAACACCTCAGGCGCACCCGCAGAATGCGACGTTCACGGCACTACACGCAAAAGACAGCCATCCACGGCCAGATCGTCGATGCGATCTCGATCCGTGAGCGCCCGGCCTGCGTCGAAGACCGGGCGGTGCCTGGACATTGGGAAGGTGATTTGGTCTTTGGTAGCGGCAACAGCCAGATCGCGACGTTGGTCGAGCGTCAAACGCGCTACGTGATGTTGGTGAAACTGGATGGTAAAGACTCGCAAACAGTCGTCAAAGCGCTCATCAAGAACGCCTGCAAACTGCCACAAGACCTCTACCAATCTCTGACCTGGGACAGGGGCACCGAGATGCATGCCCATAAACAATTCACCTTGGCCACAGATATCCAGGTCTACTTTTGCGACCCACAAAGCCCATGGCAGCGTGGAAGCAACGAAAACACGAACGGTCTGCTCAGGCAATACATGCCAAAGGGCATGAATCTGTCAGGGCTGTCGCAGCATCAGCTCAACGCGATAGCGAGACAATTGAATGAAAGGCCACGCAAGACGCTCGGCTTCCATACCCCCGCTGAGATGTTCAGCTCATGTGCTGCATCGACCGGTTGAATCCGCCGCCGATAGTGTGAGCACACGTATGCACCAGGAAGCAGACACCCCGCCACGCGAGTCAGCTCGGAAAGATCAGCGCTCAGCAAGGTCCACGGACTGGTGCTATCGGCGGCCGGTAGCGGTCGCTCGTCTTATGAAAATGGTTTACCTTGTGAAGGAAATCACTGACATTGGCAAGCGCGGTTCCTCCCATTGGTAGGCCTTGCTCAAGACATTGCGCTCAAGGGATTGGCTGCTCCAGCAGATATCCAGCAGATCTGCAATAGTCCATGCAGCCCAATCAGAGCGGAAGGGTCTCTCTGCAACGTCTTCAGGCAAGTCTGGAGAAGATGAGGCTCGCCAGATAATCGCGGGAATACGGTAGCCAGCCTCGGTGCTCTTGCTGTGCCCAGCATGGTTGCGGACATGGCCCACTTCCTGGCCATGGTCGGATAGATACATCCATGCCACCTTACCTTTCACCAAAGCTGCAGATTGGGTAAGGCGCAGTGTTTCCGCCACCACATAATCGTGATATAGCAGCGCTGCATCATATTCTTGCCGTTGCCTTCGTACCCATAAGGAGGTACCTTTGTTCTTCAGCGATGCATCAATCGCATCAGCTTCATCATCGAACGGATTCTGGCCCTTGGGGTATCGCAGGCTGTAGTGCGGATGGGCGCCAAGCATGTGAACCACGATGAACTTGCGCTCGGAAGGCGCATCAAGAGCTGTCTTCAACTCATCGACCATTTCCCCGTCCAAAGAGACCGAGGAACGCCCTGGAGAGCGATTTACCATCTGCACGATGTCAGCCAGCTTGGCATGCTGCTGCTCGATTCCTACATCGTCGTGGTTACTGATCCACCAGACCTTGTAGCCCGATGCTCGAGCAAGCGCGATCAGATGATGGGAATCAGGCGAGCTTGGGGCACCGAAGCCAAACAAGTTACGCACTGCGGGCAGAGTACTGGCATCCACAGACCATGCATTGCGCAGCACGGTCATCTGGGCCCCAGATGTCCTTTGATACTCCTGAAGCTGAGGCGTTGTCTGCCTGTCATAGCCATAGAGCGACAAGTTGTCTCGATTAATGCTTTCACTGAGAACCAGCACTACGGTAGATGGACCAGCATTCGTCAACATAGGCTTTGCTTGAATGGCATGGTCAAGCAGTCTTGCGCGTTCCTCATGCTGGTCGGCCAGACTGGCTTTCAGTTTTTGAGCGGAGTGAACCCATTGGGTCCAGAAAATCGCGGGATGCAGCCTGCGCCAAGGCTTGCTGGAATAGGCCAGCGCACACACAAAGGCCACGACCAATGAAAGCACCACCAGTCTTCTGCCCTTGCGCAAGGCATCCCATACAGTTCGCCCCGTGAGATGCCACACCAGCAAAGCAAGCAAGACAAGGCCGCAGCATATAAGCACGACACTGCGCCAGTGCATTGACAGATATTCGGAGCTTTCACGCCAGTTGGTATTGGCCATCGCACCGATCACCATGGCGCCCTCTGGTGACGACTGGTACAACTCCATCAAATAGGTACGCATGGTGCCGTCCAATGCAAAAAGCATCACCCAGGCAAAGGAGAGACAACGTCGTGCCTTGAGCCAGGCAGAGCTGCGCATCGGCCATGCCAGCCAGATTAGTACTGGCAGCATGAGTACCAGCAACTGGGCGACGCGCCGACCGTCATGACCCAGAACAATGAAGAATAGGGCAATGGCAGCCAAGCCGCTTAGCGTAGACCAAGAGACGCGCATGCCGTAAGACGCACTGTAATCAATGGGGATGGATGTTTGGAGCAAGACACTTAACTCATGAAGTTCCGTGAACGCAGCAAAATTTTCTTCAAGACTTGGAGAAGCGAATAACTCACTTACCGAACCTTCTTGCTGCTTCGAAGGGATTCGCTATTCGACCTGCGCCAGTGAGGCGCGCTGGTGAATACTTCTGCGAAGTTATGTGTCTTTTGTGCTGAAGTTGACGCTAGCGGCGCGATCCTAGCACCTTTTTTTTCAACGCAATGTAGCGTTGCCGGAAGCTTGCTAATTGAAAAATCTAAGACCGCTTAGAGTCGACAGCACCTATTCGCGGGCCGAGATAGCGGACTTCCAACATTCCGAGGACAGCCTGTTAGCGAGGGACTGCTGCTGACCTGAAAGCAGCCACTGGAGAGGCGACTGTCTTGGCGCTCTGAATGACCTCTATGAGGCGGTGACCGGTAGTTCGCCCTGCGGCCATGAGCAGCAGTAACCGCTGCAAAGCCGAAGTTGGTGCCTAGGAGCGGCTTCAGGCTGCGGATTCAAGGGACACAGAAGGCTACGTTATGGCTAACAGCACAGCCAGCCATATCGGTGCTCGCCATCGTGGCGACTGATAAAAATTTACGGACTATCAGAAATATTTTGCACAGCACTTGCTGGACGCAGATAATTTCTTACAGAGCAGAAACTTTTTCACCTTTTCCTGGTGAAGGTCAATAATTTCTGCAAGTCCGAAACTATGGTTAGACGCAAAGAATACACACCACCACCTGCCCTTGTTGTGATCGACACCCCAAAGGATGTGGGTGAACACGTCCGCGCCTCTCGCAAGGCGCAGCACATGAGAATTGATAACACCGCAGAGCTGAACAACGTTTCCGTAGACCTGCTTTCCCGACTGGAAAATGGCTCTGGCGGCGTACGCTTGGACAAGCTGATCACGGTCCTTGATGGCCTAGGCCTGAAACTCATGATTGGAGAGGCCGATGAAGTGGCCCGCCTGATGCATTCTCGTATAGAGCGCCAGGAACCACGATAACCAAACTCTTGCTGGTTACAACACGGTCGGAACCACGTTACCGATTTGTATTCTGAGCCAGAAACGGGGACTTGGGGTTTGGCCTACAGCTAAGCCTGGCTCACCAATGAACGAACCTTCATGCTCAGCCGCTGCATTTTCTTGGCGGACTGCTTCAAGCCGATTGCGACAGACCCATAGTGCTGCAATGCGCTCAGTGCGGGGACGCTTGAAGTGTGCGGCATTCGGGTGAATCGTTCGCTTGCTTCAGGTAAGCAATCAAGTCGCTGCGCTCCTTGGGGTCCGAAATTCCGGCGTACGTCATCGCGGTGCCTGGAAGCGTCTTCATCGGCTGAGCCAGAAAGCGGTCCAGTGTTTTTTCGTCCCAAATGAAACCGGAATTCTTCATAGCGGACGAGTACGCAAAGCCGGGTACAGAACCCGCACGCCTTCCCAAAAGACCGCAATGATGTGGCCCTACCCTATCAAATGCCAGAGCATGGCAGGCCGCGCAGCGGGCATAAACCTGTTCGCCCGGTAACTTGTCTGGGGCTGCATGCGCTGTCTCGGCGAACGACAGCACACCAAGCAGCAACCACTGTGCGGTACTCATGATACGAAAGCTGCGGGGACTGGCGCTTCACCTAAGGCATGGCGCAATACCGCCCAGTGCATGGCCTCATCGCCCAAAATACTGGCCGCAGCCTTGGACAGCTCTCGATTGCCGAATAAAGGGACAGCTCCTAGATAGGCGCTGACGGCACCTTGCTCCAGTCGCGCCGCAAAGCGCAGCACATCTTCCTGTGATTTCAGCTGATTGACCGGAAAGTTGTAAGCGTTTTTTGGGACTGCGGGTTTGCCACCCAGTTTCTCAATGGTCTTGGCCAGCACATCGGCATGTGCTTTGTGATGGCCTTGGAAAGTCAGGGCCAGATCCAGCACCGGCTGTTGTAGCAGTTTGCTTTCTGCACCTAGCTGATAAGCGGCAATGGCCTCCAGCTCCGCGCCCAGGGCGGTGTTCAGAATTTGAGTGTCCTGCGCTTTCGCATCGCCGGTCTTGGCAGCCAGTGCCTCATGGCCGGCCAATAGTGCAACAGCAGCTCCAGAAAGTATCAGTCCAGAGCGGCCAAGAAAGAGGCGTCGTGCCTCTTGTGGGTGAGTGATATGCAAGAACGACATGACGCACTCCTTCGTGGGTGATGAGACCTACGCTCGGTGTCCGAAAATTCGGAGCCCAAGGTAAGCACTCATCCATTGGATGGTTCGGCGCTTCATCACGTTCCGCCCCTGCTGGCAGCAGGGCCGACGATCCGGTCAGCATGGGAACGCTTAGCCCGGGTACACCATCCAATGGTCATAGGAGGCGTACATGCCGCACACCCAATCTTCGAGCCGTAGCGCTGTGGCTGCTGATGCATCGGATCTGGAGCTCGCTTTTCGAGCAGCAGATGGTGACGAGGTGGCCTTCGAGGCCATCATGCGACGTCACAACCGCTTGCTGTTTCGCACGGCACGGGCAATTTTAAAAAGTGATACGGATGCCGAGGATGCCTTGCAGCAGGCCTATTTGCAGGCTTGGCAGGCGCTGAAAAATTTCAGGGCGGATGCCAAGTTATCCACCTGGCTGGTGCGCATCGTTGTCAATCAAGCACTTGGACAGCTGAGACGCAGTCAGTTGAGAATCGTGCCGCTGGAGTCGGTGATGACATCGAAGGAACCCATGGAAACCCATTGGCAGCAGGATGATGTGGACCGTAGCCCCGACCACACGGCCATGCGTGCGGAGCTGCGTCAAATAATGGAAGCACGCATTGATATGCTGCCCGACGACTTCCGCCGGGTTTTCATGTTGCGTGGCGTGGAAGAGATGAGCGTGCAGGAAGTTTCGCTGACCTTGGAAATCCCGGAATCGACGGTACGTACGCGGTACTTTCGTGCTCGAAGCATGCTTCGTGAAGGACTATCACAAGACCTTGACATGGCTCTCTGTGATGCATTCACCTTCGACGGTGAGCGGTGCAATCGCATCGTTTCCTCAGTGCTGGTGCGACTACCTCCGCGCTAAGCACAAATCGACCAGCGTTTTGTAGATAGTTCACCCGCAGCCGTGAACTACTGAGTAATGACGGCCAGACTACCGAGCAGCAAACGCTGATGAGAGAGCTTGGGAGCGGGCTCTTCGCCCAAAGACATGCAAATTGGCCAACAGCCCTGAGCTGAGCTGACTCAAATCTTGGCGAGCAAATTACTCGGTGGCTCAAGCAAACTTACCCCAATGACAAAGATTTTCAGGTGCCTCATCTACTCAGCCAGCGCCATCGAGTTGGTGAACATATGCTTGAGGAAGCTGTCCAAGATCCGAGGCTCGTTCCCCAGCGATGAGATCGCTATCCAAGCTGTTCTACCTGGCCCTGCGCAACATCAGCCAGAAGTGGCCTATGGAAGGCTGCGCTGAACCGCCCTACTATTCAGTTCTGAGGCTGCATCGCTATCCATTGTGTTCGAACCGTTCACACAAAAAATTGGGCACACTCGAAGGTGAACTTGGCGCACGAATCTAATTTGCGTGTTTGTACTTGGACATACATTTTTCATATTTCAATTATCTAATGTTTGTTTAGAAAGCCTTTATATAAATTAAGACTTGTTTAAACACGCTTTGATAAAATAATTGTCATGAAGAAATCGTCACACACTGCCATGCTCCCTTTTGAGGCGGAGGATGTGGCACGGCTGCTGGGAGCGAAGATACGCACAGCAAGAATTGCTCGTAATTGGACGCAAGTGGACTTGTCAGAGCGATGTGGCATCTCAAAAAGCACCGTCTTGAATATTGAAACGGGAGCGGTCAGCGTCCAATTCGGCTTTGTGCTTAAAGCTCTATGGGCTGTGGGTCTTATAAACGACGTTCTTGATCACCTGAAGAACGTTGGTATCAATGATCATGAATTCGCTCTGCTGGAGTCAGCGCAGCCTAAGCGAGTGCGTGACAGACGTAATTCATGACTGAATCGACCAGACAGCTTCAGGCTGGTTGCAGCCGCTGAGCTTTGGCAAGCTTGCGACCGCTGCCGCCAAGACCAGACGTTGACCCGCTATCCGGTCAGATGTCCGCTATGAGCCTCAAACCGGAAATTTGCTGGTTCACAGTACCTCGGACAGCCCGAACGGCAGCTCTCGCAAGCTGCGAACAGGTGCTGACGACCCAAAGCAGGCATACGGAAATTTCGAAAAGACTGGTGTAACTATTCGGGCGTGCTGTTGTTTCCCTTGCAAAACAAGCGTCTGTACTCAGAAGGCGATGTCTGGAGCTGGTTGGAAAAGTGCTGCCGTAGTGACAGCGCAGATCCAAACCCAACCTCAGTGGCAACTGCTTCGATAGATAAATCGGTGGTTTCCAATAACTGCTGCGCCCTTGCTACTCGTTCAGCAGCTAGCCACTTGACCAAGGTAGTTCCGGTCGCCTCGCGAAAGCGGCGAGTGAAAGTTCTCCGACTCATGCGCGCCACATCAGCCAAGGCATCAACAGTCAATGGGTCTGAAAGGTGGCTTCGTGCCCATTCGAGAACTCCCTGTAAGCGGTTCTCACTGGGAAGCTCGGGTACGGGCTGCTCGATGTATTGCGCCTGGCCTCCTTGACGATGCGGAGGCGTGACCAGTAGTCGGGCCACACGATTGGCTACATCAGCACCGTGGCGCTTTCGCACCAAATTTAGACAACAGTCAATCGCAGCAACGGTTCCGGCAGAAGTGATGACGTTGCTGTCGTCCACGTAAAGAACATCGGGATGAAAGTCGGCCTTGGGGAAGCGTTTTCCAAAAAGCTCACGGCATGCCCAATGTGTGGTGACTTGCCGTCCGTCGAGCAAACCAGCATCTCCTAGGACGAATGCGCCAAGACACAAACCAACCACCTGCGCACCGCGTGCATGAGCTTTTTTCAATGCATCAGTCAGTACGGAAGGTGCCACGTTTTCAGGATGATTCCAGGCGGGAACGATGATGAGGTCTGCATTCTCCATGGCTTCCAAGCCGCCCGGCACCTCAATTTCCATACCTTGGTCACAGCGCACACGCCCGGGTGTCGGTGCGCAATAGCTAACCACATAGGGCGGTAGTCCTTGGGGTGCGGGTGATACGCCAAATACGATGCCAGGCACAGAAAGGTGAAACAGGCTGACTCCCTCAAAAGCGAGAACAGCGACTCGTACTGGCTGCATGTCTACTCCTGATAGTTTTCAAACTTGGCCCAATTTTATCGTTAGTTGTCATTTGGGCCAATGGTGCTCAACCCCTTCAATTTAGACAATTGAACCAACGCGCATTCAGAACCTTTATTGCGCGGACTTAACCATCTACATGAGTAAAGGAAACACCATGAAAGTTTTGAACATATTGCGAAGCGCTGCCGTTTTGGGTGGTATTGCCACTCTCGTTGCATGCGGAGCAACAAGCTCCAAAGCAGCTTCTGAGAGTAAGCCAGAGGCTGCGGCCAAGACGGTTGAAATCCAGCAAGTTCGCAATGCCACCATCAAAGTCAACTACGCAGGAACCGCCTTCCTCATCGACCCGATGCTGGCAAAGAAAGGGGCTTACCCCGGGTTTGAGGGAACCTATAAGAGCCACCTGCGCAACCCACTGGTAGAGCTGCCAATTCCAGTTGAAGAAGTGATGCAGGCTGATGCGATCATCGTCACGCATACCCACCCTGACCATTGGGATGAGGCCGCTCAAAAAAGCCTGCCGAAGAACATGCCCATCTTTGCGCAAAACGAAGCTGATGCACAAATCATTCGCAAAGATGGATTCACTGATGTGCGCGTATTAACCAAAGACACTGTGTTTAACGGCACGCGCCTGATCCCAACGGGTGGTCAGCATGGGGATGACAAAGCCATCGCTGTCGCTGGTGAAGTTCTCGGTCAAGTGATTGGCGTTGTTTTTCAGCGTGAAGGGCACAAAACGGTTTACGTCGCTGGCGACACGATCTGGAATAACCATGTGGAAGCTGCTATCCGTCAATACCAGCCAGATGTGATTATTCTTAATACTGGCTATGCCCGAATCCTGGGATTGGATGGCTCAATCATCATGGGCAAAGAAGACCTTTATCGCGCATCTCAAGCGGCACCAAATGCCAAGATCATTGGTAGTCACATGGAAGCAGTGAACCACGGCATGCAGACGCGCAAGGAATTGCGAGACTACATTGCAGAAAAGGGATTGGACTCCAAGCGCATCTTGATCCCTGCTGATGGTGAAACCTATCGCTTCTAACGATATACACTTCCTTGAAAGCCTGCCCCCTCTCATTCCATCGGTAGGGGGCAGGACTACCAAGTGTGGTTCTTGCGTTATGTCCGCTATTGGCCGATCTGCGACTGTCGCTGACCGCCCCCTTTGCAGACCTCGCACCCTCTACTCTAGCGAAAGAGTCATCTGGGTTTAAAAGGATGCAGCACTTGTTAGAGCCGATCCAATCTTGACCACCAGTGCCAATCGAATATTGACCAGGGACTAGAGTTGCCTTCGAGAAGGCCAACTGTGAATAACTATAGGCTGCTTGCCTCGGTTGCTCCTCCTTTTCTTGAGTCGATCTGTAGTTTTTCCGAGCCTTTAGGCGAGGCCCCTTACTCCAAGGTATTGCTGGCTTGGGCCTCTCGGGCAGTTGCCATCTTCCTTGCTTGCTCTCGTGTCTTGATGCGGCCTTTGGCCTCGTTGCTGCTGTGCCGGTAGCGGTAAGACTCGCTGCCAGTTTCGATGATGTGGCAGTGGTGTGTGAGCCGATCCAGCAGCGCAGTGGTCATCTTGGCGCCCCCGAACACCGTCGAGCATTCGGCGAATGTCAGGTTGGTGGTGACGATGTGCCCTGCCCACTCACAAGGCACGGAGTAACGGTTGCGACTGGCCGCGCTACCAAGCAGGTGCTGCTGACTCGTGCCAACTTCTCCACGTAGCCATCGAAGGGGGTCGGCATCGACATGAGGTGGCCTTTTTCCAACTCCCACATCTCGGCCACGGTGAACTGCCGATGGATCGGATGTGCGGTGTCGGCCCACACCGAGCGACAGCGCTCCGCCAGCCAGGCGTTGAGTTCGATGAACGAGCCGAAGCCGGCGTGCGGAGGCTTCGATCCAGATGCGCCGGCGGCTATCCTGCACGTTCTTCTCAACCACGCCTTTCTCCCAGCCCGAGGCGACGTTACAGTAGTCGGCGTCGAACAGGTAGTGGCTGCACATGGCTGCACATGGCTGCGAAGCGGGCGTTGACGATGCGTTGCTTGCCGCGCTGGACTTTGTCTACGGCGGTCTTCATGTTGTCGTAGATGCCACGCCGGGTGACACCCCCCAGCGCCTGGAAGGATCGCGTGTGCGCATCGAACAGCATCTCGTGCCCTTGGCTGGGATAGGCCACCAGCCAGAAGGCCCGACTGGCACATAGCTTTAGGTGCGCCACCTGGACGTTGTAGAACACCCCGCCGACCACCATGCCTTCGTCGCTCCAGTCGAACTGGAAGGCTTCACCGAGTTCGAAGCTCAGAGGAATAAACCTTTGGTGGGGCTAGAGACCGACTCCACCCGCCAGCGGCGGATGTACGCAGTGACGGCGCTGTAGCCGCCGCGGTAACCCTGGGCCTGAAGCTGTGCAAACAAAGCCTGGCCACTGCGTCGTCCCTGCCTTGGACGATGGCTGTCGGTCGTAAGCGCTTGGTGTAAGGTTGGTTCAAAGGCGGTGAGCTTGCCCTCGACGTTGCCCCGTTCGCTCCGAGGAACAACTTCGCTCGGGGCCTTCAGCCACTTCTTGACCGTGTTGCGCGCCAAGCCGGTGCGCTTCGCGATTTCGCTAATGGGGAGCTGGTCGCGCAGTCTCATGCGCCTGACCCTGCCAATCATGTCCATGGTGATCACCTTGTATCCCCTGCTGAAAGATTCAGCAGGCCAGTGGAACACCCTGGTCAATTTTGGATTGGCACTAACGTTGACTGCTCATATGGACTCCTATTGGAACGGAAATAGGAGGCTTTTGGCTATCTAGGAAACTCTGGTCGATTCACCAGATACTGGGCCTAGTACGCATAAGGCTTGCATGCGACATATATGAATTTTAAAACCGGACAGTACAAAAATACCTCGTTCAGTTTATAGTTTAAACTGATCAGTTCATTTTTTGGACTTTTGGGTTTTCATCGGTGCGTAGCCAACGCACTAGGGAGCATTCATGTCTCGTTTTATTTTTGTGAGGCGGTGTGCCCCCTGTTTACAAGCACACAGAACTAGGCACCGAACGCCGAATGCAAATCACTTTCTCACCGGGACAGCCTATGAGTGGTGAGCAGGCAGCGAGCTCAATCAGCAACTGGTCTTCAGGCGGTAAGTGCGCAGTGGGGCATTCGCCAAGCGTTCCGTCGCGTGTCACACGCAGAGGTGTTCAAAGAGCTAGGTTGCAATTCGTTTGACGAATAAGACTACAGACGAATTGGCTTGCTTTTAGGCTCACATGACGGAGCATTTTTGCGACTTGGCCTCAATCAAAAACGATCCACCATACCTGCTTAAGCACCGAAATTTGGCATAACGCTCGCCGTGTATTACGAACAAGCAAAAGGACCTATATGCATATCTCAAGAAGCTCATTCATACGCGCGACAGCGCTTGCGACGGTCCTTGTGGGGGCCAACGTTGCTCTATCGGGTTGCGCCGTTGATGTCCCCAATGGGGTGAAGCCAGTCACCGGTTTCGATGCCAAGCGGTACATGGGGACTTGGTACGAGTTGGCACGCATCGATCACAGCTTCGAAAAAGACTTGACCCAGGTCTCAGCTAGCTACAGCCTCAACGATGACGGAAGCGTTGCGGTGCTGAACCGAGGATTCGACTCAATCAAGCAGAAATGGCGCGAAGCCGAGGGCAAGGCTCGATTCCTAGGTTCGTCAGATGTGGCGGCTCTGAAGGTATCTTTCTTCGGCCCTTTCTATGGCGGCTACAACGTGGTGAGCCTTGATGAGGACTATCAAACCTCTTTGGTGATTGGCAGCAGCATGGATTACTTCTGGCTTCTGTCACGCAATAAGACCATTCCCGAGCAACAGTTCAATCTGTTGCTACAGAAGGCCAAAACCCTGGGCGTAGACCTGAGTCGTGTCACGAAGGTCCCTCAATCGAACCAGCCTTGAGTTCAGAAAAATCATTTCCCTGCGACTTTGCGTCCACGCGGATGGATCTTGTACTTAGAGACTTTGAATTCCCATGAGCACCCCCAACCCTACAGAGAACAGCAACAACAAAACCATCGCAATCATTGGCGCAGGCATATCTGGGCTGGCCTGCGCCCAGGCCTTAGTCGAAGCGGGCCACTGCGTCCATGTATTTGACAAAAGTCGGGGCCCCTCCGGCCGAATGAGCACGCGCCGCAGCAGCGATGGAGACATTGATTGGCAGTGTGACCACGGAGCCCAGTATTTCACGGCATATCATGCTGAGTTTCGAAAACAGGTCTCCGATTGGCAGCAGGCAGGCGCTGCGCAGGTTTGGCAGGGCCGCATCGGCAAACACGATGGTCATGACTTCGCCTTGCAAGACAGCTTTTTGGAGCGCTTTGTCGGCACCCCACGCATGACCTCTCCGGCTGCACATATGGTGCGCGACATGCATGCCATATCGCAATCTGTGCGTTTTCAGTGGCAAGCCACCGTCCAGCCTTTGCAACCGCGTTCGGCGTTTGGCTGGATGCTGCAAAGCCAGGAGCATGGTACCGAGCCACACCGCTACGAAGCGGTTGTGCTTGCCGTTCCGGCACCCCAGGCCGAACCGCTGCTGGCAGGTGTTGCACCGCAAGCCTCTGCCCTTGCACGCAATGCCAGGATGCTGCCCTGCTGGGCACTCATGGTGCGCTGCCATCAACCGTTGTCATTGCCGGTAGACGGCTGCTTTGTCGAGCACAGCCCATTGCGTTGGATCGCACGCGACAGCAGCAAACCTAGCCGAGGCGGCACCGAAACCTGGCTGCTACATGCCGCACACAGTTGGAGCGAGGCACATTTGGAAGACGATGCCGCAACTGTCACGGCCGCACTGCTGCATGCATTTGCGCAACTGGGAGGCCCCGATCCCGCCAGTGTTCTGACTACCGCTCATCGCTGGCGCTATGCCGACACCGCCAACCCATTGAACGCGGGCGCATGGTGGGACGCTGCAGCAGGTTTGGGAATGTGCGGAGACTGGATGCACAGCGGCAGCGTGGAAGGTGCCTGGCTGAGCGGACGGAGCCTGGCCCGGCATGTCCACACCGCGCTGCACGCATACGCGGGCTGAGACCGAAAGAGGTATACCGTGCACCGCAAACCGCATTTACCTGAAAAGTTATGCCTTTGCTGCGGGCGCCCATTTGCCTGGCGCAAAAAGTGGGCTCAGGTGTGGGACGAGGTCAAATACTGCTCCGAACGCTGCCGACGGCAGCGCAAGCAGTTACCTCCATCTGGGGAGCAGACATGAGCACGGTGCTGCTCTGGTTACGCAACGACCTACCTCGGCAACCGTGTGCGCCAGGTGGCGGCCAGCTATCTGATCCATGATCTTGGCTGTGACTGGCGCGCCGGCGCTGCCTGGTTTGAGTCACAGTTGCTTGACTACGACGTCTACAGCAACCATGGCAACTGGCTGTACATTGCCGGTCGGGGTACGGATCCACGCGGGGGGCGCCGCTTTGATCCTGTCAAGCAAGCTGCGACCTACGACGCTGATGGCGCCTACCAGCGCCTGTGGGGTAAAGCATGAGCGATAGTACGACCGCCACCCACAGCGCACATACACTGCGTCTGGTACTGGGAGATCAGCTCAACCCGGAACACAGTTGGTTTCGGCAGGTGGACCTGCAGGTGGTGTATGTGCTGATGGAGGTGCGTCAGGAAACCGACTACGTGCTGCACCACGCACAGAAAATCCTGGCCATTTTTGCTGCCATGCGCGACTTTGCGCGCAAGCTGCGCGCTGACGGCCACCGGGTTCGTTATGTGTCGATCGACGATGCCAGTAACCGCCAGTCCATACCCGAAAACCTGGCGGCGCTTGCTGTGCACTACGGTGCCCGCACGGTGCAATGGCAACAGCCCGACGAATGGCGGCTGAACTCCCAACTACAGGCCTGGGCTAGCAGCCAGCAGCTGAGCTGCACTGCAGTAGACAGCGAACACTTCCTGACGGCACGCGATGACCTGGCGACCCAGATGCGTGGGCGCCGCCAGTGGTTGATGGAGCATTTCTACCGTACCATGCGCCGCCGTTACGGACTGCTGCTGGACGAGCATGAACAGCCCGTTGGCGGACAGTGGAACTTTGACCACGACAACCGCAAACCCTGGCCAGGAACCCCTGTCGAGCCTGAGGACTGGCGTCCCCTTCACGACCACAGCGCGCTCTGGGGGATCGTGCAGCGCAGCGATGTGCAAAGCTTTGGTGACGCGCAGGCGGACGCCCTGCGTTGGCCATTGAACCGGCAAGAGGCAATGCGCTGCCTTGGGGCATTTGTCACCCATGCACTGCCGCACTTTGGCGAGTATGAAGACGCCATGTCCAGCCAAGCGCCGCGCTTATTCCACTCTTTGCTTTCGTTCGCGTTGAACGTGAAGATGCTGCGACCTCTGGAGGTGCTGCAGTCTGCCGAAGCCGCATGGCGCTCAGGCCACGCGCCGCTAGCTGCTGTGGAAGGCTTTGTGCGCCAGATCCTCGGCTGGCGTGAGTACATACGCGGCATCTATTGGGCACATATGCCGGGCTACGAAAGTCGCAACGCGCTGGACCACCACTTGTCGCTTCCGCACTGGTTCTGGACCGGGGACACGCATATGCGCTGTTTGCAGCAGTCCATCAAGCAGTCGCTGCAAACCGCCCATGCCCACCATATCCAGCGGCTGATGGTGATCGGCAACTTTGCCTTGCTGGCGGGGCTAAATCCGACGGAGCTGCACCGCTGGTACCTGGGCATCTACATCGACGCTTTTGAGTGGGTAGAGCTGCCCAACACCCTGGGAATGAGCCAGCGCGCCGATGGCGGCCTGATTGCCACCAAACCCTATGTCAGCAGCGGAGCCTATCTGCAGCGCATGGGCGACTATTGCCAGGGTTGCGCGTACACCCCAAAGCAGAAAATCGGCCCGAGTGCCTGCCCTTTCAACGCTCTCTACTGGGACTTTTTTGCGCGTCATGTCGAAGAACTTGGCAGCAACCACCGGTTGGCGTTGGTCTATCGACAATGGCAGAAATTCACGCCTGAGCAGCAATCAGCGTTGCGCGCACATGCTCAGCAACTGCGCGAGCAGCTCGACAACCTGTAGCAACGACATCACCGAGGCCTACCATGCAATCTCTGCCCACTGGTTACCGTGCTCTCATTCTTGGAGCCTCCGGCGCTATAGGCGCAGCCATTGCATCGCAGCTGGAGGCAGATCCGCGCTGTGCCGCGGTCGCCGCTCTGAGCCGTAGCAGCAGTCCCGCCGTCGACTTTGGAGCCCTGGACTCCATCGCAGTTGCCGCCGACTCGCTGCGTCAGCAAGGTCCCTGGCACCTGATTGTGGTTGCCACAGGAATGCTCAGCGGCCCAACCGGCACTCCCGAAAAGCGACTGGCTGACCTGAACGCCGCACACATGGCAGCCAGTTTTACCATCAACACCATCGGCCCGGCCCTGGCCTTGGCACACTTCTCACAGTTGCTTCCAAAGAACGAGCCCGGCGTGCTTGCGGTTCTGTCGGCCAAGGTTGGCAGTATCGGCGACAACCGTCTTGGTGGCTGGTATAGCTACCGAGCCTCGAAGGCAGCACTGAACATGCTGCTCAAGACCGCGTCTATTGAAATGGCTCGCACCCATCCAAAAGCTGTCCTGGCAGCCCTGCATCCCGGCACCGTTGACTCGGCTTTGTCGGCTCCGTTTCGCGGTGCTCAGATCGGCCGCCACCCTACCGATGCTGCGCGGGATTTGTTGGCGGTATTAGACGGCCTGCAGCCAAAGGACAGCGGCGGCTTCTGGGCATACGATGGAGAACGCCTGCCCTGGTGAGTCTTTTGTTCACTTCCAAAAAAGGAGAACCCCATGCGCATCCTGTTAACCGGAGGCACCGGACTCATTGGACAAGCCCTCTGTCGGCTCTGGCGGTGCCAAGGTCACGACCTTTGGGTGTGGAGCCGAACGCCTCAGCAGGTAGAGAAATTGTGCCTGGGCTCCAAGGGTATAGCGCAACTTGAATCACCCAATGGCAGCGCTCCATTCGATGCTGTCGTCAACTTAGCGGGAGCACCCATTGCAACTCACCGATGGTCTGCAGAGCGCTGCGGGCTTTTGTGGAACAGTCGAATTTACCTAACGCGAACCTTGGTGGATTGGATGGAAAGGCAAGTTTCGATACCGCCAGTGTTGATCTCGGGATCTGCTGTAGGCTGGTACGGTGACGGCAAAGAACAGTGGTTGTCAGAGGACAGTTCACTGGGCAACATCGATTTCGGAAGCCGCCTTTGCGTGGCCTGGGAACAGGAGGCTGCACGCGCGCGCCAGTTGGGAGTGCGCGTTGTATCGCTGCGCACCGCCCCAGTGTTGTCGTCTACTGGGGGAATGCTGGCACGGCTGCTGCCGACATTTAAACGAGGCCTTGGTGGCAAGCTGGGAAGCGGCTATCAGTGGATGCCCTGGATACACATCGAGGACCAAGTCGCACTTATCGACTACCTTCTTAACAATGAGATCTGTAGCGGTGCGTACAACGCTTGCGCACCTGAGGTAGTGCGCAATATTGACTTCACGCAAATCCTCGCACGGGAGTTAGGCAAACCGGCCATATTTCACATTCCGGCCTGGGCGTTGCGACTGGCACTGGGGGAAATGTCCGTTCTGTTGCTAGGAGGTCAGCGCGTGATTCCGCAGCGCGCACAGGAAGCAGGATTTTCTTGGCGATACCCGGAACTATCCGGAGCGTTAAGCCACCTGCTTCGCGAGCCTTGAACTAGCTGCCACTTGACATGGCTTTGTTGAATTACAGGGACTTCCCATAGATGCAAGCACTGATGGGGATTTTTTGAACACCTTGCCTGCAAGGCGATCAAGGTGCTTGAACCAAGGAACAGAATGCACATCTACAGACGGGGTTTGGCACGAGGTGTGCGGCCCCAGAAACGAACTGCTCAGCAGGGCTCCATTCAAATCACGTGATGTCATACGACTCACAATGCAACAATCGAGCTTGCCTGCTGCCGGTCTGACCTGTTCATTGCATCGTTGATTTCACGTCTGGCATGTTGGATTCATTGCTTTAAGCCATCACCGAAGCTGGCTGCATGGGCGAGGTCTGATGTGCGCAGCTTCGGAGGATCGCTCATGAATCATGAGTGCCCACAGGATGCGAGCATTTTTGTTGGTCAAGGCAACCACGGCTTTTTGCCAGCCACTGCGCTGTCTCAGGGCGATGGCCCACTGAGAGATGGAATCAAGCTAAATCGACCAAACTCTCGCTACGGTTACAACACGGTCGGCACCACATTGCCGATTTGTATTTTGAGCCAGATACGGGGACTTGGGGTTTGGCCTAGAGCGAAGCCTGTCTCACCAAGAAACGAGACTTCATGCTCACCTCAAAGCGCCCCCTGGACCACGGTGCTGAATTCACCTCTCCACCCGCATCCTCATCGTTCATCTTTTGCATCAATTTAGAACCCGCCTCCAATCTAAGGCACTGATTCTTTCAGCCCTTGGCGGCAATACAAAAAGGGGAAGTTCCAAGGGAGCCTGTCCCTTATCTATCGCGAGTAGATCCCACTGCTGTCGCAGTGTTTCGAAAGTTGAATCCAGGTAGTCATTGGCTTCTTCATAGCCAATCCCCAACTGCTTAGCGCCGATCAACAGGTTGTTTGTGTTGGCTCCTGAGTCACCATTGCGACGAAGGCCCATGGACAGTGAACGAGGTGATTGAAGATGTTCGTCGTTTGGCGTGTTCGGAGCAATGTCGTATGCAGGCGAAAGCTTCCAACCGTCTTGGGTGCACAAGAAGCCGTGGTTTCTAGGGTGATCATCTGCATTACCGACAAGAACGTTGAAGGCCATACGGCGCCATAGTTCTTCGGTGTGCTCCCGCACCCCCCAGCGCATTGCATTCATGGCCAGGCCTATGTAGGTACGGTTTGGATTGTTCCTCGACGCGGCTGCCCCGCCCAAGACTGTAGCGGCACTTGCGAAGTGCACTCGAAGACAAGTTCCGTCCTTCAACAGCTTTCGGTCAAAGCGCTTGACG
This sequence comes from Comamonas sp., assembly GCF_036643215.1. Lineage (GTDB taxonomy): Bacteria > Pseudomonadota > Gammaproteobacteria > Burkholderiales > Burkholderiaceae_C > Comamonas. Next base: position 36,895 of record NZ_JAVXSJ010000024.1, on the reverse strand, counting down.
AGGATGGCTCCGCGTTCATGTCGGCAGACATATTCAACCTCAGCAGCATCAATACCGCAAAGTCGCGCCAACCTCATGCACACATATTCCCGAAGGGTAGACGCAGGATCATCTTGGCCGTCCGCGAATTTGGCAATCCACTGCTGCCCTTTGTGAAAAACCGTCATCTTGGGACGCTCACCTCCAAGACCGGTTGAAATGTGCCCTGCAACTTTGTGGACCACATGAGAGCTCGATGTGGCAGGGTCAAAGAAGTCCATGGCCTCAATCATGGCCTGCGAGCTATGAGGCTTAAACGCGAGCTTTTCAGAGATGTTGTCGCAGAGCTCAATGGCTCCGACTGCATCACCAGCGCCGAATTCAAGGGCTTGCAAGCTGGTCAGGCTTGAGACTGCTTTACTACGTTGCAACATGTTCAGCCCGAACCCTTCTGGCTTCACATCACGGAAAATGTCATGCAGGCCTTCATAGTCGGTGGTCTTGGAGACGCCGCTGTACCGAGACAATTGGTTCTGGTCCAAAGGAATGGCTTGGGGCATTACCCGGTAGCTTGGGTCGTAGTGGAACGAGCCCAGCATTTTTGAGCCATCCACCGCAAGCTGATATTCCCCCGCAACGATGGGCTCGGCCTGATCAGGGAGCCAGATCCATACGGGTTTTCTTGTGTCCGTCATGCATTACGTTTCTCACGCACTCGCTTAGGCTGTGCTGACTCCAGCAGAGTGAATTCATGATCATTGATGCCAACGTTCTTCAGGTGAACAAGAACGTCGTCTATAAGATCCACTGCCCATAGAGCTTTCAGTACAAAGCCGAACTGCACGCTGACAGCTCCCATTTCGATGTTCAAGATGGTGCTTTTTGAGATGCCACATCGCTCCGACAGCTCCACTTGCGTCCAATTACGCGCAATTCTTGCTGTGCGTATCTTCGCTCCTAGCAGCCGTGCCACATCCTCTGCCTCAAAAGGGAGCATGGCAGTGTTTGACGATTTTTCATAACAATGATCTTATAAAAGTGTGTTTAAACAATTCGTAATTTACATAAAAACTATTTAAACAAAAAATCCAATTAAAATTAAAAGAGCGTACGCTCAATAAAAAATCCGAATGCACTGACTACTTGGATCGACGACGCTGCAAAGCCACAACCTGTTGACCCGTCACGAGAAAATCGACCGCTACGACTAGAAAATTCTTTGCAGCGCCAACGACAACTTGCATTAACATCTTGATTAGAGCCCGAACTCCAACAACGCGAATTCCACCCGTGGCTCTATCATCAAACGAGCTGATAACTAATTGCGCTCATTAATAATTAAGGATCCAAGGCTGTATTACTCTCCCGCGAAAAAAACCTAGATCCATCTCACGGAGAGCCGTATCCCGGATTGCGCGCAGCGGATGAAAAATGGCCATCGCGGCCTTGGTCAATAAGAATGCTCGTAGCCGCTGGGCGATGATGGCACGCCTGCAAAGTTTTGAACCACTCTCACCAGCACAAGACAAACTGACGTCGCAGCTTAAAAACTCTTTGAGATTACCAGACGTAAAATCTAAATCATCTATTTAGATATAAGTAATTTTTTATATTGTTCAAGAAGCAAAAAGAATGAATCATTATTTCCATTTTTATTTTCTTTAAAAGATATTTCCTCTTTAACAAATGCATGAAAGTATTTTAATGCCAAGTAAAAAATATTATTATCTAAAGATTCCATGCTTTCCGGTCTGACACTCTTCAAATCAGGATGTTTCCACAATATTTGAAATACGATAGCGACTGGCGCAAGTGCATGACGCCCCATCGCCCCATTAATCAAATCCTCTTTATCAAAATGAGTGAAACCATAGAGGCTTTTATCAAGTCTTTTTAGTTCGTCAGCTGTAAAAATTCGCAAGGGGTTCAATTTCCATTGTGGATCTTGAATTTTTGCATTTACCTCGGTAAAAGTTAAACCTTCTGATGGGTGAGTACCAAATGTCATGACGGCTATTGCAAGCTGTAAGTGAAGCTAAATTTCAAAGCATCTATTTTGCACCATAAATGGTGGTGCATAGATGGTGCTAGAACTCGACAGTTGGACCATGAAAAGTCCACATGACATCGATGCTCAGCGTGCGGTCGCTGCAGAAATTAAGTACAGAAGGGGATTGCTAAAAGTCAGTCAAGAGGAGCTAGCACATCTCGCCGGCGTCCATCGTACGTTCATAGGAAAGTTGGAAGTTGCGCAGACCCAACCGTCAATTTGTGTACTTTTTAGACTTGCTCAAGCTCTAGAAGTTGAATTTTCAGAACTAGCAACTGCAATCGAAAGACGTTACAGGATTGAAGTTGAAGGTCGACACTCCGACTCTCAACCAACTATGAGAGGTACTTGAAGGCGATACCTAATCGCCACGACAGGAGATTGGATATGTAGATGCTATGTACGAGAAGGCAAAAATTCTATTCTCGAACGAGGCGTATCCAAGCTTGGCAGCGGCTGAGCTGCACAGATGACACAGCCTCCAGAGGCGAGCAACCACCTAGAAAAGCTGATTGATTCTGGTAGACCACAGCAGCCCAGACAAAGTAAACAAAGATTGCACAAAGTCAAAGATTTGTCGTATGGGCAAGCCGAACAGATGCTTCATGGCCTGGCAACACTGGATGGCTGCATGTGAGAACTGGGGGCAGTGGCAAACCATGAGTCCAGCCAGATGGTCAGAGAACCACTGGCCTTGAGTGCGGCGTTGTACTGCTTCCAGTTGGTAGAGCGATAGCGGTCCTTGGAGTGCGGGAGCTGACTCAGCGCGTAAGGAAAGCTGACGCAAAGTGGCGATTTATGCAACAACGCTGCATCAGGCGGTCTTTTGGGACACACACATCATCTAACAAAAAGAGTGTTAGATGAAATATTTCTCCTATAAAAATTGGTCTTCATCTAACAAACTTCCGACAATAAGGTTATGGCCCATGGCGTCCATATCGCCCCAGCGCACGCCAAAGCGTGTTTCATAGACCCACGTTTTTTGCTCGGGCAGCTCAATTCTCATAACTCTGGCACTCCTCAATGGCGGTATTAGCAGGCGGCTCATAGTCATCCTGCTCTAGTTTCTTTGGAGGATGGCGCCCACCCGGGCGAACACTAGCCTATGGACTTTGGCGCAATACAGATTGATACGCTGTCACCTTCTCTGCACGGCTATGGGAAGTGCTCAGCATAGAATCGCCCGCATCGCGGTATTTGTGACAGGACATAAGCAAAGCCGCGCAAGTTAGTTTTCCCATTCAATATTCAAGCGAGACTACCCCGATGACGAACGATGAAATCCTGGCCCAATACGGCCCGCGCGAGGCCATGGAATATGACGTGGTGGTGGTTGGCGGAGGCCCCGGCGGCCTGGCCACCGCCATCCGCCTCAAGCAGCTGGCTGCTGAAAAAGGTCAGGATGTTTCGGTTGTCGTTCTGGAAAAAGGCTCCGAGCCCGGCGCACATACCCTGTCGGGCGCCATCATGGACCCCCGCGCTCTGACCGAACTGATCCCCGACTGGAAGGCCAAGGGCGCCCCCCTGAACCAGCCCGTGACCGAGGACGCCATGGTGTTCCTGGGCGAGAAGGCTTCGCTGCGAACGCCCAACTGGCTGCTGCCCAAGTGCTTTCACAACGAAGGCAACTACATCGTGCGCCTGGGCTTTGTCACCAAGTGGCTGGCCGAGCAAGCTGAAGCGCTGGGCGTGGAAATCTTCCCCGGCTTCACCGCCGCTGAAGTGCTCTACAACGAAGACGGCTCGGTCAAGGGCGTGGCCACCGGCAATATGGGTATCAGCAAGGAAGGCGAGCCCACGGGCGACTTCCAGCTGGGCATGGAGCTGCACGGCAAGTACACGATATTTGCCGAAGGCGCACGCGGCCATCTGGGCAAACAAATCATCGCCAAGTACTCGCTGGACGCCAACCGCGACCCGCAGACTTACGGTCTGGGCATCAAGGAACTGTGGGAAATCGACCCCGCCCGCCACAAGCCCGGCATGGTGGTGCACACCGCTGGCTGGCCCATGAAGAGCGACACCTACGGCGGCGCCTTCCTGTACCACCTGGAAGACAATCTGGTCACGCTGGGCTTCATCACGGGTCTGGATTATTCCAACCCCTACCTGTCTCCTTTCGAGGAAATGCAGCGCTGGAAGACCCACCCCAACATCCGTTACTACCTGGAAGGCGACGAAGCCAAGGGCATCAAGCCCGGCAAGCGCATCTCCTACGGTGCCCGCGCCATCACGGCTGGCGGTATCTCCAGCCTGCCCCGCTTTGTGTTCCCCGGTGGCGCACTGGTCGGCTGCGAAGCTGGTTTCCTCAACGTCAGCCGCATCAAGGGCAGCCACGCTGCCATCAAGACCGGCATGCTGGCCGCTGAAGCCGCGTATGCCGCGCTGGTGGCGGGCCGTCAGCACGACGAACTCAACTCTTACACCCATGCGTTTGAAAACAGCTGGCTGTATGAAGAGCTGTGGAAGGCGCGTAACTTCAAGGCATGGTTCAAGAAGGGCCTGACCACCGCTTCGATCATGAACGGCCTGGAGCAGTTTGTGCTGCGCGGCAACATCCCATGGACGCTGCACCGCAACAAGCCCGACCATGCATACCTGAAGCCCGCAGCCGAATGCACCCCCATCGAGTACCCTAAGCCCGATGGCAAGCTGACCTTTGACCGCCTCTCCAGCGTGTTCATCAGCAGCACCAACCATGCGGAAAACCAGCCAGCGCACCTGACGCTCAAGGACGCTAGCGTCCCCGTCAACGTGAACCTGACCAAGTTTGCCGGCCCCGAGCAGCGTTACTGCCCCGCGGGCGTGTACGAGTTTGTGGAAGATGATGCCAACGCTGGCAAGCAGCGCCTGCAGATCAATGCCCAGAACTGCGTGCACTGCAAGACCTGCGACATCAAGGACCCGACCCAGAACATCGTCTGGGTGACACCAGAAGGCGGCGGCGGCCCTAACTATTCGGGTATGTAAGCTGCTCTGAATTTCATCAAAAAAAGCCTGCACGGGTCAGCCTGTGCAGGCTTTTTTGTGGCCGAAACAGGGGGCAAAGCAGCTCAAACAACAGATTTACATGCAGCCAAGGCGCTGGCCTGCCAAAGTTTTACATTCAGCAAAAACCGTAGCACTCGCTGCTTGCTGCGGCGATGAAGGCACTGCTGCGCAATCCTCAAATCCAGGCCTTCCGCGCAGATTTCAGCAGGCAGACCACCTTCCACGCAGGAAAAATGCAGCAAATGAAGCCATAAAAGGCGCAGGCGACGCAATATTGCGCGTCTTCCAACTTCATTACCGCACTCTTAATCTAATCATTTACTGCTTTGCGCAGCTTTCATGCCATTTTTTCGCAATCCACGTATAGGGATAAACAGGGTTATCGCAAGCGAGAAGACAGGCAGGTCGGTGCAGTAGACTTTCCCGCGAGGCGCTGTGTCTTCAAGCACTGCAGCCTTAATTCATCTGATACATACAACAATCGCTGGAGATACACATGAAGCAGCTGTCCTTGGCACGCATGGGCGCACTGGCCCTGGCAATTTCCGCCATGACGGGCGCCTACGCCGCCGACACCAAGTCCGTGGCCGTGACCGCCATTGTTGAGCACCCCGCTCTGGATGCAGTGCGTGATGGCGTCAAGGACGCCCTGAAGGCCGCCGGCTACGAAGACGGCAAGACCCTGAAGTGGCAATACCAGAGCGCTCAGGGCAACACCGGCACCGCAGCGCAGATCGCCCGCAAGTTTGTGGGTGACAAGCCTGATGCCATCGTCGCCATCGCCACGCCTTCCGCTCAGGCCGTGATCGCTTCGACCAAGACAGTGCCCGTGGTGTTCTCCGCCGTGACCGACCCCGTAGCCGCCAAGCTGGTGCCTAGCTGGGAAGCCTCCAAGAACAACGTCACCGGCGTGTCCGACCTGCTGGCTCTGGACAAGCAGATGGATCTGGTCAAGCAGGTCGTGCCCAATGCCAAGCGCATCGGCATGGTCTACAACCCCGGTGAAGCCAACTCCGCCGTGGTCGTGAAGGAACTGCAGGCTCTGCTGCCCAAGATGGGCTGGACACTGGTGACTGCAGCGGCTCCCCGCTCGGTGGACGTTTCCAGCGCCGCCCGCTCGCTGGTGGGCAAGGTCGATGTGATCTATACCAACACCGACAACAACGTGGTGTCGGCCTATGAGTCGCTGGTCAAGGTGGGTCAAGACGCCAAGATTCCTCTGGTGGCTTCGGACACTGACTCCGTCAAGCGCGGTGCTGTGGCAGCCTACGGCATCAACTACCGCGATCTGGGCGAGCAGACCGGCCGCATGGTCGTGCGTATCCTCAAGGGCGAGAAGGCTGGCGACATCAAGCCCGAAGTCTCCACCAAGATGGAACTGTTCGTGAACCCCGGCGCTGCTGAAAAGCAAGGCGTGAAGCTGTCTGACGCTCTGGTCAAGGCTGCGGCCACCGTGGTCAAGTAAATCCCGGTCTGTGACTTGCGCTGCAGCCACTATGGCTTGCAGCGCCAGCACAGCGGCAGGTGCCATGGTGACATGGCCCTGCCGATTTTTTTAGACGTCTGCCGCGCCTGTCGCTTCCTCTATGTCTTTATTTTCCGTTCTCGGTGCCATTGAAATTGGCCTGATCTTCAGCCTGGTGGCGCTGGGCGTCTTCATCTCATTCCGGTTGCTGCGCTTTCCCGACCTGACGGTCGATGGCAGTTTCCCTCTGGGTGGTGCCGTCTGCGCCATTCTGATTTCCACGGGCACCAACCCCTGGCTGGCCACGCTGGCCGGTACGGCTGCGGGCGCTGTGGCAGGCTTCATCACGGGCTGGCTCAACGTCAAGCTCAAGATCATGGACCTGCTGGCCTCCATCCTGATGATGATTGGCCTGTACTCGATCAACCTGCGCGTCATGGGCGGTCCCAATGTGCCCCTGATCAATGAGCCCACGCTGTTCACCATGCTGCAGCCTGACAACATTGAAGACTATGTGATGCGCCCCATCATCTTGCTGGGCTTTGTCATCGTGGCCAAGCTGGCGCTGGACTGGTTCTTTGCCACCGAGCGTGGCCTGGCCATTCGCTCCACGGGCTCTAACGCCCGTATGGCACGTGCACAGGGCGTCAACACCGGCGCCATGATTTTGCTGGGCATGGCGATCTCCAACGGCCTTGTCGGTCTAGCTGGCGCGCTGTTTGTGCAGACACAGGGCGGCTCTGACATCTCCATGGGCATCGGCACCATCGTGATTGGTCTTGCTGCAGTGATCGTGGGCGAAACCATTCTGCCTTCACGCAAGATCATCTGGGCGACGCTCGCCGTGGTGATTGGCGCCGTGGTCTACCGCTTCTTCATCGCCGCCGCGCTCAATATCGACGCGATTGGCCTGAAGGCGCAGGACTTGAACTTGGTGACGGCAGTGCTGGTCACCATCGCTCTGATCATTCCGCAAATCAAGAAAAAGCTGAGCAAGCGTAAATAAAGAAGAAGGACTGCGGAGAACACCATGCTGAACGCACAAAACCTCGAACTCACCTTCAACCCCGGCACGCCGATTGAGACACGCGCCCTGCGCGGTCTGTCGCTGTCCATCCCTGATGGCCAGTTTGTCACCGTCATCGGCTCCAACGGCGCGGGCAAGTCCACATTTTTGAACTGCGTCTCTGGCGACCAGAGCGTGGACAAGGGCAAGATTGAAATCGCCGGCATCGACATGACGCGCATGCCCGTCTGGTCCCGCTCCAAGCAGGTCGCCCGCGTGTTTCAGGACCCGATGGCCGGTACTTGCGAAGACCTGTCCATCGAAGAAAACATGGCGCTGGCGCATGAGCGCGGCAACTTTCGCGGCCTGTCCAAGGCCGTAAAGGCCGCCAACCGCGACCTGTACCGCGAACGCCTGTCCACGCTGGGTCTGGGCCTTGAAAATCGCCTGTCCGACCGCATCGGCCTGCTGTCTGGCGGCCAGCGCCAGGCCGTGAGCCTGCTGATGGCTGCGCTGCAGCCCTCGCGCATTCTGCTGCTGGACGAGCACACGGCCGCGCTGGACCCGCGCACCGCAGAATTTGTGCTGCGGCTGACCGACCGCATCGTGCAGGAAACCAAACTGACCACCATGATGGTCACGCACAGCATGCGCCAGGCGCTGGATGTGGGCACGCGTACCGTCATGCTGCACCAGGGCAATGTGGTGCTGGACGTGAGCGGCGAAGAGCGCGCCAAGATGGATGTGCCCGACCTGCTGCACATGTTCGAGAAGGTTCGCGGCGAAAAGCTGTCGGATGATGCATTGCTGCTGAGCTGATCGAACAGCACGCCGCACTCCACAGCGAGCCAATCGCTATCAAAACAGAAGCTGCCATCGCTTTATCTATAAGCGCTGGCAGCTTTTTTCATTCAAAATAATAACTATCGCCCAGCGATAAAGTTAATTTGACTTTATTAATTGACGAAATGACTAACAAATCAGCCTAAACATCAGCATTCAAGATCTTCAGCAGCCAAAGACCCGCCCAACAAAGACGACGAATCGACGAAGGTTTAAGGATATTTGAGAAAACCTCTGAATACTCAGTTATTCGATATGAATCAATAACTTAGGCATTCAAATCAGTGGCAAACGCCAGCTCGCCCGGCGCCTGCTGCACAGCACAGGCGCAAATCGCTCACAATCGGCACCCTGTCGGCAGCCTCTGAGGACGATGCATGTCATCGCGCATCACGCTGACCGCGTTGATATCCGGGTCAACCGGACATCACAACGCCACTTACAACATGAAGCAACGGCTTGTACCCAAGCCACTTTCCGCCTGCTTTATGCGCTGCAAAAATCAGAATCTCTCATGAGCGATAGCCAAGCAAAAACTGACAACGGTGGTTTGCACCGTTCCCTCAAGGCCCGCCATATGTCGATGATCGCCATCGGCGGCTCCATCGGCACCGGCCTTTTCGTGGCCTCGGGCGCGACGATTTCTCAGGCCGGCCCTGGCGGTGCCCTGCTGGCCTATATGGTCGTCGGCCTGATGGTCTACTTTTTGATGACCAGTCTGGGCGAAATGGCCGCGCACATGCCCGTGTCCGGCTCGTTTGCCACCTATGGTGCCAAGTATGTGGACGAAGGCTTTGGCTTCGCCCTGGGCTGGAACTACTGGTACAACTGGGCCGTGACCATTGCGGTCGATCTGGTGGCCGCACAGCTGGTCATGGCCTACTGGTTCCCCGGCACCAACGGCATGCTCTGGAGCGCCCTGTTTCTGGCGCTGATGTTTGGACTCAACGCTCTCTCAGCCAAAGGCTTTGGCGAGTCAGAGTTCTGGTTCGCTGCCATCAAGGTCACCACGGTGCTGGTCTTCATCGGCATTGGCGTGCTGATGATTTTTGGCATTTTGCAAGGCGGCGCGCCCGAAGGTTTCTGGGGCAATGTCGCCAACTTCACCGCCGGTGATGCACCTTTTGCAGGCGGCTTTGCTGCACTGATTGGCGTGGCCATGGTGGTGGGCTTTTCGTTTCAGGGCACCGAACTGATCGGCATTGCCGCTGGTGAATCGGAAGACCCGGGCAAGAACGTGCCCAAGGCCGTGCGCAAGGTGTTCTGGCGCATTTTGCTGTTCTACGTCTTCGCCATTCTCATCATCGGTCTGCTGATTCCGTACACCGACCCCAAGCTGCTGCGCAACAATCTGGGCGACATTGCTGTCAGCCCCTTCACGCTGGTGTTTGAACGTGCTGGTCTGCTGGGCGCCGCTGCCGTGATGAATGCCGTGGTGCTGACTTCTGTGCTGTCCGCCGGTAACTCGGGCATGTATGCCTCGACCCGCATGCTGTACGCCATGGCAAGTCAAGGCATGGCACCCAAGCTGTTTGCCAGGGTGAACTCCCGCGGCGTGCCCGTGATGGCTCTGATTGCCACCACGCTGATCGCCGCCATGTGCTTCTTCACCAATGTCTTCAGCCCCGGAGTGGTCTATATCTGGCTGCTGAACCTGTCGGGTATGTGCGGCTTTGTGGCCTGGCTGGGCATTGCGATCAGCCACTACCGCTTCCGCAAGGGCTGCGAAGCGCAGAACTTCGACATGAACCAGCTGCCCTACAAGGCGGCGGCTTTCCCCTTCGGCCCCATCTTTGCCTTTGTGCTGTGCCTGGTCATCACACTGGGTCAGAACTATGAAAACCTGATCAAGGACCAGATCGACTGGATCGGCGCCATCGCCACCTATATCGGCCTGCCTTTGTTCCTGGCCATCTGGTTTGGCTACAAGTGGATCAAGGGCACCAAGATCGTCAAATACGAAGAGATGGATCTGCGCGGCTCGGATTAATTTTCAGCCCATCCTCCCCTCAAAAGGCAGCTCCGGCAACGGCGCTGCCTTTTTTATTGACACAGATATGAACCTTTTGATTAGTCTTATCAGACGATTCATGACATGACAAATATCCCCAGAATTCATCCATCACAGGCAACGACCTGCATGGATTTTTAGAGGGGGAAGAGAGCGATGCAAGATAAAAAGATGAGCGCAGCCCTGATGCTGTGCATGGGTTTGATGGCCGGAGCCGCCTTTGCCAAGGTGCCCGCCGCAGAAGCCGACAAGCTGGGCAAGGAGCTGACCTGCACCGGCGCCATCAAGGCAGGTAATGCAGATGGCAGCATTCCCGCCTTTACCGGAAAAATTCTGGGTGTACCGCCCGGTGTGAAGTTCACCAAGTCGGTGGGCCAGTTCCAGCCCGACATCTACGCCAATGAAAAGCCGATCGTAGAAATCACGGCGGCCAACATGGCCCAGTACGCCGACAAACTCAGCGATGGCCAGAAGGCGCTGCTCAAGCGCTTCCCCACCACCATGCGCATCCCCGTCTATCCGGGTCACCGCGACTTCCGTTATGACGACGAAATCTGCGCGGTGATCAAGCGCAACGCACTGGAAGCCGAAGTCGTCAATGAAGGCAATGGCGTCAAAGGCTTCATGGGCGCACTGCCCTTCCCCATCCCCAAGACTGGCCTTGAGCTGTTCTGGAACAACCTGATCCCCAGCCGTGCCAGCACCGAAGAGGTGGAACGCGACATGGCTTTGGTGGGTGCAGGTGGCGATATTGCCTGGGGCCGCACCAGCTACATTCAGCTCAGCCGCTATGACTCCAAGGAAAATCTGGGCAAACCCAACGATGGCAAATACGCGTATGTGACCAACTTCTCGATGCTGCCCGAGCGCGAAAAAGGGGGCGTAATTCTGTCGATTGAGCCCATGAACTTCGGCACAGACAAGCGTCTGGCTTGGGCCTATGACCCCGGCACCCGCCGTGTGCGCCAGTTGCCCGAGTTCGGCTATGACCAGCCCTCCCCCGGCACTAGCGGCAAGGCCACCATCGACTCAGAGCGCCTGTTCAACGGCGGCTCCGAGCGCTATGAGTGGTCCATGCAAGGCAAGCGCGAGATGTACATCCCTGCGAATACCTTCCGTATCAACCAGCAGATCAAGTACGCCGAACTGCTCAAGCCCGGCCACCCCAACCCTGCCTACACCCGCTACGAGCTGCGCCGCGTCTGGGTGCTTGAAGGCAAGCTCAAACCCGGCTACCGCCACGTTTACTCCAAGCGCGTGATGTTCATTGACGAAGACACCGGCCACGCCGTCTCGGGTGACTTCTACGATGCACGTGGCCAGCTGTGGCAGCACGGCGAGATCAACTACTACTACGCCTACGACATCAAGAAGTGGCATGCCGGCACCTCGTTCTACTACGACTTGAATGCCGGCTCTTATGTCAGCATGAATCTGGTGCAGGAACGCCCCAAGGCTCCAATTTTGGGCAAGGACAACCTCAAGCCCAGCCAGTACACCCCCGAAGCGATTCGCAATCTGGGTAACTAAAAAATAGACCGGTGGTTCAACCACTGCGCGCACCACACCGAAAGGTGGGAAGAGAGGCCTTGAGCCTCTCTTTTTTAATCTCATCAAAACAAACAGCGGCTAAGCTTCGGGGGTTCTTCGAGATTTCATTCGCGGACAATGACCTCCATGCAATCTTTGGCCCGCTGGCTCCCTTTTCTCAATTGGCCCAAACCCACACCAGCCCTGCTGCGCGGTGAATTCTGGGCGGGCCTGACTGTCGGCCTGATGCTGCTGCCGCAAGGCGTGGCCTATGCAGCGCTGGCCGGCATGCCGCTGATTACGGGCATTTACGCCTCCATCATTCCGGCCGCCATTGCTGTGCTGTTCAGCCCCTCACCCCGGCTGGGCGTGGGCCCCACGGCGCTCAGCGCGCTGCTGATTGGTGCATCGCTGACGGGCATGGCCGAGCCCGGTTCTACCCAGTGGGTGGCTCTGGCGGCATGGATGGCCATTCTTTCGGGCCTGCTGCAGTGGAGCCTGGGCATGGTCCGCGCGGGCTGGCTGCTCAACCTTGTCACCTCGCCCGTGCTGGCGGGCTTTACCCAAGCGGCGGCTTTGCTGATTCTGGCTTCACAGCTGCCTACGCTACTGGGCATGCGCTCGGACTGGAGCACGGTCTGGAATTCGCCCTCTATTTATCTGTTCAACGGTCAATCCATTGCCTATGGCCTGGGCAGCATGGCCTTGCTGATGCTGGCCAAGAAATGGCGCCCAGCTTTCCCCTCGGCCATTTTCATCATCGGGCTGACCGGCCTCATCAGTTGGGCGACGGGCTTTGCCGATGGCGGTGGCTCGGTCATCGGCCACCTGCCAGCCGGTCTGCCGCACTTTCAGTGGCCGGGCATGCTGGAATGGGAGCAGTTTGCCGGGCTCATCATGCCGGTTCTGGTCATTTCTCTGGTCAGCTTTCTGGAGACCGCCTCCAGTGCGCAGGTCGAGCATCAGCAGGCCGGTACGCGCTGGAATGAAAATCAGGATTTGATTGCACAGGGCCTGTCCAAAATCAGTGCGGGCCTGTTTGGCAGCTTTGCCACCAGCGCTTCATTCTCGCGCTCGGCCGTCAACCTGCTGGCCGGCGCCAAGACGGGCTATGCCAATGTCTTTTCCATTCTGCTGGTGATTGTGGTGGTGCTCTGGTTCATTCCATGGCTGTACCACGTGCCCCAGTCTGCGCTGGCAGCCATTGTGATCACGGCGGTGCTCAATCTGGTCAGGCCCAGCGCCATTCTCAATCTGTTCAAAATTTCCAGAGTCGAGGCCTGCATCAGCGTCGCGACGCTGGTGCTGACCATTGCCACCGCGCCGCGCATGTACTGGGGCGTGTTCGCCGGCATCATGCTCAGCCAGGCCTACTACCTCTACCAGCACCTGCACCCGCGCATTATTGAGGTCGGCCTGCACCCCGATGGCAGCCTGCGCAGCCGCCAGCTCTGGCAGTTGCCGGTGCTCGCACCCCAGCTCATCGCCCTGCGCATGGATGCCGATCTGGACTTTGCCACCGCAACCGCGCTTGAGCGCTATGCAGCCGATGCCTTGCAGCAGTCGCCCCAGACCCAGGACCTGGCGCTGCTGATGCAATCCATCAACAGCATCGACATTACGGGTGTGGAAACCTTTGCCAGACTGGAGCGGCTCGTCACTCTGCGCGGCGGCTTGCTGCATGTGGTGGGACTGAAGCTGCCCGCAGAGCAACGCCTTGAGCGCGCAGGCCTGCTGGGAAGAAAAGGCAGTCCTGTGAGGCTGTATCGAACCGATGCCGAGTTTTTGCAAAGCCTTGGCAATTTCCCCACAAAGCTGACCTAAATCAACGCTACGGATAAACCTGCAGTTACAGAAAATCAAGGCGCACTGCTACACTGATAGCCATCATTGATAGCAAGTTGTGACCTCATCCGCACCTCATCAATCCGTGTTTCTGCGCGATCTGCGCCTTGCCACCGCCCATAATCTGGTGACACGCACAGGCGGCGGCGAGATTCGCCTTCCCACGGACACTCCCACCCATTACCTGCAAGCACTGATTGACGGTCTGTGCGAGCTGTCTTTGCGCGACCCCCTCACGGGGCTTGCCAACCGCCGCCATTTCCGCTCCGTCATCGAGCGTGAGATGGACCGCGTGGCCCGCTCCGGCGAAACGGCTCTGCTGCTCATGCTGGACATTGATCACTTCAAGCAGATCAATGACACGCATGGCCACATCGCGGGTGACATGGTGCTGCAGTCCGTGGCGCAGACCCTGTCCGAAGGCATACGCCCCATGGACACGCTGTCCCGCTATGGCGGCGAAGAATTTGCCATTGTTCTGCCGGTCTGCCCCGCCCATCAGGGCCACGCGGTGGCTGAACGCCTGCGCCAGACCATTGAGTCCACGCCCATCCGCATCTCCTCCGGTCAGACCCTGCATGTGACTGTGAGCATTGGCGGTGTCTACGCCCAGCAATGGATTCGCAGCACGACCCAGCTATGGACAGAACGTGCCGACCGGCAGCTGTACCTGGCCAAATCGGCAGGCCGCAACTGCGTTTTCATGGAAGACCCGCCCGACAGTACCGTGAGTGCCGAGGAAAAAAGCCTGCTTTTCAGCCCTTTGCCTGCCGCCGCTTTCGAGGAAAATGACTCAGAGCACAACACAGCACCAGACGTATACACCGACGCCCAGCGCCAGGTCATAACACCTTGAGACGATGGATACATTGGTCACACTTCCCACACTGCCCGCACATATTTCCATGGAAGATGCATTACGGGCGCCCAGCCGATCCAGACTGGCCCACATCATCGCTGTCACCAGTGGCAAAGGCGGTGTAGGCAAAACATTTGTGTCCGCCAACCTGGCTGCTGCCCTTACTCGCCACGGCTTCAATGTGCTGGTGCTGGATGCAGACCTGGGCCTTGCCAACCTGGATGTGGTGCTCAACCTCTACCCCAAGGTCACCCTGCACGACGTCTTCACGGGCCGCGCCTCGCTGGATGAAGCCATTCTGACCACCTCCGGCGGCTACTCCGTACTGCTGGCAGGCTCTGGAATGATCGAATACTCGCGCCTTACGCCCGAGATTCGCGCCCAGTTCATGCGCACCATCGAGACGCTGCGCCCCCGCTACGACATCATCTTGCTCGACACCGGCGCTGGCATCTCTGATGTGGTGCTGTTCTCGGTCTCCTTAGCCACCGAAGTGCTAGTCGTGGCCACACCCGAGCCCACCTCGCTGACCGACGCCTACGCCGCCATCAAGGTGCTGGCACTGCAGCAAAAGCGCCAGCAGGTGCGCCTGGTCATCAACCAGGCACAGCGCCCCGGCGATGGCCGCGCCATTACCAGCCAGCTCCAGCAGGTGCTCAACCGCTTTGTGACCACCGAGTCTGGAGAGCCGCTGCAACTCACGCACTGGGGCGATATTCCGGTTGATTCTGCCGTGCGTGAAGCCGTGATGCGCCGCCAGTTGCTGCTGCAATCCATGCCCGGAGCACCCGCTTCTCTCGCAGTGGCACAGCTGTCCAATAAAATCAAGGCAGCACTGACGGCCCCGGTCTGAGCTGCGTCACCCTCGACGCAGCCACCGAGTGGCCGCACCCGGATACCGACGTGGCCGACATACTCAACGTGTATTTGACTTCGCAATCTAACACGTTGATTTTGCTAGATATTCAACCTACCTGACTGCCGCAACAAGCCAAGGTGTTACGAAAACGTGACGCCACAAGGTGACAGGGCGCAGCCATGCAATCAGGACTCGGACTCACTCGCAACCGCCACGGCAATCAGTTCCACGCGCGCATCCATATCCCGAAGGACTTGGTTCCAGCCCTTGGGCGTGCCGAGATGCGGCTATCACTCGGCACAGAGCAACGCCGGGAGGCAATTCGGTCAGCACACCTCATTCAGGCGAGGAAAATACCGGCCTTCGATGAATTGAGAGCCGAGATGAACAAGAACAACCCGATCCCCACGCCAGAACAGCAAGAAGAGGCCCGCAATCGCCTTCTGACCCTTATCAAGCAGCGCCAGCAGGCCCAGCCCATCCCAGACCACGACGAAGCTGCAGAGGCTGCCCAGTACGCCTCAGACGCTGACGAGTACGCCGCAGAGGCTGCTCGGCAGCAGAAAGCCCGCGAACAGAGGGAACAAGCTGCAGCATTCAAGCCTGATGACGTGCATGCCCTCATGGTGCTGAGGGAGGAAAGCGATAACGAAAATGCCCAGCTCCGGGCGGCGCTTCAAGCCTCAGAGGCAGCCAAAGATGCAGCGCTCCAAGTCGCAGCACAGTACATCAATGAAACCAAGGCGGCGCAACAGCAGGCAGAGCGAACCAAGACAGTCGCCATCGCCATTGGTCAACGTGCAGCCCAGCTCCAAACCGAGCGCGTGGCCGAGCGCGCACGTATCGCTACAGAGCACGCAAGCCAGATAGCTGACGTATCCATGGCCGCGCTTGCACGCTCCGGCACACAGGCAAGCCAGATAACTGATGCAGTCCTTGAAGCAATGACTAAAGCGCAAGAACTCCCGAAAGTTCAATTCTCAGAACTTGTGAAGGATTACGAAGATAATAAGACGGGACTTACTGACTCTTCAAAGAATCAATACCTCAAGGCAGCACGCGCTTTTATGTCAACAATGGGGGATATGTATATCTGCGATATATCCCGCAAAACAATTCGTGAATTTCTCGACATTGAAAACGATATGCCGCCAAACAAAAATGGCAGCAACAGGTTCAAAAATTTGTCACGCCGTGAAGCGGCCGAAATAAACAAGAAAGAAGAAGGGAAAACAGTAGATATAAAAACATCGACCGAACACGTGCTAAAAGTCCAAGCGTTTTTTACATGGGGACTTGAAAATTCAGCAAATCCCGACAAATGGGGTTTTACAAAATATGGCAACCCGTGCAGAAAATGCAAAGATAACATTTTTACAGCTGATGAACGGGAAATGCTTGAAAGCACAACGAAGACCCGCAGAATCTTTAGCAATGAAGACCTGACAAAGCTATTCACGGGAAAGATGCGAAGTATTGATAGGCTTTACGGTTACGGCATCAAGCGCTTTCGAGGGCGTTATCACTACTGGCTGCCGCTTCTGGCTCTGTTCACTGGGGCACGGGCAAACGAGCTTGCCCAGCTCCGGCTGTCTGACATTGTTGAAAAAGACGGGATCATGTGCATTGACATCAACGCCGGTGAAGACATTGACGGCATGAGAAGAAAAAGCACAAAGACGGTAAAAACATCAGTAAGGCTTGTCCCAATACATTCGGACTTGATAGCGCTTGGATTCCTTGATTACGTTGAAGAACTCCGATCCACAAACCATTGGTGTTTATTCCAAGAAATGGATCCACAAGATGTGACTCGCGACTCCAAAACTTACGACTACGAAATGGTGAAGTGGTTTATAAATTACCGCAGGGCGTGCGACGTTGTAGAGAATGAAGAAGGAAAGGCTGTATTCCATAGTTTCAGACACACGATGGCATCCAAGCTATTAAGCGCCGCAGTCCCAGAATATGTAGTCAATGGAATACTAGGTCATGCTCAATCAAGCATGACAACGCGGCAATACATGATACTGGAAACCTCTACTCTACGTGGGGCAATCGAGAATATGAAATTACCAAGAGATGTTTTCTCACTTATCCCGAAATGGGAAGACGTAAAGCCCCGTTTTATAACCAAAATGCCTAGCCCGGCAAAAATTCACGCAGCACCCGCAAAGAAGAAAAGAGAAATGCGCTGATCAGGACAAATACAAACAGCCGCATGAGCGGCTGTCCTTCGGGCCATTGGGCTTACCAAGGCGTTACTTTACGCTTGCCGGGGCGTCACTCATGGCGAGAGCTTCTTTTCGAGCATCGTTCACGCGCTTGATAGTCGAACGGCTGGCGCTGGTTGCTATTTGAATGTCCGTCCAGGACATGCCCTTGTTCAACATGCTGGCAATCACAGCATGGCGCTCTGTATTTACCTGTTTACCCCTGAACTTGCCCGCAGCTTTAGCCTTCGCAATGCCCTCACCTTGGCGGCGGCGGCGATCCGTGTAGTCCTTGCGAGCAATCGCCGCCAGCATATCCAGCAACATGCCGTTCACCGCTTCGAGCATCGCGCCGGTAAATGAGTCCCTGTCCTTCGTCAAGCATTCCACAGAAGTAGGCAAGTCCAGGGCAACGATACGCACGCCATGCGCCTTGATTTCATCCTTGAGCTTTGACCAGTCGGAATCATCCAGGCGGGACAGTCGGTCAACCTGTTCAATCAGCAGTATGTCGCCGGGATGGCAATCATTCAGCAGTCGAAACAGCTCCGGGCGCGCGAGGCTGGCCCCTGATTCGTTCTCGGTGTACTTGGCGGCAATGATTAGCCCCTTTTCCTTGGCGAACTGTTCAAGAGCCGCATCAGCGCGGCTGGCGTCCTGTTCTTTTGTCGAAGCGCGAAGGTAGGCACGAACAAAGGGGGCTGACTTGTTTGGGGCTTGCATGTTTTGGAACCGAGTTCGCTTTGAGTGGTTCGATTATATTAGTTCTTTTTATATGGTTCGATTGATTGATTTAACGAACTTTTAAATGGTTCGCATGGGGTATACCCAAAAGAACTGTGAATTTACGCAGCTATCAATTTTGAGCATGCCTTAGCATTGCGTCGCTCACCTGTCGACAGTGCCGCCTATTCGCCTGCTGACCTTGTACCCCTTATCTCGAATCGCTCTGGCATTGAAGCCCTTGATGCAGTTTTTTCTTAATGTGAAATTAAACTGTACAAATGAGACGCATTCAAATACATTAATGCAAATACTCACTTATAAATAAATGGAGAAATTCAATGCATTTTGAACTCATGAAGCTTGAAGATGCTGCTGACGTGCTGACGCTTGACACCAAGTGCATACAGCATGAAGACGGCACCATGCGCTACGCCCTGCCATGCGGTGCAAAGATGATCGAGGTCATCCCAGGCCAAACCTTTTTCAAGGTGACCCTTTGACAATGGGCGCAACTTCCAGCGCTGAAGCTTCGGCCCCTTTCGCGCTTCCAACGGCACGTGCCGCCGAATGGCTGGCCGAGCATGCACCGATTCGCAATGCTGTTCAGTGGAGTGCTTGGCTACGTCACAATAACCGCTCAGGTCGTCACGTTCGCTACCGCATGCGCTCCCAGCGCATCGGCAATTGCCTCCTGTTCACCATGGAAGAGCTTGCCCGCGTGCGCAAGTTTGAGATGGAGCGGGCATCCCGCCATGGCTACTCGGAAGAGTCCCTGAAATTCCTCATCGCCCGGCGCGAAGAGACCAAGTAATCCACTACCGACAAGAAAAAGAATAATGAACGTCGAAAAATTTCCCACCCTTGCTCTCGATGCGTTCAAAGCCGTCCGTGCATTGGTTAGCGTAGAAACCAAAGGAATGTGCGCTTCCCTGTATCTGGACCAAGGGCGCGACAAGCTAACGCGTATCAGCGCGACGGCATGCAAGGACAGTGGCTGGCTCATCACCGGCGCTCACGAGATGCATGGCTTGGACGAAGACGTACTTACCGACCTTGAAGCCGCGCCCCAGCTCTCGCCTCCCGTGACCCATGCTGGAGTGACTCACATGCACGTCAATTGGTGCGGCCATGAGACGCACGCATTTTGGCGAGGCACACCAAGTGGCCCCGCTGGCTGGGTTTTCTACCCTCCGAACTTCACGGGCGATGGTTACGACACTCACGACAACCTAACCGCTACCTGATTTCACAGTCCCTTCCTCAGTCAACACAACAAAAAAACATGACTGCAAAAATCGAACTTTCATTGCTGGAGCGGCGTCACGTTGACGCTGTTCTCGCTCGCGTCCTTGGCTTTGATTACGACTGGCCAACATACCTCAAACTGTGGGCATGCCGCACGTCTGACAGGCGACACGCTGGCATCAAGGGCAGTGCAGAGCTATGTCTACACCCCTGCGCTTACAAGCGCACCAGAAGCGGCCAAAGCAAAGTCCCTCTGTACCGCGAGAAGGACATTGCTGAATTCATCCGCAAGTTCCGTGCACGCTTTCCAGGGTACAAGCCATCCC
Organism: Comamonas sp.; assembly: GCF_036643215.1. Lineage (GTDB taxonomy): Bacteria > Pseudomonadota > Gammaproteobacteria > Burkholderiales > Burkholderiaceae_C > Comamonas. Next base: position 16,944 of record NZ_JAVXSJ010000024.1, on the reverse strand, counting down.
GCGCAGCGATCAAGCGCTATTCGGTTGACGCCGACCTGCTAGCGTCACCTATCTGCCCCGCCAACTGGGTAGAAGCTACTCCGGTTTGACATGACAGCGCCAGCAAAAAAGAAGCCCAGCGCCCCAATGCTGGGGCTGTCTGACTACGCGATCCTCAACACTTGCATGACACGGGCCAATGTTGATTGGATTGATGTAGTTATCGAGACCACAGCCGCACATCAGCCACGCACGATCGAAGAAGCGTTGCCCCACGCTTGGCCCCGCGAGGGGCGCGGGGCTGTGCATGTGTCGTTTGCCATGCCTGGCAAGACAGGTAACGCAAGCAAGCTCATACGGCTGACATTTCACGACCCTCTGTCCGGCAACTTCAGCCGTAAAGCTATTGAGCACTTCATCTTTAGAGAGCTTGGCGCAGTTCGTCATAAGGAATTTGATGCAATCGAACACGGCACTGATCTTGTGCGGCCAGCAAGCAAGACCGGCGCAGTTACTCAGGAGCTGATGAACGCATGGGGTTCATTTGCCGCAGAGTTGGCGCGCTGCATTCAGCCCCTGAATGGCATTGCGATCTACCGACTGCCAAGCTTGCGCACGCATACCAACAAGATAAGCGGCGACCCGTACAAGGGTATCGCCCGTGCCCTGACGTCGGGAAAAACCGTTTACATCGGCAACGATCCGAAGAAAGATGGGCGCATGTGCGAATGCACACTGCTTCGGCATTACAAAAAGACAAGCGACCACCGAGGCAGCCCTGAATGGCCCGAATCACGGCACTTTTTCCGCATCGAACAAACATCACTAGGGCGGGCAATGCCAATTGATGATGTTCTTGACCTCCTGGACGAAGACCTGCACAAGGGCAATACCGCAAAGGGAGAGCTTGCCAAGTGCTGGCATGCACACCACATTAAGCTAGGCTTTTCCGGACTTGTGCAGCGCTGGAAGCTACAGTTTGAAGAGAGCTTAGACGAATGGATCAAGGCAGAAGCCAAGACCCCAAACAGGAATCAGAAGCCTTATAAGTACGCTATGCAGCTTGAGCCAAGTTGCAAAGTCCAAACGATTGACCAAAACGGAAAAGTGATTAAGCTGCCGATCACGCCCCCCGAGTGGCCTGCCAGTCAATCGCTTTGGAATGAGCGCATAAGCAAGGCGTTTCTACGCATGGCCGCATAACCCCGCACATTTGTGTGACATGACCACTTGTGCTGGTTACGACTACCCAGGATAAAAAGTATTCAATTCATGCAAGCTGGCAAGTGTGCGCAGACGCTTTTAGTTTTGTCTGAATCGCCTGTGGCTCTGTCAATTTGACCACCTCACCCAAGCTCCCATCGTCATTCACCCACCGAAGGCGGTTGCCATCCGGCGTGAGGAACAAGACTTTGCCGTATGCTGCAGGGAAGTGTTGTGATTTGCGCGCCGCGTCCTTGGTGCTTTCCTTAGTTTCCAGCAGCCGCTGAATTGGGGTTTCTCCAGCGTCATGCGAAATACAAACCACGAAGTCCGGATAGAAATAGTGATCGTGTTCAGCCCGCACCACGCGCACTGAATATGGCTTTTTGTCGGGGTTTCGATGCCACCAGTGAACGAAGTCAGCCTCATCAAGTGCTCTGGCGAATGCTTGCTCCAAGCTATTGAGCTTCACCCAGCCATCGTACCGGCCGACACTGAAGGTGCTACCGTCTTCGAGTGAAAATAGCTGATCGGCCCACCAATTCCGCTCTTCCATGTAGAGCACGGTTTCTACACTCTGTGCGTCGTCGGTAGAGGGTGGTAAGACGCCATAGATATTTTTGCTGGAGACTTCTAGCGCAAGGTCTTCTGGGAAAATCATTACATCGGGCAGAGGCTGAGCATCGACTAGCTTCGCTTGGTCTGCAATGGCTTGGAAGATGGCTTCACGCAGTTCCTGGGCACAATCACGGATAACCCAGTGGGCCGCATCCCGTGAAAGACGCACAAGGTCTTTCTCCGAAAGCATCACTTGTGCAGGAGTGACCGCAAGCGCAGTGTCCAAAGCGGGTTTCAATCTGGCAGAAATGGTTTTCACGATGATGCGGTAGTCCTCTTCCTCCGCATGCGGAAGCTCCTCAAGGGCAGTCATGGCTTCCCGAGCCAAGCCTGCTCGGTCTGTCACGACTTGGATCTCATCTTCGTAGCTGGTGCCTTCGGTGAGTTCTTTGTGAACTTCTTTTTGCCGAACTCGATTGAGTGCGGCGTTCACTGCTGTCTGAGCCAGCGCTGCACTGATTTCCAAAGATTGGGCAACCTGCAGCGATATAGTCGATAGATCAACCAGTGAAGGTTTTTCTTCAGACTTTAGTGCCGCACCTAAAGTAGGCAGGTTGTCTTTGCGATGAAAGGCTTTTAGTCGGTTTTCAATCAAAGCTGACAATACCTCGGAGCGCGTGCGAGGTTTGCTGATGCGAGGTGCTTTTTTTTGTGTGGGCTCTGCTGCATGAGTGTCGAGAGTCCATGTTGACTCGCCGAAAAGATCCTGCCCCCAGAGTTGAGGGGTGGTACCGCTGGTAGAAGGCTGCCCTGTAGGAGTTGTGAGTGTGAACTTTGGGTCCTGTACTTGGGTTGCAGCTTGTGTACTTGGCAGTCCCATGCTGTAGCTCAGCGGTTGATTGTCCGAGGGGCGGTTTGTGTAAACCACCCCCCCCGCAACCGTGTGTCTAACCATCAGTTTTTCGGTTTGCCCCTCAAGCTGACTTTTCACCTCACTAGTAGCTTGGACTGCAGCTTCAAAGCCAGCTTGCGCCTGTGCATTACCCAGATACACATAAGCTGTGTTGAGCTCTGCAGGAATGGGTTGTGGCTTCGGGAAGCTCTCCCGAACTTGACGCGCTACTCGCATGACGCGACCAATGAACTGCATGGCGAAGTCTGCATCATTTACAGGCTTAGTGCTGGCCAAAACAAAAGCGCGTGGAGCGTCGAAACCAGTACCTGCAGACTGCTTGAAGATCAGCACCTGTTTGGTGGTGTCGTTGGCAATTGCTGCCATCAATACTGGATCAGGCTCATCCGCAGAGTGCTTGCCGATGGCCTCGGGCGGCACATTGCATTGGCGCATCAGCTCATCGGCGGCCTCGTCCACCGTCCGCTCGCCATTGGCGACTTGCACCAGCAAAAGGGGTGTACAGGCAATGCCTGTTTTCTGTAGCAGCTGGCCTATCAACAAATTACGTGCCCAAGCTTGTCGCAGTACCGTGCGCCTCAAGTCGGTCACCTGCTGCATGGTGCTTCCCAGGCTGTACACCACCGCCTCGATGTACTGCTTGTTGAGGCGAGCTTTTACAACATCATCACGGCTGACCGAGAAGTGTTCTTGCCCGCTATAACCACCGTGAGCCAGGAAGTCTGTCAAACGTTGGTCCTTAGGTGTAGCTGTTGCCATGAGCAGGTAGTCAGCGTGCAACCAGTTGGCAAACTTGCCGAACTCGGTGCTCTTGTCCAAGCCAATATGCGCTTCGTCGACTACTAGGCCAACTTGCAAGCCTTTAGCGCGAGCGCGGGCAACCAAGGCTGCCAAAGTACGCACATCGTCGTCGGCATCGGCGTCATAACCTTTGGTGCGCCATTGTGCTCGGGCTACGCCTTGAGCGGTAGAAATGAGCACTGTGCCTGCGCCTACGTCCTGGTTGCGTCCTTGTGAAAACAGTACGGGCGAGAGTCCCGGCGCATGATGCAAGAGGGAGTCCAGAGTTTGTCCCACCAACGTCACAAATGGCACAAACCAGAACCACAGCACATCGCGCTGTTCCCCAATGCGCTGCAAGACTTGGCCCATGACAATGGTCTTGCCAGAGCCAGTTGGTGCACGCAGCAGGCACGGTGGCGATGGCGTGCGAAGCAAAGCCTTGCTGATGTTGTCCATCAACTCAGCCTGGAATTGCTCAGGTTGAAGCGTTGATGCTCGGACCGCTAAATCCAGAGAAGCTTGGAAAATGGGTTGTGCCGTAGTCATTGCTGTTGTCGTTACTTCGGGCTTGTTCATTGACGGCCTCCCTGGCCCTGAATCAGTGCTTGATGTAAGGCGTGGACTTGCGCCTCTACCCCTCTCTCAGCCAGCAAGGCAGCCAATGCTTTAGGGCGAGAGGCGTACACCACAAGCCGAGCCTCGTGATACTGCTCTGGCAGGCAACACAGCTCGTCCAGCACCTCGTTATTGACTGTGGGACACAGGGTCATCAGCCAATCGGCTCCTTTAGCGATCAGTCGAACGGAACCGCTTTGATGGGCTACAGGCGCTGATGATGCATGGCGCATGGTCAATAAAGTGGCGGCATGTTCTGCTGTGGCATCCAGCGCTACATCAGAGGCATCAAGCTTGTCTAGCTGCAGGTAGGCGAACTCCCCCCCTTGCTCCAAGCTGTAACTAGCTTTATTGCCATAGCCTTGCATGACCCGACGCATGCGCTCTGCGCAGACGTCACGACAGAGGTTTCTAGCAGGCTCTTTGTCGTTCGCTTCGGTGCTGCTGCAGAGCACGAACCGACGCTGCCCGCCGTCTTCAGCATTCAGTTCCATGACCACCTGAGCAGTTGTGCCAGATCCTGCGAAGAAGTCCAGCACAATGTCGCCAGGGCGCGTAGCTTGTGCCAATAAGCCTTTGAGCAATGACGGAGGTTTGGGGTATGGAAACGCTTTGTCGCCCATTACTTCCTTGAGCTCCTTTGACCCTTCCTCGGTGGTCCCCACTACAGGCATGTTGAGCCCTTCCACTAACGTGTCTTGCTCTTGTCTCGGGGTCAACCAAGATGAGATTGGCTGGTTCTCATTTTTTAAGCCTTCTTTAAAGCGTTTGAATGCTGGGCGCCCGTAGCCAATTTGCTTGCCCACCCAAAACTCAAGATCTGGCATGTCATCAAAGAGCAGAGGAGTACTTCCGCTCATCGGCACATCCTTGCGTTGAATTGCCTCTTTGAGCTGCTCCAGCGTTTCGAAGATTTCGACCCGCTGCTCTAAAGGGAACCAGATCAACTTCTTTGCTGTAAGAGCCTCAATCGTGTCTCCACGGATTTTTTGCCCTTCCTTGATTTTTCTTTCTGAGGCGTAGGCCCATACACGTTGCGGGTTGCATGGGTAATAAATGTTAGTTTCTGGGTCGTATATCGGGTAGTACGTATTGGGGCGCTCGCGGAAGTCATGCGCCTTTGTTAGGTCACTGAGTCGAAAGAGTCGCTCACCCTCCTGATACTTGTACATGGAGTAGGATTTTTCATCCCCAGTAAAGCGAAATCCTTGGTTGGCATAGACCAAGACATGCTCGTGGTTATCAGAGAAGAATGCCCCCTTTGTATCGTTTCCACCGGTTCGGCTGCGCCAGACAAAGCAGCCAACTCGACGACCGGGGAAAACTTCATCCATCAGCAACTCCAACCGAGCACGGTTTTCGTCATTGATGCTGACAAGAATGACACCATCAGCTGTCAGCAAGTCGCGCGCAAGCGTCAGTCGCTGATAAAGAAACTCCAACCATTGGCTGTGGCGCCAACGGTCGTTTTTGCCGACGTAGCTGTCGTTGTAGACCCAGTCTTTGTTGCCAGTGTTGTAGGGAGGGTCGATGTAGATCACCCGTACCTTGCCAGCATGGGTAGCTCGCAGCAAGCGCAGGCTGTCGAAATTGTCGCCCTCAATAATGAGATTGCGGTGCTCTGTGCAGCCCTCTGGCGTGTGACTCCACTCACGCACCAAGCGTGGTAACACGACGTTCGCATTCAACGCCTTATCGTGCGCAATAGCATCACGCTCCCAGTACAGTCCGAGCTTCTGTCGGGTCAGGTGCTCAGTCAGCAGCCGACGTAGTTCAGGCGCAGACATTTGCTCAAGGTTGTCTAGCAGGTTCTGCTTTCCAGCATTTTTCATTGTTTCACTGAAGGGCTCTTAGGCCCGCTTTCGTCGCTCGTGTGGGATCGTGTGGCCGCACTCAGCAGTCTGGTACGCTGCCAATTTGCGAGCGGCCTTTCTCAGCAGGGAGAATAAACGCTCTCTATCTTCACATTACAGAGTAGCACGCTGATCATCTCTCCTCTGATGCTAGGCTTGGCTTCCTTGATATCTGAAATGGGGGTAGCTGACGCTGAAGTTGTACGGAGTTTCAGCTTTGCAAGCTTGAGGCTCAGAGAAATCGCTTGGGCAAATCTCGCCACGAGATGCCTGCACGGTAGCGAAACAGCACAGCATCTACAAATAAGCGGTTGTTCTTGGCGGGAGCGCCAACATGTCCAGCCCTTCCTGGCAGAAGGTCTTTAATTTGCTCCCATTGGCTATCAATCAAAGCATATCTACGAGCCACGCTAGGTATAACGTAGCGTGAACCAAATTAGATGACACGCCCTAACGATTGCTTAAAAAAAGTGCACGGAATTTCCGACAGATTTGTTAGCGATCAGGAATCCAGGCCGCGCCCCCGCCGACGGCCGAGGCACCTTGAAAACTGCTGCACTCAGAGTAAGCATCGTCGTCAGCTCAGCCATGTGCGCCCGGCTAGAACCCATGCAGCAGGCCCTAAAAGCGGGAAAAGCCTTGTAACTGCCTAACAGACAATGAGCGTAGCGACTGATGGGGAGAGACAGAAGATGGATGTATGCCGTGCCTCGCTCTGCTTTGCATCGTTGATCACGGCGATGACATACAAGAAAGAGAGATACACAGAAAGAGATGATTAAGCCACTGACAGGCAATCGCTCTGCTTCGCATCGCTCATGCAGTGCTATGAGCAATCAAGCGACTTCCTCAATGTCATGCCTCGCTGACGCTCTGCATGAGAGGTACTCACTTTATCAGCAAACAGTCCCAGCGCCGCAAGCTGGCTGCGCCAACCAACAACGCGGCCACGGCACATGGGGCAGAAGCATCAGCATCAGGGCGCGAAGCGACTGGCAAGACAGCATCACGGGCTACAGGAGGTAGAGACCGCAAATAAAGCGCAAGCAAAGCGCAAGAGCTGACAGCATCGGCAAAATCAGCGCAATCTAGTGCAAGCCAGCTCCGGCACAGCATCAAAACCGCCTCAGTGCGATCAAAACAAGCGCAAGCGGCTCTCCATACCAAACCAGTGCAAAGGCCGCTTCATGCTGCGATTTAGCTCACTTCCGGCACGATCCAAGCATGCACATGTAAGGCAAACCACGTGATTCATGGGGAACCCGCCAGAAAACAAATAGGCTTCACAGATTTTCACTATCAGGCCAGCTCCGGCAGTAGCCCACCGCCTACCCAAGCACCCAACGCGAACACGCCCAGGAGTGGAACAATCTGGGAACCCAACAGGGTGATACGATCGAAACTCGTTCAGTCAGGAGAAATACTCTTGCACATACTCAACATCTCCTGCTACAAATTCACGCCCCTGCCCGATGCTGCTCAGCTACGCGAGACGCTGCATGAGCGCGCCCAAGCCCTGAACCTCAAAGGTACGGTGCTGCTGGCCGAGGAAGGCATCAACTTCTTTCTGGCTGGCCCGGCCGAAGCCGTCCACCGCTTTGTCGATGCGCTGCGCCAGGATGAGCGTTTTGCCGACCTGATGCCCAAGGAAAGCTGGTCCGAGACCGTGCCGTTTCGCAAGATGCTGGTCAAGGTCAAGAATGAAATCATTCGCATGGACCACCCCACCATTCGCCCCGCCAATGGCCGCGCGCCATCGGTTGCGCCTGCCACGCTGCGCCGCTGGCTGGAGCAAGGCCACGACGACGATGGCCGCGAAGTGGTAACGCTGGACACCCGCAACGACTACGAAGTGGACGAAGGTGCGTTTGCCGGCACCGTGGACTGGCGCCTGACCAAGTTCACGGAATTCCCGCCGGCCCTGCGCGAGCACAAGGCCGAATTTGCCGGCAAAACCGTGGTCAGCTACTGCACGGGGGGCATTCGCTGCGAAAAAGCCGCCATCCTGATGCGCGATGAAGGCCTTGAAAACGTCTACCAGCTCGAAGGCGGCATCCTCAAATACTTCGAGGAAACCGATGGCAAGTTCTACGACGGCGGCTGCTTTGTCTTCGACGGCCGCGACTCGCTGAGCACCGATCTGGCAAAGACCGAGCTGGTTCACCCTCGTCCCATCAAAAAGCATTTGATGGAACAAGACGCGGAGTAAGAAACGCAAAAGTGGCGCTCAACGCCACTATCAAAAACAAAGCGGCTCGCGCTGGTTCATACTGAGTTTCAGGATTATTCAACCCTGAAGCCCTTGTATGACACGCGCTGGCCGCTTTGAATTAGATAGCGTCTAAATTCTTCGCTGAACGCTTACTTGGCCCAGCGTGCAGCCGCCTTGGCGACGCGGTCGCCAAACTGGCGCGCAGTTTCCAGATCACCCACCGCCATTTCACCGGCCGAGGCGTCAGAAGGTGACTGCGCCATGGCACCGCTGAAGCTGCCAATCCAGTTCACATCGTTGCGTTGCGCCGCCTTGGTGTTCGATGGCAACAGACCCAGACCCACCCACACGCCGCCATGCTGCATGGACAGATGGTAGAAATAATCCAGCGTGACCTGCTTGTCGCCCTGCACGCTGGCGCTGTTGGTGAAACCGGCGAACAGCTTGTCCTTCCAGGCCTGCACAAACCAGGCCTTGGACGAGGCATCGGCAAATTTTTTGAACTGCCAGCTCGGTGCGCCCATATAAGTGGGTGCGCCAAACACGATGGCATCGGCAGCGGCGAGTTGCTCCCAGCCACCTTCAGGCAGATTACCTTCGGCATCAATGGCCAGCAGTTGCGCGCCAGCGCCCTGTGCCACAGATTGCGCCATGCGCTGGGTGTGGCCGTAGCCCGAGTGGTAGACCACAACGATATTGCTCATGATTTTTCTTTCTTGCTCGCTTGAACTGGCGCGGGCATACCACCCAGCCGCCGTAAACCTGTATGAAACAAGGCCCGCCGGATTTTCACCCGACGGGCCTTGTTTACCTTGCGCAATAGCGTATCAAATTTATAGCTGCTTGCGCGCTCTGCATCTGGGCTACAAAGCTATTTATGCCTTGCGGCCATCCACGCTCCAGGCGCCTGCACCATGGGCTGCATAGCCCAGCAAACCGCCGACCACGGCAATGTTCTTCCAGAACAGCAGCTGCTGCATCATGGCCGCCTCGGCGGGAACACCCCAGAAATTGTGGAAGAAGAAGGTGGCTACCAGGGTGAAGAAGCCCAGAATCAACGCCGCCCAGCGGGTATGCCAACCCAGCAAAATGGCCAGACCACCCAAAATCTCAATCACCAGCCCCACGCCCACCGCAATCTGCGGCATGGGCATACCCACCGATGTGGCATAGCCTACGGTGCCTGCAAAGCCACTGATTTTTTGAATGCCAGCCGGCAAAAACAGCAAGGCAATCAGAATACGACCCACAAGATCCAGCGGGTTCTTCAGTTGATTCAGCATTTCAAATTCCATTCCTTGCGGCTCTGGGCCGCATTGATTTACTTCTGCACAAGCCCTGCGATCAGGGTTCCAGATCAAACACCAGAACTTCCGCGGCCCGCCCATTGGCAAGGCGCAGCTGCTCCTCATTTTCAATAAGCGCAGCGTCACCGCTTGTCAGAGTTTGTCCATTCACATCTAGCTCCCCGCGAATCAGATGCACATAGGTCTTGCGACCAGCGGGCAAAGCCATCTCGGCTGATTCAGCGCCGTCAAAAAAACCTGCAAACAAGCGCGCATCGGCATTCATGGCCACCGAACCCTCAGCCCCGTCAGGCGAAGCCACCAGACACAAGCGGCCGCGTTTTTCAGCATCGCTGAACGCTTTTTGTTCATAGCCGGGCTCAACACCATTGCGGGCGGGCAGCAGCCAGATCTGCAAAAAGTGCGTGGTCTTGTCTTGGGCGTAGTTCTGCTCGCTATGCACCACACCCGTACCTGCGCTCATGCGCTGCACTTCGCCGGGCAAAATAGGTTTTTCATGCCCCATGCTGTCTTTGTGCGAGAGCGCACCTTCGAGCACATAGCTGATGATTTCCATGTCGCGGTGACCATGAGCGCCAAAGCCGGTGCCAGGGGCAATGCGGTCTTCATTGATCACCCGCAGATTGCCGAAGCCCATATGCCGCGGGTCGTGGTAGCCGGCAAACGAAAAGCTGTGATAGGACTTGAGCCAGCCGTGGTCGGCATAGCCGCGCTCCTGGGATTTGCGCAGAGTCATCATGGTGCGATCCTTTCGTTCAGGTGGTTGTGTTTCTGTATGGCTCAACTGTAGAAGTTGCCGCCCGCGCTGTGGCTGAACCCTGTTGATGGCATCATTCAAACTCTTTGAACCCTCTACCACCCCATGCCCAGCTCCCGCGATGTGCTCACCCCCGACAGCCTGGCCATGCTGCAGGCCATTGCTGAAACCGGCAGTTTTGCCGCTGCCGCCCGCTCTCTGGGTCTGGTGCCCAGTGCGCTGACGTACCGGGTGCGACAGATTGAAGATGCGCTCGATGTGCTGCTGTTTGACCGCAGCTCGCGCCATGCGCAGGCCACCGAGGCCGGACAGACCCTGCTGCACGAGGGCGCGCGCCTGCTGCAGGAGATTGATGCCGTGGCCCACCGCGTCAAGCGCGTGGCCACCGGCTGGGAGCCACAGCTGACCCTCGTGATTGATGGGGCCGTGGCGCGCACGCCCATCTTTGAGCTGGTTGAAGCCTTCTACGCCCTCAACCCACCCACCAGCCTCAAGCTGAAAGACGCCATTCTCAACGGCACACTGGAAGTGCTGACCAGCGGCCAGGCCGATCTGGCCATTGGCGTGGCAGTCAATACCAGCAATGTTTCAGAGCTGCAGACGCGCGAGCTGGGCGAGGTGGACTTTGTCTTTGCCATGGCCCCGCACCACCCTCTGGCCCAGCACGATGAGCCGCTGTCGGATGAGGTGCTGCTGCAGCACCGCATGATTGCCGTGGCAGATTCTGGCGTGCGCAGCAAGACCAGCTACGGCCTTGTCAGCGGGCAGGATGTGCTGACAGTGGACAGCATGCACGCCAAGGTCGAGGCCCAGGTGCGCGGCATTGGCGCAGGTTTTTTGCCGCGCGGCATGGTGCAGACCTATCTCGATGCGGGCCTGCTCATCACGCGCCAAGTGCAGCGCGCAAGCCGCAACCTGCGCCTGCATTACGCATGGCAGGGCGCCGCTCACCGCACACCCGGCCGCGCCCTGCAATGGTGGCTGGAACAGCTGGAAAGCCCCACCACGCGCAAGGCGCTTATGGAAAACCATCACCGCCAATAAGTGCTGACTTGCTTGCAGCCCCAGCGCGCCGATGTAGAGTGAATTGCGATGCAACAACTCAGCACAAGCAGCACTTGCTATCTTTAAAGTAGCTGCTACGCTAGAAGTCAAACGGTGTTGAAAAGGCTTTTACATGAACGCTTCCCGTACTCCTGCTTCCGCAACGGCTACTTCTTCAACCACCTCCCGGCCTCGGCGCATCGCCGTCATCGGCGCGGGTATTGCAGGTCTGGCCTGCGCCCGCACGCTGCTGCAAGCCGGGCACGAGGTCCATGTCTATGAGCGCCTGACACAGGCCGGTGGGCGCATGCGATCTGTCAGCGGCCCTTATGGCAGCTTTGACATCGGAGCCCAGTTCTTCACCGTGCGCGACCCGCGCTTTCAGAAAGTGCTGGACACCACGCCCGGCAATCTGCGCGCCTGGAGCCTGAACAACATACAGACGCGCAACGCCCATGGCCGCCGCATCGACAAACTGGCCCCCGTGCGTGAGACCCATTGGGTTGGCATACCCGACATGCAATCCCTGCCACTGGCATGGGCCACACCGCTGTGGGAAGCCGGCAAGCTGCATCTGGGCCAGTCCGTCCGGGCCATGAGCCACCACATCGCCAACGGCAAGGGCCAAAGCCACCACCAGTGGTCTTTGATGCTGGACACCGAAGACCACGGCCCGCAAATTGCCGATGGTTTTGACTGCGTGGTGCTGGCCGTGCCCGCCCCAGTGGCCGTGCAATTGCTGCAAACCGCCCCGCAAGGTGCGGCGCTGGCCAAATCATTGGCTACCGTAGAAATGGCACCCTGTTGGGCCATGACTCTCTCTTACCCCATGGCCGCACAAGCGGGTCTGAGCACGTTGGGCCCGCAGTGGAATGCCTCGCGAAGCACGCACGAGCGTATTTCATGGGTGGCCCGCGAATCGTCCAAGCCCGGCCGTGCACAGACCGAGCGCTGGACGATTCACGCCAACCCGCTGTGGTCCAACGAGCACCGCCATGACGACGCCACGCGCGTGCTCTCCAAGCTGCAAAAGGCCTTTGGCGAAATCACGGGCATTCGCGTCGCCCCTCGCCACGCCAGCGTCTACCTCTGGCAGAACGCACAGACGCTGGCCCCTTTGGGCCAGTCCTTTGCCTATGACCGATCGGCCGGCCTGGCCCTGTGCGGCGACTGGTGCACAGGCTCGCGGGTGGAAGACGCTTTTATCTCTGGTCTGGAAATGGCTCTGGCACTGGTTTGAGAGCAGCATGAGGGGCGTAAGATTGCGTCCCTCATGACTTCGGCCATCGCTCTCACTTTCCCCTCTCAAAGTGCCTCTTCTTCGGGGCGCTATATCGGCAGATTCGCGCCATCCCCCACCGGCCCGCTGCACGCGGGCTCGCTGGTCGCTGCGCTGGCCAGCTGGCTAGATGCCCGTGCACATCAGGGCCAATGGCTGATTCGCATTGAAGACATAGACCCACCACGCTGCCAGGTCGGTGCCGATCAGGAAATTTTGCGCCAACTGGCCGCCTTCGGCCTGCATTCCGATGCACCCGTGGTCTGGCAGTCGCAGCGCCATGCGCTTTACGAGCAGGCACTGCAGCAGCTACAAAATCAGCAGTTGGCCTACCCCTGTGGCTGCACGCGCAAAGACATTGAAGCCGCTTGGCAGGCACAAGGCCTCAAGCATGAGCGCCATGTAGAGCGCCCCTACCCCGGCACCTGCCGCAACGGCCTGCATGGCAAACCTGCCAGAGCCTGGCGCTTTGCGCTGGAGCAGCAGATTGCTGATTTACATAAAAACAGGCCTTCTGCGCTTGCACATCAAGCGCAAGCAGCTATTCAAACCATAGCAATCGGTCAGCTGCAACTCGAATGCAATACACCCGTGCTGCACTGGCTTGATCGAAGGCTCGGAGCCCAGCAGCAAAATGTGCAAACCAGCGTGGGCGACTTTGTGCTGCGCCGTGCCGATGGGCTCTGGGCCTATCAGCTGGCCGTGGTGGTCGATGATGCAAGCCAAGGCATCACCGACGTCGTGCGCGGCGAAGACCTGACGGATAACACGCCGCGCCAGTTGCTGCTGCAGCAGGCGCTGTGCCTGCCCCAGCCGCGCTATCTGCACACGCCGCTGGTACGCATGGAAAGCGGCGAAAAGCTCTCTAAACAGCATGGTGCGCCTGCAGTCGATGTCAGCCAGCCCTTGCGCGCCCTGAGCGACGCCGCTGCACAGCTAGGCCTGCCACAAGCGCCTATGACCCCATCCCTCCATGACGAAAGCCCCGCAAGCGCCTTGCCTTTGGCACTGAGCTTCTGGATCAATTGCTGGCGTCAAACCTACAATATTGCCCCGTGACTTCATCTATTCCAACCCCTACCTCCGATATGGCCGAAAACGTGCCCGCTGCTGACGCTTCTGCTGCACCAGCACCCAAAGACCAGGGCCAGGCGCCTGAAGGCGTGGCCTACCCCAAGGTCATCAAAAGCTTTGTGCGCCGTGCTGGCCGCACCACCACCGGTCAAGCCAAGGCTTTTGAAGACCTGGGTCCGCGCTTTTTGCTGCAATACCAGCAAGCTCCTCTGGACGCCGCTGCCGCCTACGGCCGCGACGGCAAGCTGATTCTTGAAATCGGCTTTGGCATGGGTGAAGCCACAGCCCATATCGCCCGCGTGCGCCCTGACGACAACTTCCTGTGCTGCGAAGTACACGAACCCGGCGTGGGCGCGCTGCTCAAGCGCATTGGCGAGCAAGAAATCTCGAACATCCGCATCCTGCAGCACGATGCCGTGGAAGTCATCGACAACATGCTGCCCGAAGCATCGATTGATGGCGTGCACATCTTCTTCCCCGACCCCTGGCACAAGAAGAAGCACAACAAGCGCCGCCTGATCCAGAGCCCCCTGATCGCCAAGCTGGCAGCCCGTATCAAGCCCGGTGGCTACATCCACTGCGCTACCGACTGGGAGCCCTATGCGGTGCAGATTCTGGAAGTGCTGAGCGCTGAGCCCACACTGCAAAACACGGCTGAAGCCTATGCTGAAAAGCCCGACTACCGCCCACTGACCAAGTTTGAGAACCGCGGCATTCGCCTGGGTCATGGTGTCTGGGATCTGGTGTTCAGGAAGAAGTAACCCCCTGAGGCGCTTTGCGCCTTCCCCCTTTCTCTACGCGCTGCGCGCTATGGAAGGGGGACAACATCATCGCTGCGGGGCGGCCCTTGCTCGATGTTTCTGGTTGAGGCTCGCTGCGGCATATTGCAGCTGGGCATAAAAAACGCTCCTCATTGAGGAGCGTTTTGCTTTGGGACAAGGCAGTATTCGCTGCCTTTTCCAACGCGCTTACAGGCGCTCTGTCACCCAGGCTTGCACGCTGGCCAGTGCTGCGGGCACGGCCGCTGCGTCGGTACCACCGGCCATGGCCATGTCGGGCTTGCCGCCGCCCTTGCCGCCCACTTGCTGGGCCACAAAGTTCACCAGCTCACCCGCCTTGACCTTGGCAGTTTCAGCCTTGGTCACGCCAGCGGCCAGTTGCACCTTGTCGCCATCCACCGCGGCCAGCACGATCACGGCTGCACCCAGCTTGTCTTTGAGCTTATCCATGGTGTCGCGCAGAGTCTTGGCATCGGCGCCTTCCAGCTTGGCAGCCAGAACCTTCACGCCGTTGATCACTGCCGCTTGCGTAGCCAGTTCGTCGCCTTGGTTGGAAGCCAGCTTACCCTTGAGCGCAGCGATTTCCTTTTCCAATGCCTTGATCTGATCCAGAGCGCCGCCAATGCGGTTGTTCAGCTCGGCTGCAGGTGCCTTGAAGGCTGCAGCAGCCTGATCCACAGTGGATTCCAGCGACTGCAGATAGGCCAGCGCGTTGATGCCGGTGATGGCTTCAATACGGCGCACGCCTGCGGCCACGCCAGATTCGCCCACCACCTTGAACAGGCCAATGTCGCCCGTGCGGTGCACGTGGGTGCCGCCGCACAGTTCGCGGCTGGAACCGATGTCGAGCACGCGCACGGTTTCGCCGTACTTTTCGCCGAACAGCATCATGGCGCCGGTCTGCTGAGCGCTTTCGATGTCCATCACGCGGGCTTCGGTGCTGGTGTTGGCCAGAATTTCAGCGTTCACGCGGGCTTCAATTTCGAGGATCTGCTCAGCGGTGACTGGGTTGTTGTGCGCAAAGTCAAAACGGGTGCGGTCAGCATTGACCAGCGAGCCCTTTTGCTGCACATGGCTGCCCAGCACTTCGCGCAGGGCTTTGTGCATGATGTGGGTGACCGAGTGGTTGCGCATGACGGCAGCGCGCACGGCGGTGTCCACTTGCGCCTCAACGGCATCGCCCACCTTCAGGCTGCCAGACTCCAGCTGGCCGTGGTGGCCGAACACATCCGCCTTGATCTTGAGCGTGTCTTCCACCGCAAAGCGCGCAGCGCCAGCCGTGATCACGCCTTGGTCACCCACCTGACCGCCGGACTCAGCGTAGAAAGGAGTGGTGTCCAGCACGACGACGCCGTTTTGGCCAGCCTTTAGCTCGTTCACGCTGACACCGTCAGCGTAAAGCGCTACGATTTTTGCAGCTTCAGCCAGCTTTTCGTAGCCGACAAAGGTGTTGGCATCGCCCGTGTATTCCAGCGCGCGGTCCATCTTGAACTTGCCAGCAGCACGGGCCGTGCTCTTCTGGTGCTCCATGGCGGCCTTGAAACCGGCCTCGTCCACAGTTACGCCGCGCTCACGCGCCACGTCGTTGGACAGGTCGAGCGGGAAGCCGTAGGTGTCGTGTAGCTTGAAGGCCACATCGCCGGGCAGCACTTTGACGTCACCCGCCAGTGCGCTGTCCAGAATTTCCATGCCGTTGGCCAGGGTCTCGAAGAAGCGCTCTTCTTCGGCCTTGAGCACGCTGGTGATGTGCGCTTCTTGCTCCTTGAGCTTGGGGTATGCATCGCCCATTTGCACGACCAGGTCCGCCACCATTTTGTGGAAGAACGGGGTCTTCTGGCCCAGCTTGTAGCCATGGCGAATCGCGCGGCGAATAATGCGGCGCTGTACATAACCACGGCCTTCGTTGGAAGGAATCACGCCGTCAGCCACCAGGAAGGAGGTTGCGCGAATGTGGTCGGCAATTACCTTGAGCGATGGGGTGCTCAGGTCTTCAATATGAGTCTCGCGGCCAGCGGCCTTGATCAAGGCCTGGAACAGGTCGATCTCATAGTTGCTGTGCACGTGCTGCAAGATGGCAGCCAGACGCTCCAGACCCATGCCGGTGTCCACGCAAGGCGCGGGCAGCTTGACGACGGAGCCGTCTTCCTTCATGTCGAACTGCATGAACACGTGGTTCCAGATCTCGATGAAGCGATCGCCGTCTTCATCAGGCGAGCCGGGAGGGCCGCCGGCAATGTGCGCGCCGTGGTCGTAGAAGATTTCCGAGCAAGGACCGCATGGGCCGGTGTCGGCCATCATCCAGAAGTTGTCGCTCTTGTACTTGCCGCCCTTGTTGTCGGCAATGCGGATGATGCGCTCTGCAGGCAGACCGATGACGTTCTTCCAGATGTCATAGGCTTCATCGTCTTCGTAGTAGACGGTGGCCAGCAGTTTTTCAGCAGGTAGACCGAAGACCTTGGTCAGCAGCTCCCAACCCCACTCGATCGACTCTTTCTTGAAGTAATCGCCGAAGGACCAGTTGCCCAGCATTTCAAAGAAAGTATGGTGACGCGCGGTGTAACCCACGTTCTCCAGATCGTTGTGCTTGC
>NZ_JAVXSJ010000023.1:0-63332 GCF_036643215.1 Comamonas sp. | reverse complement strand
GATGACCTCTTGCATGCCATGCAAGCGCTCTCCCAGCTGAGCTATACCCCCAAAATTCCTTCTCCTCACAACACAACCATTTAATTAGTTGCGTTGTGCTGAGCCTCGAATTATAGACAGGTTTTTAGCGATTTTTTAAACGTGCGATAACTTTTTCACGTCCAAGCAGTTCCAGCACTGCATCGACCGATGGAGTGTGGGCTGTTCCCACGGTCAAAACACGCACAGGCATCGCCAGCACAGGCATCTTCACGCCTTGGGCTTTGAGCATTTCCTTGATGGCCGCGGCAATGGCTTCCTTGCTCCACTCCACGCCTTCAATCACAGCCACAAAAGCATCGAGCAAAGGATTCGCTGCCTCTGTCACATGCTTTGCATAGTCTTCAGCATTGCGCTCTACGCTCTCTACATAGAAGACCTTGGCCCAGTTAGCCAGATCAACCAGCGTTTCGCAGCGATCCTTGAACAGAGCGGTAATGCGCACCAGACGATCGTCCGCATCGATCACGCTTTCAGCCACACCGGCCTTGATGACAAAAGGCTTGACCAGCTGAGCCAGCTCAGCGTCATCCATGGCCTTCATGTGCTGGGCATTCACCCAGCGCAGCTTGGCTTCATCAAACTGACCAGCGCTGCGGCCCAGGTGATCCAGGTTGAACCACTCCAGGAATTGCGCACGGCTGAAAATTTCGTCGTCGCCGTGGCTCCAGCCCAGACGAGCCAGATAGTTCACCATGGCATCAGCCAGATAGCCTTCGTCACGGTAGGCAGTCACAGCCTTGGCACCGTTGCGCTTGCTCATCTTCTCGCCCAGCTCGTTGAGCACGGTCGGCAGGTGGGCAAACACAGGGACAGCAGCACCCAAAGCTTCAAAGATGTGGATCTGGCGAGGCGTGTTGTTCACATGGTCATCGCCACGAATCACGTGGGTGATGTTCATGTCCATGTCATCCACGCAGACGCAGAAGTTATAGGTAGGTGTGCCATCAGGGCGAGCAATCACCAGATCATCCAGCTCAGTGTTCTGGAATTCAATACGGCCCTTGCACTTGTCTTCCCAGCCCACAACGCCAGACTGAGGTGTCTTGAAGCGCAGCACAGGCTTCACCCCTTCAGGTATAGCGGGCAGCACCTTGCCGGGCTCAGGGCGCCATGTACCGTCGTAACGAGGCTTTTCCTTGGCGGCCATCTGCTTTTCACGCAGGGCATCCAACTCTTCCATGCTCATATAGCAGGGGTAGACATAGCCCTTTTCTTGCAGCGTAGCCAAAACGGCCTTGTAGCGATCCATGCGCTGCATTTGGTAGAACGGGCCTTCGTCGTGGTCAAGATTGAGCCACGCCATGCCTTCGATGATCACATCCACCGAAGCCTGTGTAGAGCGCTCAAGATCGGTATCTTCAATACGCAGCACAAAGTCGCCGCCATTGGCGCGAGCAAAGGCCCAAGGGTACAGAGCCGAGCGGATGTTGCCCAAGTGGATAAAGCCCGTAGGCGATGGAGCAAAGCGAGTGCGAATTTTGTTAGTAGTCATGTCAAAAAATCCTTGTGCTGCAAGTCAAATGGCGAACGAGCATTACCTGAATGGAGCATGCTATCAACCAGAGATGCCAAGCAAGAGCCGCCTTCCTGTGAAGGCATCGCCCCTCCCTACGAGAAAGGGGGAAAGCGCTAAGCGACTCAGGGGGGGGTCACTTTAGAGTGTCTAGCCCACGGGAAAGGTCAGCCTTCAAATCATCAAGGTGTTCCAAGCCCACGGAAATACGAATCAAGCCCTGACCCACACCCGCAGCCTGACGCTGGGCTTCGGTCAAACGGCCATGTGAGGTGCTGGCGGGGTGAGTGATCGTGGTCTTCACATCACCCAGATTAGCCGTAATGGAGCACAAACGGGTGCTGTCCACCACATGGAAAGCGTTGGCGCGCAGTTGCTCGGCGTTGTCACCAATCACATCAAAGGCAAACACAGCGCCGCCCATGCCGTTTTGCTGGCGCATGGCCAGCTCATGCTGCGGATGGCTCTTGAGACCGGGGTAGTACATGCGGGCAACCTTGGGATGGCTCTCCAGCCAGGTAGCAAACTCCAGTGCCGCAGCGCTTTGCGCCTTGACGCGCAGAGCCAGAGTCTCCAGCCCCTTCATCACCGTCCATGCGTTGTAAGGGGCGATATTCAGACCGCCGCTGCGCAGGAAAGTGCCCATGACCTTGTCAACCAGCGCGATGGTGCCGCACACAGCACCCGCCATGACACGGCCTTGACCATCCAGGAACTTGGTGCCCGAATGCACGATGATGTCTGCACCAAACTTCACGGGCTGCTGCAGCACGGGCGTGGCAAAGCTATTGTCCACTGCCAGCAAAGCGCCATTGGCATGAGCTACTTCGGCCAGTGCAGCAATGTCGCACAGGTCGGTCAGCGGGTTGGTCGGCGTCTCGGCAAACAGCATGCGCGTGTTGGGCTTGACGGCTGCTTTCCAGGCTTCGATATCGGTTTGCGACACAAAGGTGGTTTCCACACCGAAGCGGGCCATTTCCGTGCCCAGCAGCTTGATAGTGGAGCCGAACATGGACTGCGAGCAGATCACATGATCGCCCGACTTGAGAGCCGTCAACGCGACCAGCAAAATGGCCGACATACCGGTGGATGTGGCAACCGCGCACTCCGTACCTTCCATGGCTGCCAGTCGCTTTTCAAAGCTGGTGACGGTGGGATTGCCGGTGCGGCTATAGGTAAAACCAGGCTCTTCGTTGGCAAAACGGCGTGCTGCGGTCGCTGCGTCGGGCTGCACAAAGCTACTGGTCATGTACAGGGCTTCGCAATGCTCGCCCCACTGGCTGCGCTCAACCGCCTCACGAACGGCCAAAGTCTCAGGATGCAAACCTTCAGGTAATGTCTTGTTGGTCACAGTCGTCAAATCCAGATGGTTGGTACTGGTCACGAGCACCGCTGCGGGAGTCAATCACTCCCAAGCGTTTTACTCAACCAGAGTGACCAGCGGCACTTGCCAAGCCGGTCTTTGAATACGCCTTGCGCAGGCCTTCAGATTTTGAGTCAAATTGCACTCAAGCCCTTTATTGACAGGCGCAGCACGCTCACTTTACAAGAGCGGACTAAGCGCATGGCAACGATATTGTCCTCCTGAATGAAAAGGGTTGCCTAAGCAACCCATTTCATTCAGTCATTCAGTGCGCTGTTTCTGCACTTGCACACTCAATTGTCTTGAGCGTTGGGCAGAGACAGGCGCGAAGTGTCTTCGCTTTCCTCTTCACTGCCACGGTTACGACCTTCGTTCAATGCCGTCACTTCTTCATCGGAGATATCGCCCGTGATGTAGATGCCGTCAAAGCAGGATGCCTCAAAGCCGTCAACCTGAGCATTGATCTTGCCCACGGCCTGCTTCATGGCGTCCACGTCCTGATAAATCAGTGCATCGCAGCCAATGACTTGGCGAATTTCTTCAACGGTGCGGCCATGGGCCACCAGCTCGGAGCGTGTGGGCATGTCGATTCCGTACACATTCGGGTGGCGCACAGGTGGCGCAGCCGATGCCAGATACACCTTGTTGGCGCCAGCATCGCGTGCCATCTGCACGATTTCCTTGGAGGTGGTGCCACGCACAATGGAGTCATCCACCAGCAGCACATTGCGGCCCTTGAACTCGCTGCCAATGGCATTGAGCTTCTGGCGTACCGACTTCTTGCGTGCACCCTGGCCCGGCATAATGAAGGTACGACCCACGTAGCGGTTCTTCACAAAACCTTCGCGGTAAGGCTTGCCCAGCAACTGCGCCAGCTGCATCGCGCTGGGGCGGCTCGATTCAGGGATAGGAATCACTGCATCGATTTCATTGGGCGGAACCATCGAGACCACGCGCTTGGCCAAGGTCTCACCCATGTTCAGACGGGCCTGGTAAACCGAGATGCCATCCATGGTGGAGTCTGGGCGCGCCAGATACACATACTCGAACACGCAAGGGTTCAGCTGACTCTTTTCAGAGCATTGCTGACTTTCAATGCGACCATCGTTGTGCACAAAAATTGCTTCACCGGGGGCGATGTCGCGCTCGAACACTTGCGAGGTGCCTTCCAGTGCGACGGATTCGCTGGCCAGCATGATGGAGCCATCCGCACCGCGACCCATGCACAGAGGGCGAATACCGAAGGGATCACGGAAAGCTAGCAGGCCGTAACCAGCGATCAGAGCGATCACAGAGTACGAACCCTTGATGCGCTTGTGCACCGCACGAACCGCTTCAAAAATGTCTTTGCTTTCCAGCGGAGCACCGCTGGAGGCTCGACCAATCTCATGCGCCAGCACATTGAGCAGCACTTCAGAGTCGCTCTCAGTGTTGGTGTGACGGTGGTCGTTATCGGCCAGTTCACGGCGCAGTTGCTTGGCATTGGTGAGATTGCCGTTGTGCACCATGACGATACCGAAGGGCGCATTCACGTAGAAGGGCTGAGCCTCTTCTTCGCTGGATGCATTGCCCGCCGTGGGGTAACGCACCTGACCCAGACCCACATTACCGGGCAGAGCGCGCATATTGCGGGTGCGGAACACGTCCTTCACCATGCCCTTGGCCTTGTGCATGAAGAACTTGCGTTCTTGTTGGGTCACGATGCCGGCTGCATCTTGCCCGCGGTGCTGCAGCAGCAGCAAGGCGTCATAAATCAGCTGATTCACGGGTGCGGTGCTCACCACACCAACGATTCCACACATAGTTGCGTTCCATCTGTTCGCGAAGATTGCTCTTCGCCACACTCGCCTGCTTCGCCACCCATTGGCTAGCCTGCGCTTTGAAATCCGGCATGGCGGATCGCGCCAAAGCCAAATCAACGTCAGCGCTTACTGCGTTTTACAGCAAACACTTTAGCCACTCTTCACTCACGTAAATTGCGACAAAAAACTCTTCTTCAAGATGCTGCCCCAGGCAGATACTGCCCCCACTCAGGCGGCAAAGCCGGTAAAACCCAGCCCAGCGCCGCAGACAGCCAAGGCGCCAAAGCGGAATCCAGCCACCACTGCGCCTTGTGCAGCGGGGTGTACTGAATGACCAGTGCCAGCACCAGCAGCAGCAAGCCGCCACGCAAGACACCAAACAAGGCGCCCAGAGTGCGATCTACGGGCCTCAGCCCTACCGCCTCGATCAATTGCTTGGACAGCCAGGAAATCACACCCCAGGCAAACATGGCGCCCACCATCAGCAAGACAAAGCCTGCCGCGTAGCGTAGCTGCATATCCCAGCCATCCATCGGCAACCAGACTGCGACCTCTTGCGCCCAGGTGCGCGCCACCATGAAGGCGACCACCCAGCCCATCAAAGACAGGACTTCATAGACCAAGCCACGCCAGGCACTCAGCAGCATGGAGCCCAGCAATACGGCGATAAAAATCCAGTCCAGCGTAGTCATCAGTCAAAAACGGCGCGCAAAAAACTCAAATTAGCCCTTGAACACCGATGCTGGCAAACCCAGCCCCTTGGCTCTGGCTGCGGCCTTATCTGCCTCTTCACGACTCTTGAAAGGCCCCATGCGTACACGTGTGCGCTTGCCGTCCTTGGTATCTACAGTCTGCGTAAACGCACCGCTACCGAGCTTGCCCTTGATCTCATTGGCCTTGCTAACTTCAGCAAAAGCGCCGATCTGCACGATAAAGCGCTCATTGCCAGCAGCGCTATCCTTGGCCGCAGCCGCTTCAGGTGTGGAGCGCCCTTCCAGCAAAGCGCGAGCGCGGGCAGCTTCATCGACCTTTTCAGGCTTGTGCTTTGGCTCAGGCTTATGCTCAACCTTGGCCTCAGGTTTCTTGACCTCGGGCTCAGGCTTTTTAACTTCCGCCTTGGGCTTTTCTGGCTTTGGTTCTGGCTTTGCTTCAGGTTTCGACTCGGGCTTCGGCTCGGGTTTGCGCTCAGGCTTGACCTCGGGCTTGGGCTGCGGCTTAGGTTCAGGCTTTGCTTCTGGCTTGGCCTGAGAAGCAACAACCGCAGCACCCCCAACAGCAGCCGCAGCAGCAACTGCGCCAGCCACGGGTACGGACGAAATAGATGGAGCCGGTGCAGCCGCTCTTGATGGAGCCAGAACTTCCTCGCCATCATCCAAAGAAGCATTGGCGGCAACGCGACCAGACGAAGTACCCGGCACTACCTCTGGGGCCGAATTCGCCTGATCAGGAATTTCAATGGGAATATTGACAGGGATGGGGCGCGGCTGCGTATCAAACAGCAACGGAAAGCCCACCACACCAATCAGCACCAGCGCAGCAGCGCCAATGAGGCGATGACGTGCGCGGCGGCGCATGTCATCCACGCTTTCGCCTTGGGCCAGGCGGCTGGGGCGCTTGGCTCCAGCCACAGACTCGGCATCGTCTTTTTTGCCGGGCCAACGGAAATTGAAAAGTGCCATGAATTTGGACAGGTTGAGGTCAGCCACTAGGCATAAGCCCAGACGGCTGACCGCAGGCTCAATGAGCCAGGTGTTTGGCGTTCAGACGAGGTGTGCCGTGCTGCAGCACTCCGCCGACGGTGAAGAACGATCCAAAGACCACGATTCTATCAGCGGCATCGCTTGCCTCTACAGCGGCATCCAGTGCCTGCTGTGGATTGGCAAAGGTTTGCATGCTCACATCTTTGCGAATCACGCCCTTGGCCTGCAATTGCTCAAGCTTGGCCTTGAGGCCTTCGGCAGAGTCCGCACGGGGCGTGGGCAGATCGGTGAAGTACCAGCGGTCAATCAGCGGGCCCACCTTGGTGAGCATGGGCTCCCAATCCTTGTCAGCCATGGCACCAAACACGACATGTGTGGTCGGAAAGTAGCCCATGGCATCCAGATTAGCTGTCAGCGCCGCCACCGAGTGCGGGTTGTGCGCAACATCCAGCACCAGCGTGGGCTGACCCGGAATAATCTGGAAGCGACCGGGCAGCTCCACCATCGAAAGGCCTGTACGCACGGCCTGCGCAGTCACGGGCAGCTTGCTGCGAATGGCTTCATAGGCTGCCAGCACGCCAGAGGCGTTCATCAGCTGATTGGCACCACGCAGCGCCGGGTAAGCCAGACCCGCATAGCGGCGGCTGCGGCCAGCCCAGCCCCATTGCTGCTTGTCTCCGTCGTAATTGAAGTCTTTGCCAAAGCGCCAGAGCTCAGCACCAATCTCAGCAGCATGGTCAATCACGCTTTGCGGAGGCACAGGGTCGCTGACGATGACCGGGCGCCCTGCACGCATGATGCCCGCCTTCTCGCGCCCGATGCTTTCACGATCCGGGCCCAGCAGCTCCATGTGGTCGAGGTCGATGCTGGTGATGATGGCGCAGTCAGCATCCACAATGTTTGTGGCATCGAGGCGACCGCCCAGACCGACTTCCAGAATCGCTACATCCAGCTTGGACTGACTCATCAAATGCATGATGACCAGCGTAGTGAACTCAAAGTAAGTGAGCGCAACCTCTTCGCCATCCTTCACTCTGGCCTGCTCTACGGCTTCGAAGTGCGGCAGCAGCTCATCGGCCTTGACGATTTCGCCGCCAATACGGCAACGCTCTTCAAAGTGAACCAGATGGGGAGAGGTGTAGACACCGGGGCGGTAGCCGGACTGCAGGGCCACGGCTTCGAGCATGGCGCAGGTTGAGCCCTTGCCATTGGTGCCAGCCACCGTGATGACCGGGCAATCGAATTTCAGGCCCATGCGCTGTGCGACTTCACGCACGCGATCCAGACCCAGGGCAATGTTCTGGGGATGCAGGCGCTCGCAATAAGCAAGCCATGCATCCAAGGTGGGAAATGTGGTGTGCATACTGGGCGCTATTGTCGCCGACAGCCAGAGGCCCTATGAGCTCTGGCACATGGCAAATACGTTACATCCAACTCCAACCGTTTCACTGAAGCTGATACCTCATGAGCAAGATCACCACCGTCTATGGCATCCCTAACTGTGACACTGTCAAGAAGGCACGAGCATGGCTGAGTGAGCAAGGCATCACTTACCAGTTTCACGACTTCAAAAAACAAGGCGTTCCCGCCGAGCGCCTGCCCGACTGGATGCAGGCCGTGGGCTGGGAAAAACTGCTTAACCGCCAGGGCACCACCTGGCGCAAGCTCGATGAAGACACCAAGGCCAGCGCAGTCGATGCAGCCAGCGCAGCCGCCGTGATGCAGGAGCACGCCAGCACAATCAAACGCCCCGTAGTGGAATGGATCGACGGGAAAATCACGGTCGGATTCAAGGCAGATGAATGGCAGGCCTTCATTAATAAATAAGCAATCGCTCACATTCACACATTGCTTTACCTAGTTTTACCCTGCAGAGTCATCGGATTCACGCAGATCCCATAAACTTTTTCGTGATCTGGCGCGTTATAGCTTCAGAGACAGGAGAGATGTTCATGAAAACTCTGGCAGTTTTGACTTTCACAGCCGTAGCAGCAACCGGTGCATTTGCACAGGAGCAAGGCCGCGTGCTGTCTTCCACCCCCATCACGCAGCAAGTTGCCGTGCCTCAGCAAGTGTGCAACGACCAGCAAGTGGCAGTCGCCCCTCGCCCAAGCGGCGCGGGCGCGGTGGTCGGAGCCATTGCTGGCGGTCTGCTGGGCAATGCCATTGGTGGCGGCGGCGGTCGCGCCGCAGCCACAGGTGCAGGCCTTATTGGCGGCGCCATGCTGGGCAATCAGGTCGAAGCGACGGGCCCGGCCCAGTACCAGACTGTGCGCCAGTGCAGCACGCAGACCTTCTACCAGAACCGTACCGTGGGCTACAACGTAACCTATGAGTACAACGGTCGCAGCTACACCACACAGACAACCGAGCCGCCCGGCAAGTGGATTGCACTGAATGTGCAGCCTGCCGCCAACAACAGCACTTACAGCAACAACGGTTACTACAGCAACCAGGCTCCGGTGCAAGGCGCTTATTCGACCAGCTACCCGCAAAACACTCAGGGCAGCTACCAGACGGGCTACCCCAACGATTACCCAAATGGTTATCAAGCCGGCTACCCCAGCAACTATTACGCCCCGCAGCCGGTAGCGCCCACGTATTCGGCAACTGACTATGTCGGCCCTCTGCTGCTGGGCGCTGTCATCGGTGCCGGCGCCTACTACGCCACACGCCCCAGTCACTATTACCGGGGTTACGGCGGTGGTTACCGCCCTAACCATGGTCATGGTGGCGGTCACGGCTGGCGCCGTTGATCCGCGCCTAATCGGTCGCAAAAAACTGAGCAAGAGCCCCAAAGAGCCCCACTATGGGGCTCTTGTTTTTCCTGCCTTTGCCAAGCATTCGCACAGGTACAAATCTCGTGGCCTAAAATCAGAGGTTTTGACCTTCGACCACGCTCAGCGTACTTCTTCCATGACCACCGAAACCATCGACCACGTCAGCCTCACCACCAAGGCCAATGTTTACTTTGACGGCAAGTGCGTCAGCCACAGCTTCACTCTGGCTGATGGCACCAAGAAGTCGGTCGGCGTGGTTCTGCCCGCGACCCTGACTTTTGGCACCGCTGCCGCAGAAATCATGGAATGCGTGGGCGGCGCCTGCGAGTACAAGCTCGACGGCAGCGATGAGTGGAAGAAGTCTGCGGCAGGCGAAAGCTTCCATATCCCCGCGAATTCCAAGTTCGACATTCGCGTGACCGAGGCCTATCACTACATCTGCCATTACGCTTAATCCGCGTTGGAGCAGTGCCTGATACAGGCATAGAAATTTCAAGCCTTTTCAGCCCCAAACGCTTATTCATCAAGCGCTTGCAGCTATCACTTTGAAGAGAAATCTCATGGAAACCATTCTGCAAAATGTTCCCGTCGGCCAGAAGGTCGGCATCGCCTTCTCCGGCGGTCTGGACACCTCCGCCGCTCTGCGCTGGATGAAGAACAAGGGCGCTGTGCCCTACGCTTACACAGCCAATCTGGGTCAGCCCGACGAAGCCGACTACGACGAGATCCCTCGCAAGGCGATGGAATACGGCGCTGAAAAGGCCCGCCTGATCGACTGCCGCCCTCAGCTGGCCAACGAAGGTATTGCCGCTATTCAGTCCGGCGCCTTCCACATCTCCACCGGTGGCATCACCTACTTCAACACCACCCCCCTGGGCCGCGCTGTGACCGGCACCATGCTGGTGGCCGCCATGAAGGAAGACGACGTCAACATCTGGGGCGATGGCTCGACCTTCAAGGGCAACGACATCGAGCGCTTCTACCGCTACGGTCTGCTGACCAACCCTGATCTGAAGATTTACAAGCCCTGGCTGGACAGCACCTTCATCGACGAGCTGGGTGGTCGCGCTGAAATGTCGGCCTTCATGACCAAGGAAGGTTTCGGCTACAAGATGTCGGCTGAGAAGGCCTACTCCACCGACTCCAACATGCTGGGCGCCACCCACGAAGCCAAGGATCTGGAATTCCTGAATTCCGGCATCCGCATCGTGAACCCCATCATGGGCGTGGCTTTCTGGAAGCCCGAAGTCGAAGTCAAGGCTGAAGAAGTCTCCATCACGTTCGACGAAGGCCGCCCCGTGGCCATCAACGGCAAGGAATACACCGACGCTGTCGAAGTCTTCCTCGAACTGAACCGCATCGGTGGCCGCCACGGTCTGGGCATGAGCGACCAGATCGAAAACCGCATCATCGAAGCCAAGAGCCGCGGCATCTACGAAGCCCCCGGCATGGCCCTGCTGCACATTGCCTACGAACGTCTGGTGACCGGCATCCACAACGAAGACACCATTGAGCAGTACCGCATCAACGGCCTGCGTCTGGGCCGTCTGCTGTACCAGGGCCGCTGGTTTGACCCTCAGGCCATCATGCTGCGCGAATCCTCGCAGCGCTGGGTGGCCCGCGCCGTGACCGGCACCGTGACGCTGGAACTGCGCCGCGGCAACGACTACTCCATCCTGAACACCGAGTCGCCCAACCTGACTTACGCTCCCGAGCGTCTGTCCATGGAAAAGGTCGAAGACGCGCCTTTCAGCCCCATCGACCGTATCGGTCAGCTGACCATGCGTAACCTGGACCTGATCGACACCCGCGCCAAGCTGGCCATCTACTCGCAGGCTGGCCTGCTGAGCGTGAGCAGCACCAACGCACTGCCCCAGCTGGGCAACGACAAGAAGTAATTCAGGTCGCACCCACAAAAAAGCCGCTGCAGTGCAGCGGCTTTTTTCATGCCTTTTTAGCTTCTAGCGCTTGCTAATCAAGCGAAAGCAGCTATCAATATTGAATCAAAGACGGTTGATTTTTTGCACCTGCTGCTCCAGTTGTCCCACATAAGCCGCCATGCTGTTTTCTGAATCCTGAGCGCGCTGTGCCAGATGCGCTTCCAGCACATCAAGGCGGGCCATCAACGCGTCTTTATCCTTGGCGTGCAGCGCTTCCAGCACGCTGCGCAGCTCGGTAAAGCGCGATGCCTCGGCCTTGTCCGCCAGATCGCGCTGGCTCTGCATTTCCTTGGCGTGGCGACGTGCTTCCAACAACACCGAGCCCTGCATCCACAGCACATAGGCGATGAAAAAAACGCTGAGCAAGGTGGTCAGCGCCAGCATCAGCAAGCCCAGCGGGGCCTCAATCGTCGTCACACCCAGCGATACCGCGCTAGGGGTTGAAAGCGCCGTCCAGTTAAAGGCCGCCAGCACGGCGATCAGCGCCACGATGATGGCGATGCAAATAGTGCGGAAGTTCATTTTCTTCTCCTTGTCTCTGAGATGCCTTGTTTTTACCCCAAGAACACACGCTGCCACGTCAGCCGGAGCCAGAAACGACAAAGCCGCTGCGAACAGCGGCTTTGTCGTCATTGCGCAGTCAGATCAATTGACCTCGGACAGCTGATCCAGGATGGCTGGATTCTCCAGCGTCGAGGTATCTTGCGTGATGGCCTCGCCCTTGGCCAGCGAGCGCAGCAGGCGGCGCATGATCTTGCCGCTGCGGGTCTTCGGCAGGTTGTCGCCAAAGCGGATGTCCTTGGGCTTGGCGATAGGGCCGATCTCCTTGGCAACCCAGTTGCGCAGCTCGGCCGCGATCTGCTTGGCCTCCTCGCCCGTGGGCTTGCCGCGCTTGAGCACCACAAAGGCGCAGATGGCTTCACCGGTCAGGTCATCGGGGCGGCCCACCACGGCGGCCTCAGCCACCAGGTCAGTCTTGGCGACCAGCGCAGACTCGATTTCCATGGTGCCCATGCGGTGGCCCGAGACGTTGAGCACGTCATCAATACGGCCGGTGATACGGAAGTAGCCACGGTCTTCGCTGCGCACCGCACCGTCGCCGGCGAGGTAGTAGCCCTTGAGCTCTTCGGGGAAGTAGCTCTTCTTGAAGCGCTCGGGGTCACCCCAGATATTGCGAATCATCGAAGGCCAGGGCTTTCTCACCACCAGAATGCCGCCCGAGCCGTTGGGAATTTCGTTACCCGCCTCATCCACAATGGCTACCGCAATACCGGGCAGTGGCAGGGTGCAGGAGCCGGGCACCAGCGGTGTGGCACCGGGCAACGGCGTGATCATGTGACCGCCGTTTTCGGTCTGCCAGAAGGTGTCCACGATGGGGCACTTTTCCTTGCCGATGTTCTTGTAGTACCACATCCAGGCTTCTGGATTGATGGGTTCACCCACCGAGCCCAGCAGGCGCAGGCTGCTCAAATCCCAGTTCTTGGGGTGCACGCTTTCATCCGACTCCGCCGCTTTGATCAGGGAGCGAATGGCCGTGGGCGCGGTGTAGAAGATGGAGCATTTGTGGCGCTCAATCATCTGCCAGAAGCGGCCCGCATTGGGGAAAGTGGGTACGCCTTCAAACACGATCTGCGTCGCACCTGCGGCCAGTGGTCCGTAGGCCACGTAGCTGTGACCGGTGATCCAGCCAATGTCAGCCGTGCACCAGAAGACATCGCTGTCCTTGGCGTCAAACGTCCACTCAAACGTCTGCTTGGCCCACAGCACATAGCCACCGGTGGCGTGCTGCACGCCCTTGGGCTTGCCGGTAGAGCCACTGGTGTAGAGGATGAACAAAGGGTGCTCGGCGTTGACAGGCACCGCCTCGCATTCGGTGGACTGCCCGGCAAGCGCCTGAGCAAAGCTCAAATCGCGCCCTTCCACCATATTGCAGGCCGTGGCGGTGCGCTCGTAGACGAAGACGGTCTTGATGGCTTCGCAGCCACCCAGCGAAATGGCATCGTCCACGATGGCCTTCAGGGGCAGTTCCTTGCCACCGCGCATCTGGTAGTTGGCGGTGATAACGGCCGTGGCACCCACGTCCACAATGCGCTCTTGCACGGCTTTGGCCGAGAAGCCACCAAACACCACAGAATGCGTGGCACCAATGCGCGCACAGGCCTGCATGGCCACCACACCCTCAATGGTCATGGGCATGTAGATCAGCACGCGATCGCCCTTTTGCACGCCGCGCGATTTGAGGGCGTTGGCGAACTGGCTGACGCGGGCCAGCATTTCCTTATAGGTGACCTTGGTGACTTCGCCGCCATCGGCTTCAAAGATGATGGCCGTCTTGTTCTCCACGGGCGTGCCCATGTGCTTGTCCAGACAGTTGGCGCTGGCGTTCAGCTCGCCGTCGGCAAACCATTTGTAGAACGGCGGGTTGCTCTGGTCGAGCACCTGTGTGAAGGGCTTGGTCCACTGCACGTTCTCGCGGGCCAGTCGCGCCCAGTAGCCTTCGTAGTCACGCTCGGCCTCATCGCACAGGGCCTGGTACTGAGCCATGCCCGAGATACGGGCCTTGGCAGCAAAGTCCGCAGGGGGCGGAAAAACACGGTTTTCCACCAGTACGGATTCGATGGGTGATGTCGCTGTGCTCATCGTTTTGTCTCCTGATGCATAAGCAATGAAATTATTGTGGGTGTACTGTCAAGGCTCGGTCTTACATGCCACTGACTGAAATTAGCATCCAGATTTTCAGCGTCAGCAAACCCGCGATTTACTCCCATTTTTGCAGCAGCAAGCGCACATACAGTCTTGATTTGCTTGCAATTTTGTCAAAACACCCCAGAACAAACCCTTAGAATCGCCCACCTGCTGCCAGCGGGGTCGGCGCAAGACGCTGCCTGACCCCATCGGCACAGCCAGTCCGGGACGCGGCCCCATCAAAACCAGTCTTTCAAGGTGGCAGCGCCCCATCGCCCTCCTCCTTCAACGGCCTCACAGGCCGGACCCGCACACACATCATGAGCCGCATCCACTCCGACGAAGCAGGCACCTCATCCTCCAAATCACCTAAAGCGAGCTATCAAGCCCCGGCTGCGCTGCGGCCCCTGCCCTCGCTGATCTTTGCCAGCCGCTGGCTGCAACTGCCCCTGTATCTGGGGCTGATTGCAGCGCAGGGCGTCTATGTCTGGCACTTTCTGCTGGAGCTATGGCATCTGGTCGAGGCCGTCTTCGGCAACAAAGAAGCCCTGCAGGCCCTGATCACCAACATTGGCTACAAGAGCGATGTGCAGATCACCCATCTCAATGAGACCATCATCATGCTCGTGGTGCTGGCGCTGATTGACGTAGTGATGATCTCCAACCTGCTGATCATGGTCATCGTGGGTGGCTACGAAACCTTTGTAAGCCGCATGGGCCTTGAGTCTCACCCAGATCAGCCCGAGTGGCTGAGTCATGTGAACGCCTCGGTGCTCAAGGTCAAGCTGGCACTGTCCATCATCGGTATCAGCTCCATACACCTGCTCAAGAGCTTCATCAACGCGGGCAGCTATGAGGTGCAGGTGCTGATGTGGCAGACCATCATCCACGTGGTCTTCCTGCTCAGCGCGCTGGCCATTGCGCTGACGGACAAACTGACACAAAGCGCCCACCAGCACTAAGCCCTGGTAAGCCCTGGTAAGCCCTGGTAAGCCCTGGCACTTTCCAGCCACACTCCTGAAAAGCCCCGCATGGTTCGCCATGGCGGGGTTTTTTATTACCCCTGAATAACGCAAAAGTCATCAAAAGCTGACAACCTGCAAAAACAAACCATTAATCTGCAGCCAGCCCTTATCTATCAATCACTTGCTGCTCTGTTTTCCGAGTATGCAAATGTTTCAAGCCTCTGATTTCATGCCTGCTAAGCGCTCAATGCTTACAGCTCGATTTGACGCATAAAAATCAATTCGATATATTAAAAAGTCATTTACAACCTGCCGCGCAGGTCGTCACCGTATTTTTCAAAGACGGCTGACTCACTCCCCGGCGGATCGTTGTGTCAATTACAGGAGCTTCTCGCTCCTTTGGCGCAGCCCCGTCAACCGGGCCGAAACACGGTCCTGATGCATGGGGGCTTCTTCTGGTCTAAAGCACCGGAAGCGAGCCTGACAAAGAAGCAGCGCTTGGCGTGCCAGTCGGTACACCTGGCGCCAGCCACCCGCTTCTTAACATTTGACAGCTCTTGCGCACACCTCGCTTGTGCCATCCGGGCTGAATCACTGGCGCCGCCATGGCGCCATCTGCATCGCGCAGTCCTGCCCACAAGGCCGGGCTGAGCGGCAGCATCAGGGCTCATTTTGGCTTGTGCGCCAGCGCCTACCGGCATTGCCGGTTGTGGGCGCTGGACTGTGTTCCATCTCATCCAAAGGAGAACGCCACAGTGGCCAAGCAAATCGCTATTGATCATGTCTTCAAGGTCTTCGGCAACGATTCGAAAACCGCGCTCAACCTCGTAAAACAGGGCTTGAGCAAGCAAGAAATTCTTGCCCAGACCGGGCAATCCATCGGCGTATTCGACGCCCACTTCACCATTGAAGCTGGTGAAATCTTTGTCGTCATGGGCCTTTCGGGCTCGGGCAAGTCCACGCTGGTGCGCATGCTCAATCGCCTGATCGAGCCCACCAGCGGCCGCATTCTGGTGGACGGCCAGGACATCAACGCACTCAGCGATAAAGAGCTGCGCGCCCTGCGCCGCAAAGACATCTCCATGGTGTTTCAGTCCTTCGCGCTCATGCCCCACCTGACGGTGCTGGACAACACGGCCTTTGGCCTTGAGCTGGCAGGCGTGGACCGCGCCACGCGCCAGAAGCAGGCGCAGGATGCACTGGAGCAAGTGGGCCTGGGCGGCTGGGGCGCAAGCTACCCCGATGAGCTGTCGGGCGGCATGCAGCAGCGCGTGGGTCTGGCCCGTGCACTGGCCTCTGACCCATCTATTTTGCTGATGGACGAGGCGTTTTCCGCACTCGACCCCATCATCCGTACCGAGATGCAGTCCGAGCTGCTGCGCCTGCAGGAAATCAAGCGCCGCACCATCGTCTTCATCTCTCACGATCTGGATGAAGCCATGCGCATTGGCGACCGTATCGCCATCATGAAGGACGGCATGGTGCAGCAGGTCGGCACGCCTGATGAAATTCTGCGCAACCCGGCCAATGACTATGTGCGCACCTTTATTCAGGGCGTGGATGCGGCGGCCGTATTCAAGGCATCTGACATTGCCCGCCAGGCGCTGACCGTGATTTCCGAGCACAGCGACCGCGGCTGCCGCGCTGCGCTGCGCCTGCTGGAAGACTCCGACCGCGACCACGCCTATGTGCTCAACGCCCGCAAGCGCTTTCTGGGTGTTGTCTCGTCGCAGTCACTGCGCGATGCGCTGCAGGGCCACGACGGACTGCTGGGACTGAAGCACGCCTTTATCCCCAACGTGCAGCCCATTGCCAGCAACACACCCGTCGCCGAGCTGTTTGGCGCCGTTGCCGCGCCCCCCTTCCCGCTGCCCGTGGTGGATGAGGATGGAAAGTACCTGGGCGTCATCAGCCGCACGACCATGCTGAAGTTCCTGGACCGCGCCACACCGCCCGTGCCGCCGCCTCAGAAGGAAATTCCACCTGTCAAGCTGGACACCAACTTCCAGGCCGCTCAGCACACATCACCGCAAAAACAAGCTGCCCATAGCGCAGCGCAGTAAGGAGGGAGCCGATTTGAACGACAACGCACTGAACAACCCCGTAACCGACAGCGCTACAGCCAGCGCTGCTTTTGAAGATCCTTGGGCCGCAGCTTCGGCTCCTGCCATAGAGCCGGTAAACACGCCCTCCCCTGAAAGCACCGCCAGCGCAGACCCTTGGGCCGCGTCCTATGCTGAGCCTGACACGGCCAGCGGTAGCTCTGACTGGCTTAGCGCTCCCTCGCCCACCGATATTCCCGAGCATGACGGCGGTATCGGCCAGCTCTGGCATCAGATCACCACCGAAGGCCTGCCCGTGCAGGACTCCATCAACAACAGTCTGGCGTGGGTGGTCGAGCATTGCCGCCCCTTCTTTCAGGCCGTTCGCACGCCCATTGACGCCACGCTCAACGGCGTGACCGATGTGCTGCAGACCATTCCCATGCCTGTGCTGGTGCTGCTGATTGCCTTGCTGGCCTGGCAGTTTGCGGGCCGCAAGCTGGCCATTGGCGCGGCGCTGGCCCTGCTGGGTGTGGCTGCGCTGGGCATCTGGCCTGAAGCCATGGTCACTCTGGCGCTGGTGCTGACCTCGCTGTTCTTCTGCATTGTGATCGGCCTGCCCGCAGGCATTTTCCTGGCCAGCAGCGACCGCGCCCAGCGCTGGACGCGCCCGCTGCTAGACGCCATGCAAACCACGCCGGCTTTTGTCTACCTGGTCCCCGTGGTCATGCTGTTTGGCATTGGCAACGTACCCGGCGTCATCGTGACCATTGTGTTTGCGCTACCACCGCTGATTCGCCTGACGAATCTGGGGATTCGCCAAGTGCGCCCCGACCTGATCGAAGCCAGCCGCGCCTATGGCGCATCGCCCGCACAGCTGCTGTGGAAGGTGCAGCTGCCACTGTCCATGCCCTCCATCATGGCGGGTATCAATCAGGCGCTGATGCTGTCGCTTTCCATGGTGGTCATCGCTTCCATGATTGCCGTGGGCGGTCTGGGCCAGATGGTACTGCGCGGCATTGGTCGCCTGGATATGGGTCTGGCCACTGTGGGCGGTCTGGGCATTGTGCTGCTGGCCATCGTGCTGGACCGCATCACCCAGGCCATGGGCGAGCCCAAGCGCGGCAGCGCACGCTGGTGGGCGACTGGCCCCGCCGGGATCGTTGTGCGCCTGCTGAAAAAGCCTCAAGCAGCCCCCGCGCCACAGTGCAGCGCTGAACCCGCCAAGCCCGCTGCGGTTTGACCCCGAAAAAACGAGGAGGACCTATGAACATGACTCACCACGCCCCCCGCATGCGCCAGAACCTGGGACGCTGGCTGCTTGCCAGCACGGCCGCAGCCACCATGGCGCTGGCTGGCAGCCACGCCTTTGCCGCTGACGATCTTCCCGGCAAGGGAGTGAAGGTACACCCCCTCAAAAGCTCGATTGCCGAGGAAACATTCCAGACCCAGCTGGTCATGAAGGCTCTGGAAAAGCTGGGCTACGAAGTGCAGCCCATGAAAGAGGTGGAGTACCCCACGGCCCATATTGCGCTGGCCAATGGGGATGCGACCTTTATGGCCAACCACTGGAACCCGCTTCACGCTGACTATTACAAGAACGCGGGTGGCGACGCCAAGCTCTACCGCAAGGGCGTGTTCTCAGCCAATGCAGCTCAGGGCTACCTGGTCGACAAAAAGACGGCTGAGGCTTATGGCATCACCAACCTGGGGCAGTTGCAAAAGCCCGAAATTGCCAAGCTGTTTGACACCGATGGCGATGGCAAGGCCGACCTGACCGGCTGCACCCCCGGCTGGGGCTGCGAAGCCATGATTGAGCACCAGCTCACTGCCTACAAGCTGCGCGACACTGTCACGCACAAGCAAGGCACCTACTCGGCGCTGATGGCGGACACCATCACCCGTTACAAGGCCGGCAAGCCCATTCTTTACTACACCTGGACGCCTTACTGGGTGAGCAATGTGCTCAAACCTGGCAAAGATGTAGTGTGGCTGGAAGTGCCCTTCTCCGCCCTGCCCGGCGAGCAGTCCGGCACGGACACCAAGCTGGCCAACGGCAAAAACTACGGTTTCATCGCCAATAGCCAGCAAATCGTGGCCAACAAGACCTGGGCCGAACAGAACCCTGCCGCCGCCAAGCTGTTTGAAGTCATCAAGCTTCCCGTGGGCGATATCAATGCCCAGAACTTCATGATGAGCCAGGGGCAAAACAAGGCGCCTGACATAGAGCGCCACACCGACAGCTGGATCAAGGCCCATCAAAAGACCTTTGATGACTGGATCAGCCAGGCCCTGGCCGCCGCCAAAAAGCCCTGATCAACTCAGACCAGACAGATGACGGCGACCGCTTTGGCGGCCGCCGTTTTTTTTCGGGCCAACCGGCCCAGCAACCACAAGGAGAAATAACAACAATGATGAAGACTGTGCAAACCATGACATCGCCCCGACTTGCCAAACGCCAGTGGCTCCTGGCTGCAGCAGCCACAAGCGCCACAGTTGTACTTGGCCTCAGTCACACAAGCAGCTGGGCAAGTCAGAATTCACCAGACGCAGCACTGCCGGGCAAGGGCATTACGGTACTGCCCGTCAAGAGTGCGCTGGCTGAAGAGAACTTTCAGACCCTGCTGGTGATGAAGGCGCTTCAGCAACTGGGCTACACCGTCAAGCCCTGGGAAGAGTTGGACTACCCGCTGATCCATTTGGCAGTTGCCAATGGCGATGCCACCTTCATGGCCAACCACTGGAATCCGCACCATGCCGAGTTCTACAAACAAGCCGGTGGCGATGCCAAGTTATCGCGCAAAGGCGTGTACTCGGCAGGTGCTGCGCAGGGTTACGTGATCGACAAAAAGACTGCAGACGCCTACAAGATCACCCGCCTCGACCAGCTTAAAGACCCCAAACTGGCTGCGCTGTTTGACATGAACGGCGACGGCAAGGCCGACCTCATAGGCCCCAACGCAGGCTGGGGCGGTGAAGCCGTGGTGGCGCACCAGATCAATGCCTTTGGCCTGAAGAACACCGTCAGCTACACACAGGGAAACTACCCCGCCCTGATTGCGGACACGCTGTCGCGCTTCAAAGCGGGCAAGCCCGTGCTGTATTACGCGTGGACGCCCTACTGGCTCAGCAATGTGCTGCGCCCAGGCCATGAAGTCGTGTGGCTGCAGGTGCCGTTTTCATCCATGCCCGGCGTGCAGGCGGGTACGGACACCAAGCTGCCCAACGGCCGCAACTACGGTTTCCCACTCAATAACGAGTACATCGTGGCGAACAAGGTCTGGGTAGAAAAGAACCCGGCTGCCGGCAAACTATTCGAAGTCATGCAGCTGCCCCTCAACGACATCAGCCAGCAAAACCGCCTGCTCAACGATGGAGAGAGCAAGCCCGCCGACATCAACCGCCATGTGGACAGCTGGATCAAGGCACACCAGAAGACCTTTGACGGCTGGCTGGCGCAGGCACGCGCTGCGGCTCAAAAATAAGCATCAAAACTAACTGCAGCGCTTATCAATAAAGCGCAAGCAGCTATCAAAACAGAACCGGCCATGAGTGCCGGTTCTGTTTTATGGGTTCTGCGCAATTACCAACTGGACTTGCCGTTGGCACACGTCGATTGGCTAGACAGGCTGACAAAGCGCTCCACACGCAGCGCCAGCATCTTGCGACCTTGCTGGGCCAGCACCGGGTCGCTGACCGGGCGCTCCACCACACGGCCCTGCACCTCGGCCAGCATGCTCACTGCTGCATTGCTGCGCGTGTTCAGATAGGCCTGCTCCAGCAGCACGTTATCGGCCTCGGGCAGCACGGTTATGAACTGACCGGACTCGCACTCCTGAAAACGCCCTGTGTCGCCCTCCAGGCTATAGAGACCCTGCCAGCGGCCGCTTTCCTTGCTGACCTTCAGGCTCGATGGCAAGGGCGCTTGCTCAGCCGCCCTGGACTGCACTGCGCCCGCAGCCGGCTTCTTGCCACTGAGGCTGGACCAGGTCTTGTCCCAGGTCTGGGAGACCTTGCCCGTCATATTGGAGACGGTAGAACAAGCCGTCAGACTCGTCACAACGATGGCACCGGCGGCCAGACGCCACAGCTTGCTGTGCATGAATACCTCAGTTTTTCCAAAAACAGGCACGTTAACAGAGTGCGAACGCCTGTAATCCGTCGCGATGTCTGGCTGTGACAAAGTGTTGCATACATAATCACGCATCATCGAATCACTTGCGCCATGAGTACACACAACGCCCCCATCATTCACGGCACTGAAGATGTGCTGATTGCCCTGTGCAACTCCGTATCGGGCGTGCTGCAGGTCGCCACCCAGTGCCCAATTCAGTATTCAGGCATGGTGCAGCGCATCACCAAGACCAGCCTCAAGCCTGATATTGGCTGCTTTGTGCTGATTGACGGTGGCTTCTCTGCGCTCATCATCATCAACTTCTCGGCCGAGGCGGCCATGGAGCTGTACCGCAGCTACCTGCTTTCCATGGGCATGGCAGAGAGCGATCTGGCCAACTCCTACACCTCTGACGAGGTGAGCAACGTCATGGGCGAGCTGATGAACCAGGTCGTGGGCGACTTCACCAGCAAGGTGCAGCGCGAGCTGCAAACCCATATCGCGCAAAGCCAGCCCAAGATGATCCGCCTGAACAAGCAGGTCAATCTGAGCGTGGACGCCAATCTGGACGCCCCCGAGGCCCGCCGCGTCACTTTCTATACCGGCAACAACAACATCTTCTATCTGGAGATGGCCGTGGACCACATGGAGTTCATCAAGATCAAGGACTTCGAGCCACAAGAAAAGCCCGATCCTGATCTGGTCATGGCTCAGGCTCGCGAAGCCCATGCCAAAGCAGCTCCAGCCCTAACCGCTAGCAATAGCGACACGGACGATCTGCTCAAGTCTCTCGGTCTGTAAACCATCCATTCAGGGGCGAGGCAAGCGCCCCTGAAGCCTCAAGCCCCGCCCTTGCCCCGACCTGTAGCGCATTCAGCACATTCACTGACAGGCTGTACGCACCAGACTCAGCCAATGCCCAAACCAAGGCGATTGCGCGATGCCTGCACCCAATTTCCTATTGTTTGATGTTGTTGTTCTCGCGCAGGCTCCTGGACACAGCACAGGCCAACCCGCGCTCTATTCAGACTCGCCAACACAAACCTTGATGCGTTGTTGCGAAGCCTTGTCGTACTTTTAACGCCAAGTGCAGGCAAAAACCCTGTAGGCGGCATCAATGCGTGCTTGGACAATAATTTGAATACCAACTATTTGAATTACCGCATCATGCCCAGCCACCCATCACTGCCAGACCGCCAGCGCCAGCTCATGTTCGCCATGGCGCAAGTCAACAAGCAGTGGCGCCGCTCACTCGACCGTGTGCTGGCTCCATTGGGCCTGACACAAGCGCTATGGCTGCCTCTGGTGCATCTGGAGCGCAGCCAGGGCGCCATGCGGCAAAAAGATCTGGCGCAGGCCCTAGCGCTGGATAGTTCTTCCATCGTGCGCCTGATTGATGGCCTGCAGGCGCAGGGCTGGGTAGCGCGGCTGGATGATGCTGACCGCCGCGTCAAGCGGATACAGCTCACGCCAGCGGGCCAAGACAAGGTGGAGGCTGTGAAGAAAGTCGTCGCCGAGGTGCGCGGCGAGGTCATGCAGGACTTCCCTGCCAATCTGCTCGATCAAACGCTGAGCGCACTGGACACCATGCTCAGCAAGATGGCAGCTATGGAGGCAAGCGCCACGGGCGGGGAGCAGCCAGACAGCTGACGTCAAGTTCAGCGCCCTTGTCTCGCAACCCTCAGCGCCTCTATTTTCCGATCGCCCTTCATGCAACGCCCTGCTTCCCCCGCTCCCAAAGCCCCCTTGTGGCTGCTTGCCATGGTCACCATTGGCGGCACTCTTGCCATGCACATGTTCATCCCTGCCCTGCCAGATGCCGCAAGACAGCTTGGCAGCAGCAACGGCCAGATGCAGCAGACCATCACCGTCTACATCATGGGCATGGCGCTGGGGCAACTGATCTATGGCCCCATGTCAGATGCGCTGGGGCGCCGCCCTGTTCTTCTGGCGGGCCTTAGCCTCTACACAGTGGCCAGCCTGCTTGCCTTCATGGCACCCAGCACTGACATGCTGATTGGCGCTCGACTGCTGCAGGCGCTAGGTGGCTGTGCGGGTCTGGCGCTGGGCCGCGCCATTGCGCGTGATACGGCCACGCCTGAAAACGCCGTGGGCAGCCTGGCCCTGCTCAACCTGATGATGATGATTGGCCCGGGAATCTCTCCCTCTATTGGCTCCGGGCTGGATGCTGTATTTGGTTGGCGCTCCATCTTTGCCGCACTGGCCTTGATGGGTCTGGTCACCGCCATCTGCGTATGGCGCCTGCTGCCTGAAACCGGCCGCCCCACAGGCCAGTTGAACTGGCGCACCGTGCGCGCCGACTACCGCACCCTGCTGGGCTCGCCCCAGTTTCTGGGTTTTGCCATTGGTGGCGGGGGTGCCACCACCTCTCTGTATGCGTTTATTGCCGCAGCGCCTTTCATCTTTATCGAGCAACTCCACACCAGCAAGACCGAAG
This sequence comes from Comamonas sp., assembly GCF_036643215.1. Taxonomy (GTDB): domain Bacteria; phylum Pseudomonadota; class Gammaproteobacteria; order Burkholderiales; family Burkholderiaceae_C; genus Comamonas. The sequence continues at coordinate 39,928 of NZ_JAVXSJ010000023.1, read as the reverse complement.
TAGGCCTGATTCTGGGCCTGCTGATGGGCGGCATGGCACTGGGCAATGTGCTGGCCCGCAAGCTGATTCAGCGCGTTTCACTCGACAAACTGATGCTGGGCGGCAACCTGCTCAGCCTTGGCTGCGCGGGCGCGCTGCTGGCGCTGACTCTGGCGCAGCAGCTCAATGTCGTTCTGGCCGTTTCGTTGATGACGCTGTTCACCATAGGCTCAGGCATGACCAGCCCCGCCGCTCTGGCCAAGGCGCTGGGCGTACACCCCCACCTGACAGGCTCGGCCGCAGGCGTCTATGGCTTTGCCCAGATGGCCGTGGGCGGAATCTGCACCATGGCCGCCAGCGTGGGCGACAACCCCTCGCTCTCCGCCTTCTCCGTGCTGTTCATTGCAGGCATTCTGGGGCAACTGGGCTTTCGCTTTGCGCTAAGCAAAAACCATAGCAACTAGCGCTTTACCTGAAAGAGCTACAGGCACTTTTAACCCAAATCGCTTAGAGATTACCCACCATCTGCTCCGGCACCACCCACTGATCAAACTGCTCGGCCGTGACATGGCCGCTGGCAATGGCGGCATCACGCAGGCTGCTGCCCTCCTTGTGCGCTTTCTTGGCGATATAGGCGGCCTTGTCGTAGCCAATGTGGGTGTTGAGCGCGGTCACCAGCATGAGCGAGCGGCCCACCAGCTCATCAATGCGTGCGCGGTTGGGCTCAATGCCCACGGCGCAGTGGTCGTTGAAGCTGACCATGCCATCGGCCAGCAGGCGCACGCTTTGCAGAAAATTATGCGCAATCAGGGGCCGAAACACATTCAGCTCAAAGTTGCCCGAGGCACCGCCAAAGTTAATCGCCACATCGTTGCCGAAGACTTGGGCGCACAGCATGGTCACCGCTTCTGACTGTGTAGGGTTGACCTTGCCCGGCATGATGGAGGAGCCCGGCTCATTTTCAGGAATCGAGATTTCACCCAGCCCGCTGCGCGGGCCAGAAGCCAGCCAGCGCACATCATTGGCAATCTTCATCATGCTGGCCGCTACGGTTTTCAGAGCGCCATGCGCATGCACCAGGCCGTCACAGCTCGCTAAAGACTCAAATTTATTGGGCGATGTGACAAACGGATAGCCCGTCAACTGGGCCAGCTCCGCCGCCACACCTTCGGCATAGCCCTTGGGCGCATTCAGGCCTGTGCCCACCGCCGTGCCGCCCAGCGCCAGTTCATACAGATGCGGCAGCGCTGCACGGACATGGGCTTCCCCGTGGGTCAGCTGGGCCACCCAGCCTGATATTTCCTGCCCCAGCGTCAGCGGTGTGGCGTCTTGCAAATGGGTGCGGCCAATTTTGACGATATCGACAAACGCCTCGCTCTTGGCCTGCAAAGTGGCGCGCAGCCTGGCCATGGCGGGCAGCAGTCGGCTCTGCATCGCCACCACCGCCGCCACATGCATGGCCGTGGGGTACACGTCGTTGCTGGACTGGCTTTTGTTCACATCGTCATTGGGATGCACCAGGCGAGCCTCGCCGCGCTCGCCGCACAGCAACTCGCTGGCACGGTTGGCCAGTACCTCGTTCACATTCATATTGGTTTGCGTGCCAGAGCCGGTCTGCCACACCACCAAAGGGAACTCTCCCACGTGCTTGCCACTCAATACCTCATCGGCTGCCGCATTGATGGCCTGTGCTTTCTGCGCATCCAGCAAACCCAGAGCGTGATTGACGGTGGCGCTGGCTTTTTTCACCTGCGCCAGCGCAGCAATGATCTCGCGCGGCTGGCGCTCTCCGCTGATGTCAAAGTTCTTCAGCGAGCGCTGAGTCTGCGCCCCCCAGAGCTTGTCGGCCGGCACATCAATCAGGCCAAAAGTATCTTTTTCCTGGCGAATCGCTGTCATGAAAACACTCCTTGCAATACAACTTGGCGCCTCTGCCGAGACGATCCTGCGTCTTACAGACACTTGACACAAGCCCACTCACCATACGGCAAGCGGCTTAGCTCTTAAGTCAATACCAGCTCAGCTCAAAAACCGCAATCCCAAACCCATTCAACATCCTTGAATGGGCAAGAGCTGAAATAGGTAGTTACATTAGGCCCGCATCGGACATAGAAACCGACCAGCTTTGCTGAACCAACACATCAATGCTCTCTGACCTTTCCACCCCTCTCGCAGATTCCTTCATGGCATCAAGCTACAGCTTGGTGACGGTGGGCTTTTCCATCGTCATCGCGGTGATGGCTTCGTTTGTCACGCTGGGTCTGGCCCGTCGCGTGCACTTGGCCTCAGGGGGTATCAGTCGTATCTGGTGGTTAATTGGCTCCATGGTGATGGGCACTGGCATCTGGGCCACCCACTTTATCGGCATGCAGGCGTTTCAGCTTCCCATCTTGCTAGGCTATCGCGGCGCGCTGACCCTGATTTCATGGGCAGCGGCCGTAGCAGCCTCCGCTCTGGCTTTTTGGGTGACAACCAAGACAGAATACCGCTGGCCGCATTTTGTGTTGGCCTCGCTGGCCATGGGCGGCGGCATCTGTGCCATGCATTACCTGGGCATGCTCGCCATCGACATGTCCATTCCTATTATCTGGAACTGGAGTCTTGTCGCCATATCCATCGTGATTGCTGTGCTGGCGTCCGCCACGGCTCTCAGCCTGTTTCGCATCATGTTTTCGCTCTCAGGCAAAAAGCTGTTGCTGTTTCAGGTGCTGGCAGCGCTGGTCATGGGCTTCGCCATCTGCGGCATGCACTACACCGGCATGTCGGCTGCCAGCTTTGCCAGCGGCGCTATCTGCCTGAGTGCCGATGCGCTGAGCGGCCCTGAGCTGACCACCATCATCGTCCTCACCACGGCCATGCTGCTCATTGCAGCCATGTTCAGCACCGTACTGGATGCCCGCCTGCAAAGCACCGCCTTCAAACTCAACGAGTCCTTGAAGGAAAGCAATAGCAAGCTGCAGATGGCCAACAACGAGCTGCGCCAGCGCGCCTTTGCTGACCCGCTGACCAGCCTGCCCAACCGCCTGCTGTTTGAAGACCGCCTGATTCACGCCCTGCTAAGGCTGGAGCGCACCAATCGCTCCAGCGTCAAAGACAGGCTGGGAATTCTGTTTGTGGATCTGGACGGTTTCAAGCCCATCAATGACTCCTTCGGTCACGCGGCAGGCGATGAAATTCTGATTGGCGCAGCCCAGCGCCTGCTGGCACAGGCCCGCTCCAGCGACACCGTGGCCCGCGTGGGGGGTGATGAGTTTCTGGTGCTACTTGAAGACGCGCAGGACGCTGCAGCCTGCATGGCCGTTGCCAATCGCATTCTGAAAAGTCTGAGCCAGCCATTTCAGCTCGGTAACAAAGAGCTGCAGATCACCTGTTCCATCGGCATTGTCGTCTTCCCCGACCATGGCGACCGCGACCACCTGATCGCCAATGCAGACGCCGCCATGTATGTCGCCAAGCGCAATGGCGGCAACAGTTTTGCGATGTTTGAGCCCCATATGGGCAGCGATGCTTCAGAGCAGCTGGAGCTGCAAAATGACTTGCGCAACGCCATTCAGCGCCAGCAAATGTCTCTGTATTACCAGCCAAAAATTGATGGCGAACGCGGAAGCATCATCGGGGTTGAGGCCTTGCTGCGCTGGACTCACCCTGAGCGCGGAATGATTGGACCCGACGTCTTCATCCCACTGGCCGAGCGCTTTGGCATCATCATCAACCTGGGCAACTGGGTGATTGAAGAAGCCTGTCGCCAGCTGGCCGAATGGCGCGGCATGGGACTGCAGATGCGTGTTGCCATCAATCTTTCCGTGCATCAGCTGCGCGAAAGCGGACTGGCAGAGCGCATTACCGAGACCCTGCAGCGCCACGATGTGCTGGCCAGCCAGCTGCTGTGCGAGATTACCGAATCAGTGGCTATGGAAGACACGCAGGCCACCCAGCGCACTTTTGAAGAGCTGCGCGAGATCGGCGTCTACCTCTCCATTGATGACTTTGGCACCGGCTACTCCAGCCTCAACTACCTGCGCCAGCTGCCCGCGCAGCAGCTCAAGATTGACCGCAGCTTCATCCGCGATCTGGAAACCGAAGAAGACGCCCGTGCCGTGGTGCATGCCGTCGTCCACCTAGGCCACGCGCTGGGCCTGCGCGTCGTGGCTGAAGGCGTTGAAACCGCAGCACAGCGCGACATTCTGCTCAATATGCACTGCGACGAGCTTCAAGGCTACTTCTACGCCAAGCCCATGCCTGCCGACCGACTGCTGGCCTGGGCCAAGGGCGACAAGCAAGAGGATCAGGCCGACTTCTCCACCTCTATCCTCGGTGGCTTGAACTAAGCCTCAGATCCGCAGCACCAGCCCCAAGTCATATATAAGACTTGCGGGTTATGGGCTGCAAAACTTGTCGTCTGGCACCATAATCATGGGGTTTACCGTACGCACCCCACGCGTACAGAAGATTGCAACCCCCGAGAAGCCCCCGATGACAACTTCCATCCGCCAGCAGGACCTGATCGACTCCGTCGCAGGTGCCCTCCAGTACATCAGCTATTACCACACGCCGGATTTCATCCAGCACCTGGCCCGCGCCTATGAGCGCGAGCAAAGCCCTGCGGCCAAGGATGCGATGGCGCAGATCCTGACCAACTCCAAGATGAGCGCCACCGGCCAGCGCCCCATCTGCCAGGACACCGGCATCGTCAACGTGTTCCTGAAGGTGGGCATGGACGTCAAGTGGGACGGCTTCACCATGGGCCTGGAAGACGCCGTGAACGAAGGCGTACGCCGCGCCTACAACCACCCAGACAACACCCTGCGTGCCTCGGTGGTGGCGGACCCCCACTTCAAGCGCAAGAACACCAAGGACAACACCCCTGCCGTCATCAACGTGCAGATCGTGCCCGGCAACACCGTGGAAGTGACTGTGGCGGCCAAGGGCGGCGGCTCCGAGAACAAGTCCAAGATGATCATGATGAACCCCAGCGACGACCTGGTCGAATGGGTTTTGAAGACCATCCCCACCATGGGTGCGGGCTGGTGCCCTCCCGGCATGATCGGCATCGGCATTGGCGGCACGGCTGAAAAAGCCGTTTTGCTGGCCAAAGAAAGCCTGATGGAAGATCTCGACATGTACGAGCTGCAGCAAAAAGCGGCCAGCGGTGCCGAGCTGGACGACGTGGAAAAGCTGCGCCTGGAACTGTTCGAGAAGATCAACGCCCTGGGCATTGGCGCCCAAGGCTTGGGCGGTCTGACCACGGTGCTGGACGTCAAGATCAACATGTACCCCACGCACGCTGCCAGCAAGCCCGTGGCCATGATCCCCAACTGCGCCGCTACCCGCCACGCCCACTTCGTGATGGACGGCAGCGGCCCTGTGTACCTAGACCCACCGTCGCTGGACACCTGGCCCAAGATCGACTGGGCGCCTGACTACAACAAGTCCAAGCGCGTTGACCTCAACACCCTGACCAAGGAAGAAGTCGCCAGCTGGAAGCCAGGCGACACCATTTTGCTGAACGGCAAAATGCTGACTGGTCGTGACGCCGCCCACAAGCGCATCCAGGACATGCTGGCCAAGGGCGAAAAGCTGCCCGTGGACTTCACCAACCGCGTGATCTACTACGTGGGCCCGGTTGACCCCGTGCGCGACGAAGTGGTTGGCCCTGCAGGCCCGACCACCGCCACCCGCATGGACAAGTTCACCGAGATGATGCTGTCGCAGACCGGCCTGATCTCCATGATCGGCAAGTCCGAGCGCGGCCCTGTCGCCATCGAAGCCATCAAAAAGCACAAGAGCGCTTACCTGATGGCCGTGGGCGGCGCCGCCTACCTGGTCTCCAAGGCCATCAAGCACGCCAAGGTGGTGGGCTTTGAAGACCTGGGCATGGAAGCCATCTACGAATTCGACGTGGTGGACATGCCCGTGACCGTGGCCGTGGACGCCGGCGGCACCAGCGCCCACATCACAGGTCCTGCAGTCTGGAAGGAAAAGATTGCAACAGGTGAATTCAAGGGAATCAGCGTGGCTGGTGCTTGATCACTCGTTTGATAAATAGCCAGCTTTTGTAATAAAAAACCGCCTTCGGGCGGTTTTTTATTTTTAACCTACTTATCTGCTTCCAGATGATTGATCCACTACGTGTACCAGCCTCATTACGCCACCTGATTGCACTCGCGCAGAAATTTGGCGCCACCGATGACCTCGCGCGGGAAACCATCGTTTCTTCAGCCTCAATGGCAGAGATTGAAGCTCTTAAACAGGCAGTTCAAGCCAACGATGCATTGCTGGATGCATGGCTTGCCGGGCCTGAGGCGACTGGCACTTGCTTCTCGAATGAATACCTTACCTTCAGCGCAATGCGCATGGCAGCAGACTTTGCATGACTGTTGAACGATTTTCTGTAGCTTGTACAGTCATCGAAATTTTCGGTCGCGTGACAACCACCCATTGGTAAATACGAGACAGAAATTCAGGACATCACCTCTAAGATGCACATGGGCGACATCGGGCATTTGTCTGACATGGACAAGATCGATGATCATTACCAGCACAAGGAGTTGAGGATGAGGCTTGCCGCAGCAAAGATAGTCAGCAGTTCGCTATTGGCGATCTGGGGCTTTGCTAACGCACAAACTCCAGCAACGCCACCGGCGGCGCCCAAGTCTCCATCTCCGCCCGCAGCACAGGTTCTGGCACCACAGGGGGTCTTTGCGCAAATTGATACCAAGCTGGGGCAAGAGGCGCTGCGTTTGCTGTCGCAAGGCACAGCCCAGCAGCAGCAAGGTGTGCTGGAGAGAGTGCGGGCTGCGCCTGAGCGATTCCAGCCCCCGGTGTTTTATGTATTGTCGCAAGTGCTGTTCAAAGCGGGCCAGCAGGAAGAAGCGGCCTTCTGGTTTTATGCAGGTCAGCTGCGCGCCCGTTTTGACGCGAATCGCTGTACCGATGCGACGGCCAGACAGGCGGTAGATGTGATGAATCAGAGCTATGGCGGCCCTATCAACCGCTATCTGTTTCAAGACCTGAACAAGGCGCAGGAGCTGATCGCCAAGGTGGTTGAATGGGACCGAAAAACGCCCCATGCCTACGACCCGCGCTGGATCAATCTGCACGGCATACAAGCAGTGCAGGCCGCGAAAGACCCGCAGCTCGCCGCCAAGCTGACGACAGAATCGCTAAGCCTTCCGCAGTCGCAATGGGCGGCGCTGGCCGAGCAAACACGGACCAAGTATCTGCAAGGCTTCAAGGATGCGATTACCCAGCTGAAAGTGGAATCCAAATAACGAGCCTCATTAGGTGTGCGCCGCAGCTGGCTTTCAAGGTTTTGAAGTGAAATGCCCCGCAGCGCCTATCTAAAAAGCGCATGCAGCTATGCTTTTTGAAGTTCCAAAGCACTCTGACTGATGTCAGCCCCTATTTGACAGCGCCGTATTTCTTCTAGGATGCCTCCATGCCCTGCACCTAAGCGGCATTAGCAAGGCCTCAGAAATCGAGAACGACAAGGAGTTCACATGCGCAAGCCTTTTGCTTTGTTGACAGCCACTGCCATGGCTGTGCTGCTGGCAGGCTGCCTGATACCGGAGCGCTTTACCGCCAAGGTCGATGTGCACCCTGATGCCAGCTTCAGCTATCTCTTTGAGGGCACAGCCGTCGATGCCATGGGCATGATGAAGCTGAGAAAGCAAGGCATGCTGAGCGAAAAAGACCAGCAGGGGCTGGCCAATGAAGCGCAGCAGATGAGCAGCGAGCCGGATGTCAAAAAAGCGGTTTACAACGGCAACGCGCGCTTCACTCTGGAAATCGCGGGCCAGCGCATTGCGGGCGAGTCCTTACGGCTGCTGGACATGTTCAGCGTGCATACCGACAAGGACGGCGTGATGACGATTGCGGCCAAACCACTCAAAGATAAGGAAAAAAGTGACTTTTCGCAGCTGGGCATCAATGTCAACGGCAAGCTGAAAGTCCGCCTGCCCAGCAATGCCGAGGTGATCTCGCAAAATGCCAGCGCCACGCCCGTGCTGGGGATTGGCTCTTACAGCTGGAAAATTGGCGGTATTGGCGTGCGTCCTGAGATCAAGCTGCGCTTCAAGCCCGCCTCCTGACCACCTCGAATCTCCGTCCTAAGCGGAGCATGATGGAGGGATCTTCGCGCCACCTCTACCGTCATGAACCACACTACGCCCCCACACACCCAGCCACTGCCTTTTGCGCAGGCTTGCGAAAACAATCAAGCCCCCATTTTTGCGGTGCTGCAAACTGCGCTGCAGGACAGCCGACATGTGCTGGAGATTGGCTCTGGCACCGGCCAGCACAGCGTTTACTTTGCGCCGCGCCTGCCGCAACTGACCTGGCAGACCAGCGACCTGACCGATAACCACCCCGGCATTCAGGCATGGCATGCCGCCCACGCTGCGCCCAATCTGCGTGCGCCGCTGGAGTTTGATCTGGCAACCAGCGCCTGGCCCACACCAGCCGATCAGCCTGGGTTTGACGCGGTATTTACCAGCAATACCTGCCACATCGTGGCCTGGCCGCTGGTCCAGCGAATGTTTGAGCTGGTGGGTACGCACCTGCCTGCAGGCGGCGTGTTTGCCATCTACGGCCCATTCAACTATGGCGGCCGCTTTACCAGCAACAGCAACCAGGCCTTTGATGCATGGCTGCGCCAGCGCGATGCCCGCAGTGGTCTGCGTGATTTTGAAACCGTGGTGGCGCTGGCCGAACAGCACGGCATGCAACTGCAGCGCGATGAGGCCATGCCAGCCAATAATCGCACGCTGGTGTTTCGCAAATCACCGTCTCAGTGATAAAAACAGCCTTCAGCGCTTATCCAAAATACGCTAAAAGCTATGAATAAGTGAGCAACAAAAAAGCTGCCAAGGCAGCTTTTTTGTTGAGTTGCAGGTTTTGCCCTGTCAGTTCCAGCCGTCGCGATAGAACTGCTGAATCAGCGCCCAGGCCTCTGCTGGATCGTCCGTGTAGCGGAACAAGTTCAGGTCCTTGGCGGAGATGGTGCCTTCTTCGATCAGCGCATCAAAGTTGAGCACTTTTTTCCAGAACTCGGTGCCAAACAGAATCACCGGTACGGGCTTGCTCTTGTGGGTCTGCACCAGCGTCAGCACCTCGAACAGCTCATCCATGGTGCCAAAGCCGCCGGGAAAGGCCACCAGAGCCTTGGCGCGCATCATGAAGTGCATTTTGCGCAGCGCAAAGTAATGGAACTTGAAGCTCAGCTCCGGCGTGATGTAGGGATTGCCATGCTGCTCGTGCGGCAGGTAGATGTTCAGGCCCACATTGGGCGCACCCGCATCATGCGCGCCGCGGTTGGCCGCTTCCATGATGCCGGGGCCACCGCCCGTACAGATGTAAAAGCGCTCGCTGGGCTCCTGCTTCATGCCTTCGGTCGCCACGATGCGGGCGAATGAACGCGCGGCTTCATAGCGCTGGGCGTTGCGCAGACCACGCTCGGCCAGGGCCATGCGCTGGGTATCGCCGCTGGCTTTGGCTTCCGCGAGCTGCTGCTGCGCCTGATCCATGTCCATGAAACGGGCGCTGCCATAGACCACGACCGTGTGCTCTATGCCGCGCTCAATCTGGGTCAGATCGGGCTTGAGCATTTCCAGCTGCATGCGGATGCCACGGGTTTCGCGGCGGAACATGAATTCCGGGTCTGCGAAGGCGAGGCGGTTGGATTGAGGCTCTAGCTCTTTGCCGTTGTGGGCCTGGTTGTGCAACTCAGCCCAGGCATTGGCCAGATCGGTATCAGACAGGGGGGAAGAGATTTGCATGAGCCCTCAGTTCTTAGAATGCTGAGCAGCACGGGCTACGGGATCATCAAGGATTTAGTAGCGCTGACCGCCCATCCATCAAACACTTCAATATCAAACACACCTGTAGTGCATGTGATGCTTGCACTATACGCTCACAAAGCGATAGCTCATCAGAGTATTTAGCCTCTGAAAGCCAAAGCCATTTGCCTTAATAGTGGTGAATGGCACAACCGCTCAGCGAGCCATCCAGACGTTCCAGCTCAGCATACCGACATAGGTCATACACAGCGAGCCCGCAAGGTGAATCGCAGCCCAACCCAGTGCCGCCGCAAGGCGCTGCTGCTGCAGCAGGCCAATGACTTCGGCCGAATAGCTGGAGAAGGTGGTCAAGGCCCCCAGAAAGCCGGTGACGATGGCCAGCTTCCAGACCGGATCAAGCTGAGGCATGGCCTGAAACAGGGCAATGCAGACCCCGATCAGATAACCGCCAATCAGGTTGGCCGCCAGAGTCCCCCAGGGCAAGCCTGCCCCGGTACTAAGCCACAGACCCAGCCCCCAACGCGAAAGCGCGCCCAGACTGGCTCCCAGACAGATGGCAAAAATATTGAGCATGGTGGCCAATTTAGCGCAAGAAAGGCGTGATTCCGGCCCTGCCCTCAGCCCTTGGCTGCAGTGGCTTTGGTTTCGGCGTCTTCTGCCTCATCTTCATCCAGCGGCTCGTTGCGCACCAGATTACTCAGTGTGGGAGGCACGTCTTCGCCCGATCGGCGTGAGCGGAACAAGGCCGCGCGCATGAGAAAGATGGTCGTAATAGGCACGGTCACCGCCACAAAAATGGCGATCAGCACTGAGTGCATGACAAAGCCCTGACCACTGACGGAAAAGTAAATCCAGGTGGCATGCATGATGAGCCAGCAGCCCATGGTGGCGATGATGGACGGTGCGTGCACACGCTCAAAATAGCTTTCAAGCCGCAACAACCCCAAAGAGCCCATAAGCGCAATCAGCGCCCCCAAAAACACCAGTACAGCCACCAGAATCTGAGCCCACAGCGGCAAGTCCACTCCAATAACGTCTGTGCTCATTCGATCACCTCGCCACGCAGCAGGAATTTGGCCATGGCCGTTGAGCCCACGCAGCCAAACAAGGCCACCAGCAAGGCGGCCTCAAAGTAGTTGGTGCTGTCATACAGAATGCCCATGACCAGCATGACCAGCATGCCGTTGAGATACATGCAGTCCAGCGCCAGCACGCGGTCTTGCGCATGCGGGCCTTTGAGCAGACGAAGCACCGAGCAGCCCATGGCAGCCAGCAGCATGAACAGCGAGGCAATCAGCGCCCAATAAAACCAGGGGTTCATTCAAAAATCTCCATCAGCGGGCGCTCATAGCTTTGCTTGATATGGTCAATCACTTGCTGCGCGTCTTCAACCTCCAGCGCGTGAATAAGCAGCATGGAGCGATCACGCGAAATCTCGGCCCAGGCCGTTCCGGGTGTGATGCAGACAATCATGGCCAGCACCGCCAGACCGTTGGGGTCACGCAGCTCAAGCGGAATATGTACAAATTCAGCCGAATGACGGCGCAGGCGCGGGAACAGAAGAAACCGCACCACATTGAAGTTTGACACCGAGGTGTCGTGCATCACGCGAAATGCCAGCTTGAGAATAGTCAGTGGATGACTCACCCGCACGGGCAATGGCCGCAACCCACCCAGCAGAACGGGGATGAGCAGACCCAGAATCAGGCCCAGCAGAATCTGCCCGGCACTGACTGAGCGGTTGAGCAGCAGCCACAGCACAAGCAATGCCACAGACAGCAGTGGCGCAGGAAATATGGATTTCATCAGGTGCTTCATGGGCGGGGCTCTTCTTTCTGGGTCGCAGCGTTCGTGGGCTTGGCGTCCTCCGAGCTTTCGCTTTCCTCACCAATGCCCGGTACCGGCTCAGCTTGCATTTCCTGCGCCGCAGCACGGGCAGCAGCCTCGGGGCCTGCGGCCTCCTGGGCCTTCTTTTCCTTGGGGGCTGGCACAGGCTCCTGGCCCATCACGGTACGCACATAGACATCCGGTGAATGCAGGGCGTTCGCCGCGCGCTGGGTATAGCGCATCACATCATCGGCCTTGACAGTCAAGGCCACGCAGCACAGCAGCAAAGCCGCAATCGGCAGGCCTTCAGCCACCTTGAGAGAAGGCGCATTTGTCTCTGGGTTGGCCCAGAAGTGGCGAATACCGGCGCGCGTCAGCGCCAGCAGCGCCATCAGCCCGGTGATGATGAGCAAAGCCACCATGCTCCAGCCCAGCACGCCGGGGTTGACCCCGGCAGACATGCCCATACCCAAGGGGTTGAGCAAGCTGGTCAGCATGGCGAATTTACCCAGAAAACCAGCCAGCGGCGGCAAGCCCGAGATGAGCAAGGTGCACGCCATAAAGCTCAAGCCCAGAAAAGCGGCAGCAGCGGGGAAGGCGCGGCCAATCAGCAACTCTTCATCATCATCCAGATTGAAGCCTTCAGATGGCAGCAACTCGGCGTTGAGGAAAGGCGCTTCATCGTCCTCATAAGGCTCGCCCTCTGCCTCATCGGTACGCCAGCGGTCGACCACATCCGCAATCAAGAACAGTGACGCCACCGCCAGCGTGGAGCCAGGCAGGTAGTACAGCAGGCCCGAAGTCAGCAAATTCTGGCCAAAACCCGTAGCGGCCAGCAAGGTGCCTGACGACAGAATGGCCGCAAAGCCCGCCAGATGCGTCAGCCGCTGTGAGCCCAGCATGCCGATGGCACCAAACGCCATGGTCAGCATGCCACCCACAATCAGCCAAGTACCGCCAAAAAGGGCTGATGCACCGGCTTCTGAGCTGAAAAGCAGCGTCCACAGCCGCAAAATGACATAGACGCCCACCTTGGTCATCAGTGCAAACAACGCCCCCACAGGGGCGGTTGCCGCGCTGTAGCCGGGTACCAGCCAGAAGTTCAGCGGCCAGAGCGCGGCCTTAATTAAAAAGGCCGTTCCCAGCACGCCCGCAGCGGCGTGCAGCAGGCCACGGTCAGCATCCTGCACCAGCGGAATAGCACGGGCCAGATCCGCCATATTGAGCGTGCCCGTGATGCCGTAGAGCATGGATACACCAATCAGGAACAGCGAAGACGCTGCCAGATTGATAGCAATGTAATGAAGCCCGGACTGAATACGTGTGCTGCCAGAGCCATGCAGCAGCAAGCCATAAGAGGCTGCGAGCATGATCTCGAAAAACACGAACAGGTTGAACAAGTCCGCCGTAATGAAAGCGCCACTCAAGCCCATGAGCTGCAGCTGGAACAGCGGATGAAAATGCACCCCCGCCTTGTGCCAGCGTGCAGCAGAGAAAACCAGTGATGCCAGTGCCACCACATAGGTGACCAGCAGCATCAGAGCGGTGAGCCGGTCCATCGCCAGCGCAATCCCAAAGGGTGCAGGCCAGTTGCCAGGCATATAGACCGACATGGTGACGGAGGAGCCCGCCTGATTGGTCCAGCCCATCAGCATGACCACGATCACCAGACTGATGGTGGTGGACAGAATATTCATGCCCAGCTTCAGGCGCTGGCGCTCCTCGCGCAGAAACAGCATCAGTGCTGCGGTCAGCATGGGCAGCAAGATGGGGGCCAGCATCAAATGCGGCATCAGATACTCAATCCAGGCCGTCATAGCATTTCCTGCTCGTTGCGCGAGTGCAGACCATCCACGTGGTCATTACCCGAAGATCCACGCGATGCGAGCAGCACCACCAGAAACAGTGCCGTCATGGCGAAGCCGATGACGATGGCCGTCAGCACCAGCGCCTGAGGCATGGGGTCCGCATAGTGAGACAAGTCTGTGGGCACGCCGTTTTGCAGCACCGGCACCTTGTTGATGGCCAGCCCTTGGCGCCCCATGGCAAAAATGAACAGGTTGACGGCATACGACAGCAACGCCAGACCCATGATGACCTGATAACTACGCGGGCGCAACAGCAGCCAGACCCCGGAACCGGTGAGCACACCGATGGCAATGGCCAGAACGATTTCCATTACATACCTCCCCGTGCCAGTGCTTCGGCTGTTGCAGCCTGCACGGCGGCTTCAGCCCTCTTGGCTTCTTGTTCCTGCTCTTCCAGCAAGCGTGCGTGAAAACGATGGCCGCGCACCGATTGGTGGGCAATCGCCGTCAAGATCAGCATGGTCGAGCCCACGACCAGCGCGAACACACCAATATCAAAGAACGTGGCGCTGGCGAGATGCACATGCCCCACCAGCGGCAGCGAAAAGTCAAAGCTGTGGCTGGTCAGGAAGGGGTAGCCCACGAAAATGGAGCCCATACCCGTGCCCAGCGCAAACAGCAGACCCGCAGCAATCCAGCGACGCGGGTACAGCGGCAAGTGCGCCTCGACCCAGTGTGTGCCAGAGATGATGTACTGCATCAGCAAAGCGACGGAGAACACCAGCCCCGCCACAAAACCGCCACCAGGCTGGTTGTGTCCACGCACAAAGATGTAAGCGGCCACTATCGCTGCAAATGGCAGTAACAATCGCACCAGCACCGCAGGCACCATCAGGTAGCCCACGGCTGTATCGCTAGCATTGCGAGGGTTGAGCAAGTCGGTCTGCAAGTCACCTGGCACATAGCGCTGCTGCTCAGGAATGTCCATCGCCTCACGCGCGGGACGGAAGCGGCGCAGCAAGGCATAGATGACGATGGCCACAATGCCCAGCACCACAATCTCGCCAAAGGTATCAAAGCCCCGGAAGTCCACCAGCATCACATTGACCACATTGGTGCCACCACCACCGCCCAGAGCGTTCTCTAGGAAGAAGGTAGAAGAGCTTTCGTAGAAGGGGCGGCTCATCATGGCAAAGGCCAGCCATCCCATACCGCCACCAGCAATCAGCGACAGCACCAGGTCACGCAGGCGGCGTGCCTTGGCGCGTGCATCAGCGTTATCCGCCACGCGCATGTTTTTGTCACGCTTGGGCAACCAGCGCAGGCCCAGCAAGATCAGTACCGTGGTCGCAACCTCAACCACCAGTTGGGTCAAGGCCAGGTCGGGAGCCGAGAACCAGAGGAAGGTCAGCACCGTGCACAGGCCCGTGCCGCCCAGCATGATCAAGGCCGTCATCCGGTGGTACTTGGCCTTCCAGGCAGTCCCCAGCGCGCACAGGCAGCCAATAGCCCAGAGCAGCACAAAAGCCCAGGAAATTGGCAAAGTGCCGCGATTACCCAGCTTCATGCCCCAGACCCACAGCGGCAACGCCGCAGCGACCAGCGCAATGCTTACCAGCCACAGCATCTGCCACTGCAGGCGGCGGGTAGACAGATTGCGGCGCCCCGCCCGGCCCAGCCAAGTGATGCGGGCCAGCAAATTCTCAAAAATCACACGACCACTGATACGGCCCAGCACGGGCGTGGTGTCGAAATGCCCTGCCGTGCGCTGCAAACGCAGCAGTGTGTAAAGCAAGATGCCACCCGCAAGCGCCACTAGGCTCATGATGAGAGGCATATTCCAGCCATGCCAGATGGCAAGGCTGTACTCAGGCAGGTCACCGCCCACCACCGGCGTAGCAGCTGCCGCCAGAAAGTCGCCCACCGCCCATGCGGGCAAGATGCCCACAATCAGGCAGGCCAGCACCAGCAACTCAACTGGCACCCGCATCCAGTGCGGCGGCTCGTGCGGCTCATGCGGCAGGTCAGTCGCCTTGGGGCCAAAGAACACATCTACCGTATAGCGCAGCGAATACGCCACGCTGAACATGCCCGCCACAGTAGCCACCACCGGCAGCACCGTCTTAACCCATGGTGCGGCATCCAGATAAACGGTCTCGGCAAAGAACATTTCTTTGGAGATAAAGCCGTTGAGCAGCGGCACCCCCGCCATGGCCGCACTGGCCACGCAGGCCAGCGTGCCGGTAATCGGCATCATGTAGCGCAGGCCAGATAGCCGCCGGATATCGCGTGTGCCGCTTTCGTGATCCACAATGCCCGCCGCCATGAAGAGCGAGGCCTTGAAGGTGGCGTGATTCATGATGTGGAACACCGCCGCCACCGCCGCCAGCTTGCTATTCAAACCCAGCAGCAGAGTAATGAGACCCAGATGCGAAATCGTTGAATACGCGAGCAATCCCTTCAGATCATGCTGGAACATGGCGCAATAGCCACCAATCAGCAGCGTTAACGCACCGGCGCCCCCCACCATCCAGAACCATGCATCGGTGTCTGCCAGCACTGGCCACAGCCGCGCCAACAAAAACACCCCCGCCTTGACCATAGTGGCCGAGTGCAGATAAGCCGATACCGGCGTAGGCGCTGCCATGGCATTGGGCAGCCAGAAGTGGAAAGGGAATTGCGCACTTTTAGTTAACGCACCCAGCAAGATCAAAACCAATGCCACCAGATAGAGGTGGCTATCACGAATTTGCTGCCCTGCAGCCAGCACGTTATCCAGGTCATAGCTGCCCACGATATGACCCAGCACCAGCATACCCACCAGCATGGCCAACCCACCGGTGCCTGTCACGGTCAGCGCCATGCGTGCGCCCCGCCGCGCATCCTTGCGGTGGTACCAGTAGCCGATCAGCAGAAAGGAGAAAAGGCTGGTCAGCTCCCAGAAGAACACCAGCTGAATGATGTTGCCCGAGAGCACCACCCCCGCCATGGCCCCCATGAACGCCAGAAAAAATGAGAAAAAGCGCGGTACCGGGTCTGCAGGTGACATGTAGTAGCGCGCATAAAGCACCACCAGCGCACCAATGCCAAAGACCAGCATGGCAAACAGCCACGCAAAGCCATCCATGCGAATCACGAGATTCAACCCCAGAACAGGCAGCCAGGGAACTTCCTGCCTTAGTACCGCCCCATCCGCCATTTCCGGGAAGAGCATCCCGACTTGAACGGCACAGACCAGGGCAATGATGCCGGCCAGCGTGGACTCCTTATTACGAGCGTTCGCAGGCAATAAAGCAGCCAGAATGCTGCCAGCAAAGGGTAAGAGAATGAGGTAAATCAGGGGCATGGGCGGATTATTCTAGGGGGTGAGGTGTTTTTTACCGCTATAAAAACCTGAGCATTTAACTGCCTTTAGACGACTGTTCACCTTCAATTGATGCATGAAAATTCATCAAAACAGCGAGTTGCATGCAGATAAAAACCAGTCATTTCAGGACTTACACACCCTGACCGCATGCCCCAACCCCTTGTTTGAATTCATTTTTACCAAACTCGAAGCACCTGCCAACCCATGCATATACGCAGTTACCAGCCCGGAGATGAAACAGCGCTGTGGAACATATTTCACAGCGCTGTCCATCAACTGGCTGCCTCGCACTACACACCAGAGCAGCTCAATGCATGGGCACCAGACCAGCCAGACTGGCCTGCATGGACTGCGCGCATGCAGGCGCTGCAACCCTTTGTCCTTATTGACCCGAACGGCCAGCCGGCTGGTTATGCCGACCTGCAGCCCAACGGCTATATTGATCACTTTTTTATAGCACCAACCCATGCAAAGATGGGCGCAGGCAAACAATTAATGCAATATCTGCAGCAACTGGCCAGGCAGCGCAGACTGAAAGAGATCAGCGCGGACGTCAGCTTGAACGCCCAGCCGTTTTTTTTACACTCTGGCTTCGTGCTGGTGCGCCAGCAACAGCCCGTCATACGCGGTGTTGCTCTGGCCAATGCCCATATGCGCCAACGTCTAAAGCCATCTTAAAAAATGAACAGGCTCTGGAAACCCAAGACACCCGCCCCACAGAAATGGATGATCTCCATTTTTCTGCTGTCGCTGATCGGCGCTCTGGCCCCCATCCTCTGGCGCAGCTTTGTGCCTACGGCCCACTGGCAGCTGCAGTCTCTATATGGGGCACTGCTGCTCACTACAGCAGGCGGGCTATGGCTGCGCAGCCTGTATCGACGCAAGCTCTGGCACCCAGCAGGCCCGTGGACCGACTACGGAGCCATCAAGCGCTGGCTGATGTCCGCGCTGTGCGTCTGCTTTTTCACCTTTGTGCTCTGGCTGGATCTGGTCGCCACGCTGCCAATGGCCTACACCCGCTTAATGGGCGATGAAGTGGTGTTTACAAGCACCGCAGAGAAAAAGCGCGGTTCTGGCCGCCATGCCTGCCGCCAGCAGCTCAAATTGCCAAACGTTCACTACATTTTGTTTGAGTTCTGCCTGAATGAGGACTCTTTTGACGACTTGCCCGATGGTCCGCTGCCCGCTCGCATCTCTGCACGCCAGAGCTACTTTGGCAGCAGCATTCACACGATTGAGCTGGCCGTTCCACGTGCCCAATAAGTGCTGAAGGACCAAAGCATGCGAATACTTTTACTACCTCTCTTGCTCTTCTCCGGTGTGGGGCTGCTGTGCAGCGTGACCCTTCACCTTGCCTCACTCACAGGCCACGCCACCCAGCTGCAAAGCTTGCTGACGGAGGATATGCAGTTCCGCGTCATGACCAGCATCACCGCAGGCATTTTTGTCGTGTGGCTGCCCGCCGTCCTGATCGCCCAGCGCATCAACAAAGGCAACCGGCTGAAGTTTTCCTGGAAGGACGTGCTTGCAGGCTGCCCGCAATGGATGAGCTACGCCGTCTACGGCTTGTTTGCCTATGCATTTATCAACTTCTTTTTATCCATCTCCACACGCGAGATGGACAGCCAGCAAGGCCTTCGCACCTTCTCAGGCCACTGGATGCTGTTTTACGGCATGGCGTTCTGCATCTTCTTTTCAAGCTGGAGACGCCCTTCACTGCTACGCACCCGGCACTGTCCTGCCGGACATGAAGTGGCGCATAACGACCAGTTCTGCTCACTTTGCGGCCTGCCTGCAGCGCAAAGCGGCCAAGATGAGAACTAATTCAAGGCCCTGCACAGATCCGCATTGCCCAAAGCGGCGCATACTGACGACCGCCTCTGCCCTCACTCCACATCAACGCCCGCGCCATGCCCACCTCTCAGTCCCCGATCGGTATTTTTGATAGCGGTGTTGGCGGTCTCAGCGTGTTGCAGGCACTACGCCATGAACTGCCACACGAGCAGTTTGTGTACCTTGCAGACAGTGGCAATGCCCCCTACGGCGATGCACGTGGTGAGGCCTTTGTGCGAGAGCGCAGCCTGGCCATTGCCCAACACCTGCTTGCACAGCACGACATCAAAATTTTGGTGGTGGCCTGCAATACCGCCACAGCAGCGGCCGTGGAGCTGCTTCGCTCCCACTTGCCGGGGCTGCCCGTGATCGGGGTGGAGCCCGCAATCAAGCCCGCATCGTTTTCCAGCCAGACCCACCATGTGGGCGTGATGGCAACGCGCGCCACTATTAACAGCCAACGCGTGGCACGGCTGGTGGCCGACCACAGCGAGCGGGCCGAATTTCATTTGCAAGCCTGTGACGGGCTGGCCAAAGCCATTGAGCGCAGTACCGAGCAGCCTTTGCCAGAGCAGGTTGACACTACAGAAATAAGAGCGCTTTGCGCAAGATACACAAGCGCTCTAGGCAGTTTTGGGCAAAAAACCGGGCAAATGGACACTCTCGTGCTGGGCTGCACGCATTACGTGTTTGTCAAAGACGATCTGCGCGCCTTGCTGGGCCCAGATATTCAACTGCTAGACACCGGTGCCCCCGTCGCCCGCCAGACGCGTCGCATGCTTGAGCAGCGCGCCCTGCTGGCCCCTGAAGCCCATTCACAGCAGGTTCAGCTTCAGACCACCGGCACCTTAAGTGCACTGCAAGCAGCAGCTCAGCGCTGGCTGGCCTTGCCTGCGAGCTGCTGTGCGGTGGTCAACGTGCCATCGCCCAACGCAGCTGTGACAGCCTGAGCTTCAAGATCAGCCCCAAAGCGGTTCACCACCGCCATCCAGGTAGCTGAGATAAAAGCGCACATCAAATTCGAGCTGGTGATACTCAGACTCCATGTGCATGCACAGCTGATAAAAGGCTTTGTCGTGATCCATGATGCGGATATGGGCCAGCTCATGCACGCAAATCATGCGCAAAAATGCATCAGGCGCCTGCTTGAACATGGCCGCAATATGAATCTCATGCCTGGCATTGGTCTTGCTTCCATGCGCAATAGAACGCCGCGTGTGCAAGCCCAGCGCATTGCGCATCACATGAATCTTGCTGTCGTAAGCCACTTTATGCAATTGACCCGAATTACGCAGATATTCCAACCTAATGTCGTCAACGTAGTCGTAAAGCGCCTTATCCGTACGCACCACATGGGCCTGCGGATACTTTTTCAGCAGCCACTCCCCGGCCTTGCCCGCCACCAGCCATTCGCGCACCTTACTCTGCAACGACGGTGCATAACCCGACAGATACGGCAAGGCCAGCTGCGCTGGTGCGTTCTCAGTCGTGGCGCGCGCAGCCCTGTCCTTGCGCAGCTGCTGCGTGATGGCGCCTGAATATTTGGGGGTAGGAATGGGCTTCATGGCAAAAGACAAACCCTCTGTGTCACGGCCTGAAGACCGCAGCGCAGAGGGTTTTTTAATTAGAGTCTGTGAATCAGTGCAGATGACGTGGACGGCGGTTGCCTCCACCATGACCAGAGCCTGAGCCGCCAGAGCCACCGCGCGGGGGCTTGCCCAGCTCCAGCGAGCTGACCAGCGCTTCAAAGCGCTGGGAGAACAGTTTGTCGATCTCCTGGACCACGCCGCTCAGCTCAGCGCCATCAAAGTGGCGCTCCATCAGGCCGATAACATCCTGCACCAGCAGGTCACGCTGCACCTGCATGATGGCGGCAGGGTTAGGTCCCACAAAGAGCATGACGAAGTCATCGCGGCTTTGCGACTCATCAGAGGCTTCTTCTTCATCGAACTCAGTGTCGTAAAAGGTCACCTCAATGGCCGAACCCTGCTCGGCCAGCTCGTTCAGGCCCATGCACATATCGTCCAGCGCCTGGCGGAAGTCTTCATCGCCACGCACCGTCCAGCACATCTGCAGCAGATGCTCCTTCTTGTCGAGCTGAATGCCGGGTTCCTCTTCATAAAGACTCCCCTCGGCTTCATTCAACGAGCGCGCACCAGCATAGGCCCACAAAGGACGCAATGCGTCTTGCAACTGCTCGTACGTAACATCAGCACGGAGCAGAACCTGACCGTGGACATGAATTTCAAAAGCAGCGTTGTAACTAGGCATCTTTTTTTCTCTTGGAGTGCAGGCCCTGTCAGCATGACAGAACTGAGAACCATATTGCACCGAAGTATGGGCTTTTCCAAGCTCGTGAACCAATGCTTGACACCCCCAGTGCCAAATAGCATTAAAAAGGGGGATTTTCTCACTGAAGCCAAAACCGCGCAGGCAAGCGGATACCGGTCAAGCACTGCGTCCAGCGCGGTTCCAATCAGTAAAAAATTCCATGAATCAGCAGCCAAACTGCAAAACCCCACAGCGTAAGCGCCGCCAGACACTGAAACCATTGCGGCTGCAGCCAGCGAAAGCGCCCACTCATGAGTACGGAGCCAAACGCAATCCACAGAGCGCCAATCGATGCCACCAGCAGCACAAAGCTACCCATCACCTCTGCATAGTTGGACACGCTCAACCAGGTCTGCACAGGAAACAGCGCCATCGCAAAAATAACGGCCTTGGGATTGAGCAGCGTGGCAATGAACAGCTCAAGCGGCTTGACCGAGGCCATCAGCTCCTGCAGCGGATCCAGCCTGGCTTGATGCCAGAGTCGCCAACCCAATTTAGCGATATACAGTCCGCTGACCACCTTGATGATATTGATGACAAAGGGGTAGTCTTGCATCGTGGTATTCAGCACCAGCCCCCAGATGCTGGTCGCACAGACATAACCCAGGCATTCAAAGGACAGCAGAGGCGCAGAACGGCGCAGCCCTTGGCTGATACCCGAAGAAGCCAGCAAGGTATTGGTCGGCCCTGGCGTGAGAAGAATGGTCGCAATGACCAAAAGAAAAGACCAATCGTTAACGTACATCCTTGAACGCACCCCGTAAAAAGAAGAACAGGGCATGTTTTGTTGCAATGCAGCAAGAATAGCGGCGTTAACGCAATTTCTCGCCCAATGAAGCTGGTGCCGACAGCATTCTGTAACTCACAAACTACAGAGCAAGCTGCGCAGCGGTTTTCATCGAAATGCAAAACAAAAAGGACCTCAAAGCCAAAAGCCTGAAGTCCTCGTCAATGCTCATCAAATAACTGGTGCCCCGAACCGGAATCGAACCGGTACGCTTCGTTAAAAGCGGCAGATTTTAAGTCTGCAGTGTCTACCAATTTCACCATCGGGGCCCACTTCTTACCAGTGCGCAAGCACCAGCGTGAAGTATTGCATCAGCCATATGACCAAAGCAATAAAAAAGGGAAGCTTTTGCTTCCCTTTTTAAAATCTGGAGCGGGAAAACGGGTTCGAACCGTCGACCTATACCTTGGCAAGGTATCGCTCTACCAACTGAGCTATTCCCGCATTTCTGAAAAGTGTTTCACTCAACAGAGCAGACTCGAATTATAGCCACGATTTTCAGGTAATTTTGAGAATCGGGCTACTTTTTCAATACTGCGTATTCAAGCCGGTTGCGCAGCCTGCTCCAGCTTGGCTTTGACGATCTGCAGCAAGTCGCGCTTTTGCACCTTGTTGGAGGCATTCACGGGCAGGCTGTCGAGTTGCAGCACAAAGCGCGGCACCTTGTAGTTAGCCATATTGGCACGGCACCAGACGATGAAAGCATCTTTGTCCAGCGTCACGCCGTTGCGCGTGACCACGCAGGCGCAACCCACTTCACCCATGCGCTCATCGGCCACACCGACGACGGCAATCTGAGCCACATCAGGGTGATTGGAGAGAATGCGTTCAATTTCAGCCGGGTAGCAATTGAAGCCGCCCACGATGAACATGTCCTTCAGGCGGTCGGTAATGCGCAGATAGCCGTTCTCATCGAGCACGCCCACATCGCCCGTATGCAGCCAGCCATCGGCATCGATAGTCTCTGCCGTCGCTTTCTCATCCTCAAAGTAGCCCTGCATGATGTGATAGCCACGCAGCAGCACCTCGCCAGCCTCACCAGCAGCTACGGGCTGGCCCTGCTCATCCACGCAGCGCACTTCGGTGCCGGACAAGGCCTTGCCACAAGTATTGGCCACGGTTTCCACATCATCAGCAGGCTCGCACAACGTGGCGCAGCCACCGCACTCGGTCAGGCCGTAGGCGGTCGTCACGTTCTTGATGCCCAGCTCTTCGCGCATGCGCTTGATAAGAATCGGGGGAACGGTAGAAGCACCAGTCACCGACGACACCAGCGAGCTCAGATCAAAGTTCTTGAGACCCGGGTGCGCCAGCATGGACAGGAACAGCGTAGGCGGGCCGGGCATGAAGCTGATGCGGTCACTTTCAATGCGGCGCAAGATGGCTTCGGCATCAAAGACCTGCTCAGGGTAGACCGTAGAGCCTTGCAGCAAAGCGGCCACCCACCCAGCCTTGTAGCCAAAGGTGTGAAAGAAGGGGTTGACGATCAGGTAGCGACTGCCTTCGGTCAGTCCCACCACATCCGACCAGGCCTTGAAAGCCAGAATGGTCGGGCGATGCGAGCACATCACGCCCTTGGGTCGACCTGTGGTGCCCGAGGTGAACATCAAGTCAGCTGTATCGTCTGGCTTGATCTGTGCTTCGCGCTGCTGCTGTGCTTCGGCGGTTGTGCCTTCGGCCTTGGCCATGAACTGTTGCCAGTTCAGGTCTGCACTGGGCAGCACCTTGTCGCCCAGCACCACCACCTGTTCCAGCGTTGTGGGCCGCTGGCCTATCAGCAGATCAGGGTAGTAGTTATTCAGAAAATCGCCCACGCACACCAGCACTCTAGCGCGGCTGCGGTCCAGAATGTCGGCGGCTTCGCCACCCTTCATACGGGTGTTCAACGGCACCAGCACGCCACCAGCGGCATGCACGCCGCAGGCCGCAATAATCCATTCGCTGACATTCGGTGCCCACAGGGCCACACGGTCACCAGCCTGCACGCCCAGTGCCATCAAGGCGCGGGCGGCCTGGCGGCTCAGTTGCTGCAGCTGTTCATAGCTGATGGATTGGCCGTTCTCGACAATCGCTGCGCGGCTGGCGAAGCGGCTGACCACATCGGCCAGCATGCCTGGCAAAGTCAGCGAAGCCTCGGGCAGCGCGCTCTGGTTGATATTCGACATAAATTACTCCGGAAATTTGACGCGCAGCTTTTCGCTGGTGGGTACGGACTGGCAGGCCAGCGTCCACTTCTTGGACAAGTCCTTGGCATCCAGCACTTCGTTGTGGCGCAGATGGACACTGCCGTCCTGCACCTGACACATGCAAGAGGCACACATGCCTGCTTGGCAGGAATACGGCACATTGATACCTGCGCGCAGGCCCGCCTCCAGAATGGTTTCAGTGCCGCTGCAGGTGAACTCGTATTCCTCACCATCCAAGCGCAGCTGCACCACGGCTTCATCAACCGCAGCCTCCACAGGCGCCGCCTCCTGCATCTGCTGCAGGGTTTCCTCGTCAGGTAGCGAGACAAAGCGCTCCACATGCACCTGCTCAGCGGGCATGCCGGCATCAATCATGGCGGCCTGGGCGGCATCCATAAAGGGCCCAGGGCCGCAGATAAAGGCCTGTCCGGCATTGGCCACCCAAGGTTTTGCCCAGGCCACCAGTTGTTTTTGCGACGGTGCGCCCTGCACCGAATCCAGCCAGTGAATGACTTGCAGGCGATCGGGATACTCGGCCGCCAGTTGCTGCAAGTCTTTCTTGAAGATCACCGAGCGCTCATCGCGATTGGCGTAGAACAGCACCACATTGCCCTGATGCTGTTTGAGCACCGTGCGCAGAATCGAAAACACCGGTGTGATACCACTGCCGCCAGCCAGCAGCAGAAAGTTCTGCGACAGGTTTCTGGGCGAAAACAGGCCAGAAGGCGGCATCAGCTCGATGGCGTCGCCCACGCGAATTTTGTCGCACACCCAGTTGGAACCACGCCCTTGATTCACGCGCTTGACGGTGACGCGCAGCGCATTGTCCAGCGCAGGCGCGCTGGACATGGAATAGCAGCGGGGCACATAACGGCCGTCGATAGGCAGTCGCAGCGTCAAAAACTGGCCGGGGCGATAGCTGAATTGCTCGGCCAGTGCCTCGGGTACATCAAACACGATGGACTTGGTGTCGTGCGTTTCATCAATCACCGCGCTCACGCGCAGCGGGTGGTAACGCGATGTGGTTGTTGTGGCTTCACTGCTCATTTTTATTTACCCCTTACTCACTCACACTTTTTGTCGCAGCCATGCGCCGACGCCCCGACACATGACCGCCCCCAAAGGGGTCAGGTCGAAACACTATCCAGAGCCACTGCTGGCTGGACTTGCGTCAGTTGCTCTGACTTGTCACCCTCCAGCGCTGCTGCCTTGCCGGCACGGCGGCCAGAAAACACGCAGTCAGCCAGAGACAGCCCGCTCACATAACGTGAAGAGGCCACCCCAATGGCTGTGCGACCAGCGGCATACAAGCCCGGAATATCGCGGCCAGCACCATCGGTCACCGCGCCGTTGTCTTCGTTGACCTGGAGGCCCCCCAGACTCAGCACGGCCAGCGGGAACATTTTCTGAGTGATGGAGATATCAATGGCGAACAGCGAGCCACCCTTGAACTCGTGGCGCATGTCTTTGGACTTGCCCTGCGGATCCTCAGCTTCGCCACGCGCTGCGGCATTCGCACTGTCAAACTGGCGCTGCAAAACAGCGGCATCCATGTCCAGTTTTTTGGCCAGGTCGGCAACAGACTTGCCCTTGACTGCGACCTTGTACATCAGCGCCAGCGCTGGCATGGACTGAAAGGCCCACAGGCCACCAAACAGGCACTGCCACGCAGCCGTCCTGCGCAGCTTGCTATCAATAATGAGCCAACCCTTGCCGCCCTGCTTTTCCATCAGCTCATAGCCCAGCTTGGCGCCATAGACCTGCTCGTTGCAGAAACGCTCGCCTTTGGTATTGACCACCAGCCCCTTGGGCCAGACCGACGGAGGCGTGATGAAGCGCCAGGCCGAGATGTTGTTCAGATCCTTGCCAATGCCACCCACGGACTGCCCCAGACGCAGACCCGATCCATCGCAGCCCGTGGCACCTGTCAGCCAGCCGGGCTTGTATGCCGGTGCGTGCTGGTCCATCAATTCAGAGTTGAAGATATAGCCGCCGGTAGACAGCACCACACCCTTGCGGGCACGGATAAAGCGCTTCTCGCCAATCTCGCTCTCAATCTGCGCAGCTTCGCGGCGGCCTGCCTGAGCGCGAGGCGCCTGATACAGACGCCACTTGGCCACCAGCTCATCCAGCTTTTTGTGGCGCTCAGTGCGTGCATCACCTTCCGGCAGCACCGTCACTTCCACACCCAGAATGCGGCCAGTGTCTTGCTCGCGCACCAGTCGCTGTACGCGGGCCTGAGTCAGCGTGCGGGCACCCTGGGCCAGCGTAGCTTTTTGAAGCGCCGCAAAAAACGTAGCACCCGACTGGCCCTTGGCCACCACACGATGCCCACGCGGAGCAGGCTTCTTGGCCAGTTGCAGATTGCCGTAAGCAGGTACCACTTCGTTGCCGGAGTAGTACAGGTACATGCCGTCGGCAGGGTACGAAGTTTTGTACGCAGGCATGGTCGACGCAAAGGTCGCACCCTGCTTTTCCAGCCAGTCCAGATTAGCCACGCTGTCGCGACTGAAACGTGCCAGCGTCTCATCGCTGACCACGCCATTGACCTCATGCTTGAGGTAGGCCGTCATGGCTTCGGGCGAATCCTCAAAGCCCGCTTGCTTCTGGTACTTGGTGCCACCACCGGCATAGACCACGCCGCCCGAGAGCACGCTGGCACCGCCGCCGCTGAAGCGATCGATCACTAGCACTTCAGCCCCCTGCTCGCGTGCCTCAATGGCTGCGCTGGCACCGGCTCCACCCCAGCCCACGACAACTACATCGGCAGAATCAGACCACTGAATCTCATCGGCAGACCGCACATCCAGTGCGGCGCCCACAGGATTAATGGTGCTGATGTGTTTTTTGGAGTTTGACATTCGCGCCTCCAGCTTAAACAGCCTTGCCCAGCAGGTGCGGGTTTTCGAGTGGCAGAGGCTTGCCCAGCATGTCAGCCACCGCGCGGAAGGCAAATGTCATGGCCGGGCCAAGGGTAGATCCAGCGCCCGCATAGGCAGGGCCCATGACGGAAGCCGAGTTATTACCCACGCAGTACAGGCCATCAATCACCTGTCCTTCGGTGCTCAGCACGCGACCTTCACGGTCAGTCAGCAGACCGCCCTTGGTGCCGATCTCGCCGGGCCACAGGCGCATGGCGTAGAACGGGCCTTTTTCGATGGGCCCCAGATTAGGGTTCTTCAGACGTGGGTCGCCGTAGTAGCGATCAAACACGTTGCCGCCGCGGTCAAAGTCCAGATCCTTTCCGGTCTTGGCGTATTCGGTCATGCGGCGTGCGCTGTCCTTCAGGCCAGCAGCCTCTACGCCGATCTGGCCAGCCAGGTCTTCCAGCGTTTCGCCCTTCCAGTACACATTATTCAACCAGCTCTTGCGTACCTTGCTGTCTGGAATGGCGGAGGCAGGCATCAGCGGACCCATGGGGTTCTGAGCGCGAAAAGAGGCATCAAACACAATCCACGCAGGCACGCCGCCATTGCCCTTGGCATGTTCGGCCAGCATGGCTTGCTGAAACTCGGGGTATGGTCCGGACTCATCCAGAAAGCGCTGCCCCTTGTTGTTGACCACCATGCAACCAGGCAATGAACGCTCTACAAAGATGCCGCGAAAGGCCACCTCTTTAGGCACATCCATCGTCGGCACGCCCCAGGACCAATCCATCAGGTGCAGTTGCGCCCCCACGGCCTGACCTGCACGGTGTGCATCACCGGTATTGCCGCCTACGGGGGTGGCAGTCCATTCGGCCTTGGTGGGCTTGGTCAGATATTGGTCGCGCATTTCTTGGTTGCGCTCAAAACCACCGGCACCCAGCATCACACCGCGCTTGGCGTTGACCTGCATGCGCTGGCCGTTTCTTTCAACGATGACGCCAGTCACGCGGCCCGATGCGTCCTTCACCAGTTCCTTCAGCGGCGACTTGCTCCACATCTCGACACCAACCTTGTTCGCCGCTGTCAGCAGGCCAGCGATCAAAGCCTGACCACCGGCCATGCGGCGATCGCGCGTCGTCTTGCTGCGCCAAGGGTAGTCCAGAAAATACTTGAGCATGATGCCCACGATGGTGAAACGCGACTTCAGCTCACGCGACAGCATGGAGTGCGCTTCAAACGCATTAATGCTCATCTTGCCAAACAGCATGTTGCCCGTGGCACCAGGACGCATGGTTTCAAGCGCTGGCAAGCCCAGCTTGGCGGCGTTGAAATCCATCGGGTCCATGGTGCGACCGCCGGGCTTGGAGCCTTCGATATGAGGGTAGTAGTCAGCGTACTTAGCCATGGCGCGGTAGGGAATACCGATCTGGCGCAGGTACTCGGCCATCTTGCTGGCGGTTTCCACATAGGCCAGCACACGGTCATCCGTGGCCATGCCGCGCACGCAGCGCTTCATGTAGCTGAATGCGGTTTCAAGGTCATCTTTGATGCCCGAATTTTTCTGATCGTAATTGAGCGGAATCCAGATACCACCACCCGACAAAGCGGAGGTGCCACCAAACAGATCTGTTTTTTCGACCAGCAACGTCTTGAGGCCTTGCTCCTGAGCGCGAATCGCGCCCAGCAGGGCACCCGCTCCCGAGCCCACGACGATCAGGTCATATTCTTGTTCTGCCATACCTTGTCTCCGAAATCTTTGTTTTATGGATGGTCTGTCGCAAAAGAACGCGTGCGGCAGTGCCCTCTATGGGCGACTGCCGCAATTTCAGCTGATCAAAATCAGACGAAAGGTTCCTGGTTAGGAATACCCAGCACATGCGAACCATAGGCGCGCACATAAGCGTCTGTATTGTTGGCGATGTGGGTACGGCCCTGATGGATGTCGCGGAACACGCGCTCGATGGGGTTGCTCTTGAAGGTCCCGCTGGCTGCGCAGGCACGCATCATCTCGTTGACGTGGAAGCCTGTGAGCTTGGGCACATAGGAGGCCTGGGCACGCTGCAGCAGGCGCTCTTCCAGCGACAGCTGAATACCGGTCTTGGCGGCATCCACAATGCGCGCATAGTTGCGGAACAGCACCAGCTTCAACTGGTCCAGTGCAATGGCGGCTTCCGTCACTGCGGTCTGCGCGTTCACGTCTTCGGCCATTTTGTTGCCATGCTTGCCCACGTGGGCCGTGGCGCGCTCGGTGAACGAGGCAATCGTGCCTTCCAGTGCACCCAGGCAAGCCGTGGACACGGCACGCTGGAACACATGGGTGAAGGGAATGCGGAACAGCCAGCTGGTGTTTTCCACGCGACCGGGGCAGCCCGCATCGCTGTGGTCATTGGTGTACTGAATGCGGTGCGCCGGCACAAAAGCGTTTTCCACCACGATGTCGTGGCTGCCGGTGCCGCGCAGGCCCAGCACATCCCAATTGTCTTCAATGCGGTAGTCGCTCTTGGGTAGAAGAAAGGTCACATGCTCAAAGCCGGGTGTGCCGTCACGCTTGGGCAGCAGACCGCCAAGGAACAGCCAGTCGCAATGCTTGGAGCCGGTGGAGAAGCTCCAGCGGCCATTGAACTTGAAACCGCCTTCCACAGGCTCGGCCTTGCCGGTAGGCATATAGGTCGAGGCAATGCGCACGCCGCTGTCCTTGCCCCAGACATCTTCCTGCGCCTGAGCGGGGAACAGACCCAGCTGCCAGGGGTGCACACCGACCACGCCATAAATCCAGGCGGTGGACATACAGCCCTTGGCCAGTTCCATCTGCACGCTATAGAAAACGCGTGGATCCATTTCATAGCCACCCCAGCGCTTGGGTTGCAGCACACGGAACAGACCTGCCTCGGCCATCTCCTGAACGGTTTCATCGCTGATCTTGCCTTCGCGATCTGCTTGCTGTGCGCGAGCGGCCAGCTTGGGCGCCAGCGCCTTGGCACGCTCGATCACGGCCAGCGCATCGGGGGTGAGGTAGTTGTCTGTCATTGTGTTCATTCGAGTCTCCAGTTGCCGCTCCACCGGACGGCTTGTGGTGTGGTGGGCAAGGCTTTTTTGCCTATGACAGGAATGCTCTCACCATGCAAATTCCCATTCATCGTCCGATCAGACTAACGAGTAAACATGCGCAAAACCGCCCCACTCCAAGCGGATTCAGCGCAGCAAAAACCAGGACCCTAGGACAAACACCAAGACCTGTTTACCCCTGCTAGTCCATGTGAAGGATTCAAAAATCGCCCATAGCCAGCACTCTTGGAGCAAGGAGACATTCACCCATGCAAAGTACTACAGCAACCTTCGACCCCAAAGACTTCCGCCGCACCCTGGGCATGTTCGGCACAGGGGTCACCATCGTCACCACCCGTGCCGAAAATGGTGAGCCTGTAGGAATCACCGCCAACAGCTTCAACTCGGTTTCGCTGGAGCCACCCATGGTTCTGTGGAGCTTGGCCAAGAACGCACGCAGCCTACCTGTATTCCAGAGCGCTCAGACCTGGAATGTGCACATTCTCTCTAACGAGCAAGAAGCACTGTCCAACCGCTTTGCCCGTGCGGGCGAAGACAAGTTCTCGGGCCTGCCTCTCGATTCAGAAGAAGGGCAAGCCCCTCTGCTGCAAGAGTGCAGCGCGCGCTTTCAGTGCAAGACAGCCTTCCAGTACGACGGCGGCGACCACATCATTTTTGTGGGCGAAGTGACCGGCTACGACTCCAACCCACACCCACCTCTGCTGTATGTGACCGGTGGCTACGCCCTGGCATCGCGCATGGCCAATGCCGTGGCCAGCGAGCCTGCAGCCGACACCAATGCCGCGTATTCAGAGAACCTCATCGGCTATCTGATGGGCCGTGCTCACTTCCAATTCTTAAGCGGTCTGCGCAAGCCCATGGCGGCTTACGGCATGACGGATGCTGATTTTTACGTGCTCTCCCTGCTCAGCATCCAGCAGCCTCAGTCGCCTGCCGAGATCGCCTCGCACATGGCCTACACAGGCACCGACATCGGTGCCGTGGCACTGCAATCACTCATCAGCAAAGGCTGGGTAGAAGAAAGCCGTGGTCGCGCTGAGTCGCTGCAGCTGACGGCGCAAGGCAACACAGCCATCCTGCATGTGCTGGCCGCTGCCAAGGCGGTAGAGACCGACCTGATCGAAAGCCTGGGCGAGATGGAAGCCGCCACGCTGCGCAATCTGCTCAAAAAAGCCATCACCGCCACCGACCCGGGTCTGCCCAAACTCTGGCAAGCCAAGGCCTGAACGCCAATTTCTCACCCGAAGGCCGGAGACAGCCTTCGCCAATCCACTCCAACCATAAAGAACAGAGATGAGCCAATTTTCCATCCCCGAAGGCAAATATGTGGACATCGGCAATGTGGCCGGCCAGCCCCAGCGCGTGCACTATCACGAGCAAGGCTCGGGTGATCCCGTCATCTTTTTGCACGGTGCAGGCGGTGGCGCCAGCGGCTACAGCAACTTCAAGGGCAACTACCCAGAGTTTGCCAAGGCGGGTTTCCGCTCCATCGTTCCTGACCTGCTGGGCTATGGCCTGTCTTCCAAAACCGAAGAGCCCAAGCAGTACGACATGGATTTTTTCATCGCCGGCGTCAAAGGTCTGGTGGACCAACTGGGCCTGAAGAACATCACCTTGCTGGGAAACTCGCTGGGCGGCGCTGTGGCACTGGGCTATGCGCTCAAGTACCCTGAAGACGTCAAGAGCCTGATCCTGATGGCCCCCGGCGGGGTGGAAGAGTTTGAAGCCTATATGGCCATGCCCGGCATTGCCAATATGTTCAACATCTACAAGTCCGGCAAGACCGGCCCAGAAGCCATGCGCGCCGTGATGAGCATGCAGGTGGTGGACCAGTCGCTGCTGACCGACGAGATCATCGACGAGCGTGCCCCCATTGCACTCACACAGACTGACGCATCGCGCCAGCGCCTGTATATCCCCAACATGACAGAACAACTGCCCGATCTGAAGTGCAATGTGCTGGGCTTCTGGGGCATGCAAGACGCCTTCAACCCTGTGGGCGGCGCCGACAAGCTGGCCAAGGGCATCAAGAACTGCCGCATCGTGCTGGTCAACCAGTGCGGTCACTGGGTACAGGTTGAGCACCGCAATATGTTCAACCGCACCTGCATCGACTTCATGCAAAACGGCTGATCCATCATGAGCGACAAGCAATTTATTGAAACCCAAGGCCAGCGCCTGTATGACGCGCTGCGCACCGCAAAAACTCTGGCTCCGCTGACCGACAGCCACCCCGAAATGACGGTGGAAGACGCCTATCACATCTCCCTGCACATGCTGCGCCTGCGTGAAGCATCGGGCGAGCGCGTGATTGGCAAGAAGATCGGCGTCACCTCCAAGCCTGTGCAGGACATGCTGGGCGTGTTTCAGCCTGACTTCGGTTTTCTGACCGACAGCATGGCGTTTGAAGATGGCGCTGCTGTCTCGCTCAAGGCATCCGGCCTCATCCAGCCCCGCGCTGAAGGCGAAATAGCCTTCATGCTCAAGAAAGACCTGCAAGGCCCGGGCGTGACCAAGGAAGACGTACTGACTGCGACCGAATGGGTCGCACCCTGCTTCGAGATTGTTGACTCACGCATCAACGACTGGAAGATCAAGATTCAGGACACCGTGGCCGACAACGCCTCTTGCGGCGTGTTCGTCATCGGAAAGCAGCACACCGATCCAGCCTCGCTGGACCTGGCCGCCGCCGCCATGCAGATGACCAAGAACGGCCAGCCTGCAGGCTCGGGCCTGGGCAGCGCGGTGCAAGGACACCCTGCTGAAGCTGTGGCCTGGCTGGCCAACACGCTGGGCGCTTTTGGCATTCCCTTCAAAGCGGGAGAGGTGATTCTTTCTGGATCCCTCGCCCCTCTGGTTCCTGCCGCCGCTGGCGACCGTTTCGACATGGTCATCGAAGGCATGGGCACCTGTTCCATTCAATTCACGGAGTAAGACACCATGACGCAAAAGAAAATCAAGTGCGCACTGATCGGTCCCGGCAATATCGGCACCGACCTGCTCATGAAACTGCAGCGCTCCTCCATTCTGGAGCCTGTGTGGATGGTCGGTATCGACCCTGAATCCGATGGACTGAAGCGTGCCCGCGAAATGGGCATCAAGACCACGGCTGATGGTGTGGACGGCCTGCTGCCTTTCGTCAAGGAAGACGGCATCCAGATCGCTTTTGACGCCACCAGCGCCTATGTCCACGCCGAAAACAGCCGCAAGCTCAACGAGCTGGGCGTGCTGATGATCGACCTGACACCTGCAGCCATTGGCCCTTACTGCGTGCCCAGCGTGAATCTGGCCGAGAAGGTTGCCGAAAAGGCCATGAACGTGAACATGGTCACCTGCGGCGGCCAGGCCACCATTCCCATGGTCGCAGCTGTCTCCCGTGTGCAGGCGGTGAGCTATGGCGAGATTGTGGCGACTGTTTCCAGCCGCTCCGTCGGCCCCGGCACCCGCAAGAACATTGATGAGTTCACACGTACCACATCAGGCGCAGTGGAAAAAATTGGCGGCGCACAAAAAGGCAAGGCCATCATCGTGATCAACCCGGCCGAGCCGCCACTGATCATGCGCGACACCATTCACTGCCTCACGGTGGACACACCCAAGGTGGCCGAGATCGAAGCATCCGTGCAGGACATGATCAAGGAAGTGCAGAAGTACGTGCCCGGCTACAAGCTGGTCAACGGCCCAGTCATCGACGGCAACCGCGTCTCCATCTATATGGAAGTCGAAGGTCTGGGCGACTACCTGCCCAAGTACGCCGGCAATCTGGACATCATGACCGCCGCTGCCGCGCGCACGGCCGAGATGTTTGCCGAAGAAATCCTGGCTGGCCGCTTTGAGCCCGCTGAAGCCGCCCTGGCCTAATTCGCAGGAGATAAGACATGAGCCTTCAAGGTAAAAAAATCACCGTCCACGACATGACGCTGCGTGACGGCATGCACCCCAAGCGCCACCTCATCTCGCTGGAGCAAATGAAGACGGTGGCCTGCGGCCTCGATGCAGCTGGCGTGCCCCTGATCGAAGTCACCCACGGTGACGGTCTGGGCGGCAGCTCCGTGAACTACGGCTTCCCTTCCCACACCGACGAAGAGTATCTGGGCGCCGTGATCCCGCTCATGAAGCAGGCCAAAGTTTCCGCCTTGCTGCTGCCCGGCATCGGTACCGTCGACCACCTGAAGATGGCCTACGACCTGGGCGTCTCCACCATCCGCGTGGCGACGCACTGCACCGAGGCCGATGTCTCCGAGCAGCACATCTCCATGGCTCGCAAGATGGGCATGGACACGGTGGGCTTTTTGATGATGGCGCACATGAACAGCGCCGAAGGCCTGGTCAAGCAAGCCAAGCTGATGGAAAGCTACGGCGCCAACTGCATCTACATCACCGACTCGGCCGGCTACATGCTGCCTGACGATGTGAAGGAACGCCTGTCTGCCGTGCGTCAGGCACTGAACTCTGAGACAGAGCTGGGCTTCCACGGCCACCACAACATGGCTATGGGCATCGCCAACTCACTGGCGGCTGTCGAAGTCGGTGCCAACCGCATTGACGCAGCTGCCGCTGGTCTGGGCGCAGGCGCTGGCAACACCCCTATGGAAGTACTGGTCGCCGTGTGCGCCCGCATGGGCATTGAAACTGGCGTGGACGTCTTTAAGATTCAGGACGTGGCGGAAGACCTGGTCGTCCCGCTGATGGACTTCCCCATCCGTATCGACCGTGATGCGCTGACACTGGGCTACGCCGGCGTGTACGGCAGCTTCCTGCTGTTTGCCAAGCGCGCTGAAGTCAAGTACGGCATTCCCGCACGTGAGCTGCTGCTGGAGCTGGGCCGCCGCGGCATGGTGGGCGGCCAGGAAGACATGATTGAAGACACGGCCCTGACCATGGTGCGCCAGCGCAAGGCGGCTGCCCTAGTCTAAGCCGTTTTCTTCAGGTTCTCATTTCCGCTTTGGATTCAGGTTCAGTGGCTGCTTGGGGCGGCCACTGAACCTTTTTTTATGGTGCATCAACACCCAAAATGCCATGGCTGCTCAAGCAGTGAAGCCAAGCAACAGCAAAAGCCCAAGACTGGTTCCCCCAATGCCCAAAGCCAGCAAGCGACTGCCATGTAACTTCGTCCACAACAGGATGCCCGTCAACGACAGTGTAATCAAGGCACCGGCCATAGTGTCTGTCAGCAGAATCCATGCTGCAGACGCACCGGTTGCCATGTGCAGCCGGTTCAGCCTTGCCAGCAGATTAGGGTCCATGCGCTTGATCGATACTGATTGGTTTCCCACCCAGTACTCGGCGTTGACTGTTGCCCGGGGCACGGCAAAAGCGATCAGCCAGCGCTCAGGTTGCATGGCACCGGGCCAGGGTGTGGGGCCTGCGGCCTCTACCTTCTTTTGATGCGGTGGCTTGGCAATCCCCAGCTCTTGCTGCAATTGCCGCACCAGTGCATCAATATCCGCAGGCTGCTGCGCTAGACTGAGCTGCCACTGGGTGTTGTCATAAGCAGGGCCGGGTATCTTCATCGTGGCACGATGATTGAGCAGCAGGCCCGTAGCGCCAAACAGCAAGCCTAGAGCTGCACCCCAGATACCAAGCCAGGCATGGGTGCGGCGCAGCCATTTGAGAACGACCGGCCGATGCCAGCGCGCCGGAACAAACAAATGCCCGCCGCCGGACTTTGCCGGGCGCGGTGAGCCCGACTCACTTCTCTTGCCCGGTTCAGCCTTTATCGATGAACGTATAGCGCTCATTTTTTAGAAGCGATAGCGCGCCACAACCTGGGCCGAGCGCGGAGCACCCGGCAGGTTGAGGTTAGGCGAGCTGCCATGACCAGCGACGATATAGCGGCGATCCAGCAGATTGTTGAGCTTGAGCTGCACATCCCAGGCACCCATACGGTAGTAGGCCATGGCATCCACCGTCATGTAGCCGGGCAAAGTCACGGTATTACCAGGATTGGCAAATCGGGAACCCACATAGTTCAGCCCCCCGCCCAGACCGAAGCCATGGCCCAGAGCTTTGGTGACCCAGAGGTTGGCACTGTGCTTAGCCGTAAGCGTGGGACGCTTGCCCTGCACGGGCTGACCTGCATCAACGGCCGGCGATGTCACCATTTCACCGTCGAGGAAGGCATAACCTGCCCAGACTTGCCAGGTGGGCGCAATTTCGCCCGCAAAGGTCAGCTCAAGCCCGTTGGTGCGCTGCACACCCAGAGGCACTACGGTATTGGTTGTGGGGTCGGTGCTCTTGATATTGGTGCGCTCCAGCTTGAACAGCGAAGCCGTGACCGAAGCCTTGCCATCCGGCAGATCCCACTTGACACCAACCTCCTGGCTGGTCGTTTTCTCCGGTGCCAGTTGCGCATTGCTGGCAGCCAGCGCAAAAGTTTCACCCGAGGGCTGGAAGGACTTGCTCCACGAAGCGTAGTAAGACCACGCAGACGATGGCTGATAGACCAGACCGACGCGTGGGCTCCAGGCCGTGTCCGTGCGGCCCAGATCCGGCTTGCCCGGCTGGCGCTCATGCGTGTCCTGCTGGAAACGGTCGTAACGCACGCCCGCCAGAGCCTTCCACTGCGGGGTTATGGTGACCAGATCCTGCAGATATACGCTGGCCACCTTGAAGACGCTCTGGTTGTCTGCCGATGGCTTGCCATCAATGCGCAGCGGCAGGGTTGGCAGCACCGGATTCAAGAGCGAGACGGTCGCCACATTGGCGCGGCTGTATGAGACCAGTTCCTTGCTCTGGCGGCCGAATTCAAAGCCATACAGCAACTGATGCTTCATCCCCGCCAGCTCCAGCTTTTGGGTCAGCTCGGTCTGATTGAAGAAGCCGCTCTCGTCACGCTGCAGATTGCCCCGGGTCAGCGATGCAGTCATCGCCTTCTCATTGACCGAACCTACCAGCGTGTTGCTTCTATCCAGCGAATAGTCGTAGTAGCGGAATGCATTGCGCAGCGACAAGCTGTCGCTGATACGGTGATTCAAAGTCGCACCCAGCGATGCCACCTCGGCTCTGCTCACATCCACATCCCTGGCATTCGCCGCGCCGTAATAGGTGCCCGGTGCCACGTTGACAGGTCTGCCCTGATACGCGGGTATACCGAAATCCGTCAGCCGGCTGTCTTTGAGGTAGTCGGCCTGCAGCAGCACACTGGTGTCGGCACTGGGTTTGATCAGCACCGATGCGGCCAGTGCCTTGCGATCCAGAAACTGCTGGTCGCGATAGCTGTCGGCACGTTCGACGGCGCCGGTCAGGCGATAGGACACCACACTGCCCTCTGGTGCACGGGCCAAGTCGAACTCGCCCCGGCGCTGGTTCCAGCGCCCAAGTGTCAGCCCGACCTCGCTGAGGTTAACGCCCGGCTTCTTGGTGATGCGATTGATCAAGCCGCCCGATGAACCGCGTCCGTAGAGCACCGATGCAGGACCTTTTAGCACTTCAATCTGCTCAA
The DNA here is from genome assembly GCF_036643215.1 of Comamonas sp. GTDB lineage: Bacteria > Pseudomonadota > Gammaproteobacteria > Burkholderiales > Burkholderiaceae_C > Comamonas. The sequence continues at coordinate 2,636 of NZ_JAVXSJ010000023.1, read as the reverse complement.
TGTTGGACAAGTCCCGGAAGTACAGCGCGTCATCGCGCAAACCATCCACAAACTGATCGGCAATGGCCGAGAAGCCGCGAATGGTGACCTGATCGCGCTGACCATCGCCATGTGACAGCCCCACGCCAGGCACGGCTTTGAGAGCATCTTGCATGGACTGCGCGACCTGGTCACGCAGCAGGCTCTGCGGCACCACATTCACGGTCTGAGGAATATCGCGCAGCGGTGCCTCAATCTTGGTTGCGCTCGTTGCGGTAGGTGGGTTGTAGCTGGGATCGAGCTGGCGGTCGCTGCGAACCTGTACTTCTTCCAGTGTCACTTCCGATGCTTGCTGCGCCCATGCTGCGCCAGAAAAAGCCAGTCCCAATGCCGCTGCCAGCGGTGAATACCTCAATGCCATGAATGCCTCGTTATATGGAGTTTTTAATGCGGCTTGGCGGGTATCTACCGAAACAGTGACTACGGCATCAATTGGCTACAACCTGTGTGCTGTGCAAAAGCGCGTGAATCATAATCGAGAATGACTCTCATTTACCTGTACTTTACAGTACAGAAATCATTGAAGGATAGAAGTCTTGTAGGCAGTTTTTAAGCACAAAAAGCATGCAGCGACCACGCAGAACGGACTCAGGGCAACGTCGGCATGTAGGCTTTTCAAGCGAGCTAAAGCCGCAGTCGGCATTCCCGCAAGCGCTTTGAAGCAGCGCCGCTGCGGCATGGCGGGCGACCAGAAAGACATGGTGGCAAGCACGGCTCTGACCGTGGTGCGCCAGCGCAAGGTAGCTGTCGCGACCTAAGCCGTTTTCTGCGAGTTCTCACTTCTTCACCGGATTCGGGCTCAGTGGTGGCCTGGGGCAACTACTAAACCTTTTTTATGGAGAAGTGCAAAAAGCGAAGAGAGAAATAAAAAGAGAGCGAAAAGCAGGCAGACCAGCCCCGGGCGCAGGAGCCAGTCCAAAGCTCAATAGCGGGATGCCAAAACAGTTTGCCAGGAAGTATTTGCACTGGCCATGCTGATGCCAGCAGGCAGCTTGACTTGCGAATCGGCCTGCACAGCGTCGGCTGCGTTCTGCTGCAGGTTCGTGGCGGGCAAAGACAGCGCCAGCGCTGCCAAGCCAAGGCCTAAAAACCGAACCCTGTTCATCAGGTGAGAAGGCTTTTTCATCATCGTCTCCTTTGCTATGCCAGCGTTAACGTGTTGAGCGTCTAACGTCATCTTTGCCTGCAGTATCGCCAGCGCAAAAAATGCAACATCGTCCATTTCAACGAACAGGTATTTACCTAGGGTTCAACCCCTAAGCTCTAGCTGCCCAGCAATGAAAAGCGCCTGTCATTGACAGGCGCTAAGCAAGAGATGACTATGAAATCAGTAGCTTCTAACGCTTATCCAGCATGCGCTAAAGGCTGATTTGAGTGTGCTTTTTTACTCAACAGTAAATTGAGTACGGGCACAACGCTAGAGGCCAATGCGAACCACAGCACAGGCTCAATCCCCTGCGCCCCCATGAGCTTGCCCGCCACGCCCGGCCCCACCATGGACGCCAGTGCAAACGCACCCGGCACCAGCACAATGGCTCGGCCCGATGGGTCGGTGCGCGCAATATGAGCCGTCTGCAGCACGCAACCGCAGGTAAAGGCAAATTCCCAGAGCCAGGCGCCGGCGGCATAAAAGCCAAAACCCGTGGCTGATGCCAGCAGACCCAGTCCGCCCATCAAGCCCAGCAAGGTCACGCTCAGCCCCCGTGTCAGAGACCAGCGCGCACCCACGCCGGCAATGAAGAAAGCTGCCACGCTGCCCAGCAGCTTGAGCACGGCAAAGACCACCCCCATGTCCGTAGCACTGACGGACAGGTGAACACCAATGCGCTCCAGAAACGCCCACAGACCGATATTGCCGACCAGAAACAGCCACAGCACTGCCAGCGCCCACCAGGCTGTCACAGGCATGCGCTGCGGCTGAATGGTCAGCGCGTCGGTTGAGAGAGGTGAGCGGGCGTGCGCACCGCTCGGCACCCAGAAGACGGAGAACCCCAGCAGCAGCACCAGCGCTGCCAAGGCCCAGGCGGCGCCCGCATACTGAAAGCGGGTAATCAGCAGCGGCGGCAGCGCAAACAGCACCGCAGCCGTCACCGAAAGCTCTACCCCCTGACGCACGCCAAAGGCGCGCTCCTTGTTGGGCAGATCGGAAAGCATCCGCATGCCCAGGCAAGTCATGGTCGACGCAAAAAAGCCGGTGCAAGCCCAGCTGACATACAGCAGCGGCAAGGCTTGCACCATGGCGCTGAGCGCAAAGCACAGCGCCGTACCAATGGCACCCACCACCGTCAGCCAGCGCCAGTTGAGCCGGTTCATCCAGATGGGTGCACCCAGCGTGCCCAGCAGATAGCCGCCAAAGCAGATGGAGCCGAGAAGACCCACCTGTTCGGGCTGCAGATGAAAGCTGTCAGCCAGGCTTCCCAGCAGCACAGGCAGAGTATTGAACGGCAGACCACCGATGGTGGAGGCCAGACTGGCCGCCACCATGAGCGCGACCACATTATGAGATTTAAGGGTCGCGCCCATGGCAGTCTTTCGCAGTCGCTCTGCTCGCGCAGATTACATGTACAGAATCACCAGATCATTGATGACCGCAGGGC
>NZ_JAVXSJ010000022.1:0-63601 GCF_036643215.1 Comamonas sp. | reverse complement strand
ACCTACGGATTAACAGTCCGGCGCTCTACCAACTGAGCTATTGAGGAAGAAGACCCAGATTATAGGACGGAAAAAGAGGCTCGCAGGAAGTTCGCCAGAATTTCACCAAATTCTCTACGCTTGAGCCCATAAATGGCTGCATCGGAGATGCTGTGCGGGGCTGACGCTATGCTTTTGAATGTTCGCTACAGCAATGTAGCTCTTTGCTTTTTGGATATGGAGCACGAAAGCGGCGGCTCAAAGGCTGCTGCGCATGGTACTGATATGACAGTTCGCACAATTTTGAAAATGGGTGACCCCCGCCTGCTGCAGGTTGCCAAGCCTGTTAGTGAATTTGATACAGATGCTTTGCACCTGCTTCTTAAGGATTTGCTGGACACCATGCATGCCGCCAACGGAGCTGGTCTGGCAGCTCCTCAGATTGGTGTCGATCTGCAAGTCGTGGTGTTTGGTTCGGGGCAACCCAATCCACGTTATCCCGATGCACCTATCGTGCCGATCACGGTGTTGATCAACCCTGTTATCACGCCTATAGGTGAGCAGGAGCTGCTGGATTGGGAAGGCTGCCTTTCTGTGCCTGGGATGCGAGGCATGGTGCCGCGCTGGAATTCTGTGCGTTATACGGGCTTTGATATCTATGGTGACCTCATAGATCGTACGGTGGAGGGCTTTCATGCGCGAGTGGTTCAGCACGAGTGCGATCACCTTTGGGGCAAGCTCTACCCCATGCGGATGCGAGACTTCAGTCAATTTGGCTTTACGGATGTGCTGTTCCCCGGCATTGCGCAGGCTGAGGACGATTGATTTCTCTTTTGCCTTCGCCTGGATGCTTCGTCGTACGCCCCACTTTTGGGCTGCTGGGGCAGCGTCAGTCACTCTTAACTAGTGTGGCAATGTAAGTATTTAGTTCGATTTTCTACTTTGGAAAGGTTATGGTCAGCACTTTGTATACAAAACTGTAGACAATTTCTGCATTCTGCCGACGTACATTCTCAACTCATGCCCTGTTGGGTATGGCTTTGATTGCGTAATGGAATAGTCCGCCTGACGGACAGTGCGCAATCAAAGGGGATTGATGGACTAGCTTAGGTGAATGAAAGAGTTGTTTGCTCTTCGCATGCGCCGGATCGCTCTCACATAGAAGAGCGACAGGCAGCTACACAAGTCGTAAAGCTGCGCATCAGAAAATCGCAGCTTTTGAGTGTGTTGCAAATCGAATAAATAGAGCAAAAGGCCTCCAGAGCCTTAGTACGTTGGACAAATTAGGAGACAGAGATGAGCGATCAGACCGGAGCGCCCCAGAGTTCGGGTGCCCAGCGGCCCGAAGATGAGAACTTAGGCTTTACAGCCAACCTCATGTATGGCTTGCAACATGTGTTGACGATGTATGGCGGCATTGTGGCCGTGCCTTTGATTGTTGCTGAAGCTGCCGGTATGTCCGCAGCCGACGCCGGTCTGCTGGTGACTGCCTGCCTGTTCATGGGCGGGGTTGCAACGCTGTTGCAAACCTTGGGCTTGCCTTTCTTTGGTTGCCGTTTGCCTCTGGTGCAAGGCGTCTCGTTCGCGGGCGTTGCCACCATGGTCAGCATTTTGCATACCGGTGGCGGTATGCAAGGCGTGCTGGGTGCTGTCATGTACGCCTCGGTACTGGGCTTGATCATTGCGCCGGTTTTCTCGCGCATTACCAAATTCTTCCCGCCACTGGTGAATGGTTGCGTGATTACAGTGATTGGCATGTCGCTGATGCCTGTGGCTGCGCACTGGGCCATGGGTGGCAATGCCAAGTCTGCTGATTACGGCAGCATGGGCAATATCGGTCTGGCTGGCCTGTCCCTGTTCATGGTTCTGCTGTTCAGCAAGCTGGGCAATGCCATGCTGTCGCGCCTGTCTATTCTGGTGGCGATTGTGGGTGGTACGGTGACTGCGGTGTTCGTCGGTAAGGCAGACTTCTCGCAAGTCTTCAGCGGCCCCATCTTTGCCGTGCCCACACCGCTGCACTTTGGCTGGCCTACCTTTGATATGGCAGCCACCATCTCGATGTTCATCGTGATTCTGGTGATCCTGGTGGAAACCTCGGCTGACGTTCTGGCCGTGGGCGAAATCGTGGACAGCCCCGTGGACGGTCGTCGTCTGGGTGATGGTCTGCGCGCTGACATGCTCTCCAGCATCGTTGCACCTATCTTCGGCGGCTTCACACAAAGCGCATTTGCCCAAAACGTGGGTCTGGTTGCTGTGACTGGCGTCAAGAGCCGTTTTGTGGTGGCTTTCTCCGGTCTGATCCTGATCGTGTTTGGCGTGCTGCCCATCATGGGCCGTATCGTTGCCTGCGTGCCTCCTTCCGTGCTGGGTGGCGCGGGTCTGGTGCTGTTCGGCACCGTGGCTGCCAGCGGCATTCGTACTCTGGCCAAGGTGGAATACAACAACAATATGAATCTGATTATTGTTGCCACTTCGGTGAGCGCAGGTCTGCTGCCTGTGGTTGCTCCCAAGTTCTACGACCAGTTCCCTGAATGGTTTGCGACGATTTTCCACTCCGGTATCAGCGCGACAGCTCTGGTGGCTGTGACCCTGAACCTGGTCTACAACCACTTCAAGCAAGGCAACTCCGATCAGCCTTCCGTTTTTGAAGCTGGCTATGGCCGCGTTCTGAGCCAGCATGTGCTGGAAGCTCTGGCCGATGGTGACCGTGTTGAAGGTGGCAAGGTGTTTGACAAGGAAGGCAAGGAAGTTCCGGTCATTCAAGCCAAGCCTGCACACGGCCATTGATTTGAATAAGAGCCGCTGACACAACCCAGTTAACCGAAGGTTGACGGTTGACCTCAAAAGAGGTGTCAGCGGGTCTAAACGAAGTGCGCGCGGTGGGGTCAGATAGCCCCGTCGTGATTGACACCGCTATCCCATGCAAATGGGGTAGCGGTTTTTTTATGCCTGCGGCGCGCAGGCAGAGATAGGCCTGAATAGGCCGTAGATTTAGTGAGCGACGCCCAGAATGGCGTGCAGACGGGCGCTGGTGGTTGTGTATTCCAGCAGCGGCTTGCTGCCTTGCAGGTACTCAGCGGCGGCAAACGCGGCCATGGTGGCCTCGTGGAAGGCGCAGAGAATCAGTCGTTTCTTGCCGGGGTAGCTGACGATGTCGCCAATGGCATAAATGCCTTGGGCGCTGGTGGCCAGCGTGGCGGGGTCTACCAGCAGTTGCTTGCGCTCCAGTGCCAGCCCCCAGTCTGTCACAGGGCCTAGCTTGGGCGAGATGCCTTGAAATACCAGTAATTGCTCGATAGCCAGAGGCTGCTCATTGCCCTCGCCATCCATCCATTGCACGGCGTTGAGTTGGCCGATTTCTTGCTGAATGTCGGTGATCTGGCCAATCAGTACCTCAATGGCACCAGATTCGCGCAGTTGCTGCAACTGAGCCAGTTGCGCAGGCTCGGCATTGAAGCTGTCGCGGCGGTGCATGAGTTGGGTTTTTGCGGCAGTTGCTGCACAGCGGATGGCGGCGTTCACCGCTTCTTCATCACCGCCATAGACCAGCACATTGTGGCTAGCCGCCATATCCAGTTGCAGCGGGTGATAGTGCAACTGCCCCATTGTCAGCAGCTCTAGGCCTGCAACTTTCAATGCCTTGGGCACAAAAGCGCCCACACCTGCGGCGATAAAGACGGTGCAGGCGTGAAACACAGTGCCAGCAGAGCTTGAGACCTGCCAGCGTCCATCCTCCATGGCTTGCAGGGTCTGAACCTGCTGACCAAGGTGGCGAGGTACTTTCATCGGCTCAATCTGCTTTTCTAGCAGTTGCACTAGTTCTAGCCCTGTGCAGACCGGGATGCCGGGCACGTCGTAGATGGGCTTGTGGCCGTAGAGTTGGCTGCACTGGCCGCCGACATGGGGCAGGGTATCAATCAGATGGGCGTGAATGCCCTGCAGACCTAGCTGAAAGGCCTGAAACAAACCCGCCGGACCTGCGCCAATGATGAGGGCGTCGGTTTCCACGGCGGGTTGTTGGGAAGAGGATGCGTTGGGCGTTGCGTTGGACAGGCTCATGCTGTCGAGCGTAGCGCAGACGGCACCCTGAACGGCTTAGCGCTCGAGCAAATCCACTTTATTTGGCTTGCCATTCCACTCGTCGGCATCAGGCAGTGCAGCCTTGCGCTTGGTAATGCTCTTCCAGGTCTTGATCTGGGAGAGATCGACGTTCAGCTTGATGAAGGCCAGCTGGTCAGCAGGCACATCTTCTTCGGCAAAGATGGCGTTCGCTGGGCACTCGGGAATGCAGACTGCGCAGTCAATGCATTCATCGGGATCGATGACCAGGAAGTTAGGACCTTCACGGAAGCAGTCCACGGGACAAACATCCACGCAATCGGTGTATTTGCACTTGATGCAATTTTCGGTAACGACGTGAGTCATTGGGATTCTTCTTGTAGGGTGGGATTGGTAAACCCTGTGATTCTAGGTTTTTTCCCGCTTGGCGCCAGTGCCAGGCTAGATAAGGCCGCACGGTGATCTGGTTTGCAGCTCAGATCGCCGTGCGTCCGTGGTGCGTTTTCCGGGTTCAGTGCACCAGCACAGCACCCGCAGTTGCGTTGCTGGCCGTGTCCACCAAAATCATGGCGCCCAGCTGGCGAGCCTGTGTGAAGGGCGCAGCGGGGATGGCTTCCTGCAGCACCAGCTCCACCTGACCGATGGCGTTGGCTTCCAGCAGCTGGGCCTGTTCTTCACCCAGTGTGTTGATGTTGAGGCGGTGCACCAGGCGGCGTGCCTTGGCCTTGACCCAGCGGTGGCCGTGCAGCGCCCAGTAGACGCGGCCGGGCACCAGAGGCTCGTTGTCCATCCATGCCACGGTGGCCGTGATCTCGCGGGTGCTGGGCCATGGGCTGACTGCTGCCGGGGCATCAAAGTCGTCTTCGGCGGCGGCCGCAGCGGCCACGGGAGCCGCCACAATCCAGTCGCCACGCGAGACATCGACCTCGCGGTCCAGCGTGATACCGGCGGACAGGCCTGCGTGTACACCCTTGGGCGCGCGGGCATGGTCTATGACCTGGGCCACGGTGGCCAGCTGGCCGCTGGGCAGAATCTGAACCTGCGCACCGACCTGTGCCACGCCTGTTGCGACGCGGCCCCAGAATACGCGGCGGCCTTGGCTGGTGTCGGCAGAAGACGAGAACTTCTCGACCCACTGCACGGGGAAGGCCAGCGCCAGCGCGTTGTCGGTGGGGGTGTTGGGCAACTGCTCCAGCACTTGCAGCAGGCTGGGGCCGTTGTAGCCCGCCCAGCCGGCTTCGGTGTTGACCACGTTGAAGCCCTTGAGGGCTGACACGGGCACGGTGGTTGTGACCTTAATGCCCGCGGTGGCTGTGAATTTTTGCAGCGCGGCGTTGATGTGGGCAAAGGCCAGAGCCGGGTCTTGCACGGCATCAAGCTTGTTGACCGCGAAGATCAGCGAGTTCACGCGCAGCAAATGGGCCAGCAGGCTGTGGCGGCGGGTCTGGGGCAGCAGCTCCAGATCGGCATTCTTCCAGTCCAGCTTGGTGGCATCGACCAGCACCACGGCGGCGTCGGCGCTCGATGCAGCCGTCACCATATTGCGGGTGTACTGTTCGTGGCCGGGCGCATCGCCAATGATGAACTTGCGCGACTCGGTGGCGAAGTAGCGGTAGGCTACGTCAATGGTGATGCCTTGCTCGCGCTCGGCGGCCAGACCGTCGGTCAGTAGCGCCAGATCGGTCTCGCCCCTCTTGGTGACCCCAGCCAGCTGGTCTTGCAGCACGGCGCGGGTATCGACCAGCAGACGGCCAATCAGCGTGCTCTTGCCGTCATCGACGGAGCCGCAGGTAATAAAGCGCAGCGCACTGCTGTTATCAGTATCAAATTGGCCTGCAGCGCTTGGGGCAGTAGCGCTGGCAGCTGCGGAATTAATAGTTTCAGTCATCGTATTTGTCTCAGTGATTCAGGTACGCGCACTGCGCGTCAATCAAGCACAACCCAACCCAGGGACGCCGAGCAAGAGCCGCCTCGCGGCGATGGCGTCGTCCCCCTCCCGCAAGCGCAGCGAAGCGAGAGAGGGGGAAGGCGCGATAGCGCCACAGGGGGAGCGTTAGAAATACCCGTCTTTTTTGCGCTTTTCCATAGACGCTTCGCTGGTCTTGTCATCCATGCGGGTCGCGCCGCGCTCGCTGACTTCGGCAGACAGGGTCTCGATCACGATGTCTTCGGCCGATGCGGCGGTGCTTTCCACAGGGCAGGTGCAGGTGATGTCGCCCACGGTGCGAAAGCGCACATCGCGCTGCACGATTTCCTCGCCATCACGTGGCGGGGTCAGCTCGGTCACAGGCACCAGCAGGCCCTTGCGCTCCACCACATCACGCTTGTGGGTGTAGTACAGGCTTGGCAGGGCGATGTTTTCGCGGGCGATGTACTGCCACACGTCCAGCTCCGTCCAGTTGCTGATGGGGAAGACGCGGAAATGCTCGCCCTGCGCAATGCGGGTGTTGAACAGCGTCCACAGCTCGGGGCGCTGGTCCTTGGGCTGCCACTGACCAAAGCTGTCGCGGTGGCTGAAGATGCGTTCCTTGGCGCGTGCCTTTTCTTCGTCGCGGCGGGCACCGCCGATCAGCGCGTCAAAGCGGAACTCTTCAATCGCTTCCAGCAGCGTCACCGACTGGTGCACATTGCGCGATTCGCCGGGGTGGGCCAGGCGCACGGTGCCGCGCGCCATGGAATCTTCCACGCTGCGCACGATCAGCTCGGCACCCAGCTCCTTGGCACGCTGGTCACGGAAATCGGTCACTTCATGGAAGTTGTGGCCGGTGTCGATCATCAACAGGGGGTAAGGGATGCGGCCCACGCCAAACGCCTTCTCGGCGCAGCGCAGCATGACCAGAGAATCCTTGCCACCCGAAAACAGCAGGGTGGGGCGTTCAAACACGGCAGCCACTTCGCGCAGGATGAAGATGGTTTCTTCTTCCAGCGCATCCAGATGGCGGTTGCTGAGATGGCTCAGGACGGAGGTATCCACTCGGGCGTTCATTGTTTGTCCAATCAAATCGTGCTGTAGCGCATATGGAGATTGCGCAGGCAGCTATCTTTTTTCAATCAACGGCTTACAAAACTGGCGCTGACCTAAACACAGGTGCAGCCCGCAAGGGCCGCTCTCGCAGCGAGGTTGCCGTCCCCCTTGGGAGGCGGCGCCGCGTGCGACTCAGGGAGTTAGTGAGAGATGTGCAGGCCGCACTCGCGGTTGTCTTCGCCCTTGGTAGGGTCGACATAGTCAAAATTGTTGGGCAGACCGTGCTTCTGGCAGTACTCGTGCAGGTCTTTGCTGGACCAGTGCAGCAGCGGTGCCACTTTGATCAGACCGTCGGGGTTGATGCTGACGGGGTCCATGGCGGCACGCACAGCGGTATCGGTCGCGCGCAGTGCGGTGAACCAGACCTTGGGCGCTGTTTCGCGCAGGGCACGGGTGAAGGGCTCCAGCTTTACTTCTTCAGTAAAGGCTGCGTGGCGCGGGTCATCCAGCGCTGGCGTGGCGCCTTCTACCGCTTCGCGGTGAGCACGGCTGCGCAGGGGCAGGTAGATCTTAAGGTTCAGGCCCAGCTGCTTGGTGACTGCGTCGGCAAACTGGTAGGTGGCTTCGGTGTTGTAGCCGTTGTCCATCCAGACCACGGGCACATCAGGGCGGGCCTGAGCGACCATGTGCAAAATCACCGCTTCAAACGGGCGGAAGTTGGTGGTGACGATGGTGGGCTGACCCAGACCCACGGCCCAGCGCACCAGCGCAGCGGCATCGTGGCCCAGCTCAGCGTTGACGCTGGCGAGATTCATGGCGGGGGCGAGCTGGCTCATGCGGCCTCCAGCGCCGAAGTCTGGGCAAAGTGGGGGTGGTGCTCCAGCGCATCGGCCTGGTAGTAGCCGCCAAAGCGCTCGAACTGGCGCTGTGCATCGGCAGCGTCTACGCCTTCGCGCAGCACGGCAGAACTGAAGCCCGTGCGCTGCATCTGCACCAGCTGGTCGATCAACACATCGCCGGTGGCGCGGATGTCGCCCGCAAATTTCAGGCGGCGACGCAGCAGATAGGCCTGGCTGAAGGCGCGGCCGTCGGTGAAGTTGGGGAAGTTCAGGTCGACTTGCGTGATGCCGTCGAGATCGGCTTCCAGTGCATTCACATCATTGGCCAGTACCAGCACGTGGCCGGTGCTCTCGCTGGGGGCCTGGTAGTCATGGCTTGCCAGAATTTTCATTATCAATTCCTTGCTCTTGGCTTTTTGTTCTTGCTCGCGGCTCAGGCCAGCGCGGCTTCTTCGTCTTCTGCGGGATGGCGGGCAGCCTTGCCAGCTTCCTTGAAAGGGTCGATGCCAATGCGGCGCACGGCGTCAATAAAGTGTTCGCCGCTGTGGCGCAGGTCGCGGTAGGTGCTCAGCACGGCTTCGATCACGTCAGGCACCTCGGCGGCGCTGAAAGATGGGCCGATGGCCTTGCCAGCCACGGCGTTGCCCGAGAGGGTGGAGCCGTCAGAGCCGCCCAGAGTGACCTGGTACCACTCCTTGCCGTCCTTATCCACGCCCAGAATGCCGATGTGGCCACTGTGGTGGTGACCGCAGCTGTTGATGCAGCCGCTGATGTGCAGGTCAATCTCGCCGATATCGTCCAGCTCGTCCAGATCCTGATAACGGGCGGTGATGGCGTCGGCAATGGGCAGGCTGCGGGCGTTGGCCAGTGCGCAGAAGTCGCCGCCGGGGCAGGCAATCATGTCGGTCAGCAGGGCCACATTGGTGCTGGCCAGACCCAGAGCCTTGGCTTCGGTCCACAGCGCATGCAGCTGGCCGACCTGTACCCAGGGCAGCATCACGTTCTGGTCATGCGTTACGCGGGCTTCGCCTGCGGAGAAGGCATCGACCAATTGCGCCAGTGCATCGAGCTGCTCGCTCTGTGCATCGCCAGGGGCTTGGCCCACGCGCTTGAAAGACAGGGTGACGGCGCGCAGGCCTGCCAGCTTGTGGGCATGCACGTTGCGGGCGACCCAGCGGGCAAAGGCGGGCTCTTTGGCCGTTTGTTCGATCAGGGTCAGCTCGTCGGCAGCTGCCTCGGCAATGGCGGGTAGATCGGGCGTGGTGAACATGGCGGCCACGCGGTCAAACTCGGCCTGAGGCACAGTGTGGGGGCCGCCGTCTACGTCAACGATCTGGCGGAATTCTTCTTCCACCGCGTCGATATAGGCCTGGCCTTCGGCCTTGACCAGAATCTTGATGCGCGCCTTGTACTTGTTGTCGCGGCGGCCCAGCTCGTTGTAGACACGCACGATGGCCTCGATGTAATTCATGATCTGGTTCCAGGGCAGGAACTCACGAATCACGGTGCCGATCACGGGCGTGCGGCCCATGCCGCCACCGACAAAAACCTTGAAGCCGATTTCGCCCGCTTCATTATTGACCATGTGCAGGCCCACATCGTGCCAGCCTGTGGCTGCGCGGTCTTCCTTGGCGCCGGTGATGGCGATCTTGAACTTGCGTGGCAGGAAGGCGAACTCGGGGTGCAGCGTGGTCCACTGGCGCAAAATTTCTGCGTAGGGGCGGGGGTCAATGGCTTCGTCAGGGGCAATACCGGCCAGCGCATCGGTGGTGGTGTTGCGGATGCAGTTGCCGCTGGTCTGAATGCCGTGCAGGTTGACGCTGGCCAGCAGGTCCATCACATCGGCAGCTCTGGACAAGGGGATCCAGTTGAACTGCACATTGGTGCGGGTGGTGAAGTGGGCGCAGTTCTTGGGCAGATAGGTGGTGCCCATCTTGCCCTGGCCATCCAGCGCGGCCTGAAAGACGGCGGCTTCGGGCTCGTCGTACTCACGGGCGACCTTGGCCAGCACGCGAATCTGGGCGGAGTTGATCTCGCCATAAGGCACGGCCACGCGCAGCATGGGCGCATAGCGCTGTACATACCAGCCGTTTTGCAGACGCAGCGGGCGGAAATCATCTTCCGCGAGCTTGCCTGCCTGCCAGCGTTCCAGCTGGTCACGGAACTGGTCGGCGCGTTGCTTGACGAACGCTTTGTCGAAATCGGTGTATTGATACATGTCTTCAGTTCTTCCGTGGAGCGAATGCCTTGCCTCGAATGGCATTGCACTGTGATCGTTGGAGCGAACTGTAGAGAGGCTTTATATAAAAACAAACGATTATTTAGTCCTTCATATATAACTAAAAGAATATGTGAGACCGTAAAGAAAGGCTTGCTTTCGCGCCAAAGTGCGCCGTATCTGGGGATTTCCTTGCAGTGCACTTGCATTTATCTGTAAGCAAGGCTCGCTGATTCCCTAGAATCGGGGCTTGTTCAATGATTGAGGCGCCTGGATTGAAAGCGGGTGCCTGACTATGGAAATAGCCATACTTTTCGCTCTCATCTGTTTGAACGGCGTGTTCGCCATGTCGGAGATTGCGCTGGTTACCGCCCGCAAGAGCCGCATGCAAAAAATGGTGGATGAGGGCGACAGCGGTGCGGTAGCTGCTATCAAACTAGGAGAGGACCCAACGCGTTTTCTCTCCACCATTCAGATTGGTATTACCTCGATTGGCGTGCTCAACGGTATCGTGGGCGAGGCGGCTCTAGCCGGGCCGCTGGCACTCAAGCTGATAGACGCCGGCATGCAGGCCAAAACGGCTGGTTACGTCTCTACCGGTCTGGTTGTGGTGCTGATCACCTACTTCTCTATCGTGGTGGGCGAGCTGGTTCCCAAGCGTCTGGGCCAGACCAACCCCGAAGCGCTGGCGCGCCTGATCTCGCGCCCCATCAACTTTCTGGCTCTGGCCACCAAGCCTTTTGTGTGGCTGCTGTCGGCATCCACACGCGGCCTGCTCAAACTGCTGGGCGTCAAGGAAAGCAATGGCAGCGTGGTGACCGAAGAGGAAATTCAGGCCATTTTGGTGGAGGGTCACAGCGCCGGTGTGATCGAGTCACAAGAGCACACCATGGTGCGCAATGTGTTCCGGCTGGATGACCGCCAGATCGGCTCACTCATGGTGCCGCGCAGCGATGTGGTGTTTTTGGATATTGATGACAGCCTGGACGTCAATCTGACCCGGATGGAAGAAGCCGACCATGCGCGCTACCCCGTGGTGCGTGGCGATATGAACAATATCGTGGGCGTGCTCAATGCCCGCCAGTGGCTGGCGCAGACCGTGCGCCAGAAGGGCGAGCAAAAGCTTGGCGATCAGCCGCTGCAGACGGCGCTCTATGTGCCGGAAACCATCACTGGCATGGAGCTGCTGGACACCTTCCGTAACTCTGATCTGCACATGGCGTTTGTGATCGATGAATACGGCGAGGTGCAAGGCATTGTCACGCTGCAGGATTTGATTGAAGCGATTACCGGTGAATTCCAGCCGCGCGACGACGAAACCAGCTGGGCTGTGCAGCGTCCGGATGGCAGCTGGCTGCTGGATGGACATATCCCCGTGCCTGAACTCAAGGACCGCCTGAATCTGCATGCCGTGCCCGAAGAGGAGCGCGGCCGCTATCACACGCTCAGCGGCATGGTGATGCTGTTGCTGGGCCGCGTGCCCAGCGAATCCGACGTGGTCGAGTGGGAAGACTGGCGCTTTGAAGTGGTGGACATGGACGGCAAGACGCTCGATAAGGTGCTGGCCACCAAGCTGGAGCCTTTAGTCTCAGCAGACGCGATTACGCTGCCGTAATTCCAGTCTTTCAGGCATTAAAAGAGCACCTGGCGCTTTATGGATAAGCGGCAGGTGCTCTTTTTTTTAGGAGTCCTGATTTTTAGTCAGGCGCTTTTCGGATCACGCCAGATCACGCGTTACGCGACTCCACAGTCGCTGCGTTCCCAGCGATTGCGCCAGCTTGGCATCCAGCGGCAGTGGCTCCCCATGCAGGCGCGCTGCCAGCAACTCGCCGCACAGCATGGAAAGCGTCAGTCCGCGCGAGCCCAGTCCCGTCAGCACCCACAGGCCGGGCAGGCTGTCCGCCGCTTCGCCGGCGGGGCCGGCCAGCGGCAGGCGGTCATAGGCGGCGCAGCGCACGCGCGCCCAGGTCTCGGGCTGCTGCGGGGCATCAAAAAAGGATTGCAGCGCCTGCCTGCATGCGGGCAGCAGGGCGGCCAGCTTTTCGCCATTGCCTGCATGTGCGGCCTGCTGGTCGGCGGCGCTGGGTGGCAGCTCGGTCACATCGCGCTCGAAGGTGGAGCCCATGATCCATTGGTGCGGGCTGGCAGGGGTGCCACCCGGAAAGTCCGGCACCAGATTGCCGTGGCCGTTGACCGGGAAGGGCGGCATGGCCGCCTGCGTCTGCGCCGTATGCTCGGCCACGCTGACTTGCCCGCGTATGGCTTGCAGCTCCCACAGTCCTGCATCCATGCCACTGGCTTGCAGCAGTGTTTTGCTGGCCGGGCCTAGCGCCAGCACCAGCATGTCGGCCTGGGCAATGCTCTGGCCCTGCAGGTTCAACACCTGCCACTGGCCGCTGACTTCATCGCACTGCAGCCTGGCTGCTTCCGCATTGCCCTGCCACTGAATAAGGGGTGATTGCATCAAGGCCCGCACCAGTTGCGCAGGCCTGACCCAGCCCGCCTGCGCGTGCCACAGGGCGTGGCTGTCATCAGGCAAGCGGGCGGCTTGCAGGTGCTGAGCGGTAGCGGGCTTGCTCCACTGCGGGCCCCAGGCGTGCTCGGCGCTGCCTGTCTTCAGCCATTGGGGGGGCAGGTGGGCGGGCTCGTTCAGGTCATGCTCCAGCACGCCGCCATGGGCCCAGTCCTCGCCGGTTTGCAGTTTTTGGGTAGCGCTCAATTGCTGCAAAGTTTGTAGCGTGGTGCGCACGCCGCTGCGGGACAGGCGCGATAAAACACTGTCATCGGGTGAGACATGGGGGCAGAACAGCCCTGCAGGCAGACCCGATGCTCCGGCAGCGGGCTGCGCAGCACTGTCGAGCACGGTGACCTGCCAGCCCCGCCTTGCCAGACTGGCTGCTGCGGCGGCACCCGCTAGCCCTGCACCCAGCACCAGGCAGTGGCCGGGCTGCTTGACAGGCGCAGGCAGCCCATCCGCGCGCTGGCGGGGCTCCCACGCCGGGTTGTAGCTTGCCTGCAGGTTGTGTCGCTTGGGGGGCGTTCCCGGCACTTTTTTGACGTCAAAGCCCTGCGTCTTCAGGGCTTGCCGCACGCTGCCCGCGACGCACCAGGTCGCCAGCTGCGTGCCGCGGCGGCAGTGGCGGGCGATGTTTTTCATGGCGTTCTCATCCCACAGCTCGGGGTTGAGCTGGGGTGAAAAACCATCGAGGTAGACGCTATCTGCCGTGAGTTGCTGCTTGCGCAGCATGGTCTGTGCCGGGCCTAGATACAGCGTCAGCAGCACTTGGCCATCTTCAAAAGACAGGCGGTGCACGCCTGGCAGCAGCCCCCACCACTGCTCGGCCAGTTGCAGGCCCAGAGCGCGCAGCTGGCCATCCGCAGGCAAGGATTGCAGCAGGTCTTCGCGGGAAACGGGAAAGGCCTCAACCGAAACAAAATGCAGCAGCTGCGTGCGCTGCGGGTCTGCCTTCCAGGCCGCCCAGGTCACCAGAAAGTTCAGACCAAAGCCAAAACCGGTTTCCAGAATCCGCCATTGCGGCGTGTTGGCCCATGCGGCAGGCAGGCCGCAGCCACCCAGAAAGACATGGGTAGCCTGATCGAGGCCGCCATCTTCGCTGTGATAGCGGTCGCCAAATCGGGTGTTATAGGGAGTGCCATCAGGCATCCATGTGATGGGTTCAGACATGGAAAAAAACTACATCAAAGAGGGCGTGGCACTAAAAACGAGCGTTCGCTGAAGTCAGTGCAGCCAAGCAAGGGCCGCCCCGCAGCGATGGCTGCGTCCCCCTCCCGCGTAGCGAGAGAGAGGGGGAAGGCGCGCAGCGCCACAGGGGGTGTCCACTTTTATTCCCAGCGTTGCTGGTAGGAGAAGACAGGGAGGCGCCATTTAAAACGAATGGCCGCCATACGAAAGGCCAGACCACCGGCAAAACATACGATGGTGCTGATATTGGGGCTGACATCCAGGTGACGCAGGCCCAGGAACATCAGGCACACGGCCAGCGACACGCTGGCATACAGCTCGCGGCGGAAGACGACGGGCACCTGGTTGCACAGCACATCACGCAAAATGCCGCCGCTGATACCGGTAATCATGCCCGCCATGATGACGACGATGGTGGGGTAGCCCAGCTCCAGCGCGGTGTTGCAGCCGATCAGCGAGAAGGCGATCAGGCCCATGGCGTCCAGCAGCAAAAACACCTGCTTGAGTCTGTGCATATGGCGTGCAATCACCGTGGTCAGCAGGCCGAAGCTGATGACCAGATACACATATTCGGGGTGCTGCGTCCAGCCAATTGGGTAGTGGCCCAGGACCATGTCGCGAATGGTGCCGCCGCCAAGGGCCGTGACAAAGGCAATGACGACGACGCCAAAGATATCCATATTGCGCCGGCCGGCAGCAAGCGCGCCGGACATGGCTTCGGCAGTGATGGCCACCAGATAGATGACCAGCATGACGGTGAAATTGGAAGTCTGGAACGAGTCCAGCAAAGAGACAGAAGGAAGCATGACGGCACTTGAAAATAGACCAGCCACTCACATCAGCGGGAGTGTCTGGTTTGCCTCTCCCGCTGTCCTTTTACCTGAGAGTTGCGCATGTACACCTTCGCGGTGGACATGCTTGCCCCTTCGGTGAGCCCTGCAGACTTGTGATTGCGGGCTGCTCTCCAGTTGGCGATATCCGGGTCGTGTCTGACCCACCTGCGGTACTTATTGCCTGAGCGATTATGGGAGTTTGCGCCTTCGGCGGGAACCGTTGCAGGCTCCGCTCTCCCGCAGGATGGGCGCGATTTTAGCCAGTTATAGAGGTGCTGTTCGGGTTAGTACCTGTGTTGCCTGGGTTTGGTGAACTGATTGTTTGTTTTATTTGAGGCTTGGCGTTTGCCGTTGGCGATGCCGATGAGAACGGCGATAACTTAATTTTGATAGCTGCTCGCGCTTTCTGTGCTTGGGGTATAGGCTGGTTTTCCTTGATTCCTGATCGTGACAAATCTGGCACCTTTGGCTGCAGCCAGCAACAAAAAAGCCCCGGGCATTGCCACGGGGCTTTTGTATCTGAGGTCTCTGACTCAGGCGAGCTTACTCAGCGCTAGGAGGCACGTAGCCCTGAGCAGCATCTGCACCGCCACCAAAGAAATGGTTTTCCATCTGACGGGCCAGGTACTGGCGGGCGCGCGCGTCGGCCAGGTTCAGGCGGTTTTCATTGATCAGCATGGTCTGGTGCTTGAGCCAGTCGGCCCAGGCCTGCTTGCTCACGCTTTCATAGATGCGCTTGCCCAGTTCGCCGGGTGCAGGGGGAAAGTCCAGGCCTTCTGCATCCTGATCCAGCTTGATGCAATGAACGGTACGTGCCATGTGTAGGGTCCTCTTGTTTGATTACAGATGTTTGGGTAATAACAAACTGAAATCTTAGTAGTTTGAGTTTTAAGACTGCGGGTCAAGAATGCACAGCAACGGGGGAGAAGAAGCCCGTTATCCATTCACTCCAAGAACACAGTCCAATGAAAAATCGTCGCAACTTTATCAAGTTTCCTCTGGCTGCCGGTCTGATTGCTGGCTTGACCCTCTCCGCTCTGCCCACATTGCCTGCTTTTGCACAACAAAGCGGCGTGCAATTGCTCAACGTGTCCTATGACCCGACCCGTGAGCTGTATGTGAATTACAACCAGGCGTTTGCCAAGCACTGGAAGGCCACGCAGAACCAGGACGTGACCATCAAGCAGTCGCACGGTGGCTCGGGCAAGCAGGCGCGTTCCATCATTGACGGCATTGATGCCGATGTCGCCACGCTGGCGCTGGCCGGTGATATTGATGCCTTGGTCAAGAACGGCAACGTCAAGGCCGACTGGCAAAAGCGCCTGCCGCACAACAGCGCGCCTTACAGCTCGACCATTGTGTTTCTGGTGAAGAAGGGCAACCCCAAGGGCATCAAGGACTGGGACGATCTGGTCAAGCCCGGTGTGCAGGTGATTACGCCCAACCCCAAGACCTCGGGCGGTGCCCGCTGGAACTATCTGGCCGCCTGGGAATTTGCCAAGCGCAAGTACGGCGGTGATGCGCAGGCCAAGGATTTCATCACCAAGCTCTACAAGAACGTGCCCGTGCTGGACACCGGCGCACGCGGCTCTACCGTGACCTTTGTGCAGCGTGGTCTGGGCGATGTGCTGCTGGCCTGGGAAAACGAAGCCTATCTGGCGCTCAAGGAATTTGGCCCAGAGAAGTTCCAGATCATTGCGCCTTCGCTCTCCATCCTGGCTGAGCCCTCGGTGGCTGTGGTCGACAAGGTGGTGGACAAGCGCGGCACGCGCGCAGTGGCCGAGGCTTATCTGAAGTACCTGTACTCCGAAGACGCCCAGCGCATTGCCGGCAAGAACTTCTACCGCCCTACCGATGCCAAGGTGGCGGCCGAGTTCGCCAGCCAGTTCCCCAAGCTGGAGCTGTTCACCATCGACAAGGCCTTTGGTGGCTGGGCTGCGGCTGACAAGGCGCACTTTGCCGACGGCGGTAGCTTCGACCAGATTTACGCCAAGAAGTAAGAGCAATGAAGGCAGGGGCGCAAGGCGTGCCCCTGTTGCCGATATTTCGCAACGCGTGGGTGACGCCACCCGGGCAGAGGTGGGAATGGCCCGGGTGCCATGCAATTCAGAAAATGAATGGGAGCTTGTGATGAGCAATTGGTGGAGTCGTATGACGCAGTCATTGGTCAGTGCCGGTGCCTTGAATGCGCGCCAGCCGCTGGTGGCGTGGGAAGCATCGTGGGATGAGGCTGAGGCATTGATGGCAAGCGGTCAGCTGTGGAATGGCGCGAGCGACCGTGCGAAAGAAGCGGCAGACCGCTGCACGCAGCAAGACAAGCCACAGGGCGGACACCAGCCGGTGGAGCAACTGACTAAGGGCGCTTAACCAAGAGCGCTTCACCAACGGTGGCTAACTGGCGGCCAAAACCGCCTCAGCCAACCGAAGGTTTGCGCTTGAGACGCGGCGCGAAGCCGCAGGCAGTACAGAAGAGATATGACAAGGCGACGCCGGGCCTTAGCAAGCGTCGCTGGATAGGCCACCCGGCGATGGCATCGCTACTGGGGGCAGCAGTAGCGGATGGCGGGATCTGGACAGCGTAACCCAGGCTTGCCGAAATCGCTCCGTGAACATGGCCAGTGCCCCGGTGCATCAGCAGCGCCTGCTGCTCAAACGCGTGCGGCAAGTTCGATGTGGAACCTGCCCCAGTGCAGGACAGCTGGCTGGGCGCTTCTGCCAGCAACTGGCGCTGGGTGATTTGATAAAACCATAGAAAAAAGGGCTGCTGGCGTATCAGGGTAGGGCGCTGGCTGCTATCAAAAAATGAATCTTCAGCAACTGCGATCCGTGCGCGAGGCCGTGCGGCGTGGCTTCAATCTGACCGAGGTGGCGGCCATGCTCCACACCTCGCAGCCGGGGGTGAGCCGGCAAATCCGAGAACTCGAAGAAGAACTGGGTGTCGATATTTTTGTGCGCGCTGGCAAGCGCCTGACGGGCTTGACTCCTCCCGGCGAGGCCTTGCTGCCCATGGTCGAGCGCATGCTGCTGGAGGCCGACAACCTGCGCCGTGCGGGCGCGGACTTTCGGGCCAGCGAGCGAGGCAGATTGTCGATTGCCGCCACCCACTCTCAGGCGCGCTATGCACTGCCGCAGGTGGTGAGAGATTTCCGGGCGCTGTATCCGCAGGTCTCGCTGCACCTGCATCAGGGCTCGCCGCGCCAGGTGGCGGAGATGCTGCTGTCCGGCGAGGCCGATATCGGCGTGGCCACCGAGGCACTGGCCGGTTATGACAACCTGCTCACGCTGCCTTGCTACCGCTGGTCGCACAGCATCGTCGTGCCGCCCGGCCATGCACTGCTCGATGCGAGCGGGCCGGTCACGCTGGAGATGCTGGCCACGCACCCCATCATCACTTACGAGCAAGGCTTTACCGGCCGCGCGCATATCGACAAGGCGTTTGAAGCCGCAGGGCTGACACCCGATGTGGTGCTGACCGCCATGGACGCCGATGTCATCAAGACCTATGCCGAGCTGGGCATGGGCGTGGGCATCATCGCGTCGATAGCCTTTGATGCTGAGCGCGACCGGTATCTGCGCGCCATTGATGCGCGCCATTTGTTTGAGGTCAACCTCACGCGCCTGGCGCTGCGCCGCGATGCCTGGCTGCGCGGCTATGCCTATTCCTTTATCGAAACCTTTGTGCCCACCTTGCCCGAGCAAGTGGTGCGCGATGCCTTGCTGGCGGTGCAGAGCTGATCCTCGTTTTCTGCATAAGCAAGCTGTGATTTGTTCGTTGATGGAATCGGGCGCGGATCGCAACATAGCGTCATTGCCATCCTTTAGATGAATCAGTGATGACGGACATATCCAAGCTTCCCGCCCTTCAAGAAGCCGTGGCTCAGGCCACGGCACATGGCCTGAGTTTTATGGGCTCGGTGCCGCCGCGCCAAGCCTGGCAGATGGTGCAACAGGGACTGGCGCTGCTGGTGGATGTGCGCACCGCAGAGGAGCGCAAATTCGTCGGCCATGTGCCCGGTAGCGCCCATGTGCCCTGGGCCACGGGCACAGCGCTGGCGCGCAACCCGCGCTTTGTGCGCGAGCTGACGGCGCTGCTGGCCAGGCAGGCGGCAGCCGACGGCAGCGCACCCATTGCGCTGCTGCTGTGTCGCAGCGGCAAGCGCTCGACCCTGGCCGCGCAAGAGGCGGCCAAGGCGGGGCTGACCCATGTCTTCAACGTCAGCGAAGGCTTTGAAGGCGAACTGGATGCCGCCCAGCACCGCGGTGGTGGCGACGGCTGGCGCTTTCAAGGTTTGCCCTGGGTGCAGGACTGAGCTGCTCCCCCTGAGCGGCTTTGCCGCTTTCCCAAAGGGGGCGGGGCGGTCCTTGCTCTATGCCGCTGGCTTGAAACGGGCCAGCGCATGAGCGTTCAAACGCTTTATTAATTTTTTAAAAACGATAGCTGACAGCGCTTTCTCATCAAGCGCTGCGGGGGACTTTTTGTCTCAAAAAAGGACAACATCATGAGTGATTTTTCCATTGCCAAGGTCGTCAGCGAGCTGCGCCAGGTTCGTGAGCTGTGGCGTGAGCAGCAGGGGCGTACCGATACGGCGCAGCGTGAATTTCCCTCGCGCAAGGCGGTAGAGCAGGCCATCGAGTCGCTCAAGGGCGTGCTCTATCCGCTGCGACTGGGGCCGACGGAGCTGCGCCAGGCGGGCGAGGATTTCTACATCGCCCACACGCTGGACACCGCCCTGCAGGCGCTGCTGGCGCAGGCCCGTATCGAGTTGCGTTACCGCGCCCGCCAGGACAGCTCGCGCGAAGACGTGCAACGGCTGGATGTGCGCGCCGTAGAGGCGGTGCGCGAGTTTGCGCAGGAGCTGCCTCTGCTGCGCAAACTGCTCGATGTCGATGTGCTGGCCGCCTATCACGGCGACCCGGCGGCGCAGAGCGTGGATGAAGTCGTGCTCAGCTACCCCGGCGTGCTGGCCTTGCTTCACCACCGCATCGCCCATGTCTTGTACCGGCTGGAGCTGCCGCTGCTGGCACGCATGGCCGCTGAGCTGGCCCATGGACTTACGGGCATAGATATCCACCCCGGTGCACGCATTGGTGCGGGTTGCTTTATCGATCACGGCACGGGTGTGGTGATTGGCGAGACGGCGGTTATCGGCCGCAATGTGCGCATTTATCAAGCCGTCACGCTGGGCGCCAAGCGCTTTCCGCGCGATGCCCAAGGCCATCTGCAAAAAGGCTGGCCGCGCCACCCCGTCGTGCAGGACGACGTGGTGATCTATGCCGGCGCCACCATTTTGGGCCGCATCACCATCGGCCGTGGCGCGGTCATCGGCGGCAATGTCTGGGTCACGCAGGACGTGGCTCCGCAGGCCCATGTCTCTCAATCCAGTCCCGTCGAAAAAGTGCAGCCGCTGCCCGTTGCGGCCTGAGCGGTGCTGCAGTTTTCCCCCTTGTTTTCCCTCGTTAGTTTCCTCAACCCTGACTACGTTTCATGACCAACACGACCTTGCATACCCTGGGCGACAACGCCGCCCGCCAGTTAGCCAATGCCACCAAGACTGCGCCCCAGCTGGCCACCATCACGCCGCGCTGGCTGACCCATCTGCTGCAGTGGGTGCCGGTGGAGGCGGGCATCTACCGCGTCAACCAGGTCAAGAACCCCGAAGACATCAAGGTGACCTGCACCGCCAAGCAGTTCGATAACCAGCTGCCACGCACTTTTGTGGACTACGAGGAGCAGCCGCGCGAGTATTTTCTGAATGCGGTCTCTACCGTGCTTGATGTGCATACGCGCATCTCCGACCTCTATAGCAGCCCGCACGATCAGATCAAGGAGCAACTGCGCCTGACGATCGAAACCATCAAGGAGAACCAGGAAAGCGAGCTGATCAACAACGCCTCCTACGGTCTGCTGGCGCAGGTGACAGATGAGCAGCGCATCTTCCCGCTCAACGATGGCGGCGCGCCCACGCCCGATGATCTGGATGAGTTGCTGAGCAAAGTCTGGAAGGAGCCAGCCTTCTTCCTGGCCCACCCGCTGACCATTGCCGCCTTTGGCCGCGAGGCCACGCGCCGTGGCACGCCGCCGCCCACCGTGAGCCTGTTCGGCTCGCAGTTCATTACCTGGCGCGGTGTGCCGCTGATTCCTTCGGACAAGATTCCGGTGGCTGACGGCAAAAGCAGCATCTTGCTGCTGCGCGTGGGCGACCGCCGCCAGGGCGTGGTAGGCCTGTTCCAACCTAGTCTGTCGGGTGAGCAAAGCCCGGGTCTGTCGGTGCGCTTCATGGGTATCAATGACCAGGCCATCAGCTCCTATCTGGTCTCGCTGTACTGCTCGTTGGCCGTGCTCACCCCCGATGCATTGGCGGTGCTCGACGATGTGCGCATCGACCGCTATCACGACTATTCGGCGCTCGATACATATAAGTAAAAAGCCGCTCTAACGTAGATATAGCAAGCGCTGCCAGCTATTGGTTTTGATAGCTGGCAGCGATTCAGGAGAATTGGTTTTGAGTTCCACCACCGCCATCCCCGCACCCACAGGCGCTGCGCCCATCGATCCGCAATTGCTTGCGCAACTGGCCACCAGCCTGTTTCGCAGCCTGCCAGGCGATGCGCCCAGCCCCGTACCCGGTGCCCAAGCCCCGGCCAACTGGGCGCCCGGCGGCAGCCCGCTGGCCGCGCCCTCGGGCGTGTCGCCCAATGTGCCGGGTTCGCCCATTCCACTGGGGCAGGTGCCGGGCAGCAATCTGCTGCCATCCAGCCCCGGCACCTCGCTGTCGCTCATCAACCGTGCACCTGCCTTGCTGCCGCAGGCGCAGGCCGGCAATGGCGAGCCCGACAAGGCCTTTGCCGCCTTGCCCGGCTATGAACCGCGTCTGGCTGGCCTTGTCAATGCCGGGGGGCAGCCCGCACCATCGCGCCTGGATGCGCTGAGCCAGCAGGCCGTGCAGGCGCTGGCCAGCCACAGCTTTGGCAATGTGCCCCAGCTGTATCAGGCGCCTGAGCGATCTGGAGCGCCCGTTACCGCCAGCGCAGCGCCCCAGTTCTATTTTGTCGATGCGGTTCGGTTGCCCAGCGGCTTTGTCACGCCGACCAAACCGCACCACCATGGCGAGGTGGCACAGCTCCTGTCTGTCGCGCAAGACCGCCATCCGGGCTTTGATGTGCAGGCCGTGCGTCGTGACTTTCCCATCCTGCAAGAACGCATCAACGGCAAACCCCTGGTCTGGCTGGACAACGCTGCCACCACGCACAAGCCGCGCCAGGTGATAGAGCGCATCAGCTACTTCTATGAGCATGAAAACTCCAACATCCACCGCGCCGCCCATACGCTGGCGGCGCGCGCCACGGATGCCTACGAGCATGCGCGTGAAGTGGTGCGCCGCTTCATCCACGCGCCCGATGCGCGCGAGGTGATCTTTGTGCGCGGCACGACCGAGGCCATCAATCTCGTGGCCAAGGCCTGGGGCGGGCAGAACGTGGGCGAGGGCGACGAGATCATCATCAGCCACCTGGAGCATCACGCCAACATCGTGCCCTGGCAGCAACTGGCGCAAGCCAAGGGCGCGAAGCTGCGCGTGATTCCCGTGGACGAGCAGGGCCAGATTCGTCTCGATGAATATGAAAAGCTGCTCAACGAGCGCACCAAAATAGTCGCCATCGGCCATGTCTCCAACGTGCTGGGCACGGTGGTGCCGGTCAAGGAGGTGGTGGCGCGCGCCAAGGCACGCGGCATCACCACGCTGATCGACGGCGCGCAGTCCATCGCCCACACGCCGGTAAATGTGCAGGACATAGGGGCCGACTTCTTTGTCTTTTCGGGCCACAAGATTTTTGCGCCCACTGGCATCGGCGTGCTCTGGGGCCGTCGCGAGGTGCTGGAAGCCATGCCGCCCTGGCAAGGCGGCGGCAACATGATTGCCGATGTCACGTTCGAGAAGACCGTCTACCAGCCGCTGCCCAACACCTTCGAGGCGGGTACCGGCAATATTGCTGACGCCGTGGGCCTGGGCGCTGCGCTGGAATATGTGGAGCGCATTGGCATAGAAAACATCAGCCGCTACGAACACGCCTTGGTCGACTACGGCATGCAGCAACTGGCCACGATTGCCGGCCTGCGCCTGATCGGCACCGTGCCGGGCAAAGCCAGCGCGCTGTCCTTCACGCTGCAGGGCTACACCACCGATGAAGTAGGCAAGGCGCTGAACGCGGAAGGTATTGCCGTGCGCACCGGCCACCATTGCGCCCAGCCGATCTTGCGGCACTTTGGTGTGGAGTCCACGGTGAGGCCGTCGGTGGCCTTCTACAACACCTTTGCAGAAATCGAACAGATGGTGGCTGTAGTGCGCAGACTGGCGGGGCAGCGCCGAACCACGCATTAAAGAGTTATTTAAAAAAGATAGCGGCCAGCGCATGGAATACATGGGCTGGCGCTGTTTTTATTTCAAATCAAAAGTGTTCGTCCGAGACCTTTGCGATGGTCTCTGATCGGCCAGAAGCTACCGTAGGAGTGTCAGCAATGCGCTATGGTTATCGCCTTCCTAAAGAAACTAATCGCACCCAATGTCAAAGCTCGAAACGCAATTTGCTCATATCTGTTCTGGGCAAATGTATAACGACCTCTCGCCTGAATTAGTGGCGGCGAGGCAGAGTGCGGTGCTGCTGACCAATGAGTACAACAACTCCTTCTCGAAACCAGCCAGTGAGCGGGAAGCGATCCTCAGGACTCTGCTAGGGCATCTAGGTCGAAACGTACACTTCGAACCCACCTTCCGTTGTGAGTTCGGGCGGAATATTCACATTGGCGACAATTTCTATGCCAACTTCGATTGCATCATGCTCGATGGCGGTGGCATTTACATCGGTGACCATGTGCTCCTTGCGCCGCGAGTCGGTATCTATACGTCTAATCACGCCATTGACCCTATGGAACGCGCCGCAGGCGGATGCTTCGCAAAGCCCGTAAAGATTGGCAATCGAGTCTGGGTCGGTGCGGGCGTGCACATCAATCCCGGGGTAACGATTGGAGATGGTTCGATCATTGGTTCCGGCAGTGTTGTGACATCAGATATTCCATCAGGTGTCATCGCTGCCGGCGTCCCATGCAAAGTCATCCGACTGATTTCCGAACAGGACAAAACTGGATTTAAGCCTCAATTCATGTCGAATGGCTCGTCTAACTTATAGATTCAGTAGTTCGATGAAACCATCGGAACGACTGCACTAGGTCGAACAGCGAAAGCTGCAACCGGCCAGAAGCAGTCACTCGAACGTTGGTCTTCAACCCTCATCGCAGGCTGCGAACTTGAAACTTTTAGGTTTGACTAAAAAGCTATCCTCTGCTTTGTTAGCACCATTGCTGCGGCATATTCTTTTTTATCCGAACGACAACTACGTTTGGCTTGTCGTCTAAATCAAGTTAGGCAGATGTCCATGAAGCAGTCGTACAGCGCGAATCACACCATACCGCTCTGGCTGCCATGGTGTGGTGTCATCTTTTCAGCAGTGGCCTTCATCACCGCGCTGGTGCTGGGGCTGGAGAATCGGCCGAGTAGCGTGCCATGTAATGGTCGCTACTGGCAGCTGTGTCAATTGATCTTTGGCTCAATCGAGCAGTTGCTTGGTGCTTGGCCTGCGCACGTTCTCTACGTGCTTTCGTTCTTCTGCACTGGTCTCTTCATTGGCCGCCTAGCATGGTCCGGCTTCAGTTGGCGCAGGGCTGAGAACAATAAGTCATCATCTACCTGACCCATCGCTCAAGCGAACTGCCCTTCGGCCAGCCGCTTACCGCGTGCGCCAACTGACTGTCGGCTCAAGGTCGACAACTGCCCTCACAGCCCAGAAACTCATCCGAGCTTCGGGGCTTGCTTTATTGGGCGGCAGAAATCAGTCTCAGGAGCTGGCGCACTACCTCAAGCTGCCCGATAGAAAGGTCGATCCCCCAGCACTGTGGCGCGGTGCATTACGCGGCGGTGGGGCAGGTAGTTGGCGCAGGCGTAGTGCTGGGTGCTGCGGTTGTCCCAGAAGGCCAGATCGCCGACCTTCCAGCGCCAGCGCACGGTGAATTCGGGCTTGCTGATATGGGCGAACAGCTGGCGCAGCACGGCATCGCTTTCGGTGGCGCTCAGCTCCACGATGCGGGTGGTGAAGCCTTCGTTGACAAACAGGCCTTGCTGGCCGGTTTCAGGGTGAGTGCGAATCACCGGGTGCAGAACGGGCGGGTGCTTGGCGACGGCCGCTTCCCAGCGCAGGCGTTCCTCGGGCGTGCGGGCAAAGCGCCAGGCGGGGAATGACTTCACAAAATCATGCTCGGCATTCAGACCCGACAGCAGCCGCTGCCAAGGGGCGGACAGGGCTTCAAACGCGGCCACATTGCTGGCCCACAGTGTGTCGCCACCCAGAGGCGGCAGCTGGCGCGCCGAGAGCAGGGCGGCCTGCGCCGGTGCTTCGGTGAAGGTGATGTCGGTATGCCAGTTGTCGTTATCGGGCGGGTTGTTGTCGTCCGTGTCGAGCACGATGATCTCGGGCACTTCGGGAATATTGCGGTAGACGGGGTGTATGTGCAGCGGCCCGAACTGCGCCGCCAGATCGCGCTGCTGCAGGGGGGTGACGGGCTGGTTTTCAAAGAACAGCACCTGGTGCTGCAGCAGTGCGGCGTGCAGCGCATCGCGCTGGGCCAGCGGCAAGGGGTGGGTCAGATCGATATGGCTCACAACGGCGCCAATGGCCGGGCCTAAGGGCTGAATTTCCATGGTCAAAACGTGCAGATCAGAGTGGATGCAGAGCGCCGAGTTTCCGCCCGGCGGCACTGCGCTGGTTGCGCGTTTTTTGCATTTGCACATGCGAATTTCGCGCATGCAAAACGCTGCGCAATTCCTAGACTGAAAGTGTTCCAACCTCTTCAAAAAAGCTTTCGTCATGCAAACACCAAATCGCCGTCTTTTCTCTCTCGTTCTGGCTGCCGCACTGGGCGCCGCAGTACTGCCCGCACAGGCCGCACCCAATGAGGTGGTAATTGGCTATCAGGACATGGTGCTGCCCTGGCGCTATGCCCAGGAAACCCAGGCCGTGGAAAAGGCCACGGGCTACAAGATCAGCTACCGCAAGCTGGGCAGCGGCGCAGAAATCACCCGTGCATTGGCCAGTGGTGCCATTCACATCGGTGAGGCAGGTTCCTCCCCGTTTGCGGCTGCGCTGTCGCAGGGCGTGCCGATTCAGATTTTCTGGGTGGCCGACAACATCCACAACGCCGAAGCGCTGGTGGTGCGCAATGGCAGCAACGCCAAAACACTGGCCGACTTGAAGGGCAAGAAGATCGGCATTCCCTATGTGTCGACCAGTCACTTCCACGCACTCGTGGCGCTGCAGGCCGCAGGCGTCAACCCCAAGGATGTGAAGGTTCTCAATCTGCGTCCGCCCGAAATTCTGGCCGCCTGGGAGCGTGGCGATATCGATGCGGCCTTTGTCTGGGACCCGGTGCTGGCCAAGATCAAGCAAAACGGTCAGGTGCTGACCACCTCGGGTGATATCGCGCTCAAGACCGGCAAGGCCACGTTTGATGCGCTGGCCGTGCGCACCGACTTTGCCAAGGCCAACGACGCATTTCTGGCCCAGTTCGTAAAGGTGCTGGCCGAGGCCGACAAGCGCTACACCAGTAATACTGCGGCGTGGACGCCCCAGTCCCCCGAGGTCAAGGCGGTTGCCAAATGGTCGGGGGCCGAAGTGGCCACGGTGCCTGACAGCCTCAAGCTCTATGCCTTCATCACGCCGGCCGAGCAGGCCAGCCCGAAGTGGCTGGGCGGCGGCAAAAGCTCCGTGGTTTCGCAGTCGCTGGCCGCTACGGCCCAGTTTTTGCAGACGCAAGGCTCGGTGCAGCAGGTGCTGCCCGATTATTCGGTGGGCGTGAACGACAGCTGGGTGCGCCGTGCTGCGCAGTGATCTGAATCTGGCGGCAGGCCTTTCGGTACGGGGCCTGTCCGTGCGCTATGAAGGCGCGCCTGCCCACGATGTGCAGGCGCTGGCCTTGCACGATCTTGATCTGGACATTGCGCCCGGTGAATTCGTTGTTGCCGTGGGTGCTTCTGGTTGCGGCAAGACCACGCTGCTTAATTGCATTGCCGGCTTTACCGCGCCATCGACAGGCCGTATTGACTGGCAGGGCCAGCCGGTGGTCGATGCCGGGGCCGATCGCGGTGTGGTGTTTCAAAAGCATGCGCTGCTGCCCTGGCTCAATGTGATCGACAACGTGGCGCTGGGCCTGCGCCTGCGCGGCGTGGGGCGCGAGCAGCGCCACCGACTGGCGCTTGAGCGACTGGCCCAGGTGGGGCTGGCGCAGCGTGCGACGGCCTTGCCCTGGCAATTGTCGGGCGGCATGCAGCAGCGCGTGGGCATTGCGCGTGCGCTGGCCAATGATGCCGATCTGCTGCTGATGGACGAGCCGCTGGGTGCACTCGATGTGTTCACGCGCGAATCGCTGCAGGAGCTGATTTTGCGGCTGTGGGCCGAGGAGCGCGCCACGCGCCGCACCGTGTTCTTCATCACCCACGATGTGGAGGAGGCACTGTTTTTGGCCAGCCGCATCATCGTGATGAGCCCGCGCCCCGGGCGCATTACGGAAAGTCTGGCCGTCGATTTTGGCCGCCGCTACCTGGCGGGCGAGAGCGCGCGCGCCGTCAAATCGCTGCCCGAATTCATTGCCATGCGTGAGCGGCTGATGGCCGCGATTGGCGAGGCATCGCAAGCCGAGCTGACATTGGTTTGATATGAAAAACATAGCTGCTTGCGCTTGATGCACAAGCGCTACGAGCCAATTTGGCTATTTTTACCGTTTTGCTGGATTGAATGATATGAGCGCAACCATATTGGCCTCAACGGCCGCCGTGCGGGAGCCGCAGGGGGGCGGGCAGACGCTGCCCCGGCTTCAGGCTCCCGTTGTGCCGGAGGGTGAGATTCCGGCCGTCGCGGCCTTTCGCAGCCATCGGCCCAGCCCCCGGCGCGGGTGGGCGCTGCTCAGTGTGGCGGCCTGGCTGGCGCTGTGGTGGCTGGCGACCGAGCTGCGCTGGGTGCCGCCGCTGTTTTTGCCGCCGCCCGAAGCGGTGATCAAGGCCTTGGGCCAGGCCTGGCGCGGCGATATTCAGGGCGGCGATGCGCTGTGGGTGCATGCCCAGTGGAGCAGCCTGCGCGTGTTTGGCGCTTTTGTGCTGGCCGTGCTCACCGCTGTGCCTGTGGGTATTGCCATGGGCGTCAACCGCTGGGCGCAAGTGGTGCTGGACCCTATTCTGGAGTTCTACCGCCCGCTGCCGCCGCTGGCCTATCTGCCGCTGGTGGTGATCTGGCTGGGCATTGACGAGGCATCGAAATGGCTGCTGATCTACCTGGCCTGCTTTGCCCCCATGGCGCTGGCCGCACGCGCGGGCACGCGCAATGCCAGTGCCGAGCAGATCAATGCGCTGCGCTCACTGGGCGCTACGCGCTGGCAGCTGCTGCGCCACGCCATAGCTCCCGCAGCGCTGCCCGACATTCTGGTGGGCCTGCGCATTGCCATGGGCTTTGCCTGGACCACGCTGGTCGCCGCCGAAATGGTGGCCGCCACGCAGGGACTGGGGCAGATGGTGCTCAACGCCTCGAACTTTCTGCGCACCGACATTGTGGTGATGGGCATTTTTGTCATCGGCGCGATTGCGTTGCTGCTTGATGCACTGCTGCGCAAGCTGGAACGCTGGCTGCTGCCCTGGCATGGCCGTTGAGGTTTTTCAGGTGCAGGATGGTGACGGGTTTACGTCTTGATTACAGGCTTTCGGCATCCAGCCATCGGTTGTGAAAAACCTGCTGGATGAATTTTGATGAAAAAAGCACCTGGCGCTGGTACTGCTTGCGCTGGGTGCTCTCTTTTTAGAATCGCTCTTTAGGGAAGGGGCGAGACGACACAGAGGGCTTCACTCCAGATTCATCAGCGCCGCATTCCCCCCCGCTGCCGCCGTGTTGTGCGACAGCGCACGTTCATGCCACAGCCGCTCCAGTCGCACGGGCTGGCCCGCATGGCATCGTGTGGGCAGCACGATGGGGCCGCTGCGCCGCGCCAGCGCCTGTGCCCATTGCATGAACTGCGCGTCATCGCATTCCAGCAGGGTGGCGTCCATGACTGTGGTTTCGGCGATCTGTGCCGTGGTGATGCCAGCAGCCAGCAGCTCCACATGGCTGCGCAGCGCCTGGGGCAAAGCGTTGTGCAGGTTGGTGCTGACGGGCGAGTGTGGCCATACGGCTCTGGAGCCGCAGGCCAGCACGGCGGCCAGTTGCTGCAGCAGCATGTTCTGGCTTTGCGCCAGGCACAGCGTGCGTGGCTTGGCAATGAGGGTATAGAGATTGCGCTCGCCCGTGGGGCCGGGCAGCAGGCGTGCGGCATGCAGGTCGGGCAGGGCGTCTTGCAGGCGCTCACAACTGCTGCTGACCGGCATTTCGCCATTTTTCTCTGCCCAGTGGCCCAGTTGCTGCAAGGCGGCGCGGGGCTCTGAGGTGGTGACTTCTTGCGCAGCCCCCGCTTGCTGCAATACATGGCAAAGCAGGCGCAGCGGCGAGCTGGGCGCCTGCTGCAGGCGCGGCAGGTAGAGCGGCCCGCCCGCCTTGGGGCCTGAGCCCGACAGACCCTCGCCCCCAAACGGCTGCACGCCTACGACGGCGCCCACCATATTGCGGTTGACGTAAAGGTTGCCCACATGGGCGGACTGAGCGACCTGCTGCACGGTTTCATCAATGCGGGTGTGCAGGCCCATGGTCAGGCCGTAGCCCAGTGCGTTGATGCGCGCAAGCAGCTGCGGCAGCTCGCGCCGCTGGTAACGCAGCACATGCAGCACGGGGCCAAATATCTCGCGCTGCAGGCTTTGCAGGTCGTTCAGCTCGATCAGCGTGGGCGGCACAAAGTGGCCTTGTGCCATCACCGCATCGCTGATGGGCGACTGGTGCACGCGCAGGTCCTGTGCCTTGAGTTTTGTAATGTGCTGCTCAATGCCAGCCTTGGCTTCGGCATCAATCACGGGGCCGATATCGGTGTGCAGCTCGGCCGGGTCGCCGCAGCGCAGCTCCTGCATGGCGCCTTTGAGCATGTCGACAACGCGATCAGCGCAGTCGTTTTGCACGCACAGCAGGCGCAGGGCAGAGCAGCGCTGGCCCGCACTGTCAAAGGCCGAGGCGGCAATGTCTTGCACGGCTTGCTCAACCAACGCGGAGGAGTCCACGATCATGGCGTTTTGGCCACCGGTTTCTGCCACCAATACCACGGGCTCGCCATCAGCGCGCAGGCGTTGGGCGGTTTGCTGATTCAGCAATCGGGCCACGTCGGTGGAGCCGGTAAACAGCACGCCTGCCACCCGCGCATCGGCCACCAGCGGCGCACCCACGGTTTCGCCCTGGCCGGGCAGCAGTTGCAGCACATCGGCGTGAATATCGTGGCTCATGCCTGCCTGATGCAGCAGGCGCACGGCCTCGATGGCGATCAGCGGGGTTTGCTCGGCAGGTTTGGCCAGCACCACATTGCCTGCGGCCAGCGCGGCGGCTATCTGGCCGGTGAAGATGGCCAGCGGAAAGTTCCACGGGCTGATGCACACCACCGGGCCTATGCCGGGTGCGAGTAAACCTGCCTCATCCTGCCTGCGCAGTTGTGCGGCGTAGTAGCGCAAAAAATCTGTGGCCTCACGCACCTCGGCCACTGCGTTGGCGGCGGTCTTGCCGGCTTCGCGCATCAGCAGGGCCATTAGCGGCTGCATCTGGGCCTGGTAGCTATCGGCGGCTGCCTCTAGCACGCTGGCACGCAGGGCCGCGGGGGTGTTGTTCCATGCGGGCTGGGCCTTGTGGGCCGCTTGCAGCGCCTGCTGAATTTGCTCGGGCGTGGCGTCTGCCACATGGCCCAGCACTTGCTGCAACTGGGCGGGGTTGGTGATGGCGCTGCTTGCCTCGTGCGCTGTGGCTGCGGGTTCTGGCTGGTTTTGCATGAGGCATTGCGAAAGTGCAGCCAACACGCTTTCATCGCTCAAATCCAGACCCTCTGAATTGGCGCGCTGCTCGCCCAGCAAGTCGCGTGGCTGGGGAATGTTGGGGTGGGGTTGGCCTATGTCTTCGGTGCCATCCGCATTCAGGTCTTTTTGGCCTTCAGCCATTGTCTGATCTGCGGGGGCAGCTATCAAATCTGAGATAGGCCAGTCGGGGTTGGCAATGCGGTGCACAAAGGAGCTGTTGGCCCCGTTCTCCAGCAGACGGCGTACGAGATAAGCCAGCAGCGTCTCGTGCGTGCCCACGGGGGCGTAGATGCGGCAGGGGCGGCGTGCGGAGCTGTCTGCCGCTTCGACCACGTTGCGGTAAAGCGGCTCGCCCATGCCGTGCAGGCATTGAAATTCATAGCGCTCAGCGCTGTATGGCTGTGCGCTGGCGAGTGATTCGATGCTTGCTACGGTCTGCGCATTGTGAGTTGCAAATTGCGGGTAGATGGCGTCTGGCGCTGCCAGCAGCTTGCGGGCGCAGGCGATGTAGGCCACATCGGTATGGTGCTTGCGGGTGTAGACGGGGTAGTCGGCCAGGCCGTCGATCTGCGTGCGCTTGATTTCGCTGTCCCAGTAGGCGCCCTTGACCAGTCGCACCATGAGGCGGCGGCCGCTGCGCTGTGCCAGATCGACCAGATAGTCGATCACATAAGGGCAGCGCTTCTGGTAGGCCTGAATCACAAAGCCCAGACCATTCCAGCCCGCCAGACTTGGCGCGTGGGCCAGTTGCTCCAGCAGGTCCAGCGACAGCTCCAGCCGGTCGGCCTCTTCGGCGTCGATATTCAGGCCCATGTCATAGCTGCGCGCCAGCTCGCAAAGTTGTAGCACGCGGGGTAGCAGCTCGCCCATCACGCGCTGCACTTGGGCGCGGCTGTAGCGCGGGTGCAGGGCGCTGAGCTTGATGGAAATGCCCGGCCCGGCGTAAATACCACTGCCCGCCGATGCCTTGCCAATGGCGTGAATCGCATCCACATAAGACTGCATATAGCGCTGCGCATCTTGCGCCGTGAGTGCAGCCTCGCCCAGCATGTCGTAGGAGTAGCGAAAGCCCTTGGCCTGCAGCTCGCGGGCGCGCACCAGCGCCTCGGCAATGGTTTCGCCCATCACAAACTGCTCACCCATCAGGCGCATGGCCATGTCTACGCCCTTGCGTACCAGTGGCTCGCCGCCCTTGGCGGTGATGCGTTTGAGGGACGCCAGCAGCCCCGATTCACTGTGCGTATCGACCAGCTTGCCCGTCACCACCAGCCCCCACGCGGCGGCGTTGACGAACAGGGATGGGCTCTTGCCCAGATGCGCCTGCCAGTCGCCGCCGCGCAACTTGTCGCGAATCAGTGCATCGCGCGTCGCGGCATCGGGAATGCGTAGCAAAGCCTCGGCCAGGCACATTAGCGCTACGCCTTCTTGTGACGACAGTGAAAACTCCTGTAGCAAGCCCTGTACCAGCCCCTGCCGCCCCAGGCTTGCGGGCTGGGCACGCAATTGCTCCACCAGTTTTTTGGCATGGGCAGCGACCTGCGCGGCCTGTGGTGCGGCAAGGGTGGCGGCGGGCAGTAACTGGGCTACGGCATCGGGCTCTGCCATGCGCGTGGCAGCGGTGACGGCGCGGCGCAGCGCATCGGCAGGGTGGGCGGAGTCTGGCAGCGGTGTGAAGATTGGCATGTCAGTACAGAGGATGGGGAGCCGGGCCGCGACAAGGGTGCGCGGCCTTCACCATGTCAACAACTGCATTGCATGCGGCCCGGCTGCAGCTGTCTACATAGGGAAAATCATTGCTGGTTTGCCAAAGAATGAATCACTATATTTGTTGAATTCAAAAGAGGAATTCACCAATGAATGACGTCTTAGAAGTCGATTTAGACAGGATTGACCGCAAGATACTGGCAATTCTGCAAACAGATGGCCGCATCTCCAACCTGCGACTCGCCGAGCAGGTCGCCCTGTCCCCCACCGCTGTGCAGGCGCGAGTCACGCGGCTCACCCGGGACGGCTACATCCTCGGCTACGAAGCGCGGCTCAACCCCAGGAAACTGGGTGTGGGCATGACGGTGTTTGTAGAGGTGCTGCTGGACCGCACCACGCCCCATGTGTTTGATGAGTTCAAGGCCGCCGTACTGGCCTACCCGGCCATCATGGAATGCCATATGGTGGCGGGCGGCTTTGACTATCTGCTCAAGACCCGTATGGCTGACATGGCGGCTTACCGCGAGTTTGCGGGCAGCGTGCTCTGGCAACTGCCGGGTGTGCGCGAGACGCGGACTTATGCGGTGATGGAAGAAGTCAAGGACGATGCGCGGCTGCCTTTGTAGCGGCGTGGGCGATTGACGCCTTGTTTGACAGGCTCCCGGTCATTGCCTTATTTTTCTGAAACGGGCTTCCCAACGGTCGAGGTGAATTGAGTCTTTCACAGGAGTGCTGCTATGTATAACCCCATTGATTTCACGCTTGCCGGACAGGTGGCGGTGGTGACCGGCGCTGGCGCGGGTATTGGCCGCGCGATTGCCGAGACCTTTGCGGCAGCGGGCGCTGCCGTGATGGTCAGCGATCTCAACGCCACTACGGCAGCAGAGGTGGCTCAAGGAATCAATAGCCGGGGAGGGCGAGCAGCGGCCCAGGCCTGTGATGTGACCAAGGAGGATGATCTGGGCGCTCTGGTGCGCGAGACCGTTCGTCATTTTGGCAAGCTGACCACCCTGGTCAGCAATGCAGGGGGCGGAGGCCCGAAGCCCTTTGATATGCCGATGGCCGATTTCCGCCGTGCCTACGAGCTCAATGTCTTTTCACTATTTCGCCTGGCGCAGTTGGCCGTGCCTGAAATGGAAAAAGCCGGTTATGGGGCAATTCTGGCGATTACCTCCATGTCGGCAGAAAACAAAAACAAGCGAATGGCGGCGTACGCATCTTCCAAGGCCGCAACCAGCCACCTGGTGCGCAACATCGCTTTTGACCTGGGACCCAAGGCGATTCGCGTGAACGGGATTGCCCCAGGCGCCACGTTGACCGATGCGCTGAAGTCCGTATTGAACGATGAAATAGAGGCGCAAATGCTGGCCCACACACCCATCAACAGATTGGGCGTGCCGCAGGACATGGCCAATGCGGCGTTGTTCCTGTGCAGTCCTGCGGCAGCTTGGATCAGCGGACAGATTCTCACGGTTTCGGGCGGCGGCGTACAGGAGCTGGATTGAGCGCCTGACTCTCCGCCGTCAATAACCTCCGCAACTTTTTACAGGCGCGATACTGCATCACCCCCAGAGCACTGGCTTATTCACCATCAAGTAATAAGTACCCGCCATGGCAATAAACGCGGGGTAGCCCAGAGATTCCCAGCGCAACTGGTATTGCTGATAGAGCTGGGGCAGGGTTTGATTCTGGGTATGGGCCTCATTCGCCATGGCTGCCATGCGAATCTGCAGCCACACCACGGGCAGCCAGCAAATACCGGCCAGCACATATAGCCCCAGTGACAGCGCCAGCCAGGGCGTGCTGAGCTGATATCCGGCCATATAGGCCATGGCGAGGCCGGTGATGGGCTGAATAAAGATGCAGGGCGTGGTGAACCACCAGTCCGCCCGCACGACGAGGCGGCTGACGACGGCTTGTGCGGGTACGGAGCCGCTGCGGTTGGCAAAGAACATGTAAAAGGCCGAGCCAAGACCCGTGCCCACCAGCAACACGCTGGAGAGGATGTGCAGGGTTTTGAGCAGCAGATAGGTATTCATGATTCAAGCTTCTGGGTTGCGTTGTGGGTCTGCAGCAAAAACCACAGCATGGCGGCGATGGGCAGGTTTTTGAGCAGCGGCCCCAGCGGGTGCAGCCACAGCGTGGGCTGTAGTGCGGTGCCGATGACGGTCATGGCGACCATCATGAATAGCGCGACAAAATAGCTGCCGCGGCCGGGGCGCAGCAGCAGGGTCAGACCGATAAGCAGGTCAGCCAGCAGGCCGGACCAGATGAGGGCTGCCTGCCAGCGGGTATCGCTGATGCCGCCGTCGGCCAGCAGGCGCGCGCCTTCATGGTTAAGGCCAGAGAGGCCGAAGTAGTCCAGCGCACTGACGGCAGCGGTGCCCAGCCAGACGATGACAAGGCTGGCGTGCATGAAGCGTGTAGCTGATTCGTTTGCTTTGCGCAGCTCAGGCATGGCGACTTTCTTTGGGCAGGGTTGCCAGCATGGCCGTTGGAGCCGCGGGAGTGCGGCCCAGCAAGGTGGCGAGGGTCTGGGGATCGGTGACGTTGTCGTTTTCCAGCAAGGCCATGGTTTCGCTGCACCAGGGCATGGCCGCTATCTGATCGCCGAGTCTGGCGCTGCCCTTGCTCATCCAGTCGGGCAGGGCGTGTACCGAAGCCTGGCCATAACCCATCTGTGCGCGCAGGCTGGCGATGAAGGCTTCGGTCGACAAAGGCTGGGGGCCGCCGACTTCAACGATGCCGCCGGGGCGGCCCGAGGTTGCCATATGCGCGAGTACTTCAGCCAGATCGCGCACGGCCACCGGTTGTATCTGGCTGCTGCGCATGATCTGCGGCAGCAGCAGTACGGGCAGCTTGGCGAGGTTCAAAAACAGCTGGCTGCTGGCACCGCCTGCGCCGAAGATGATGCTGGGGCGCACCACGACGGGATTGAGCAGGCCTTGTGCGCCCAGTGCCAACAGATGCTCGTCTGCTGCACGCTTGGTGC
Source organism: Comamonas sp. (assembly GCF_036643215.1). GTDB lineage: Bacteria > Pseudomonadota > Gammaproteobacteria > Burkholderiales > Burkholderiaceae_C > Comamonas. Next base: position 28,305 of record NZ_JAVXSJ010000022.1, on the reverse strand, counting down.
TGGCGTATTGGGTGCTGCTCTGGCCGGAGCCCAAGGCCGAGACCTGGACCACACGGCGTACGCCGGCCTGGGCGCAGGCATCGAACAGAGCCACGGGCGCCAGGGTGTGCAAGGTCTGCAGATCCTGGCCGGGCTTATCCCGCAGGGCGCCGACGGAATTGATGACGGCATCGATGCCGTTCAGGTGTTCGAGCCATTGTTCGGCTTGGGTGCAGGCGTTGAAATCAAGGGCCGGTGTGCTGTGGCGGCTGCGCACCACGGGGTCGTGACCCTGCTGCATCAGGGCATTGACGATATGCCGACCCAGAAAGCCTGTGCCGCCGCAAATCAGAACTCGCATACGTGACTCCTTTGCAATTTTCTGCTTTTGCAGAAATTTAAATCAGTGAAGCTGTTTTTCCTTTTTCGAAGCAGAGAGATACCTCAAGAGCTCCGCACAAAACGCTGCACGCTGGCGCCCAGGCGCAAAATCTTGTCCAGCGTGGAGGGTGACAGGCGCAGCATTTCATCCGTCCAGATACCCAGCGATTCCATCAGGCGCAGTGTCTCGTGCACGCGGTCCTGGGCGTCGGGTGTTTCCTGCTCAAATTCGGGCTGGGCAATCAGCTCGCGCAGCAGGGCGCTGGTGGGGTCAAACTCCCGCTGCTTGCGCTCTCGCACAATGGTGCGCAGCAGCTCCCAGACATCGGCCGATGTCTCGAAGTATTCACGGCGGTCGCCTGTTTTGCGGCTGCTGCGAATCAGGTTCCAGCTCAGCAGTTCCTTGAGGCTGTTGCTGACGTTGGAGCGCGCTGCGCCCAGTGTTTCGCAGATGTCATCCGCGTTGAGCGGGCGGCCATGAAAGAAGAGCAGGGCATGGATTTGTGCCACGGTGCGGTTCACGCCCCAGGCGTTGCCCATGTCTCCCCAGTGGTGCACAAAACGTTCGGCGATAGGACTGAGTTGCATGGGATGGAGTGTGTTGTTGATTGAAATTTCTGTCAATACAGAAATTTCAATCAAGTCAAACAGAATCCAGCCTGCGCTTTATTGGTTGCAGCAAGGAACACAGAGCCGGTAAGGAGGTACAGAAATTTCTGTCTTTGGCGACTGCCACATAGAATGGCGAGCATCCAAGGGGCATGGAGCCTCTGACTGGTAAGGGAGAGAGTTCATGACCGCTGTATCCGTATTGCGTGCCTGCGTGCTTCTGTCGGCCTGCGCCGTGGCCCAAGCCGCATCTGCCGCTTGCTACTTTGTGTACGCGCCGAATAACGAGCTGATTTATCGCTCCAATCTGGCACCGGTGGATCTCTCTTTGCCGCTGCATATGACGGTGCCCCAGCTCAGCCCCGGTGCGAGGATGTTTTTCTCGCTGGACGAGTACAACTGCGCGACGGAGGTCAACCTGGTTGCCGAGCGCGCACAGATCGCTGCCGCGCGTAACAGCCGCGAACTCCGCCGCCGAGAAGACCAACGCTTCTGAATTTGTAGCGGCTTGCGCTTGACTGGTAAGCGCCAGAGCCGCTTTTTCTTGAGGTTTTCGTGGTGGCTCAGTCTCAAGAGCTTCATCCTCGGTCAACTGTTACAGCACAGATTACGCTAGGCCCGTGGTTTGCCTGAGCGCCAGGCCTAAGAGGTTCTCGAGCGTTAAACAAAATTGACCTGTAATTGGCGTTGAGTTGTGGTGTTTCTGGCTTTGGGGGCTGCGGCTGGCTTGTGAGCGACAAGACTGCTGCGGGTTTCTCTGGTGGTTTTCTGCTGTGCACAAGCAGGCCTGAGACAATCGCCCACCATGAGTAAATCCAGCGACAACAAAATCCCCGAGAACCTGCCAGAACTAGACACCGATGCGCCCACTTTGCCTGAGGGCTGGCTGCAGGTGTTGTCCATGGATATGGACGCCAAGGGCGTAGCACGCAAGCCTGATGGCAAGGTGGTCTTTATTGACGGTGCTTTGACGGGCGAAATCGTCAGCGCCAATACCCATCGCAAGAAAAACAACTGGGAAGCCGCCTCGCTGACCGAGATTCACCGTGAATCCTCGCAGCGCGTGACGCCCGGCTGCCCCAATTTTGGCCTGCACGAAGGTGCCTGTGGTGGCTGCAAGATGCAGCATCTGCATGTGGGCGCTCAGGTCGCCATCAAGCAGCGCGTGCTGGAAGACAACCTCTGGCATCTGTCCAAGGTCAAGCCCGAGACCATGCTGCGCCCCATCGAAGGCCCAGCTTGGGGCTATCGTGACCGCTCGCGCCTGTCGGTGCGCTACGTCATCAAAAAGAGCAAGGTGCTGGTCGGCTTCCATGAGCGCAAGAGCCGCTATGTGGCCGACATGGAAACCTGCAAAATTTTGCCCCCCCATGTGGATGCCATGCTGATGCCTCTGCGCGGCCTGGTTGGCAGCATGGATGCGCGTGAAACCCTGCCCCAGATTGAAGTGGCTTGCGGCGAGCATGTAACTGCCATGCTGCTGCGCCATCTGGAGCCGCTGAGCGTGGCCGACCTGGAGCGCCTGCGCGCCTTTGGCACTGCGCACAATGTGCAGTGGTGGCTGCAGCCCAAGGGCCCGGACACCGTGCACCGCATGGAAGAGGGCGGCACCCAGCTGTCATACAGCCTGCCGGAATTTGGCATCACCATGCCGTTTAAGCCCACGGACTTCACGCAGGTGAACCCGCAAATCAACCGCGTGCTAGTGGGCCGCTCGCTACGTTTGCTTGATGCCAAAAAGAACGAGCGCGTGATCGACTGGTTCTGCGGTCTGGGCAACTTCACCCTGCCGATTGCTACCATGGCCGGCGAAGTGCTGGGTATTGAGGGCTCGGACACGCTGGTGCAGCGTTCGCACGAGAACTACGCCGCCAACAACGCCGTGCGTGCTGAAGGCGAAAAGCTGGCGCCTACGACATTTGTGGCGCGCAATCTGTTCAATATGACGCCCGCCATGCTGATTGCCGACGGCAATGCAGACAAGTGGCTGGTCGATCCTCCCCGTGAAGGCGCTTTTGCCCTGTCGCAGGCGCTGGCGGATATTCACCAGATTCGCACGGGCGCCAAGCAAGTGGGCGTGGCCACGGAAGAGCAGCCAGACCTGCTGCTCGCTCTGCCTGAAGGTCAGGAAAGCTGGGAGTTCCCCAAGCGCATCGTCTACGTGAGCTGCAACCCCGCCACTCTGGCGCGCGATGCAGGCTTGTTGGTGCACCAGGCTGGTTACCGCTGTGTGATGGCGGGCGTGGTCAATATGTTCCCGCATACAGCCCACGTGGAAAGCATGGCTGTTTTTGAGCGTATCTGATCGCCCTTTGATCGCCTTTAGTCTTTGAGTGATCTGCGCAGAGCTTGCGCAGATCACTCAAGCTCCGATCAAGCCCTTGGCATTGTTTGCCACGGCTCCCTGCGCGATGGGGCCGTTTTGAGCAAAGTTGGCTGGTAAGTCTTATTCCCAGAGCCATGAAGCAATGATCAGCAAGCCTGCCATGCTGATGAGCAGACCCAGCAGGGTTTTGAAAGAGCGAGCGCTTTTTTTCATCCAAGCGGTCTCAGTCAGACTCACATTTTTGCCTTGTGCTTTCAAGGCTGGTTTGCGCGGCCACCACTTTTCCATCTTCTGACGACGTGTGCAGGCGCACCACGCGCAAGGCATTGGGCTCGTCGACCAGCACGCATGGCTTTCCATTGCGTTTGCAGTGATCCTCGACCCGCCAATAGTCACCATCGCTGATGCAGCCGGTCTGGCAGATCACCAGATCAGCGGCGTGCAGGCTGCTTTCCAGCAATTGCTGCTCAGGTGTAGCGGGTAACGACGCTGGTGAGAGCTGTTTTTTGCTGGGGCTAGATTGGGTGAGCAAGCTGGCTGCCAGCTCTATAGCCAGTGCATGCCGCTGTTCGCGCTCCCAGAAGAGGGCAGTGTCGCGCGCGATGAGCTGAGCCCTGAGGCGAATGAGCTGGCGCTTGAGCTTTTCAGTCTCGTGCGCCAGCGATTGAATTTGTTCAGTGCAGCGAATTTGCGCCTCCTGATAAATCTGCATGATTGCCCCATGCTCAAGGCGCAGTTGCTGGAATTCATCATCTGGCATAGCAATCCTCTCTGCATGGTTTGTAAGACGTTGCTCGCATGATAAATGAGAATCGTTATCAATAAAGAATAGACCAGATGTTTGTAAGGGTGGATATTGGCCAGGCAATAAAAAAGCCGTAGCACTGTGGCTACGGCTTGTGGGTTCAGCAGACGGGGCTTAGCTGCGGTTGTTGCGGCTGGCGCTGTTGTCTGGCTCAGGTGCGCTGCGCTTTTCTGGGGCGCTCTGGCCGAGTACGGATGGAACGCCTTCAATTTTGTTGGCGCGCATGTATTCGTCCATGTCCTTCCAGCCGGCGAACACCAGTGCCTTGGGTGCTTTGGGGTTGAGGACGTAGCAATCCTCCAGCCCGCGCATGGCGTGGCGGCAGGCGCCGCCGATGGCCTTGGCCTCCGAGTCTTTGGCCACGGCGCGTGGGTCCGGGCCCAGGCCGGGAATATCTTCGATCTTGCAGCCTGCCAGCACCAGAGGCAGCAGAGCAATGGCAAGCGCGCGGGGGAGGTGGTTTGGCTTCATCTTGTCTGGGTATCGGCAATGGCTGGCATAAATTGAGGCTGAATCTGAAATATCCTGCAACATTCAAGGCAAAGCAAACAAAAAGGAGTGCCGAGGCACTCCTTCTGGGTCATAAGCGTCTGAAGATGCTTAGTCGCGTTCGCCGCCCATGATGCCCAGCAGGGCCAGCAGGCTCTGGAACACGTTGAACAGGTCCAGATACAGGGCCAGAGTGGCGCTGATGTAGTTGGTTTCGCCGCCGTCGATGATCTGCTTGAGGTCATACAGCATGTAGGCCGAGAAGATGCCGATAGCCAGCATGGAGATGGCCATCATGCCTGCGGTAGAGCCCACAAACACGTTGATGATGCCGCCCACCATCAGCACCAAGGCGCCGACGAACAGGAACTTGCCCATGCCCGACAGGTCACGCTTGATCACCGTGGCCAGCATGGCCATGACGAAGAAGATGCCAGCTGTGCCGGCAAAGGCCGTCATGATCAGCTGCGCGCCGTTGGAGAAGCCCAGAATCATGCCGATCATGCGCGAGAGCATCAGGCCCATGAAAAAGGTAAAGCCCAGAAGCACAGGCACGCCAGCGGCCGAGTGCTTGGTCTTTTCAATGGCGTACATGAAGCCGAAGGCGCCGCCCATGAACACGAGCAGGCCGGTAAAGCCTGTCAGTGAGCGGGTGATGCCTGTGGCAACGCCCAGCCAAGCACCCAGCACGGTAGGTAAGAGGCTCAGTGCCAGCAGCCAGTAAGTGTTGCGCAAAACACGGTTGCGCTCTTGCTGCGAGACACCGTAGCCCGCAGTGCCCAGTGTGGTGACTTGTTCGTTCATGTGGCCATTCCTCCTTCAGGAATTGTGTGTAGAAACATTCTCATTCTAGGTGGGGCTCTTGACAGGAGATTGCAATACCCCCCGGCACTGCGGCAGTTTTAGGATGAAATGTTTTTCACATGACATCTATTGTCAAAGTCTCAGTACCGAATATGCTTGTCGCACTGAAAATCCGACGGATACCTATACCTGTATGAAGACGAAGCACGAACTCGAACTGGCCGACGTTAAGGCGATCGCCGCTGCCGCTGAAGCTGAAGCGCTGAAGAACAACTGGCCTGTGACGATTTCCATTGTGGACGACGGCGGTCACCTGCTGCTGTTGCAACGCATGGATGGTGCTGCTGCTATCTCTGCACACATTGCTCCCGCCAAGGCCCGCTCGGCTGCTATCGGCCGCAAGGACACCAAGGCGTTTGAAGACATGATCAACAATGGCCGCACCGCTTTCCTGAGCGCGCCTTTTGTGGATGGTCTGCTCGAAGGCGGCGTGGTCATCGTCAAGGGCGGCCAGGTGCTGGGTGCTGTGGGCGTGTCTGGCGTCAAGGCCAATGAAGATGCACAGGTTGCCAAGGCTGGTATTGCCGCTCTGGGCCTGTAATAGCGCTGCTCTGCCGCTAAGGCAGAGCCCAAAACAAAACCCCTGCACGCGCAAGCGGCAGGGGTTTTGTTTTGGGCGGCTGTGGGTAAAAAAGCGCGTGGCTATTGAGGTGTGAGCGAAAGAGAGGGCTTGCGCTCTACAGCAACTGTGGCTGGCGAATACGACACTTTCGGTGTCGCCCCACGATGAAACGGTTTGAAGTGCGCTACTTGGTCAAAATCAGTTTGCCCAGCTTGGTGGCCTGCAAGCGGTAAGGCGTGCCGTTATGCACGATGGTGACGGCCTTCTGGCCATTGAGCAGCAGGGCGCTATCTACGCCTGCGCTGCTGCTTGCGGCGGCAGTGGATGATGCCATCGCTGTTGCGGCTGCCATCTGTGTGGTGGGCTGTGAGGTCGCAACAAGCGGTGCAGACATGCCGTGATTCCTTAATTTTTAAACTGAGTGAATGATAACAATTCTCAGTTGAATTGCAAGTGATAACTACTCGCATTTAATTTATTTCTTTAAAAATATTTAGTGTTGCTATCCCTGTGTCGCGAAGCTTGGTGAGGCCAGCCTGTTTTGGGATGAAGTATGGAGCTTCTAAATTGATAGCTGTAAGCGCTTTCTTATAGAGCGTTTGAGCCTGTTTTTTTAAATTTGAAGCATAAAAAACGGCCCTCGAAAGGGCCGTTTGGTTCAAAAGCACACAGGCTTACTTGGCAGGGTCGGTCACAAAGCCAATTTTTTTGACGCCTGCGCGCTGCGCGGCGGCCATGGCTTGGGCCACGCGCTCGTAACGCACTTCCTTATCGCCGCGAATGTGCAGGTCAGCCTGAGGCTCCTTGGCGGCCTCGGCCAGCAGGTTGGCTTCCAGCTGCTCGTCGCTGACTTCCTGTGCGTTCCACGAGTATTTTCCATCAGCGGTGATGCCCAGCTGCACGGTGGCAGGCTTGGTGTCTTCAGGCTGATTGGTGGCGCGGGGCAGGTCCACGTTGACCGAGTGTTTCATCACGGGCACGGTGATGATGAAGATGATGAGCAGCACCAGCATGACGTCCACCAGAGGCGTCATATTGATCTCGTTCATCACCTCATCACTGCCCTCGTCGTCCATGGTTCCGAATGACATGGCTTACGCGCCTTTCTTCAGCGGCAGCACATTGCCGGAGACTTGGCCGTCCACGGTCACGCGGGCACCGGTCACGAAATAGGCGTGCACATCGTGGGCAAAGCTGTTCAGAGCGTTCAGGATGCCCTTGTTGCCGCGCACCAGAGCGTTGTAGCCCAGAACGGCAGGGATGGCCACGGCCAGACCCAGAGCGGTCATGATCAGCGCTTCGCCGATGGGGCCTGCCACCTTGTCGATGGAGGACTGGCCCGAAGTGCCGATAGCCACCAGTGCGTGGTAGATGCCCCAGACCGTGCCGAACAGGCCGATGAAGGGCGCGGTAGAGCCAACGGAGGCCAGAATGGCCAGACCGGACTGCAGGCGTGCTGTGAACTCATTGATGCCATTGCGCAGGCAGCGGGTCACCCAGTCGCTGATGTCCAGCGTGTCATGCAGGTGGGCGCTGGTCTTGCGGTGGTGGGCAGAGGCTTCGCGGCCTTCCAGCACCATGAAGCGGAAGGGGTTCTGCTTGTCGCTGCCCAGCTTTTCCAGGCCCGTGGCCAGGTCGGTGCTATGCCAGAAGTCTTGCGCCGTGTTGGCGTACTTCTTGAACTTCACGATGTCTATGGCCTTGAGAACGATGACCAGCCAAGAGGCCACTGACATGGCCAGCAAGATGATGGCCACCGCTTTGGTCACGAAGTCGCCCTGTGTCCAGACGTGGGCAATGCCGAATTGGGATTCCATGGGTACTCCTGAGAACTTCTGAGTTATTTGAGAACAAAGTTGATGGGGACGATGTGCCACATAGGTTCGGGCACACCATTGCGCTTGCCGGGAACAAATTTCCAGCGTTGCACAGTGTTGATGGCAGCTTCATCCAGACGCTCAAAGCCGCTGGTCTGCTTGATTTCGATCTTCTCGGGCTGGCCCTGCTCGTTGATGTAAACGCGCAGCAGCACCTTGCCTTGCTCGCCCATGCGCTTACTCACCGATGGGTAGGCGGGCGATGGATTGTTCAGATAAGCCGCATTGCTTGAAGGCTGCTCAAATCTGGGCGGGGCCGGAGGTGCGGGTGGTGCAGGCGGCGCCGGTGGAGCAGGGGGTGCTGGAGGAGCGGGCGGCGCAGGCGGTGTCTTGTCCGCCTTGCTGTCGTTGTCATCCAGCGAGCCTTTGGGGGCTGCGGGCGCAGGCGTCGTGTCCTTGATTGCCTTGGGCAGCGGCGGCGCCTTCTTGATATCCGGCTTGGGCTGAGGCTTGGGTGCTGGCTTTGGCGGCGCAGGAGGTGGTGGAGGAGAAGGCGGCGTGGGCGTTGGCGCAGGAGGCGCCACAAACTCGGCAATCACGCTGGCGGGAACCACTATCTCTGCCGGTTTTTGCTGTGCCAGGCCATGCTGCATGGCCCACAGGGCGGCAGCGTGCACAACAACCACAGCACTAGCAACTGCCACATTGCGGCTGATGCCAGTGGCAGGTGCAAATTGATCAGACTGGGACATAAGAGCGGAAAGAGCAACCAGCGCAGGCTGGAGCCAGTAAAGAAAAGCGCTGGTTACGGGTAGTAAGTGGCAGGGAAAGCAAAAGTAGTCGCAGAAGACGCTGGCGGGACTGCATCACTCACGCAGAATCCACCAGGTGCAGACCATCACAAGAATCAGACTGCCGAAGACGGCTGAGAGGACAGTGAGGTGGGCCATGCTTTGCTTTCCAGAATTTTGGTGGCAAGCTGAACCGTCTGTACGGGCGCACAGGCGTGCGCTTCGTTGTGAATGGCCGCGATCGGGTGAGTTGCACTGCACTGGGCGACCACATCGCGTGCGCAGCCTTCGCAGCGCCCACATTGCATGGCGACTCCCAGTTCAAACTGGATTTCGTCAAAGCTCATCCCCGCGTGCGCGTGGCGTGCTATTTCTCGGTCAGAAACCCGGCGGCATACACAGACGATCATGGCTACAGGCAGTTGTTGCTGGCTATTGAAGTGATAGCTTGAGTATAAATGAGAATCCGTCGCATTTGCAATGCATGCTACTGAATTACTCACATTTGATAAGTGGTTAAGAGATTTTTTTCAATGTTTTCAATGATTTGACAGCCGGTCTGGGCCATGGATAGCTCAAACTCCGCGCGCAGCAAATACAGCATGTGAGCCACGCCCAGCATGCCGGCCACGGCCAGCGCATGCATCTGTGGGCGGCCCACCATCACGGCACTGGCGCCCAGCGCAATTGCTTTGAGCACATCGGTGCCGTGGCGCACGCCGCTATCCATCAGCAGCGGTATATGAGCTGGTACGGCCGCCCGAATGGCAGGCAGAATCTCCAGCGGCGACACGGCTCCATCCAGCACGCGGCCGCCGTGGTTGGAGACGATGATGGCATCGGCCCCCAGCGTCACCGCCTTGGCTGCGGCGCTGGCGCAAAGCACGCCTTTGACGATCAACGGTAACTGCGTCTGTGCGCGCAGCCACACCAGATCGTCCCAGGTGGGCGCGCTTTGGGCCAGATCGGTGCCAAACAGAATGTGCTCGCTCATCAAATCGCTGGTCTGGCGCTGTTCGGGCATGCCGCGCAGATTGGCGGCTTCCACGCCAGGCGGCAGCGGGTAGCTAGAGCGTTTGATATGCGCATCAATCGTCCAGACCAGTGCCTGATAACCGGCGGCTTCAGCGCGGCGCACCAGACTCAGCGTGTGCTCGCGCGATGTCTGCTGGTAGAGCTGAAACCACAGGGGGCCGCTGCGCCCCAGCTCTTGCGCTGCCGTGTGTGCGGCCTGCGCAATTTCTTCCAGTGTGTAGCTCGACAGGGTGCTGGCCACCATGCCTGTGCGCATGGCCATGGCTGCGCGGGCCGTGGCAAGCTCGCCATCGGCATGCGCCAGCCGCTGGTAGGCAACGGGGGCCAGCAGCAGCGGCCATTCCAATGACTGCCCCAGCAGGTTTTGCCGGGTATGGGCTTGTGACAGATCGGCGAGCGGTTCAGGGCGCAGCCGGATCTGGTCAAAAGCCTTGCGGTTATGCGCCAGCGTCAGGCCTTGGTCGGCACCGCTTTCCAGATGCGCCCAGGCATGTGCCTCCATATGCTCGCGCGCCAGTGTGGCGTAGTCGGCCAGATTGCCCATATGGGGGGGAATCTGCGTCAGTGCAGGCTTGACGGGCTGGCCTGCGGCATTCAAACGTTCTGTTGTCATGCTTCAGACCACATGCGAAGGAGGTTGTGATAGGTGCCCGAAAGCGATGCGATGCGCGCGTGCCCGGGCTGCTCCTGCGTCAGCTGCTGAATCGATTGGTCCAGATCAAACAGCAGGCGGCGCTGCTCGGCAGATTTGATCAAGCTGTGTGTCCAGAAAAACGAGGCATAGCGCGTGCCCCGGGTCACGGGGTTGACGCGGTGCAGGCTGGTGCCGGGGTAGACGATGGCGTCGCCTGCAGCCAGTTTCACGCTTTGCTCGCCGTAAGTGTCTTCCACGATCAGCTCGCCGCCCTCGTATTCATCAGGGGCGCTAAAGAAGACGGTGGTGGAGACATCGGTTCTCACCTTGATGGCCGTGCCAGGAATGGTGAAAAAGGCGTTGTCGATATGGTTGCCGTAGGTTCCACCGCCTTCATAGCGGTTAAAGCGCGGTGGCAGCACCTTGAGCGGCAGTGCGGCAGACATGAACAGCGGATTGCGGCCCAGCCTGTCCAGAATCAGGTCGCCAATCTGCTGGCCGGTGGTGCTGTCCAGCGGCAGTTGCAGATTGCTTTTGACCTGCGCGGCCACATGGCCAGCCGTGGTGCGGCCATCTTGCCAAGCGGCGCTCTCCAGTGCCTGACGGCAGTGGCGCACTTCATCGGGGGTCAGCAGAGCAGGGATGCGAAGCAGCATGGTGAGACTTTATGGGGTGTCAGTCTTGGAGTAAAACCGTACCGCCTGCCGCCTGATAGATAAGCGATTCAAGTCAATTGGACATTGAAGTGCTTATGGATAAGGCGCAAACAGCTATTGTTTTTGAATCGGGTAAAGAGGCTTTGCAAAGATTGCAGTGCATCTTCAAGAACCAAGTGTGCATGTAAAAAGCCCCGCTGGCAGTAACGGCCAGCGGGGCTGTGTGTCATGCATTGAAGCAGACCTGCGCCAGATCAAGCGCAGGCGAGGTTCAAATTAGTACGTGAACTTGAGCGAAGCCACAGCCGAGCGGCCAGCAGCCATGGTGGCGTAGTGAGGCGAGCGCACGCCGCTGTAGTAGGTCTTGTTGCCCAGGTTGTAGACGTTCAGCTGGAATGCCAGGTTCTTGTCGATCTGGTAGGCCATCATCGCGTCGTAACGGGCATAGCCATTGGCACCCTTGGTCACGATGCCGCCATCCACAGTAGACACGGCATAGGCTGCGTTGACGCTGCTTTGTGCATAGATGCCCAGACCCAGAGTCAGCTTGGACATGGGCTTGTAGCTGGTCCACATGCTGAAGCTGTGCTTTGGGGTATTGGTGAAGCGCTGGCCGTTGGCAATGTTGCCAATGCCCATGTTCTTTTGCTCGCTATCCATGAAGGTATAGCCGCCGAACACGCTCAGGTTGGACAGGATCTGACCGGTGAAGCCCAGCTCCAGACCATTCACGGTCTTGTTGCCACCCATGTAAGTGCCGGTTGCATCAGTGATGCGGACATTGGTCACTTCATTGCGGAAGATGGCGGCAGTCAGGTTCAGCTTCTTGTCCAGCAGATCCCACTTGGTGCCCAGTTCGATGGACTTGGTCTTCTCTGGCTTCAGGCTGAGCAGTGCATCTGTCGTTGTGGTCAGGTCTTCGTTACCGTTGCCCAGAGTCGAGCCACCGGGACGAGAAGCTGTGCCGAGGTTGGCGTAAATGCTGCCGTTGGCTGCAGGCTTGTAGACCACGCCCAACTGGTAGTTGAACAGGGTGTCGCTGCGGCTCAGGTCATACGCAGGGTAGTTGTTCGGTGCGCGGCCACCGGCAGGGCCGGATGTGCTGAGCTTGTAGTGGTCTACACGCAGGCCACCATTCACCAGCCATTGTTCGTTGAGCTTCAGTGTGTCAAAGCCGTACAAAGCAACGGTGTCCACCTTGTTGACGGTGGCTTGGGCGGGCAGAGACCATGCAAAGTTCCATGGGGCGTTGGCGCCGCTTGGGTTACTCAGTGTGGTGCACCAGGGATCGACCACCGAGGTGCAGGTAGTGGCGGTGTTCTGGATTGCTGTGGAAAGGACGTCGGACTTTTCCTTGGACAGTTCCAGGCCGAATGCATAGGTGTGGCTGATGGAGCCGGTCTGTTCCTTGCCGGTGAACTCGGTCACGTTTTGCAGCGTGGTGGTGTCGGACACGCGGGCATTGCCACGGCGCCAGACAAAGCCATTGATGGCATTGCCCTTGCTGTCGTCAGGCTGGGTCCAGACGTAGTCTTGCTTGGTCTTGCTGTAGCGCAGGCTGTTGCGCAGCTTGTTGGTGTCAGTGAACTTGTGTTCGACCGAGGCGGTGAACATGTCGCTCTTTTCTTTTTCGAAATCGCGGTTGTTCAGGCCGTACCAGTTGGCGCGATCATTGCCGTAGGTGGGGCGAACAGTGGAGCCGCCGGGCAACTTGGCCATGGCTGCGTTGCTGTACAGATAAGGAACGCCACCATCAGGCGTGTTGTCTGTTTGCAGGTGCTGCCACGACAGAGTCACTTCGGTGGGGGTGCCCATGCCAAAGGTGACGGTAGGTGCAATGCCCCAGCGCTTGTTGTCGGGACCGTTGCGGCCAGGCACATCAGCGCTGTGACCCATGGCGTTCAAGCGGAAGCCGGTGGTTTCGTTGATCTTGCGGTTGATGTCCAGCGTGCCGCGCAGATAGTTGTCGGTGCCCAGACCCACATCGCCAGCGATGAAGTTCTCGTTCTTGGCTTTTTTGGTGGCGATGTTGATCGAGCCGCCAGCGCCGCCGCGACCAGCGTAGGCCGAGTCAGCGCCCTTGATGACTTCCACGGCTTCGACGTTGAAGACTTCGCGGGTGCCTGCGGAGATGTCACGCATGCCATCCACAAAAGTGCTGGACTGAGCGTCCATGCCGCGGATGAAGGGCTGGTCGCCGGAGGGGTTGCCGCCTTCGCCGTTACCGAAGGTGATGCCGGGGGTGGAGCGCAGAGCGTCTTGCAGGCTGGTGGCGCCAGTCTGCTTGATGAGTTCTTCGTTGATGACCTGAACGGTCTTGGGCGTGTCCAGCAGAGGGGCGGTGAATTTGCCTTGTGCGCTAGTTTCGGCCTTGAAGCCGCTGTCAGCGGCTGCTTCGACATTCACAGTGGAGAGCGTGGTTTCCTGCTGAGCCATCGCGCTGGCACCGATCAGGCACAGGCCTGCGGCAATCACGATTTGCTTGAGCTCGCAGCGCAAGCCATTGGAGTCGGTTGGAGTCAGATAGTTGTTGAACATGCTTTTGAAGGAGTCGTCGGTTTTATTGAAAAAGCGATCGAATTCTAGGTGATATTGATAATGGTTCTCGATTAGATTCTCAATAAAACCGTCTAAAACCAGCGATTTGTTGCGATGCGGCAACAGCTAATGCAGCCGCCTGTCTGTTTTTTGTGCAGATCGGTTGACCGATGCCTGCCGGGTCTTGTCGATGGGTGTGCGCCCGCATTGGCGCTGAGGTTTGTTTACGTGAAGTAAAGTAAATAGAAGTGATATGCATTTAGAATTTTCAACTACTAAAATGCCGCACATGTTGTGCAAGCACTGCTGAGCCGCCGGCAATCTGTCAGGCATACGGGCTCGGTCTGGCGGCTTTGCAATCCCTGAAAGTTTTGAATGACAGCGGCTTCCTCCAACGCTCCGCAGCGGGCGTACTGGCTCAAAAAATTGCACGAATGGCACTGGATCAGCTCCGCGATCTGTCTGATCGGCATGCTGCTGTTCGCCGTAACGGGCTTCACCCTCAACCATGCCGGGCAGATTGAAGCCAAGCCCAAGGTCGAGACGCGCGAGGCGCAACTGCCTGCTGATTTGCTGACAAAACTGCAGCAAGCTCAGAAACAGAGCGCGCAAGCTGCTAGCAAAGATGTAGTGAAATTACCGGCCGATATTGATGGCTGGCTGGCGCAGCAGATCAAGGTCAGTGCCAAAGGCTTTGCCGTGGAGTGGAGCGAAGAAGAGGCCTATGTGCCCCTGCCGCGCCCCGGTGGCGATGCCTGGCTGCGTGTCGATATGAAGGATGGCGCGGTCGAGTACGAAACGACGGACCGGGGCTGGATTTCTTACCTCAACGACTTGCACAAGGGCCGCCACGCGGGTGCGGCCTGGAGTCTGTTCATTGACCTGTTTGCTATCGGCTGCCTGGTGTTCTGTATTACGGGTTTGCTGATTTTGAAGATGCACGCGCAGCGCCGCCCCATGACCTGGCCCATGGTGGGTCTGGGCTTTGTCTTACCGGTTCTACTGGTTTTGCTGCTGGTGCACTGAGCTGAATTTTGTGAAGGAAAAAAGAATGGCGAAGAGGATTTTCAAGACCTCGGTGGCATTGAGCGCCGTGATGGGCCTGCCCGCAATCGCAGGTGGCCTGAATGTGTCTGTCACCGTGCCGCAGTTGCAAGTGGCCGAGTACCACAAGCCTTATGTCGCCGTGTGGCTGGAAAAGGCCGAGGGCGGCGTGGCAGCGAATCTGTCCGTCTGGTACGACGCCAAGATGAAAGATGGCGAAGGCACCAAGTGGCTCAAGGACATGCGCCAGTGGTGGCGCCGCACCGGCCGCGAGCTGAGCTTTCCTATTGATGGCGTGACCCAGCCCACCAAGCCTGCAGGCGCCCATGCCCTGTCGTTTACCGAAGGCAAGAATCCTCTGCCCAAGCTGGCCCCCGGTCAGTACAAGCTGATGGTGGAAGCCGCACGCGAAGTGGGTGGCCGTGAGCTGGTGTCCATTCCGTTTGAATGGCCCGTCAAGCAGGCAACCAGCCTGAGCGCCACCGGCAATGCCGAGCTGGGCGCTATTAAATTGAATATCACCCCCTGAGCGGCTTTGCCGCTTCCTCCCTCTCTCGCTTCGCGGGCGGGGGACGACGCCTCGCCGCAAGGCGGCTTTTGCCCGGCGTCTCTGGCTTTGATTCGTGCCGGTTTTTGAAGGCCGCACCTCTCCCTTTCGATTTGTCACCCTTTCTACTCTCAAGGACCTGATATGAAGTTCAAAACACGTGCTCTCGCTGCTGCCGCTCTGGCGCTGACCGTACTGGGCGCACAGGCGCATGACCTGTGGTTCAAGCCCTCCAGCACCGTGCTGTCCAAGTCTGACTGGGTGACGGTGGATGCTGCGGTGTCCAACGATGTGTTCTTCTTCAACCACCGCCCTCTGGGTCTGGATGCCGTGAAGGTCAGCGCACCCGATGGCTCTGCGGTGGAGATGAAGAACGTCGCCAAGGGCGAGCTGCGCAGCATGTTTGACTTCAAGCCCGAGAAGACCGGCACTTACCGCGTCACCATGCTGATGACCGGCGTGATGGGCGGCTACAAGGACGCTAACGGCCAGCCCAAGCGCCTGCGTGGCTCGGTGGAAGAAGTGCTCAAGCAAATTCCTGCCGATGCCAAGGAAGTGCGAGTGACGGAAAACCTGCGCCGCATGGAAACCTTTGTCTCGCTGGGCAAGCCCTCGGCCATTGCCCTGACTGGCAAGGGCCTGGAGCTCAAGCCCGTGACTCACCCCAACGATCTGGTTGCTAGCGAAGAAGCCACGTTTGAGTTCCACATCGACGGCAAGCCCGCCGCGAATCTGGAAATCGAACTGGTGGCCGACGGCATTCGTTACCGCGACGGTGTGGACGCCATGAAGCTCAAGACCGATGCCAAGGGCCAGGTCAAGATCAAGTTCCCCCGCGCCGGTCTGTTCTGGCTCAATACCGATGCGACGGACAACAAGACCAGCATCGCCAAGGCGACCGAGCGTCGTCTGAGCTATATCGCTACGCTGGAAGTGCTGCCTTAAGCTTTCCGCTTGATGCATTGAATACGCGCCCGACCAGGGCGCGTCGTTGTTTTCGCTTTTGCTGATCTTTTAAATCGCTGTTCATGACCACAACACCGCGTGTGCGCTTTGATGCAAGCCTCTGGAAGTTGCCTTCGCAGGTGGTTCCAAATGCGCAACACCCCGCACAGGCGGTGAACTTTGGCGTGCAGCGCTGGAAGCCTGCCAGCCTGCAGCATCAGCAAGATGGGCGTATTCATCGCCTGTCCGGCCAGACCATGGGTACGCATTGGTCACTGCGGCTGGCCAACCCTGATTACCTGCCCATGGCACCCGTGCAAACGCTGCTGCAGCAGGTGTTTGATGACGTCATTGCCCAGATGAGCAACTGGGAGGCTGATTCCGTCATCAGCCGTTTTAACCAGTCAGAACCCGGTCAAGCGCTTGTGTTGCCTGCGGAATGTGCTCATGTTCTGGAAGCAGCGTTGCACTGGGCCGAGCTTTCGGGTGCCGCCATGGACCCGAGCATGGGCGCGCTGGTCTCGCTATGGGGCTTTGGCCCGCGCCAGAACCCGCTGCAGCCGCACCAAGGTCAGACCCCTGCGGCACAGGATATTGCGCGTCTGCTGCAGACCAGCGGCTACCAGCACATGCAATGGAATGCGCAGACCCGGCAACTGCGGCAACCGGGTGGGCTGGAGCTGGATTTTTGCGGTATTGCCAAAGGCTTTGCCGTGGACTGGGCAGTGCAAAAGCTGCAAGCCGCTGGCTGGGCTGCGGGCTTGCTGGAGATTGGCGGCGAGCTGCGCAGCTGGGGCCAACGCCCCGACGAGCGGCCCTGGCAGGTACAACTGGGCACGGGGGCGGCGACGGATGGTACACCGCTTGTCGTGGCCATCAACGATGGCGCTTTTGCCACCTCGGGCGACTTCTGGCACCAGTTCAGCGTGGATGGCCGTCGCTACTCGCACACGCTGGACCCGCGAACGGGCTGGCCTGTCGCACATGATCTGGCCAGTGTCACCGTGTTTCATGCCGAATGCATGCACGCTGATGCGCTAGCGACTGTGCTTACGGTGCTGGGGCCGGATGAAGGTATGGACTTTGCCCGCCAGCACGCCATTGCGGCGGTGCTGAGCTCTCATTCCGATGAGGCCGGGGCAGACAGGCGGGTGCTTAAGACGCCGGCTTGGATCAATCAATTTGGGGCATGACTGTGGAATGGATTTTGACGCCTGAGCGCCTCTCTGGTGCTATGGCTTTGGTAGCTGCTTACGCTGGTCTGTGCTGGGGTATTACCGCAAAAGTGCGTAAACAACGCAAGGCGGAAGATGCGGAAAGCAGCACCTCGCAAGGCAATGCCGCCGCGCCTGCCGTGCTGGTGGTTTATGGCAGTCAGACCGGGCAGGCCGAAGCACTGGCCCGCGCCACGGCTCAAATGCTGGTCGATGGCGGCTTGCAGGTGCGCCTGCTGCCCGTGGAAAAGCTGACCGAAGATTTGCTGCTGCAGCACGCGCACAGCCTGTGGATGCTCTCCACCACAGGCGAGGGCGATGCGCCCGACCATGCGTTGGGCTTTGTGCAGACGCTGCTATCGGCCCGCCCGCAACTGCCGCAGCACCGAGCACTGGTGCTGGCGCTGGGCGATCGTGAATACCAGCAGTTCTGCGCTTTTGGCGTGGAAGTGCATGAATGGTTGCAGGGCAGTGGCGCAAGCAGCGAGCTGGTCTGCGTGGACAACATGAATGCCGAAAGCCTGCAGACCTGGCAGGCGCAGGTGGGGCAGATTCGCCAGAGCCTGCTGGGCGAATCCGCCGCGCAGGAGCCGGCGCCCGCAGACTGGCTGCAAACGCCTGTCAGTCGGCCTTTTGTGCTCAGCCAGCGCCGCTTGCTCAACCCCGAAAGTCAGGGTGGGGCCTTGTATCAGCTTGACTGGGTGCCGCAGGTGGCGGGCGAGTTGCCGTCGTGGGAGTCTGGTGATCTGGTCTCGCTATGCGTGCCTGCGGACCCTGAGCGCGCGCGCGACTATTCCATTGCCTCGGTCATGGCGGATGGCAGCCTGCAACTGCTGGTGCGCCAGAGCACGCGTGCGGATGGCTCGCCGGGTCTGGCCTCAGACTGGCTGTGCCGTGGCATGGCGGTGGGCGATGCGCTGGCGCTGACGGTGCGCGCGCACAGCGGCTTCAGGCTGGGTGATAACGCTGAGCGACCTCTCATGCTGATCGGCAATGGCTCGGGCCTGGCAGGTTTGCTTAGCCACATCAAAGCCCGTGTAGAGCAAGGCCGCAGCGATCAATGGCTGCTGTTTGGCGAGCGCAGCCCGCAGCACGATGCTTTGTGTGCCGAGCAGTTGGCCTCATGGGTGCAAGGTGGCCAACTGGAGCGCCTGGATCAGGCCTGGTCGCGCAACGGTAAAGACTCACGCTATGTGCAGGATTTGCTGCGCAGCCATGCCGAAGAGGTGCGCAATTGGGTGGAGCAGGGTGCTGCCATCTATGTCTGCGGCAGCTTGAATGGCATGGGCCAAGGCGTGCACCTGACGCTGCAGGCCATTCTGGGCGAAGCCAAAGTGGATGAGCTGCTGGGGTCAGGCCGCTACCGCCGTGATGTGTATTGAACGCGAAGGGCATTGAAGTCCTTCCTCAGAAACGCAAAAAGCTGGCTAATGCCAGCTTTTTTGTGGTCAGAGCAAGCCTTGGCTTACTTGACGTGCTTACCGATCAGGCCAGCCATCTCGAACATGGAGACTTGCGGCTTGCCAAACACTTCCTTGAGCTTGGCGTCGGCGTTGATCATGCGCTTGTTAGCAGCGTCTTGCAGGTTGTTGGCCTTGATGTAAACCCACAGCTTGCTGATGATTTCAGTGCGGGGCAGGGGATCCTTACCAACCACGGCAGCCAGAGCAGCGCTGGGAGTCAGGGGTTTCATGAAGGCAGCGTTGGGAGTGCGCTTCTTAGCGGCGGGAGCTGCTGCGGGTGCGGATGCTGCAGCGGTTGCCTTCTTTGCAGTTGCCATGTTGCTTATTTCCTAATTGGGTAGTGGACTTATCACCAGCGAAAAACAGCTGCAATCCACTGGTTGAGTCTGATGCTAATGGCAAAAAATCTCTCTTCCAAGCTAGAAAGACGTTTTTTTGCCTTGATTTGTTGCTACGAGGCCCTTTAGAGCCTGTTTCCGTGGGTTTTCCCCCGGGAGTGTTGTGAAAAAGTTGCTCCCTGTGCCCGGCAGCCTGAGTCTGTGCTAACGCTAAATCGCTGCCCGAGGCAAGATAAGAGCGTAGTTTGATCACCTCCCGGAGACTTTCATGAGCGATTCCTCCTCACGTCCTTCCTTCAGCACCTGTGACTTGTGCGATGCCCATATCAGCGATGACAGCGGGGACTTCCGCGTGCTGCCGCCCGTTTTCCACAGCTTTGGAGCGCACATCAGTTTTGGGGGTGAAGTCAGCACCGTTCAGTGTCTGGATGACAACAGTCTGGTGCGCAGCGCTCTGGCCGAGCCGGGCCGGGGCCGTGTTCTGGTGGTGGATGGCGGCGGCTCGCTGCGCCGCGCGCTGGTGGGTGGCAATGTGGCGGCGTCAGCGGCCAAGAGCGGCTGGGCGGGTGTGCTGGTCTACGGCTGTGTGCGAGATGTGGCCGAGCTGAATGCCACGGCAGTGGGGTTGTATGCACTGGCACTGAACCCTATGCCTACGGTCAAGCAGGGGCAGGGCCTGCGCGATGTGTATGTGCAGATCGCCGGCCTGTGGGTGTGCCCGGGCGACTGGCTGTATGCAGACGCCGATGGCATTGTGGTCAGTCGTCGTAACTTGCTGGACCGTCCATTAATTTGATAGCGGATAGCGCCTTACCGACAAGGGTTTAAGGCGTATCTAGCTTTAAAAATCGCTGCCATGAACCAAGCTCAGTCATTGAGCTCGGCTGATGCGGGTGCCGGGTTGTCGTGCACTTATCAATACTAAGCTTGGGTGCTTCCAGGGGAAGACACTGCTTTTGGGTTGTGCGCAAACCCCGTGTGTCTTTGCCGCGTCACTTGGCGCTGTTTAACTGCTTTTACCTCGGTATTTGTGTGCAAAAAATGAGCACGGCAGCGTATGCGATGCGACTTTCTTCATACTGCGTTTGAAGGATGCGGCGGTTTTGAAGAATTCATTTCGCAGTTTTTCACGAAGCAAGAGTTGAATTTCTTATTATGAAATTTCATGATGTTGCAGTGCCGCAAATTTTCTCAATATGAGAAATTACTTTTCTTATTGTGAAATTAATAAATAAGTTGTTGTTTTTGTTGGTATAAATTTATAGTCTTTTATAAGACATAAGAGTCGTTGAAAAAGCATTGAAGACGTAAAGTTGATCCCAAGGACGAACACCTAACCCTCTCGTTTAACCGCTAAGGAGTGACCTGACCATGCCCCAATCTCTGAACCAACAGCTCAGCCGTGAACAGCAAATCGCCGCCCTCGAAAAAGACTGGGCGCAAAACCCCCGCTGGAAGGGTGTGAAGCGCGGTTACTCCGCTGCTGATGTGGTTCGCCTGCGAGGCAGCCTGCAGCCAGAGCACACATTGGCCCAGCGCGGTGCTGAGGTGCTGTGGAGCAAGATCAATGGCGATTCCAAGAAGGGCTACGTGAACGCCTTTGGCGCTATCTCTGCAGGTCAGGCCATGCAGCAGGCCAAGGCCGGTCTGGAAGCCGTGTATCTGTCGGGCTGGCAAGTGGCTGCTGACGGCAACACGTCCGAGACCATGTACCCCGACCAGTCGCTCTACGCCTACGACTCGGTGCCCACCATGGTGCGTCGCATCAACAACACCTTCAAGCGCGCTGACGAAATTCAGTGGGGCAAGGGTGTGAACCCCGGCGACAAGGAATTCATCGACTACTTCCTGCCCATCGTGGCCGATGCGGAAGCTGGTTTCGGCGGCGTGCTGAACGCCTTCGAGCTGATGAAGAACATGATTCAGGCTGGCGCAGCTGGCGTGCACTTTGAAGACCAGCTGGCTGCTGTGAAGAAGTGCGGCCACATGGGTGGCAAGGTGCTGGTGCCCACCCGTGAAGCCTGCGAAAAGCTGATTTCTGCCCGCTTTGCCGCTGATGTGATGGGTGTGCCCACCATTATTCTGGCCCGTACCGATGCAGAAGCCGCCAACCTGATCACCAGCAACCACGATGCCAACGATCAAGCCTTCCTGACCGGCGAGCGCACACAAGAGGGCTTCTACCGCGTCAAGAACGGTCTGGAGCAATCCATCAGCCGAGGTGTGGCTTACGCCCCTTACGCCGATCTGGTGTGGTGCGAAACCGGAGTGCCAGACATTGGCTTTGCCCGTGAGTTTGCGCAAGCCGTGCATGCTGCCAGCCCCGGCAAGCTGCTGAGCTACAACTGCTCGCCCTCGTTCAACTGGAAAAAGAACCTGAACGACAGCCAGATCGCCTCCTTCCAGGAAGACCTGTCTGCGCTGGGCTACAAGTTCCAGTTCATCACGCTGGCCGGTATCCACATCAACTGGTACAACAGCTTCCAGTTTGCCCACGCATACGCCAATGGCGAAGGCATGAAGCACTACGTGAACATGGTGCAAGAGCCCGAGTTCGCAGCTCGCGAAAAAGGCTATACCTTTGTATCGCACCAGCAAGAAGTGGGTGCCGGTTACTTCGACGATGTGACGACTGTGATTCAGGGCGGCAGCTCCAGCGTCAAGGCGCTGACTGGCTCCACTGAAGAAGAGCAGTTCCACTGATCTGCTGCAGCTTTGGGCAGTGAACCTGCCCAGGTCGTGAAAATTTAAAAAGGGTTATGCGTTCGGGGCGAAAGTCCCGGACGCTTTTTTCATTGCCGGGTTAAAATGCTGCGACTTCAATTCACAAGGGCGAGAAAGGCATCAACGGTTATGACACCGCGAACTACATCGGAGATGTATTTCAGCTGCTGATAGCAGCTGGCGGTTCGCGCCTGCCCGAGATTTCTCGACACCTTCATCAAAGCGCGGACTGGTTCCGCGCTTTTTGCTTTCAGGCAACTCCAAAGCTTTGGCGCTGGCTTTCACCCACAAAAATTTGGTTTGACAAGGAATTTCATGATCAACATCACGCTCCCCGATGGCTCCAAGCGCGAGTATCCCGGCCCGGTCTCGGTGGCCGAGGTTGCTGCTTCGATTGGCTCGGGCCTGGCAAAGGCGGCTCTGGCTGGCAAGATCAATGGCAAGGTAGTGGATACCAGCTTTGTTATTGAGAACGACTCCCCTCTGTCCATCATTACCGCCAAGGATGCGGATGGCCTGGATGTGATCCGTCACTCCACCGCCCACTTGCTGGCTTATGCGGTCAAGGAACTGTTCCCGGATGCGCAGGTCACCATCGGCCCTGTGATTGAAAACGGCTTCTACTACGACTTTTCGTACAAGCGCCCCTTTACGCCTGAAGACTTGGTCGCTATCGAAAAGAAGATGACCGAGCTGGCTAACAAGGATGAGCCTGTGCAGCGCCGTGTGCTGCCACGCGATGAAGCGGTGGCGCATTTCAAGAGCCAGGGCGAGAACTACAAGGCCGAGATCATTGCCAGCATCCCCAGCAATGAAGATGTGAGCCTGTACCGCGAAGGCGCTTTTGAAGATCTGTGCCGCGGCCCTCACGTGCCCAGCACCGGCAAGCTCAAGCATTTCAAGCTGATGAAGGTGGCTGGCGCCTACTGGCGTGGCGACCACCGCAACGAGATGCTGCAGCGCATCTACGGCACGGCCTGGGCGACCAAGGATGAGCTGAAGGACTATCTGTTCCGTCTGGAAGAAGCCGAGAAGCGCGACCATCGCAAGCTGGGCCGCGAACTGGATCTGTTCCACATTGACGAGCATTCCCCAGGCACTGTGTTCTGGCACCCCAAGGGCTGGTCGGTCTGGCAGCAGGTTGAGCAGTACATGCGCAAGGTCTACCAGGACAACGGCTATCAGGAAGTGAAAGCCCCTCAGATTCTGGACAAGACCCTGTGGGAGAAGACCGGTCACTGGGACAAGTACCGCGAAAACATGTTCACGACCGATTCGGAAAAGCGCGAATACGCGCTCAAGCCGATGAATTGTCCCGGTCACATCATCATCTTCAAGCAAGGTATCAAGAGCTACCGCGATCTGCCACTGCGCTTTGGTGAGTTTGGCAACTGCCACCGCAACGAGCCCACAGGTTCGCTGCACGGCATCATGCGCGTGCGTGCATTCACTCAAGATGACGGCCATATCTTCTGTACTGAAGATCAGATTCAGGCTGAAGTGACGGCCTTCACGGCGCTGCTGCAAAAGGTGTACGCAGATTTTGGTTTCACCAATATCCTGTATCGCCTGTCGACTCGTCCTGAAAAGCGCATCGGCAAAGACGAAGACTGGGACAAGGCTGAAAACGCTCTGGCCGAAGGCCTGCGTGCTTCGGGCTGCGAGTTTGAATATCTGCCGGGTGAGGGTGCCTTCTACGGCCCCAAGATCGAATACACCTTGAAGGATGCGCTGGGCCGTGAGTGGCAATGCGGCACGATTCAGGTCGACCCGAACTTGCCAGAGCGCCTTGATGCGGAATTTGTGGGTGAAGACGGTGACCGTCACCGCCCCATCATGCTGCACCGCGCCATTCTGGGGTCGCTCGAGCGTTTCATTGGTATTTTGATCGAACACCACTCTGGCGCGCTGCCCGCCTGGCTGGCTCCTGTGCAGGTTTCCGTACTCAATATTACGGACGCTCAGGCGGACTATGCCAAGGAAGTGGCGCAAAAGCTGCAAAAAGCATTGCCGAATCAAAGCCTTAGAGTAGTAACTGATCTGCGCAATGAAAAGATTACGTATAAAATACGTGAGCATTCCATGCAGAAGCTGCCCTACATCCTTGTCGCAGGCGATAAAGAGAAGGCAGCTGGTGCGGTTGCAGTGCGCGCCCGGGGTAACAAAGACCTCGGTGTGATGTCGGTTGATGCATTTATTGAAATGATCGCCCAAGACATCACGGCCAAAGCCTGAGGCAAATTAATTTTTGTGGCGGGTCGGTCTGCGTGCAATGCACGCTAGCCGGCTACGCTGTTGTAGCCATTTCAATCCAAGGTGAAAACCATAGCTACTGAATTTCGCGATCGCCGCCACCGTGAAGAGCGCAAGCATCGACTGAACCGAGAAATCATGGCGCCTGAAGTGCGTCTGTCTGGTCCTGAAAACGAGCCTCTGGGCATCGTATCGCTGCAAGAAGCGCTGCGTATGGCCGGTGAGCTGGACGTTGACCTGGTGGAAATCGCTGCAACAGCGGTTCCTCCCGTTTGCCGTTTGATGGACTACGGCAAGTTCAAGTATCAGGAACAGAAGAAGGCTGCTGAAGCTAAGGCCAAGCAGACCGTCATCGAAATCAAGGAAGTGAAATTCCGTCCTGGTACCGATGATGGCGACTACAACATCAAGCTGCGCAATATCCGCCGATTCCTGGCGGATGGTGACAAGTGCAAGATCACGCTGCGTTTCCGCGGTCGTGAAATCACGCACCAGCAGCTCGGTCTGAATCTGCTCAATCGTCTGCGTGATGATCTGGCTGACTCCATCCAGGTGGAACAATTCCCCAAGCTGGAAGGTCGTCAGATGATCATGATGATTGCTCCAGCTCGCGCAGGTAAAAAGCCTGCCCCTGGCGCAAAAGTCTCGGGTGATGGCGCTGCTGCAGCACCAGAGGCTGCAGATAAGGCATAATTGCCGTTTTGCTTTTCAGCAAGAGTGGGCTCAGCCCACTTTTGTTTTGTAAGGCAGACAAAAAAGAATTTGCAGGCTTGCCTGCAAGACATGAGTGAGGTTTCGGCCTGACTGATGAACAAGTGCCTCGGAGGCTAGCGAAGTGCGTGCAGGTTGTACGCCGCCTTGCGAGCACAAATTCAATAGGAGCATTCACATGCCCAAAATGAAGACCAAGAGCAGCGCGAAGAAGCGTTTTCGCGTTCGTCCCGGTGGTACCGTCAAGCGCGGTCAAGCCTTCAAGCGTCACATCTTGACCAAGAAGACCACGAAGAACAAGCGTCACCTGCGTGGCACTGTCTCCGTGCATGAAGGCGATATGGGCTCCATCGCAAAGATGTTGCCTGGCGCTGGTCTGTAATTCACTGACGAACTAGGAGAAAACACATGCCTCGCGTCAAACGTGGTGTAACGGCCCGTGCCCGTCACAAAAAAGTTCTAGCCCTTGCTAAGGGTTTCCGCGGCCGCCGTGGTAACGTCTATCGCGTTGCCAAGCAAGCCGTAATGAAGGCTGGTCAGTATGCCTACCGTGACCGTCGCAACAAGAAGCGCGTGTTCCGCCAGCTGTGGATCGCTCGTATCAATGCTGCTGCACGTGAACTGGGTCTGACATACAGCCAATTCGCCAACGGTCTGAAGAAGGCTGCCATCGAAATCGACCGCAAGATGCTGTCCGATATCGCTGTGCACGACAAGGCTGCTTTCGCAGCTATCGTCGACCAAGTCAAAGCCAAGCTGGCTGCCTGAGGTCACGATCGGTAGTTGCTTTTAATTGAGTAGCTGCTGGCGCACAAACAGCAAGGGCTAGGGCTTGAAAAGGCACTAGCCCTTGTTTATTTTTAAGATTCGATAAAGAGTCGATATGAACGAGTTGGATTCTCTGGTCGAGAGCGCGCAACAGCTGTTTGCGCAGGCCCATACCCCCGCTGATCTGGAAAATGCCAAGGCGCAGTTTCTGGGCAAGTCGGGCAAGATGACTGAGCTCATGAAGGGCATGGCGCAGCTTTCCGTCGAAGAGAAAAAATCGCGCGGCGCTGCCATCAACGTAGCCAAGCAGGCAATTGAAGCGGCCCTGACCGCCCGCCGCCAGGCCTTGGCTGATGCCGAGCTGCAAGCCCACCTGAAGGCCGAAGTGCTGGATGTGACATTGCCCGGCCGCCGCCGCGGTGCCGGTGGTCTGCACCCCGTGTCCATCACGCTGGAGCGCATCGAAGGCATTTTTGGCTCCATGGGTTTTGATGTGGCCCAGGGGCCCGAGATCGAATCCGACTGGTTCAACTTCACGGCGCTGAATACGCCCGAAGACCACCCCGCGCGTTCCATGCACGACACCTTCTATGTAGAAGGCGGCACGGCGCACGCCCCTAACTTGCTGCGCACGCACACCAGCCCCATGCAGGTGCGCCACGCTGTTCAGCACGTCAAAAAATACCGCAATGCGCTTGATGCCGGCCAATCCATGCCCGAAATCCGCGTCATTGCCCCAGGTCGCACTTACCGTGTGGACTCGGACGCCACCCACTCGCCCATGTTCCACCAGTGCGAAGGCCTGTGGATTGGCGAGAACGTGAGCTTCAAGGACTTGAAGGTCGTGTTTACCGACTTCTGCAAGACCTTCTTTGAATCGGACGATCTGGTGCTGCGTTTCCGCCCCAGCTTCTTCCCGTTCACCGAGCCTTCGGCTGAAATCGACATCCAGTTCCAGAGCGGCCCGTTGGCCGGCAAGTGGCTGGAAGTGGCGGGCTCCGGCCAGGTGCACCCCAATGTGGTGCGCAACATGGGTCTGGACCCCGAAAAGTACATCGGCTTTGCCTTTGGCATGGGCCCTGACCGCCTGACCATGCTGCGTTATGGCGTGAACGACCTGCGCCTGTTCTTCGACGGCGACATCCGTTTTCTGTCGCAATTTCAGCAATGAAAAAGTGAGCTGGCTGCGCTCATTCCTTAAGGATTTCCAATATAAAACAATCAGAAATCCAGGTGAAAAAAGCGCGAACAGCTCCTTTTTTGAAAGCAAGATCGCCATACAGCCAGTTGATTTCCCTGTGGCAACTGGCCTGAACGCCAAAGAGTCTGACTATGCAATTTCCTGAATCCTGGTTGCGCGAATACTGCAACCCCAACCTGACCACCCAGCAACTGGCCGACACCCTGACCATGGCCGGTCTGGAAGTGGAAGAGCTGGATCCTGTGGCACCTCCTTTCACCGGCATCGTCGTCGGTGAAATCAAGGAAGCTGTGCAGCACCCTGACGCCGATCGTCTGCGCATCTGCCAGGTGGACGTGGGCGGCCCCGAGCTGCTGAACATCGTCTGCGGCGCACCCAATGCGCGCGTGGGCATTCGCATTCCCTGTGCCACCGTGGGCGCAGCTTTGCCTCCCGGTGAAGACGGCAAGCCCTTCATGATCAAGGTGGGCAAGCTGCGCGGCGTGCAAAGCTTTGGCATGCTGTGCTCGGCCAAGGAGTTGGGCATTGACGACGACGCAAACGGCCTGCTGGAGTTCCCGCTGGATGCGCCTCTGGGTCAAAACGTGCGCGAGTACCTGAATCTGGACGATACGCTGTTCACGCTGAAGTTGACGCCTAACTTGGCGCACTGCCTGTCGGTGTACGGCGTAGCACGCGAGTTGTCGGCACTGACCGGCACGCCGCTGAAGCAACTGTCTTTCCCCGCCGCCGCCGTGGCCTTGCAAGACAAGCTGCCCGTCAAGATTGAAGCGACCGATCTGTGCGGCCGCTTCTCGGGCCGCATCGTGCGCAATGTCAACACGCAGGTGAAGACGCCCCAGTGGATGGTTGACCGTCTGGCCCGTTGCGGCCAGCGCTCGGTGTCGCCCTTGGTTGACATCTCCAACTATGTGATGTTCGAGCTGGGTCGCCCCAGCCACATTTTTGATCTGGACAAGATCAGCGGTGGCCTGACCGTGCGCTGGGGCCAGCAGGGCGAAACGCTCAAGCTGCTCAACGGCAACACCATCAAGATTGACGACTTCATCAAAGTGGGTGTGATTGCCGACGACAAGGAAGTCGAATCGCTGGCCGGCATCATGGGTGGCGATGCGACTGCCGTGTCTGACGACACCCAAAACATCTACATCGAAGCCGCCTTCTGGTTCCCCAAGGCCATGGCTGGCCGTTCACGCCATTTCAACTTCTCGACCGACGCGGGTCACCGCTTCGAGCGCGGCGTGGACCCCGAGTTCACCACCGAGCACATCGAGCGCATCACCGCGCTGGTGCTGGAAATTTGCGGCACGCCCGACACGCAAGTTGCGGCCATGGACGACCAAAAGCCCAACATGCCCCAGCCAAAGCCCGTGCAACTGCGCGTGGCCCGTGCTGCCAAGGTCATCGGCATGGCCGTGACCCAGCAGCAAGTGCTGGATGCGCTGAACGGTCTGGGCCTGCCTGCCACCGTGGTCAGTGAAGGCGTGGTCTCTGTGACTGCGCCTACGTTCCGCTTCGACATCAATCTGGAAGAAGATTTGATCGAAGAAGTGGCCCGCATGATTGGCTACGAAAACCTGCCGACCACCAAGCCGCTGGCGCCTATCTCGC